>CAYPBB010000009.1:27727-105010 GCA_964408855.1 uncultured Ectothiorhodospiraceae bacterium
AGCAGACGGCAATCCGGCTTGATAGAGTCGCCGATTTCTCATAGCTTATCATATTTATTCGTTTTATCGTTCTAACGGAATGCTCACCTCACTGACCATTCAAAACATCGCGCTTGTAGAACGGCTTACCGTCCGGTTACAGCCGGGACTCACCGTCATCACCGGGGAAACCGGCGCGGGTAAATCGATCGTCATTGACGCACTGAGCCTGGCTCTCGGAGAACGGGCGAACATGTCGCTCATCCGCGATGGCGAGGCGAAGGGTATTGTTGAGGCGGAATTCGACGCGGAATCGCTGAACGGATTACGCTTGCTGGTCGAAGAAGCGGGCGCGGATTGGCAACCGGTGTTGATTCTCAGGCGTGAGATCACCGGCAAAGGAACAAGCCGGTGCTTCGTCAACGATTCCCCCGTCCAGGTGGGAACGCTGAAATCGATCGGCGACGCTCTCGTCGATATTCACGGTCAGCACGAACATCAATCCCTGCTCCGCCCCGATACACACCTCGGTATTCTGGATGCCTATGCGGACATCGAAGACGAACTGAACCGGTACCGGCTCCACTTCGAGTCATTCCATCAATCGCTCCGCGATTTGCGGAAGGCGCGCGAAACAGTCGATTCCATCGAACAGCGGAAAACGGCGATCGAGAAGGAGTTACGCGATATCGACGCCGTGGATCCGAAAGATGGTGAAGACGAAGAGCTCGAGCGTCAGCTTCGCATCGCCGAATTCGCGGAACGCATCAATGCCGCGTCGTCTGAAATTCTGTATTTGCTCAACGAATCGGAACAAAACGCCGCCGCCGCCCTCGGTAAAACGCGAAAACTCCTCGAAGACCTTGTGCAGGTCGATCGTTCTCTTGCGCCGCTTCTGGATGAGATCGGATCGGCGCTGGCAAGCGTCGACGAA
This sequence comes from uncultured Ectothiorhodospiraceae bacterium, assembly GCA_964408855.1. GTDB lineage: Bacteria > Bacteroidota > Ignavibacteria > SZUA-365 > CAYPBB01. Next base: position 28,641 of record CAYPBB010000009.1, read on the forward strand.
ATTGCGCGAACCATCCGCAGCTACATGGATTCCACCGAGTTCGACGCGCAGCAAACGGAAGCGATGAAGCAACGTCATATGGAACTGACGGCGTTGAAAAAGAAGCTTCGGCTGTCACTGCCTGACATTCTCGAACGCCGGAATGCGCTGCGCGAAGAATACACCGGTCTCGATTCCATGGATGTTACTCTCGCCAGATTGGAGCGCGAGGTGGAGGAACGGCGCGGTTCAGCGTCGGCAGCCGGGGCAAAACTCCATTCCGGACGAATAGCCGCTTCCCGCAAACTTGCCAAAGCGGTAGAGAAAGAACTTGCATCGCTGGGCATGAAAAACTGCACATTCGACACCAGGATTAGCGTTGCGCCAGCGCCATACGGCAGCGATTCGTACCTGATAGACGATGGGAACAAGGTTGCCGCCGATCAGAACGGCTGGAACATTGTGGAGTTTTACCTGAGCGCCAATCTGGGCGAAGAAGTCAAACCGCTCGCAAAGGTCGTTTCCGGAGGCGAAGCGTCGCGTATTATGCTCGCGTTGAAGACCATATTCGCGAAAAAGGATACTATTCCTGTATTGGTATTCGACGAAATCGACGTCGGTGTGAGCGGCGGAATTGCCCGGAAAGTAGGCGAAGCGATGCATACGCTTGCAAAAACACATCAGATTTTAGCGATTACACACCTCCCTCAAATTGCAGGAATGGGTAGATCGCATATATTAGTAGAGAAATCTGTGCAGGGGAAGCGCACGATAACGCGCGTTCGCGCCATCGAAGGCGAAGAGCGCGCCAAGGAAATCGCCCGCCTGCTCAGCGGCGATACGATTACCGATACTGCGTTACAGAATGCGAAAGAACTAATTCTTAACGAGTGAGATAGTACCATGGCAATCTCCTTCTACAACACGCTGACACGTAAGGTAGAACCTTTTGAATCCCTTGAACCCGGTAAAATCCGGATGTATGTCTGCGGACCCACCGTGTACGACTATTTCCATATCGGTAACGCGCGTTCGTTCATTATCGCCGATATCGTGCGCAGATATTTCGAATACCGCGGCTATTCCGTGAAATTCGTAATGAATATCACCGATATCGACGACAAAATTATCAAGCGGGCAAACGAACAAAAGGTGCCGGCCTCGCAAATCGCCGAAACCTACACGCTTGCGTTCATGCTCGATCTGAAGAAACTCGGCGTGCATCCGGCGAATGCCTATCCCCGCGCAACCGAATCGATCGGGGATATCATCAATTATATCAAGGGATTGGTTGCCAAGGGTATGGCATATGTCGTGGATGGTGATGTGTACTATTCGGTCGCGTCGTTTCACGAATATGGGAAACTGAGCGGCAAAAAGCTGGACGAACTTCAGTCGGGCGCACGGGTCGAAGTGGATTCGCGGAAGCGCGATCCGCTCGATTTCGCGCTCTGGAAAGCGGCAAAACAGGGGGAACCATCGTGGGAATCGCCCTGGGGACGCGGAAGACCCGGATGGCATATCGAATGCTCGGTGATGTCTCAATCGCACCTCGGTGAAACATTCGATATTCACGGCGGCGGGAACGATCTGATTTTCCCGCACCACGAAAACGAGATTGCGCAGAGCGAAGGCCTTACCGGCAAGATATTCGCGAATTACTGGATGCATTTCGGCTTCCTGAACATCGACAACGAAAAGATGTCGAAATCGCTCGGCAATATCGTCACCGCGCGCGAATTCATTAAAAAGTACCCGGTCGAAGTCATGCGGTATTTCTTCCTCCAGGCGCATTACCGCAGCCCGATCAACTTCACGAAAAAGGGATTGGATGCCGCGGAAAAAGGACTTCAGCGGTTGCTCGACACCTACGATGCATTGCGGAGAGCGCAGGACGGGAAGAATACCGTCGATATTCAGGCATATATCAACCGTTTCCTCGAAGCAGTCGACGACGACCTCAATTTCCCCTCGGGGCTCGCGGTTATTTTCGAACTCATCCGCGAATTGAACATCGCGCTCAAATCGGACGACGGTCTTTCGCCAGAATCGCGCAAGGAAGCGATGGACTTCCTGAAACAAACAGCGGGCGATGTGTTCGGTATTCTTGGGCACACAGTGCTCAGCCATACGCCGGCCACCTCGTCGACAGAAACAGAATTCAACGCGCTGATGGAGCTGATTCTTGAAATCCGAGCAGAAGTGCGGAAAAAAGAATTATGGGATGTCGCAGACCTGATTCGCGACAAACTCAAAGCTCTCGATATTACTATCGAGGACGGTAAACTCGGCAGTATGTGGAAGCGCGGCAGGCAACGAACACAAGAATAACGAGCAGTCGGCAAAACAGTCATGTCCTCGTCCTTTCTCTGGCAGTATTTCTTCCGCCCCGAATCGGAAGATGAAATTCTTACGCTGTTACAGCGGGTACCGTTGTTCGACGAACTCAGCCGGAAAGAACGGAAAGCGATTGAAAGCATCCTTCACCGGCGGGTCTACCAGCAGGGCGAATATATCTTCCATGAAGACGAAATCGGTCTGGGAATGTATATCATCCAGCGGGGCGAGGTTTCAATCGTGCTCGAAAAAACCAACTACGAGATAGCCCGCCTCACCGATGGCGAATTCTTTGGCGAGAATTCCCTGTTTATCGACAAACCCCGGTCGGCGGCAGCTGTCGCGACCAAAGAGACGAAAGTCTTCGGTTTTTTCGAACCAGACCTCTACGGACTTCTGGAAACCCAGCCGAAAATCGGTATCTCGGTCATCATGAAGCTGGCGAAGATCCTCGCCGAACGTCTGCATCAGGCTACCATTGAAAACAAAAACCTTCATACCCGGCTGGTTGAGTTGCAGAACAAGCGTACTATCCAGAACTGATGCCCACCGGGACCAAAATACTTCTGAGCCTTCTGTTCATTGCAATCGGCATCGTCGCATCGATTGTGGTGTTCATTATTCCCCAAATCGTCGCGCTGATTCTTCTTTCCATCCTCTTTTCGTATATAATGGGACCGGCTGTCAACGGTCTCGAAGGTATGGGACTTCACCGGACGCTTGCCGCGCTGATCGTGTTTATTCTGTTCTTCGGGGGCATCGGACTGACGGTCTACAATCTCTGGCCGCTGATCTACGAACAATTCATGCACCTTCAGGAGAAGGTCAGCCTGGGCGATGTGCAGGACACGACCAAGGATTTCGAACGCTGGCTGCGTAAATACCTGCGCTATTTCGGCGTGCGGAAGATTTCCATGGCAGCGCGGATGGAACAGTGGATAACCGGGATTCTCGATAATGCCGTCAGCATCGCCTCCGGCGTACTCGGCATCGTAATCTTCATCGTGATGCTGCTGATTTCTACATTCTTCATGATCAAGGACGGGCGGAAACTGCGGAAACAGATCATCGCGATAGTACCGAACCAGTTCTTCGAGATGACGCTGAGCATCATGCACAAGATCGACTGGTCGATCGGCGCCTATCTGCGGGGCATCCTCCTCGACGCGGTGATTATCGGAACGCTTACTACCATCACGATGTGGGCTATCGGCGTCCCGAATTATGTCCTGATCGGTATGGTTGCAGGAAGCGCAAACCTTGTCCCCTATCTTGGTCCGCCAACCGCGATGATCATTGCTTCCATCATTTCATACTTCAGTAACGGCGACGCCTCTCAAATTCTGCTCATTATCGTTGTGTTCGAGGCAATCCGTCTGTTCGATAACGCGATCATTCAGCCGCTTGCCATTTCAAGCACCGTCAAGCTGCATCCGCTCATCATTATCTTCGCCATCCTGATCGGAGGGCAGTTGTTCGGTTTGTTCGGAATGCTGTTCGCGGTTCCGGTCGCGGGCGTCGTCAAGGTCGTGCTGTCCGAGTTCTACAACGGAATGCAGCGGTACCGGCCGTCATCCACACAGCAACAAATGGTATCATGATAGATCCTGAATCACTGCGCCGCGACGACGAGGTTGAACTCGACGTCGATACGCTCGCGTTTGAAGGCAAGGCAATTGCCCGAATCGATACATTCGTCGTGTTTATCGACGGCGCGCTTCCTGGCGATAGAGTCCGCGCGCGGATCGTCAAAAAGAAAAAGCAGTTCGCGGAAGCCAGGGCACTCGAAGTGCTCTCTCCGTCGCCTCACCGGATCGCCCCGCCGTGTCCTCATTTTGGTCCCTGCGGCGGCTGCAAACTGCAGCACTTCGAATACGCGCAGCAACAGGAATGGAAACGCCGGCATGTGATCGACGCATTCGAACGAATCGGCGCGTTCAGCAATCTTCAGATCAACGCCACCGCCCCGTCGGAGAGTATATTCTGGTACCGAAACAAAATGGAATTCTCCTTCGGCGAAACCCGCTGGCTGTTGAAGGAAGAAATGGGCAACGTCGAGCGCACGGAACCGTTCGCGGTGGGGCTGCATATCCCGCAGCGGTACGATCGTATCCTGTCGGTCGAGGACTGCCGCTTGCAGTCGCCGGAAAGCAACGCCATCCTGAATGCGACGCGCGCGTTTTTCCTGGCCAACGGAGAGCGCGCCTACACTACATCCGACCACTCCGGCAACCTGCGGCATCTCGTCATCCGCGAAGGAAAGAACACCGGAGAGCGCATGGTGTTCTTCCTCTCATGTTCGGAATCGCCCGATATGATGCGGGAATATGCGGAACTATTACAACAACCCAAGTTCGGCGTAACGACGTTTGTTCACGGCATCAGCACGAGCAAGTCCAATGTTGCTGTTGCAGAAAAGGAAATTGTGTATTTCGGGAACGGGACGATCGAGGAAACGCTCGGTTCGAAGCGGTTCAGAATATCGCCGATGTCGTTTTTCCAGACCAATCCATTGCAGGCAAAAGCGCTGTACGACATCGCCGCCGAGTATGCCGCGCTGAAGCCGTCCGATACCGTATGGGATTTCTACTGCGGTACGGGCAGCATCTCGCTGTACATTGCCGGCAAGGTAAAATCGGTGTTGGGTATCGAGATGAATCCTTCCGCCATCGAAAACGCGAATGAAAATGCCGCGTTGAACGGCATCGAAAACGCCTCGTTCATCTGCGACGATATGCTGAAGTTTGCCAAAGCCCTGCCTGAATCAGATTACGCGGCCCCGGATGTCATTATCGTCGATCCGCCGAGGCCCGGTATGCATGCCTCCGTGGTGGAAGCGATCGGCACTGTAGCGCCGGAACGGCTTGTGTACATCTCGTGCAATCCAGCCACCTGCGCGCGCGATTGTGCCTTGCTCGCGGAGTTTGGCTACCGGATCGAAGAAATCACCCCGGTGGACATGTTCCCGCATACCTACCATATCGAATGTGTGGTAAAGCTACGGAAAAACTGATACGGTGGGATTAGCGCAGATGCGCTACGGAAAAAAACCTACGCCGATATCGACGCTGATTTGTTTGCGTTTCTGGTATGATCCGCCGGGCCCGGTTCCTTCATTCATCTTTTCTGATGTCATATCCATCGATACCGCACCGCGGAGGAACCATCGTGTCTCGACGTACCAGCGCACACCGGCGGAGAAAAATGCGTATTGATCTGTTTCCGATACCCTGCTCTTCCCCCCTGTCCCGCACTCCATAAAAGGAGACCAAAACGATTCCCGGAATGGATAGGCGAGTCCAAAGTTCCAGCCAACGCTGGCATTGCGCACATCGAGCATCCAATCTTCGAAATGCATGATATGAATCCCAAACGATACCATGCGCGCGAATTCGTATACAGCGGCGATCTTGATGCCCAGCACTGGATCGTACGTTGCCATGCAGGCAACTCCCGATTCGAATCCCCGGTTGGCGCAAACACCTCGCGTAACCGAAGCGAAATCGATTGATACAGAATTCATAACCGCCTGCGACTGTCTGGCCGAAAGAGCCTTTTCGGTATACCGTTCATATCCCACTTTGCTCCCCGGATAAACATCGACCCATGCAATGTACCGCACGCTGCCGCGCTCGATGCGGATCCTCGCATCCTCCAGCGCGATGATATAATGCGAGACCGTGCTATCGATGACCTTCACATTCAAGAGGACATATCCGGAGTACAAATACACGTCGTCTGAATGCGCAGGCGAAGCGATGACCATAAACAATGCGATGCAACCGAGCGTTTTCATCGTTTCCCATAAATAATACCAGACTCAACGAATGAGCGGCACGTATCCGCTCCTGTTACAATGAGGTGATTCCGATTCCGATCGTCAGATCGATGTGAGATGCTTTTTCGCTTATCCGTGGAGAAAAAAAGCCTCCCGAAATATGTCGCGAGCTCTCTCCGTAGGTCAGCGATGAATTGACAAACCAACGGCGGTCAAGATAGAACCGCGTCCCTGCAGAGACATAAGAGTATGAACTTGTTGCGAACAACCGTCCATACATCCCAGTGCCGGCTTCCATGAACGGCGACCAGTTGGATTGGCGCAGCGGAACCGCCGCGCCCAATCCAAAGCCGTACTTGATGCTACCCGGTTGCCGCGACCAGGTGTCAAGTGCGGAAATATGCGCAACTAAATTGATGCATCGTAAGAACTCGTATCCCAGCATAAGCCGGGTACCCAGGTACCGGTTATACGAAACATTGCTGAACATTCCGCTTTCGAAGCGTACATCATTCGCGATTGGCGTACTCCCTTGCCGTGCGCGAATAGTATCGTCCGGCAAGGACAAAGGATCGATTGTACACCATGAAAACTCCTTCATCCCTGCCGGACTGCCCTGATGTTCCGCAATTTGCCTGAAGCCATACCCGCCGGGATGGTGTATGCCGTCCGGGAGGAAGCCGTACCATTCTACAATCTGCAGTGCGGCAGGCCGCTCAACGGTTTTTCCCGCAGCAGGAACGCTGTAGTTACTTTCGGGAAGATGCGCCGCGATATTGCCGGCAAAGGCGGCGCTGCATTGGAGGAGTACAACAATAAGCGTCTGCGGTTTCATGGGCGTTGGATGTTGCTGGAACAAATGACACCGGAAAATTACGCTGAATGGAATGCCGAAAACAGTCAAATTTTTCTCCCGGATGCCGTTTTGACCTATACGAAAAAACCGCAGCCCTCGCGGACTGCGGTTCGACAAAAACGCGAGCAGCGCCGGTTACCGCATATGCCTGAAGAAATCGAAATGTTTGTCTTCGATCTCCGCCATCGACGGCATCGGGAAGTACAGGATTTCGCCATTCTGGTCGAAAAACCAATACCCATGATCGATAAGCCGGTAGGTAATTTCACCCAGCGCCGATGAAAGGGTGACTGTCTTGATCGTCTTTTCAGGGGTCTGAATAAGCTCGTTCAGGCAATCGAGGAGCCGGTAGGGATTATTTTCGGGAATCGGCGAAACAAGAAAATCGCGTGTTTTGCTTTCGGCGACGAATTGATCCACGTCAAGATTGACTTGCGTGAAACAAAGCTTCGGCGCGCCCTTTCCTCTCGATTCCTGCGTAATGTATTTGCCGAACGTCCGCTGGTCCATTTTCGAAGCGACGAGATTCGTCAGCGGGGTTATTTCCTGATAGATACGGATTTTATTGGATGCCGGATCGTCGACATACGGCGCCGATTCGAGCTCCATTTCATGACCGTCGGTGGTAACAAGATGCAGCTTTTGAATGGCGCTGAGCGGAACATGTTCCAGTACGCGGTAGGAGGAAATGAATTTGGTTCGCTTGGGTCTTCCGTCTTCGTGTGGAACGGTGGCGGCGAGGTATTCGTCGATCGGAAAATATGGATCCCGGAAATTGATATCGAGTTCCGCAAAGATCACTTTCCCCTTGAAATGCCGTTTGCTGCCGTAGGTATAATGCGCGGCAAAGGCTTTCGGCGGAAGCTGGGACGATACCAGCGCATTGATGGGGAAAACGATCATATACAGATGTTTCTGGTACTCAGCCATGGCGTTTCAATGGATGTGAATGATTATTGATCATCGGAAAAATAGCAAAAAAAACGAAAAGCTGCATGGCATAACGAAAAACGCACAACAGGATGTGCGGGGATTGACTGATCCTCAGGAATGCTATTGTCCCGCGTTGCCGCCGGATGAGACGATGCGGATTTGCACCGGAAAGCGATACCGGATGGATATCATCCGTTCCCTCCTCCGGGGTTCATTGCTCCGGAGGAGGGATTCGCTGCCATCTTCTGACGTGCGATACCGAGTCGTTGACACAGGGATGTATGATGCGTTGTTGACTTCTACCCTTATAGTGCCACGAGACCGGACATTTGTGACAAACAGTGGCGTAAATATCTGAAAAGTCCGGCAGATGCCGGACTTTTTGGTAATGAACGATGTCGGGATCAGGCATGCTTTCGCCCGTCGAGAGGAAGGGTAATGATAAACTCGGTGTAGTCGTCTTCTTTCGTGTCGACTTTGATATCGCCGTTATGCTGCTGAACGACCACCTCGTAACAGATGGAAAGCCCGAGTCCGGTGCCCTTTCCTGCCGGTTTCGTCGTGAAAAACGGCTGGAAGATTTTTTCCAGAATGCTCTTCGGGATGCCGCCGCCATTGTCCCTGATCCGCACTTCGACCGTATTTCCGAGAAGTTTCGTCGTCAGGCTCAGCGTCGGGCTGTACCCGGCGATATTCTTATGCGCGCGTTCGTTAGTGGCGTAGCAGGCATTATTCACGATATTCAGAAATACCCGCCCCAGGTCCTGCGGAACCGCATGTATCTTCGGCAATTCGACATCGAAATTCTGATCGATCGTAAGATTGAACGAGGAATCCTGTGCCCGCATCCCATGATAGGCAAGCTGGATGTACTCTTTCAGCAGGCTGTTGACATCCGTTTCCTGATAGTCGTCCGATACGCCGCGGGAGTGCAGCAGCATCCCGCGTACGATGCTATCGGCGCGTTCGCCGTGTTCGCCGATTTTCGTCACATTCATCGAGATATTGCCCATCAGATGCTCGATGTAATCTTTCTTTTCGTCATCGGCATGAACGAACAACGGTTGCAGTTCCTCGTTCAGTTCGTCGACAAACCGACGCGAAAGCTTCGCGAAGTTATTGACGAAATTAAGCGGATTCTTTATTTCGTGCGCAATACCCGCCGTAAGCTCGCCAAGCGATGCCATCTTTTCCTGAATGATGAGTTTATTCTGGGTCTCTTTCAGTTGCTCCAGGGTATCTTCCAGCTCGTCGTTCTTTTCCAATAATTCTCTTGTCCGCTCTTCGACCTTCTCTTCGAGCGTGCGGTTGTACTCTGCCAGTTGCTCTTCCGCCATCTTTCTATCGGTGATATCGATGGCAGAACCCACAATTTCAAGGGCATTGCCTTCCGGATTGCGCACCATTTTCAGGTCGTCGCGAATCCACCGGTATTCGCCCTTGTTGTTCGCCATGCGGTATTCGCGGCTCAGTTCGCCGGTTTCGAATATTTTCGGGAGTTCGGCCATGATTGCCGGCATATCATCGGGATGCACCTTCTTGAACCAAAACTTGGAATCGCTTACAAAATCCGCCGGGTCGTACCCAAGCTGATTGCGCACATTTTCGCTCATATATGTAAGCTCGAATTGTTTCGACGGCTTGCTGCTGTAAATCACCGCGGGACTCGAGGAAAGCAGATGCCGCAGCCGCGCCTGGGTGCGCTGCACGTCTTCTTCAGCCCGCAACCGTTCGCCGATCTGCACTTCAAGCTCCCGGTTGAAGACCTTCTGGTCTTCCATAAGCCGGTTGGTTTCGGCGAGCGACCGCCGTAAGCCGCCGATAACGACGGCAAGGAATCCGAGTCCGATGAGCGTGATCGTCATCATGATTCCGAACGACTCCATCAACCCGGACCGGATAAGCCCGGCTTCACGTTCGAGCGGAATAATCACTTCCTGGGCGCCGCGCACGTCGCCGACGTTCCAATCGCGTTTCGGCGAGTCGGGGTGCGTGTTATGACACGTCACGCAGCTCGAATCCAGAATCGTGGCTTTGGTGTAGCGAAGTGTCAGTTTCCCGCTAATATTCTCGAAACTGTAATGCGGCTTCGAGGGATTCTTCCGTAATTCGATCAATGCTTTCGACTCGAATTCGTCCTGCGGACCTCCGTTTTTTCTGAACGGAAACGGGTAATCGCTGTAAACGCGCATTTTCAACCCGTCGATATTGGTACTCAGCTCGTTGCTGAGGTCGATACTCATCGTAGCCGGGATGGGTAACGCCATCTGCCGGCGCTGATAGTCGTGAGTGATGATCATTCCGCTTTTTTCGGCTCTGGAAACGATTTCCCGCGCGTAAAAGAGCCTGAACTCGGTCAACGCATCGGAGTAAATTTCCGCGTCCTGTAGGGAAATGGATTCCTTGATCTGGGTCGAAAAACGGCTGAGATGAATCAGAATCACCGCCATCCCTGCGAAAAGCAGGAGCCCCAACACCAGCACGGGATGTTTTTGAAGAAGTTGAAAAAATTTTCCGTTCCAACCATCCTGAGGCATTCCCCCGTTCGGTTGAATCTCCGCAGAGTTATTATTCATCGAGTTTCCTGTTCACAGTAGCTAATGTATGCATGTCATACTTCCAGGAGCCGCCGGGGATGGTAAGCCGTGATCCGGCAGGGCGGTTCAAATGAAGGATGATCAGGTACGTCCGAGGTGCTATCCGAATTGGATCGAGGTGCGTGTTGCGGAAGGTAGCGGTACGCTATTGTTGCCGGATGATTCGCATCCGGCGGACGGGTAGTGAAGCGGCCTTGTTCGCTCCTGCAAATGAGAGGCGTACTGGGAAACACGTTTTCAAGCCGGAATACAATCTCCATTTTTCGCAGGAAACACCCGGCAGGATTGTTCTCGCAGTCGTCGACCACGCGTGGGAATGAGCGCCGTTCGGGTTATTGATGCCCGAGCGGCCGAATACGGTTATCCTTACGTCGAAAGCACGGAATTATCCTCGCCGAATTCATTCTTCAGGTAGTTTTCCGCTTCCCAATCGTTTTCCCATCTTCCATCCGATAGTTTGAAACGATAATGATACGTATTCCCGGCGTCCAGATACATCGTCAGGTAGAAACTTCCGTCCTTCTTTTTCTTCATCTGGTGGGTTTTTGCATTCCAATTATTGAAATCGCCGCAGAGAAAAACCTTTTTCGCGTTGATTTCCGCAGGCAAACGAAACGTCACACGACACGACTTGCCCGTTTTCGTGTACTGTTTGGTCGGCATAGCTATCTCGCATCCTCCATATAATTGAATAGAATCTCCCAGCAGAATCCCCTTCCCGGCAATGCAGGCTGAGTCTTTGAATCCACAATATTCTTGCTTCGTACTCCGTTTCAGGCGTCGCTGCTTCGAAATCGCGGTATCGTCTCAACCGCCGCTGTTGAAATACTTCGGGTATCTCGCTGGTCTCAATCCGGATAAACCGGTGCATTACGTGTAAACGTCCAACAGCAAAACAGCATTTCACCCGGATGAATTCCCCAAATCGCCGGAAACGCATAAATTCGACATATTCGCAAAGCTGTCAGCCGAATTGAACGTCTTTCGATTGATTTTTGTTGTACCCTCAGTCAGGCTCCACCGCCGGCAGCGCCGTTCAAGATTGCAGAATTTGTCGAGAATATTCTACGAATATTATTCATTTTTGGCGTTTTTTAGCTGACAGCAGTAGAGCCGGTCCGTACCTCGTACCTGCACCTCGTTCATTGAACGCACATCTGGTTACTATCCCGCAAGTAGGAAAGGTCGCTCATGAAAATGATGGTCGTCGACGACGAAACCGACGTCGAGTTTTTATTTAAGCAGGTTTTCTATCGCGAATTGCGCAAAGGCGCGCTTGAAATCGATTTCGCATTTTCCGCCGAGGAAGCGCTCCGCAACCTTCAATCGAACCATACAGAAGTTGTGCTCATTCTGTCCGACATCAATATGCCGGGCATGAACGGTCTCGAATTATTGCGCATCATCAAGCAGGAGTATCCCGAAAAGCATGTCTTCATGATTACCGCATACGGTAACGACGAAAACATGAAGAAAGCGAAAGAGTACGGAGCCGATGGGTACCTGAATAAGCCAATTGATTTTGACGAATTACGCGACAGAGTATTCGGCGCGGACGCTGCCGGGCACTCTCGATAACAGCATATACCGGAGTTATTCATTATGCCAACACGAATCCTTGTCGTCGACGACGAACCGGATCTTCAGTATTTGATACAGCAAAACTTCTTCAAGCAAATCCGGAACAAGGACTACGATTTCTCGTTTGCGCTGAACGGAGCGCTTGCGTTGCAACAATTAAAGGAATCGAGTTTCGATATCGTACTTTCCGATATCAATATGCCGGTGATGGACGGCTTAACCCTCTTGAAAGAGATCGGCGACGGATTCCCGATGCTTCGCGCCGTTATAATCTCAGCCTACGGCGATACGAAGAATGTCCGCGTGGCGATGAACAACGGCGCATTCGATTTCGTAACGAAACCAATCGATTTCGACGATCTAGAAATTACCATCAAGAAAACGCTACGGGAGGTTCTTCAGCTTCAGGATAACATGAAAACCCGGGACGCCCTCGTTGCCGTCCGTCAGGAATTACAGATCGGGCAACAGATCCAGACAAGTTTTCTCCCCACAACGATTCCCACTCCACCGGGCTGGGACGTCGCTACGTGTTTCTATCCAGCCCGAGAGGTAGCCGGGGATTTCTACGATGTCTTCACGATGAAAAGCGGCAACCGTACTGGATTGCTCGTTGCGGATGTATGCGACAAGGGTGTCGGCGCAGCGCTGTTCATGGCGCTCATCCGCAGTCTGATCCGCGCGTTCTCCGAACTACTCGACAGCGACGCCACGGATGCCGGCATTCCGTTGGCGATGACAAACGAGTATCTGATGAAGAACCATATTCAGGCGAATATGTTCGCGACCATTTTCTTTTGCGTTATCGAGGACGGTTCCAACGTCGTCCGCTACATCAACGGCGGACACAACCCGCCGGTCATTATCGCCGCCGACGGAACAATGCGCGAGCGGCTCCATCCGACCGCCCCGGCAGTGGGGATGTTCCCCGGAGTCGTCTTCAAGGTCAAGGAAGCAACGCTCAACCCGGGCGAAACGCTGTTCGCGTTTACCGACGGCGCAACCGACGCGCGCGATATCTCCGGAGCATTCTATTCGGATGAACGTCTGATGGAATTCGCCTGTACGCCGGTAACAAGCGCCAAATCGCATCTCGACGCCATCGTCGCCGACATTCAAAGACACATCGGCGAAGCGAAACAGTTCGACGATATCACAATGTTCGTTCTTAAAAAAGACGTCTGATTCCCCGGCAGGCTTCAGGCGGAAAGCGCGTCCGCGAAGGCGTCTCCGGACGGTTCGCGTTGCTCGAGTTTTCCGGACAGGGCTGAGATCGTCTCAAGCTTTTCGTCGAACAACCTTATCAGCTCGCGCATGGTGCCGTCCGGAAGATAGAGAAACAGGAAACTGAATATTGCCTCCGCATCGCTGGTATACGACGGCTTCCCTCCGATTCTGAAGATGTAGCGTTTGGCGGAGCGGTATCCGCTCTCTGTCCTGCCGTCGTAGGGCGCACCGACAGAAACGCCACGTATTTTATGCGAGATCATACATTCTCCCTCTACTTGGTAAAAACGGTTGTCGACGCCTAGCCGGGCAGCCAGCCCCTGCATTCATCGTCCCACACCGCGCGGGTAAATTTCTTTTTGTGTTGATCGTACACTTCGAACATGGCATAGGTCGCGCCTTCCGAGACATCGAAAGCATCTTTGAGAAGCTGCTGCGCGCCTACCAGCCGCGAATCGGTAAATTTTAACCGCGTGAATGCGATAAGATTCGCGGTAAGAATGATTCTTCCCTGCGTCCGCTGTATCACGCTCTGAAGGAATGAGGCTAGCGTACGTTCGTCTTCACACGCGGCATTTCTGCCGAGTATATCCGCGGCTACTTCCTGAATAAGGGCATTGGCGCGTTCCGCGTTTGCGTTTCCGCGAACCAGCCGCCGCGTGGACCAGGTGACCTGCCGCCGCCCATCGACCGATGCAAGACGAATGCTGCCGCCGCCGGGAAGAATGCGGGCGTAAAGTTCGGCCAGTTTTGTTCGGTACGCGTTCCTCGCTCGCAGATAGACTCTGTGCGCGGCGAAGGCGTCGTCGACCGCTCGTTCGATCCTCCGCGCGTTCGCAGTCAGCGCGCCGTTGTTGAACGCCTCGATATCGGCTTTGCACGGAGTCCAGGCGCCGCGCTTCCTTGATGTGTGATTCTTCGACATTATCGTATCCCTTATTATGGAACAGGTTGTGGATCTTCGGATTTGTTCATCCTTCAGCCCGCTGTTCTTCTCCGGCAGAAGCGCGTGAGAAGAACAACGGGCATGTACCGCGCGCACTGCGTTCCCTTCGCAGCCGGAACGCCCCAGGCTCCCGTGAAGGTAGGTCGTTGTGTGCGGATAGTGTGGTGTGTGCGAACATGGAGGGCGCTCCATGCGCCGGTAGAAGGATGTTCCCCGCTCTGCCATCGATTGCGCCGAATCGTATCTCACGGCGCGTGAGTCCTCCCAGATTGCTTGGTAAACCGCGTGAAATGTTTTGTCCGTTTTCGTACTTTACATTGAACGTTTTTATCCGTATCTTCCCGTTAACCGGATCGATTCGTGATAGATCGACAACGTATCCCGGATTGTCAACGGCGATCCGGCGTTTCGATTCAAACTGGCAGTAAAGTATTCTGTGTATCACAATCGACTTTCCGATGCTTGTTAGACGTTCAACTAACTTATGCAAAGATAATACGCAGAGATTCGTTTGTCAACACCTTTGTGTATTTTTGTGTACTTTTTTATTCGAAGCGATAGAATGGATCTCATCGAGTTACTAAAATCGTTTGCAAAAGAGCGTTTTGGCAGCCTGCGCAGGATGTCTCTGGCGATAGGAAAATCGCAGAATTACTTCGCGGAGTACTTCGCCAAGGAAAAGCTGCCTCCTCCTTTCGCGCTTCGGAAGCTGGAAGCATTCGGTCTGCCTATTGCCCCGTTTGCACATTTACTGCATACGCACAGTACTGCGGAGTGGCTTCCGGTTGAACCGGCGCCGCCGGAAACCGACGAATTTCTCCCTGAGTCTTCGGCAAGGGCTGAATATGAAAACATTGAATTGTACGGTGGAAAACCGGACTGGCTGGAACTGCCCGACGAGCTCCGCAAGAAACTGGAGCAACGGTATGCTTTCCTGCAACTGGAATTGAAGGAGGCGGACGACGCTTACAAACGCGCGATAGAGCGCGAACGTCTCGCAAAGAACGACAGAATCGCAAAGGCGGTTAGCGGGTTCAGGCGCTCGATGATTACGCAGCTCATGGGAGAAGAACCGCGCGAAGGGGCGGAATTCTGACGTTTATCGCGTCAAACAATCGGAAATATCAAAAGTAATAACCGACTCTGAATCCCAACGCGGTGTTTGAATAGGAACCGCGTCCGGATGCATCGTCCGCATGCCGGGGATCGTAGTTTTCCGAGTCCAGATAGAAATAATAATCGAACTCGGCAAAGAAATGCAGATACTCAACGCCGATTCCCGCTATTGAACAACTTGCGCCGCTCTCGCTGCAATGATAGTCGTCGCCGGTATCGTTCACCCTGAGTTTGGCAATTCCGAAAACGAAATACAGCGGATCGAGCGGTTTGATTCCCGCGACGAAATCAACAGCGGTGAAAACCGGCATTACATTCCCGGCAACGGGATTGAATCCGGCGGAAAACCTGCAGAACACCTCGCCGCTGTTTTCGAGCCGGAATACTCGCAATTTCAATAGTCCGCCAACTCCTCCACCATCGCCCGGCGAGCAATACTCTTGCGAATGCGAAAACATAGCTTGCACACCCAAAGAGATCGGAAAGGTGTTCATATTTGCTGTATCCTTGCTCACGACCGACGTTTGGCATTGTGCTACAAATACGGCCATGAGCGCCGGCAATACGGCGCAGGCAAGAGCGCGGATTACGACCCTGGTCATGATGAACCTGTTGCGATAATAGATGTTGTAAAAGTAAACACTATAGATGGAGAAAAACCAGGTAAATTCCCATCCCTCGGAGCACCGCCCTTCTGTTGCTGCATTCAGGAAAAAAAATTTCTCGGCCTGTCACAAATAACAGTTCTCGTGGCACTATAAGGGTAGATAAGGGGAACGGTGCGCAAGCAGTTCATTTTTGCAGTGATTTTGTTGATCTGCTGGGGGACCTGCACGGGGAAGGGATAGCAGTCGTCCGTGCAGGAATGCGCATTAAATATGTCCTACCTCATAGGCGAAGCCCTTGCATTGAGCCTGCAAGGGCTTCTTTTATTTCCGTTTGATTTTTATCATAATATTTCTTATCTAGAGATGCTTGTTCATAATACAATACAGTAATTGTATCAAAACTGAGCCTCCGCGATTCTTTTTTTATCTTTGTCTCGCATACTAACCTATTGATATTTATAGATATACAAATAAAACGGCAGGTCGTGTCCCAGTTTTTGAGGAATCTGAATACCGGGAGGCATTCTCTTCTCTGCACATGGACGAACTTTGGAGTGTAAATCATACATATTGGAAGTGGTGTGTGTGGATATGTATGATGAACGGGCGGCTTTCGAGCCGCTTTTATTTTGACAGCATCCGCCGAAGCTTCGCCAACGACGATGGACTGTGCCCTTCGTAATGATTGTTGAAAAATCCGTACACCGCAACGATCCGTTCCTGAATCTGCCGGATGAACGCCGCCCATATTTCGAGCGAAGGCGTCATGTCGATCCGGGTATAGGAAAAGTCGTCCGGGATCTGCTTGCGGTCGCCGAGCCAGCGGATATAGGTGAAATCGGCGGTCAGACGCTCCATGCGCGGCATCCAGGGATGATCGATCAGCGCGAGAGCAATCTTTCTGCCTTCAAGAAGTTGATAAAACTGTTCGTTCAGCCAGCTCTTGTGACGTATTTCCACTGCATAACGGAAACCTTCCGGAAGCGTCTCAAGGAAGGCCGCGAGGGTCTCCATTTTGTCGGATTTGAAGCCGTACGGGAATTGCAGCAACAACGGACCGAGCTTATCCCCCAACCCGGACATCGTATTGAGAAACGTTTCCACATCGCCGGCGCACTGTTGAAGCTCCTTCTCATGAGTGATGACTTGCGGGAACTTCGGCGCGAACAGAAATCCGTCCGGTGTCTCCTCTTTCCATCTCTGGACCGTGCTACTGCGGGGAATTCCGTAAAAGGTTGAATCGATCTCCACAACCGGATACTGCCAGGCGTATTCCTTCAGGTATTGCGCCGAGGGCAGACCTTCAGGATACACCGAGCCTTCCCAGTCTTTGTAACTCCATCCAGATGTACCGAGATAGATATCCGCGTTCATTATTGCACTCTGATCGATTCATCAGTATCGGAAAAAAAACAGGCAACTGCAACGTAAGAGGTATGTATGCGATCTATCGGTCCAGGTCATCCCGGCGTACACATTCGACGCGGCATCAAGAATGTAGGCTCAGCGTCTGATAATTCCCGCATTGTTCCGATGGCGGTTTCTGAGTAATTTCCAACGGAATCTCGATCATCAAACAGCCGATAATGAAACGCATTTTCGATATAACAGTGTCCTTTTCTGCGCTTGCATTGCTCTCTCCGCTTTTTCTCCTCTCTGCTGCAGGCATCAAACTGACCAGTCCCGGACCCGTGTTCTTTCGCGCCCGCCGCGCCGGAAAAGGGAACATTCCGTTTCTGATGTACAAATTCCGGACGATGCATGTCCGGCAACCGCGGAATGCCAGCAAGATCACTGCCGCTCACGATCCGCGGTTGTTTCCTTTCGGTAAACTGCTTCGCGCCTTGAAGATCGACGAGCTTCCACAATTGATCAATGTATTCAAGGGAGAAATGAGCATCGTGGGACCGCGGCCGGAGGATGTCGCTATCGTCGCCGGGCACTACACGCCGTGGATGATGGAAACCCTCGATGTGCTGCCCGGAATGGCAAGCCCCGGCAGTATCGATTACAGCATTTCCGATTACCGCCGCGAACAGCAAGGAATTACGGTCAACGATCCGGAGCGCGATTACATCGATACCATCTTGCCGATGAAGCTCGCCATCGAACTCGTCTACATCCAGAAACATTCCTTCCTGTACGATATCCGGGTCATATTCCGGACGATGTATCTTGTCGTGCAAGTTGCATTTGGGAAGCGGATCTTTGCCAACGTTCCCGAATACGACGAAGCGGCGGCGCTGCTCACCAGGCTCTCATCCTGAAAACATTAAACATGCGACTTTAACACCGCGACCCTTCCGCGGGACGTATATTGCGTCCCGTTATGAATAGGGAAAACGTCATACCGCTGATCATCTCTGCCGTGGCCATCATCGCCGCGGTCATCATCGTCGCCCAATGCGGCGGCGGCATCCGGAATCCGGCCGTATCTACAATCGTACGGACGGATACCATATCCATGCCGGCCGATACAATTCTCCTGCCCGGGTCGGTGACCGTACAACTCAAGCCGGTGAAGGACACCGCTGTCTACCGGATACTACGCGATTCTCTCGCGGACTTGCGATTGCTTCTGGACAGTGTCTTGTTCGAAGCTTCGCATATATCGACGATCACCGCCCGGGCAGATACCATTGTAAAGAGGACCGCGCTGATATCGCGCGATACCTCGGTCTTTGCAGTTCCGTTCCACGATACATTGCATCTCGAATACCGCTATCCGCCGGTCGACCGCTTTGTTATTGCCCGCGGGGCAGTCCGGATCGTCTCGCCCACGGATACGGTGCAGACCGTCCGGTACGAATCGCGGCCCTGGTGGATCGATCTGGCGATTGGGATCGTGGGAGCCGCGATTTCCTGGCTTGCCGCTGATTCGCGTTGATTCATCGTTCAAACAACCATTCACTCATGAGGGAGTCCCATCCATGAAACGCATTCTATTCCCGTTCATTTTTCTCCTGCCGGCAATCGTTTTCGCTGCCGGCGAATCCGCCGCATCGCCGACATTGCTGGAACAGATACTTCCGGCACTGATCACGATCGCTGTTCCGTTGCTCATCAGCGGCGGGAAACTGCTGATCCCGGTGCTTCCGAAATGGTTGCCCCCGATTCTCGCGCCGGTTCTCGGTGCAGTGTTATCATTGCTCATCGATCTTTCGTCCGGCGGTCAGGTCGGGGTTATCATGGGCGCCGTTTACGGCGGTCTGGGAACCTGGCTTCGCGAGTTTATCAAGCAACTTCAACAGGCATCGGCGCAGTGAACGCCATGCACCGGATACTTCCACGATGCAACGCCGTGTGAACGCAGTACATACCGAGATCCTGCGGCTGTACCGCGATGAAGGAGTCCGCTGTGCCGCGGAGATTGCGCGCCGTATGCGGCGATCAAAGAGCACGGTGTACAAGGTATTACGGAGTCACGATGTCGCGCGTCGTCCTGATCCTTCCGATTCGGTAATGGCGGCAGAATCTTTGGATACCTCCGCGGAGCGCTCATCCGGAAATCCGGGCATCGGGAACGCCGCGGCGATACGGCCGAATGAACACAGCAATCCGCAGGCGCAACCGCGCCTGCCGCTGTACACCACCGGCGAACTCCTAGCTCAGGCTGCCGAATTGCTGCTGCGCGATATCAAGCTGCATGGCTATTCAGGCGAAAACGTGAAAACATGGCTTTCGCTTGCCAACGCCTACGAACGGTTTAAAACCGGAGAATACCGTATCGAGATGATCCTCGCCGGTATCGGCGATTTCGCCGAATATGTACATGAACAAGGTTATCGATTGGGCGTTAGCGCCGACAACATTTCCGCACTGATCAGGATCCTGGATTCGTTCAGGCAGGAAAAGGTTGAACAACTGCGTGTATCGCAGGCAAAACGCGACCGGGAGCAGAAATGATCCGCGCCTGGACGCCGAAGCAACTCGATGCCCGTTTGGCGGAGCTTACCGGTTTCATTGCCGCGACGGTCTCTCCGTTCGGAGACGTTGAGCCGCAGGAGTCGAAAACGGCGCGGGTTGAAAAAGCCAGGTACAATAAGGCATATTTCAAGCGGACATATTTCCCTCATTATGCCCGGGAAGAAGAACCGGAATATGCGTCCGCGATCAGACTAGTCGCCGAAGCGCGCTGCGCGCCGCAACTACTTCTCGGCTTTAGAGGTTGCGGGAAAAGCACCGATATCAGCCTCATCGATGCGATGCATGAAATCCTGTTCCGGACCGCGGCGTTCTTCATCTTTGTCAGCCGGTCGGCGGAAATCGCCATAGCCGAATATGCCCATCCCATCCGCGCCGAACTTCTGGCGAATCCGCGTATCGTGCACGATTTTGGGAGGATAGCCGTCGAGGGAACAGGCGGAGATTTCATCGCCAACGATGTTCGTATCCTTTGCGGAGGAATACGAAGCAGCTACCGGGGAAAGAAGCATCGAGGCAGAAGACCCGACCGAATTCGGATTGAAGATATCGAAGACAACAACAACCGCATGACGCCGGTAATGATCAAGAAATATCTGCGCGTTTTGCACGACGATATTCTTCAATCCGTCGGCGCGGGCGTCGGCGAACAATGGTCCGTTGTTTATATCGCGAATTATTTTTCGAAGCGCTCGCTCGTCCATACGATCCGCATTTCCGGACAATGGTCGGTAACCCTCATCCGAGCCCTCAGGCAGCTTGAACCGGGCGAAGCGCACAGCGGCGCAATCGACGGCGAGATATCCACCTGGACAGCCCGGTATCCGACCTCCATGCTTGTACAAAAGCGGATCGAAGCGCCTTCGTCGTTCCGCACCGAATGGCAGCAGGAACCCGACGACGACGAGAATGCGTTCCGCCGCGAATGGTTTCTCTATTACCCGTCCGGCGATATCCCCACAGGAGCGGTGCGCTATGCATGGGTCGATCCATCCGCGGGCGATTCATCGACCAGCGACTATAAAGCGTACGGCGTCGCCGACTTTGTCCTTCAAAATGGTGCGTTGAGTATGTATCTGCTCGATGCCCGCGTTCGAAAACAGACGGTGAACGAAATGATTGCCGGTATGTACGAACTCCATCTCGCCTATCCGGGAATCCGTCTGTGGGGATACGAAGCCGTCAGTTCCGAACGGTTCCTCGAGCCGCTCATTCAGCGCGATGCTTCCCGCTACGGAATTGCCCTCCCCCTATATCCCGTCGTAAAAAATCTTCCGTCCTTCCTTTACAAGAAGGACAGGATTCCGCAAATGCAGGCGCCGCTTGAGAAAGGGCAGTGTTTGTTTCCGCGACGCAATAGAGACGCAGAACGAATCATTGAACACTACCTCGATTTTCCGGACGGGGTTCACGACGACGGCGCCGACATGCACAGCGGATTATATAAATTTGCCGAACTTACCCTTCTCGGTCAGAATATACTCGCATCTTCGATCCACGATATTATATAACAGGAGAAACAATGGAAGAGAAACCCTGCCCTGCCGGCAATAATCAACCGGTTATAGAACACGAATTACGGCTTCACTTCCTGGAAGACTGGCGCTCCGAGACGATGCCGGTAATAAAGGATCTGATCACCGTTCAGGCAAAACAGAGCGCCAATATTTCGAATATCACCCGGCTGTTCTGGCTGGTGTTGCCGTGACAATCGTTAAAATGATTGCAGGAATGTTTGTATGAGACCGTCCCGCCAGGAACTATCTACGAAGCCTCAGAGTGTTCGCGCAGGCATTCGCGCTTTGTTTGGAAAGCTGTTCAGATGGCAGCGGCGTCTGCAACCGGGCGCGGCGCTGCCTCGACCCGGTTCCGAATGGCAGGCGCCCCTTTCATTGGGAGAAACACAGGGCGATCCGGCGTTGATGATAAAGGAATTCCGCGGGTGGGTATATAAAGCCGTGAACCGGCGCGCTCAGGATGTCGCCGCCGCCGTCAGGCGCGTGCAGCGCGAATCAGCGAACGAGGAATTCGAAGACGTCGAACGCCGCCACCCATTGCGCCGGTTGCTCGTTACACCGAATCCGATGCAAACCGGCACGCAGTTGCTCTGGCAGGCGCAATTGCACGCCGATCTGACGGGAAACGCATACATTGTCAAGCTGCCGAACGCGCTCGGCATTCCCGCCGAACTATGGACGCTCGATCCGAGATGTGTGACGATTGTTCCGGCGGCGCAAGGCGGTATCGGCAGGTATGAATACCGCAGCGGAACAAAAAAGTGGAATATCGATCCTTCCTACATAATCCATTTCCGCTATCCCAATCCCGCAGATCCGTATTATGGCGCGTCTCCGCTGATGGCCGCCGCATACGAAGTCGATATCGACAATGCGAGCAAGGCGCATCAAAAAGCATTTCTTGCCCACAATCCGACGCCGCGTTATGCAATCGAAGCGGAAGGACACCTGCTTCCTGCGACTGTCGAAGACCTGCGGGATCAGCTTCGCCGGCATCACACCGGTTCAAATGCGGGCGTCCCGTTGATTCTGCATCAGGGAGCAAAAGCCAGGGCGCTCGATATCAAGCCGCATGAAATCAATTACCTCGAAACAAGAAAGATGATCCGCGATGAAATCGTTACCGTGTACGGCGTTCCGGCAAGCGTCCTCGGCATTTCCGAAGACGTCAACCGCGCCAATGCAGAAGCGAATCACTACAGCTACGCATTGTATACTCTCGAACCGCTTGCGCGTATGTGGGACGAAACCCTCACATTTCATCTTGCCGCCGATTTTTCGGAGGACCTGCGCGTGACGCATGATTCGCTTGTACCTCGCGACCGGGAACAGGATAGGCTCGATACGGAAATGCTGCTCAGAAACGGCATTGTAAGTATCAACGAGGAGCGCGTCTTTCGCGGATGGAAACCTGTCGATGGCGGGGATACACCGACCATCGAGCAGTCGCGCGTTCCGCTGCCGCGCTCGGGCGATGCGGTTAACCCATCGCAGTCAACGTCATATCCGCACAGAGAGGAGCGTCTTCTTCTAGCCGTCCGAAATCTGATCATCGATGCATCGGCGCAATATATTCGCGGTACCGGTGCAACGTCGTTCCGCGACACAGTCGCAGTACTATTGAATGCCAGGGTCCCCGGGTTTGACAAGCTCCACGATTTCATTCTTGGCGTTGCCGGGCGCGTGCCTGCAGAGAAATGTTCAACCGATACCATCGTTTCTGTCATGGAAAAAATGTGGACCGGCGGAATCATCGGCGCTGTGAGATCGTGCGCTGCCGAAGTCGATTGTATCATCGAGAACAGTTCAGGAGATGCTGATGGATCTATGTAATGGATTAATACGTCCCGGCGAATTCGATCTTCGCGATGTCGTACCCTCGCAACGCGAGATAGTCGGGATGATAACGACAAATAGTATCGACCGCTACGGCGAAGTCGTCGATCCTGCAGGTGCGATGCTCGATAAATACAGGAAGAATCCTGTCGTTCTCCTCAACCATATAACATGGGGATTGCCGATCGGGAAAAATATCTGGATAAAAGCAGAACCAAATGGATTGCTCGCCAAAACCCGGTTCGCCGATACCCGCGAAGGCGCGGACGTGTTCAGGCTGTACGATGAAGGATTCATGAAAGCCTGGTCCATCGGCTTCCTTCCTCTTCAGTGGAACGACGGAAGCGCGGGGAGCGGTTTCCGGAGGCAGTTCACGCAATGGGAACTGCTCGAATACAGCGCCGTCACTGTTCCCGCCAATCCCGATGCGGTTTCTTCGGCGTTGAATATTGTTCAGTCGCCCCGTATCCGGGAAGCGCTTGAAGGGCAGGAGTGTGAACGCAATACAATGCTCGCAGCACTGCGAGCACGTATCGACGAACAACAGGCATCCATCGCCGAACTGCGGAGGACGATCGAGATGCTGGATGTGACCGTACAATGCCTCCGGCGATTGCCGGTACATATATAGGATAAAATAATGCGACTTTCGCGCCGGACTTGTATATATGATAGTATATTCGAAGTACAAACATCGCTGGAGATGTTAGCCGCGATTGCAGAGACATCAGGCGGATCCACAGCACACTTTGGGAGATCATTATGCAATCACAAACGATATCTACTCCATCCACCAATCAGAATCCGGACACTATTCAATCGATGATCGACGAAGCCGTTCATCGGTCGCTGGAACCCTGGCTTCATGCAGACCGCCGTCTTCTGCCGGCTCAGACGAATCACGCACCCTTGCCGTATACACCGCTCGTGAACGGCTATTCCGATCTTCTTCATGCATTGTACCGCGGCGTTCCGCATCAGGAGCTTATTTCGAAAGGGCTTTCCACCGGTTCCGATCCGGATGGAGGCGTTCTTATTGCGACACAACACAGCGCGGAAATCACGAGGTATATCAACGAATACGGTGTCGCCCGTCAGGAATGCACCGTTGTTCCCACCACGGCGAATACCATCTCGCTTAAAACAAGAGACACCGGTATGACCGCCTATTATACCGACGAGGCGGCGCAAATCGTCAAATCAAAACCGCAATACAGCGAGGTTGTGCTCGTCGCGAAAAAGCTTGCATCGCTGAGCGATCCAATTTCTTCCGAACTCATCGCAGACGCGATCGTCGACATGGTGCAGGAGATCGGGATCGAGGCCGCCGAAGCCATTGCATATGAAGAAGACAACCAGGTCTTCAACGGCACAGGAACACCGTTCACCGGAGTCCTACATCATCCCCTGGTGAATACCATCGAGCATCAGGGAACCGTCGAACAATTGAATTATACATTGTTGAACAGAATACCGTACGCCGTTCATTCCCAGCGGCTTGCCGGTGCGAAATGGTTTATGCACCGTTCGGTCATGGAAATTATAATGAATTTGAAGGATGCCAACGGAAGATCGCTGTTCCGCAATGCAACCGGCTCGGAATCTGCGACGCTCCTCGGATATCCGGTCCGGCTTGTTGAAGCGATGCCCGGCGCGGATAGCGTGTCAGACGGAGAGCACTTCATGGTATTCGGAAACCTGCGGAATGTAACAATCTACGACAGGCAGCAGATTTCGGTAAAAATTCTGACGGAAGGAACGGTTGATTCCATCAATCTCGGAGAAACCGATCAGGTCGCAGTCCGGCATATAGAGCGGCATATGATTGTCGTCCGCCGCCCCCGCGCGCTGGTACGAGTAAAGGTTGTATCCTGATAGCCGAAAAATCGAAACCGGGAGAATTAGTAATGCGAATGTTATACCTTCTCATCTGCGTACCTGTCATCCTATCCGCGCAACCGTCGGCTGAAATCATACCGTTGAAATTCGTATATACAAAAGGGTCGTCTGTCTACGACTCTTCCTCTGCCGCTCTCGATATTGCAGACATGGACACAACAGCCTGGGTCGGAATTACCGATAGCCTCTATCATACCGGCGGGTATGCAGCGGTCTTTTTTTCCGACGAAGATACCGTCAACGCAGCGATTCGTATCCAATGGGGTACATATGATACGAAAGCGAATGCCGGAGCGGTGTTTCAGCAATTATCCGTAATGGATTCTCTCGTCTCCGGCTATCATACCGGCGCGATCCGCAATCCGGTCTCATCGAATCTCTGTTTTAAGCGCCCCCCGGGCGCCACGCGAGTGCGTTTTATCATTACCGCGGGAATGCAAATCGGGCAATTCGCTCCAGGATTGACGGCACAACGAATCCCCCGAATCCGGGGAAACATCATACGGATAAAACAATAGAGTAGGGTTTTGAAATGCTGAACGATAATGCGTTGTGTACTGTTGAAACGGTAAAGCTATATATCGGTAATACTGACCCTGCAAACGATTCGAAGATCGAGTTGGCAATCAATATTTTATCGAGAGCGTTCGATGACATGGTAGGGTACCGTCTAATTCAGGCAGACTATCCGAATACCATACTGGACGGAGCCGGAAACCGGATACTACGCTTTCCGGTACACAATATCAGCGCCTGTTCGCGTATTGAATACCGCTCGACGGAATACGGTTGGCGCGAACTTCCCACTCACTTCTACGAACTCGATACCGTCGGCAAGCGAGGCGTTATAGGCACGGGAAGCTTCTTTTTCAGTGCTGGCATCCGAAACTGGAGAGCTTCGTTCACAGGCGGATGGGAACGTTCACAGCTTCCGGGAATCATTCTCGAATCGTTCCTCTATGAAATGAAACGGTTTCTGGAACTACGTCCCGATGTTCTGTCTGAAAATCTGGGCGGACAAAGCATGTCCGGTCGCACATTTCTTCCTCTCCGGCACGCAACGGAAACCGCGCTGTCCGGGTATCGTATTCCATCTATTTAACAGACGAATAATGAAGATATCCGAATTGTTCACGCACCTACGCGATGCACAAATACGTTATGCGACAGGCGGAGCGGGATGGCAGATAACAACGGGTGTGCAGCGCGCCGATTCCTATATATCGCTAGAATCGTTTTCCGCCGGCGGTGTCTGTATCTACGCTTGGATCGGATCTGCCGAACACTCCGGCGACAGCGATTGCGCGGAGCGATCTGAATTCGAGATAACCGTGCACGCCAGAGGAATTGTTATTGCCGATCAATCTTCGGTCGGACATACATCTGCGTGTCTTATCGACGATCTCTGCGCAATGCTGCTGACGATGAATATGATCGATGGATACTCGGTCGTCATTCAATCGATCGATGAGCCCGTTCTTCTATCCACCAAATGCGACGTGCATGTTCAGGCGATTGTGCATTGTTTGTTATAATGCGTCGACAAATACCACGAGTTCTTCGTATGCATACGCATCATTCCATTTATTGTATAGGGATTCTCAATGGCACTTGGAGTAAGCTCGCAACGCGACAAAATAAAACGCTTTTCAAAGGACGATAATACGCTGTACGTAAAGGAAACCGATTCAACCTTTACGCCGCTTTCGACGGGCGACGGCATGCAATGGATCTGCCTGGGAACAATGAAGGGAACACGGCTGGAATCGTCCGTCGATGAATTCAAAGACAAGGGAGACGGGGGCAAAATGACCGTCCACGAAGAAACGATAGAACAATATACAATATCGACCACCGCAATGCAGCGCGATAAAGCGACGCGTCAGCTACCGTTGAACTCGAAAGACCGGTTCTATCTGATTGCCGTTAAAGGTCAGCAGTTAGGAACCGCGGTAGAAGCGCACGCCCTCACCGGGAAAATATCGCAATCCTTTTCGTACGAACTTGGCGGCGATGCGCAACTGACTGGATTGAAAATCGTGACAATCAACAATCCGGCAGCCGTGACGGTAGATCTGCCTACCGACATCGCTGCGACCGCATCCATCGTCATTCCAGCCGGTCAAATGTGGGCTACCGACGATGTCTAGCGATTGCGCTGAACCAGTGTATACGTTCTCCGATGGACTGATAACATGCATGACAGGCGATGTAGTTGTCTCTTATCGTTGTATTACCAGATTCACGCTTACTGTCAGAGCGTGGTGGCGGAAAATGCGTCTCGACTACTGTAACGATATGCATATCGATGTTCATTCCGATACTATACGACTCATCGATATATTCAACTATGTCCTTGATGATGAGCGACGATTTCTTTCCTGCATGGATACTGCCTATCCGGGCAGCACGGAAATACAGCGCTGGTACAATGACTGTCCATCGGAAATCATGGAAGAGGCGTTGGCACATTTTTTTGTTACCTGTCTGAGCAATCGTCGGCAGAGCAAATAGAAATCGGCGAAATATTATTAGCACTTGGACACGTTATGCATCTGCAGAATCAAACAACGGATATGCCCCGATACTTCTATGAACACTGTGCAATCAGTATAACAGAATCCCCTTTCGAATACATCCATGTATTTCGCGAATGGACATATCCGCAATATCTATTATTCATACTATTGCGCCATCAATGTAATACGCACCAATCATGAATTCACGACAACATAATCGTTCATCGCTGAACCTCAGGAATACCGTGATCAAGGCGTTCGATACGGAGGCCGAACGGATTGCGCCGATCTATGCTCGATCGCTTTCCGAGACTCTGATACCGCTTGCACTGAATTCAACGATCGCATCCTGTGAAAACGTTCTTCAACAAAAGACGCTTGCAGATGCAAGACCGCTGACAGCAAAGAGTTTTCAAGCCGCGTTGGAATTATCAACTAAGAGCGCCGGCATCGATTCAACGAATATGTCGACAAACGTTCATTTGCAAACCGAATCGATCGACGAGACGCGAACCAAAGTGCTGCAGCTGTCAGATGCATTCAGGATGGTCGAGCGACAGGGATCGCATTTTTCAGATATGTTGACATCGACCGCCACCGGAATCGGTGCGCTTTTCACTTCTTCCAATTCATCGGAAGCGAATAATGCGCTGGCTACATTGCTCAAGGATATTGGATCGCAGGCGATTGCCGGAATTCAGGGATTGTTGCTTGCAGCAGAAGCGCAGTCCGCGGTGAAAGGAGTACTTACATTCGGCGCGTCCCTTCTCGAGGACGCGCCGTTACTAGCAGCCGCATACCTTGCACTTGAAGGAGCGAAAGGATATATCAACTCGCTCGATACCGGAGGCGTTGTTATTGGCGATCAGCTTATACAGGCGCACGACCGGGAAACGGTTATTCCTTTCGATAAAGCTCCTTCATTTTTTGCGGAAGCTGTCAACCGCGGCGCCGCCGTGAATACAGTACGCGATATATACCGCCCGGAGCGAACGGCAACCACTACATCATATATTCGCATCGGTTTCTCCGAACTCCGCAATGCGCTGACCCGGAATGATACAGTCTCATCCATAAGGAGTCTTTGATGGCAACCGGTGCGTTCCGTTTTTCTGAGTTACCGATCAAAGGCGGAGGAAAAACCGTTATCGGGTACGTGATGATAGAACTTGCAAAACAGACGATTGCTAGGTCGGGGGTTGCAACCGATGACGTACCACAATACGGAACAGTCGATTTCGACAATCCAACGATTGTATCGGAACGTATATTTATTGATATACCCGAGATTTCCTACGTATCCGAGCCTGAGATCGGCGCATTCGGCGCCGATAATATTACTTTTCAATGCATCAACCGGCTTATCGATCCCGTCACTCGAATGTCGAACATACTTTTCGACGAATCATCTCTCCACGCTGCATGGCATATCCGCCTCAGATATATATCGAATGAAGTGTATTCGTCGTATCCTCCGTCGCTTCGTCCATGGATTTCGATTTTCCAGGGCGTTTTAAACAGCGACGATGCCGCCATTAATATGCCTTCACGAGACGATCCGGGTACATGGATCATCACCGTGAGCGCTGTCGATTGCCTCTCTCAGCTTGACGATACATCGACATCAACCAATTTTTTCAACAGGTTTCTCCCGCATTCGTCGTACAGTTTTCAAGCGTCAAACGGCATTGTTCTATCGTGGCTCGAGGCCGGGCTTCCGCGCAGTCAACAACTCCTCCATATCGATATCATGCAGAGTGACAACCAGTGGCAAGGATTCAATACGCCGTCGTCTCTTTGGTTTATCAAGCTACGGAATATCGTGCAGGCGATATCCAATTCAATCGGTATTACGGCGCAGGCCAATAGTGGAGTATCATCGGGCAATACGTGGGAGTTCATTGCATTTGACGGCAGTTCCGATCGTACTTTTTCTTGGGACGAGTTATGCGTTGTTTCCGGCATTAAAACCTCCTCCGGTCCATGGCACCAGGAGCACGGATTTTTCGATGCGGAAGGAAAAAGCGTTGTATCGTTATATAATTGCGGTTCTGCGCTGGAGATGCTGAAGCAAATTGTGATTCCATTCGGTATGTCCGCCTACATCGGGTTCGACGCTGCCGGCAATCGGTGCCTTTGCTATGACGAGATTCAACACTTTCAAAGCAATACATTGCCAGACTGGTATATACCCGCTCAGCGTATACCTGCCCGGCGCGCTTTATTTGGAATGACAATCGCCACACCTGGTTGCGAGGATTATCGATGCGGGACACACGGCGATGGAGCCACAGCGATACGCAACATCTTCCTTACCGCCGCCGGCATACCAAATTGCTTTCAGTGGAGAACGAACCCCGCCGGAGCTTATCCCGGACGGTGCGACGATTACCGCTCGGTAGTTCGATCGTTGTATGCGTTTGATTCTAACGAAGGAAAAGTATATTCTATCTACAAAATCAATGTACGCACTGATGGAAGAAGCGGGAACTGCGGATATGGGCAAAACATAGCAGCAGAGTATAACCACCCCGACGCCGCGCGCCTCTTATCCATCGCCTGCGCGGCATACTATTTCTGTCCGTATATTCCGGCTTCAGGCGCATATTACAGCGATATTGGGATATACCGTAGACGTATATCCCGGATTCAGTTTTCCGTTCCCGGCGTTCTGGCGGACGCCTATCATATGGGAGAATATATACCTTTTCAGACCAAACGTTGGTGGATAACCGAGAAAACGTTCGATCTGTTGAATGCGGTGACCGTGTTAACATGCGAATCAGGAGAATAATATGGAAGGTCCGGTCATTCTTAAATATAGCATCGATGCCGGCGCAACATGGTCGGCGTCGCATTCTATTCTTATGAGTAGATGCCATACCTGGATTCGTCCCGTTCCTCTTGACGGATACCCGAAAGAATTAATGGGCGAGTTTGCGATCCTCTACAAAGCTGTTGCGCGACTCATTGTCACATTTCAATGCGACGTCCGACAATTCGAGCCGGGTGCACCGGACGGCGATTCGCTCTATATCTTCATCAATAAACTTCGCGCGGCGCCGCTCATTCATTGCTGCACATCAGGCGCTGCGATCGACGGATTTAGCGAATTCGCTTCGAGTGCGAACACATGTTTCCTCGTACCCGAAGATACGCCGGATATTATGTTCCCATCCGCCGACGGAACAAGGTTCAGAGACGTGCGCTTCACCCTGTGCATGCAAAAAGAATACTCGATTACTCCATGAGCAGACGCCGTCCGAATCGCGAAGCGCGTAAAGCTGAGCTACCGGCGTTGGAGTCGCAGACTTCAACAATAACCGGCGTCACGTCCATTTCGCCGTGCGGTTTCGTGTGCGCGAATGCATGGATACAAAGCGGGAACCGCTACTATTTTGATCTCGCTCACAACAGAGGACGTGTTATCGTGCTCCTTCAACTCTATGATTCGGTGCTCAATTCTTACCTTTCCAATGTCAGCGAATACCAGCCTTTGCCGGGTAGCGAGTTATACGTGCTCCGAATCTGGCTGGACTGGGATCCCGGCGCCAACCGCATCATCATTATGTATATATAATCGTATACCAACTATGTGGAAACTTGCACTCGTACTTTCACTGCTTCTCGCCGCCCACTGCGGCGCTCAGCCTGTGCCAACAAAACGCTGGAGCGGCGCATCATACATCGTCCTCACAAAGGATTCATCTCTCACCTGGTCGCTCGATACGACGGAAATGAAACCCTTCCTTCAACGGATTATCGATTCATCGTTATCGCACGATAGCTCTCTTTCGGCTATTTTACCGATGACGGTTGGCAGCGCCGGTCGAATCAAGCGTTTCGGACTTCATCCGGATACCGCCATGGCATACAGAAATTCCGGCGCTCAAATGGATACGGCAAAGTTCGTATCCATCGACCGCGACGATTCGTCCATACGCGGAGAAAAGACCTTCGCCGGCGAAGTCAGCGTCGTCAAGCGGATTGGAATCGGTTCAACAACAATGCCCTCGCCGGATCCCACAAGACTTTTTATCCTGCACGATAGCGCGAGCAAACGCCTCGGCAATACTGTTGCTGGCATTACAAACGTGTCAAGTACAAACACATTTCTCGTCTACGAAAGCGGTATTATTTCCGAACCATTGCAGTCCTGCGTTCGCGCGTACCGATCGGGCAATGTGTCTCTGACAGCCGGCCTTGATACCAAGATTCAGTTCAATGCAGAAACCCGCGATAGTCAATACGAATTCGACTCCGCAAACAACAACGATTTCGTCGCCCGCTGCGCCGGGGTCTATCTAATATGCGCTACCGCAGCCGTCCGTGCGAGTGATACGAATTATATATATCTGACGGTATACAAAGGGGTTGCGCAGCACAGCATTGGAGGTATCTTCAGAAGCGTCTGGAATGGGTTCAACCACTATGCAGCCGGCATGGTCACTGCGCTGGTTACTCTGAACGCCGGAGAAACGGTGCATATACGAGTATTGAGCAATACAAGCGCCACGCTTGCCGGCAACAGCGAAGAGACGCATACGGAAATAATCAAGCTTTTATAACACCATTTCTAGGGAGACATATGATTCGGATCATTCTTATATCGCTCATGCTCACGGTCCATGCGTATTCACAGGTCCGGGACATCGCAAAAAGCTCGGTCGATTTTGCTGTGCGCACATCCAGCGATACGGTCAGAAATTCCTGGCCGACCCTGCTCACTGTCCGCTGGACCGGCTCGTACTATCCGGACACGCTGGTCATTCGATACATTTCATTTTCCGGCGTATCGTCGGTGCTTCCGTTGTACGATCCCATGCTGGATAAGGTCGATACGCTGCTGATCCGGCGCGCTCCCGTGCAGGCGGTGTATTTATGGAGCCGGAAAACACACCGCGTATTTGTACAGCGAAAAACCGGTGCTTTGAAAACTGGTTCGTCTGTTCAACTTGTCTTTGAGTGAGGCGGAGATGAAAGCGCTACTACTCCTTCCGAACCTTGCGTTGCTTCTTTCCATTGCAACCGCGCAGCCTGATCTGCATCGCAGTTTCAGGATCGAGCAACCCGACCGCAGCTTCCGCGGCCGAATCGCGAATCCCCTCCGCGATTCGCTTGTCGCGTATTATGGTTTCGAAGAAAGCACTGGCACAAGGTACGACGGACATGGCAACAACCACCTGACCGCGTACAATAATCCCGGCGATACAGCCGGGATTATCGGCAGGGCAGTCCGCTTCGATAATACGCAGAATCAATACCTTCAGACCAGCTCTCCATCCATGTCTGTAATGAATGGTAGCTGGAGCTTGATGTTCTGGGCAAGGCCGTATCTTATTGATTCATATTTAAAGGTTTGTGTTACACGTGGTACCGGTTATAGTTGCAACTACTTAGAGTACTTTATGGGGTTTCAATCTTCATCTTATTCTATTCGAATATGTAACGGTTCAAATAATCAGGCTACAAACCCAACAACCGCAAACGTTTGGAGACTTCATTCAATCACGTTTGATTCACAATCAGATTCAGTATCAGTATATGAAGATGCTATATTAAAGAATAAATTCTATGTACCGAGACCTCTAACAAATATTGGCGTCTTCACGATTGGTGCTTCCGGTAGTGCGCAGTATTTATTCTACGGTACGGTTGACGAGTTATATTTCTGGAGAGGCTTGAACATTGGCGTTATTTTTATACAATGGTATTATAATAGCGGAGCAGGAAGGACCTTTCCTCAAACGCTTGATTTTCAATAAAAGGAACACCCCGCAATAGCGGGGTGCAATTGTGCACTCTGTGGGGTTATTTATTGACCACAAACGTGTGGCAGTTGACGCCGTTCTTTCGTTCGTACGAAAACCTGTCCACGCTTTGGATCGAAAGGAACACACCGAGCCCCCCAATCGGCCGATCCTCCAACGGACGCTTTAAATCGCCCACATCCATCGAATCGCCCGGATCGTACGACGATCCCGTATCGTAAATCCGCACAATCACCGCGGTTCCGTCGAACTCCGATTCCAGGCGCACATCGCCGCTCAATCCGGCTTCCTGATAGCCATGCGTGATGATATTTGTCGTTATCTCGTCGACGGCGAGCCGGAGCCTGTACGCCTGACGCTTCTCAAGTCCATGTTTCTCCGAAACCGACATCACGAACGCCCCCACTTCGTCAAGCGATTCGAGTGTCCCCGGTACTATAATTTCGTCCATACGCCCTTCCGGCGGTTATTGTTCGATGATTGATGGATCGTATTCCTCAAGCACTTCTATGCTATAGTTCAATCCCGTCATTTGCAACGTCTCAAGAATCTGCGCTTGCGGCGCGACCGCGTACACGTGCATTGCAGCGCCCATCTGTTGCTTCGCGAATATCAACACGCGGATTCCCGCGCTCGACATATAGTCGAGTCCGTTCATCATCAGCGCCAACGCCTTCGGTTGTTCGGCCGCGGCCTTTTCTACCTCCGATTTGAACGCAGGCGCCGACGATGCGTCCAACTCGCCCGATAATACAATTTTTGCTACATTCTTTTCCAATGTATAATGCGCTTCAAACGCCATATATCATATCTCCTTGCTATTCGCTCTCATAATTACTCATTTCCCGACGAGAATGATCACCGATCGATCGCCGGCAAAAATGCTGTGTTGATCTTCCAATAGTAGTTCCTGTCCCGGTTCGCAGATATCGTGCGGCGACGGCATCGACGTATTTGCGAACACATGCCAGCGCATTCCATCGGGCAGCGACGGCAGTTCGAACGGCAACGATTCCCAGTGCATGTTTATCGCCACATAAATATAGTTATCGCGCTCGGTTCCGCCCTGCGCGTGCTTGCCGCACAGCATGAATGCAATCACGCGGCTCATTCCGCCCCAATCGGCGTTCCACGCTTTCGTGCCGTGCCAGGTAATATCCGCGTAGCCGCTCCCGACGTAATCGCGGTTGCTCAGATGCCAACGGTTCCGGAATACGCTGTGCTGGCGGCGGAAGTGGATACAATGCTTGAAGAACCGGTATTGATCGCTGTTCCGCTCTCCATCGTCCCAATTGAACCAGTTCAGCAGGTTATCCTGGCAATATGTGTTGTTGTTGCCGAGCTGCGTCCGCCCTACTTCATCGCCCATGAGAATCATCGGTACGCCCTGACTGACCATCAGCATCGCGACGGCGTTCTTCATCTGCTTTCTGCGGAGCGCATTCACCCCGGCGTCGGTAGTGACGCCTTCCCAGCCGCAATTCCAGCTGTTGTTATCGTTCGCTCCGTCGCCGCCGCCTTCGCCGTTCGCCTCGTTGTGCTTGTCATTGTACGAGACAAGATCGTTGAGGGTGAACCCGTCGTGGCATGTGAAGAAATTGATCGTCGCGGTCGCGCCGCGCGTGGAATACAAATCCGGCGAACCCTGAATACGCTGCGCAACATCGCCGATAAGCCCCGGCTCGCCTTTCAGGAATTTGCGGAACGTATCGCGGTACTTCCCGTTCCATTCCGCCCAGCGGCCGTACGCCGGAAAACTGCCGACTTGATACAATCCGCCGGCATCCCATGCTTCGGCGATGAGCTTGCACTTCGCCAGAACGGGATCGTGCGCGAGCGTTTCGAGAAGCGGCGGATTCGGGATCGGCGCGCCGTTCTGGTCGCGGCCAAGAATCGCCGCTAAATCAAAACGGAATCCGTCGATGTGAAATTCCGACGCCCAGTACCGCAGGCAATCGAGCACGATATTCCGCACGACCGGATTATTGCAGTTCAGCGTATTTCCCGTGCCGCTGAAATTATAATAGTATCCTTCCGGCGTCAGCATATAATACGTGACGTTATCGATTCCCCGGAAGCTGATCGTGGGTCCCCATTCGTTCCCCTCCGCGGTATGATTGAACACAACGTCGAGAATGACCTCGATTCCGTTCTTGTGCAATTCCTTGACAAGCGTTTTCAGCTCGTCGGCAACCATGGTCCCGTCCTTGCTTTTCCCGGTGGCGGCATAGCCCGCCTTGGGAGCAAAGAACCCGACCGTGCTGTAGCCCCAGTAATTCATGAGCGGTTCGCCCGTTACGGGACTGGGCTTGCTGTTTTCCCATTCGTCGAATTCGTAGATCGGCATGAGCTCGACGCAGTTCACGCCGAGCTCGCGCAGATACGGTATCTTTTCCCGGATCCCGGCAAATGTACCGGGGAAACGAACGCCGGACGAACCATGCCGCGTAAAGCTGCGGACATGCATTTCATAGATGACCAGATCCTGCATCGGAATTTCCAACGGCCGGTCCGATTCCCAATCGAAATCGTCCTGCACGATACGCGCGCGATGCTGGTACATATCGTCCCAATTCGGTTGCGCGCCCCATACTTCCCTGCCGCCGATGGCTTTCGCGTACGGATCGAGAAGAATGGCATGCCGGTCGAACCGGTGGAAACCCGGAACGCCTTTCGGCGCCGATGGATACTGCGCATCCATCCTGAATCCGTATTCGATTTCCTCGAACTCGAGATCAAACACTACCATGGAAAACACGTCGCCGAGACGGAAGTCGCCCCAGAAGGGTTCGCCGTTGTCGGGACGCGCAAACAATCCGCGGAACGGGATTTCCGCGAACGGCTGCGGCGCGCCTTTCTCAAACAACACCAGCGTACAGTAGGATGCGTGTTTTGAAAAGACGCTGAAGTTGACGCCGCCGGGAACAAGCGTCGCGCCGAACGGGTAAGGCCTGCCCGGACGCAACTTGAATTCGCGGTACAAATGCGTCGGATAGATATCGATGCGTTCTATTTTCATACGTTCCCGGCTTAACTGTTGCAATTCGCGAGCGCCGCGCGGCCTTCGGCTGGCGTATCGAATGTCTGGAAATGCTCCAGGAATCCTGTCGCTTCCATTGTATCCTTCAGTTCGGTGCTCAACCCGACGAGTACCACGCACCCCTTCTTCGAGAGGGTCTGCCGGTACACCAGCAGGAGCATGCGCAATCCTGCGCTGGACATGTACGGCACACCCGACATGTCCAACAGCAGTCTGACGCCGTCAACGATTGTAGCCGAAATCTGGGCCTGGGCTTCCGGCGCTGTCTTTCCGTCGATATCGCCGGTCAGCGCGGCGACGACCAGGTGTTGTTCTTCTGTGATTGTGAGTTCCATGTTCATCCAGGTGGTTAGTCGTACTTACACTGGGTCGATCCGGACGCGGACGCGAATATGCTTGTCCGATTCCGGAAGTTTCACCGTCAGATTTTCAGCATCGTAATTGCTGTACAGATCGCCGTCGATCGTGCATTCGCCGATGCGGATGCTGCCCTTCGGAAGAATGTCGGGCGAGACTCGGAGAATCCGGTCCTTGAATCCTGTCGGATGCGGCTTGAAGTGCAGATGCAACGGCTTCTTGGTGATGAGCAGATTGGTGTATGTCTGCGCGAGGTATGCCAGTTCGAAACTGTGGTACCCGCTCATACTGTGGCTGCCCTTGAAGCGTTCGGTTCCGACGAGATACGGCACGCCGTTGGCAAGCACATTGAAAAACACCGCACCGTCGTCGTGATCGAGGAAGAAGGCGTTGTAGAACGCCGACGATTCCTGTGCGATGCGCCGGTACTCTGCATCCTTCAACACGCCGTTCAGAATCAGGTATGCGAGGATACCCTGCTCCTGCTGCCACCACGCCTTGCGGTCGTGGAACGCAACGCGATGCCATGCTTCGTTCGGCTGCTTCGCGCGCTCCATCACATCGTACCAGCCGTGGCGTTGACGGTCGCCGCCGATGGCGGGCATCACCTCCGCGATATGCCGCGCAAGATCTTCGTACTCCTTTTTCGCTTTCAGGCTGTGCATGCGCATGAGGTTCCACGAGATTTTCAGATTATGCCCAACAACGCCGCGGTTCTGCTGCCACATATGCGTACGGTCGTGCGACCAGTCTTCGAAAAACTTCTCCTGCACGAACGGACTTTCGTCGTAGTCGGGGAAATATTTCGCGATCGTATCGAACGTATATTCGAGGAACTTCGCGTACTTTTCTTCGCCGGTGGCGAGGAAGAGATTGATGAGATACGCGGGCGCGTGATCGCCGACGGAGTTCCAGTTCTTCTTTCCGCGGTTTTCGCCGAGCGACGGGCTGCGCGGATCGAGCGTGATAGGATCGAGATGCGAGAAGTATCCGCCCTTTTCCTTGTCGAGATAATACTTGTCGAACAGATCGACCGTCAGTTCGGCATCCTTGAGAATGCGCGGATCGCCTGTGATACGGTAGGTTTGGATCGGACCGGCGAGCGCGTAGATCTGCTCGTACGCGGGGATTGCATTGAAGTCGTCGCCGAACTCCGATGCAAACACCTTGTCTTCGCGCTGTCC
Source organism: uncultured Ectothiorhodospiraceae bacterium (assembly GCA_964408855.1). Lineage (GTDB taxonomy): Bacteria > Bacteroidota > Ignavibacteria > SZUA-365 > CAYPBB01. The sequence continues at coordinate 66,646 of CAYPBB010000009.1, forward strand.
GTGGATATCGATGCCGTGATACCAGTACACCACGTTTTCGTCCTGATCGTAGAAGCGCATGTGATCGCGCAGATACTCCGTGCCCTTTTCGGCGCCTTCGAGATAGCGCTCGTCGCCGGTGAGCAGATACGCCGAAGCGAATCCGTACACAAGCCGCGAGATCGTGTCCGTCTCCTGACGGAAATGGTCTTTCGGGCGTTCGCCTGTCAGCGTGATCGTCGTACGGTAATTGCGGTAATCGACCGGGTCATCGCCGAACTGCGCGTTGAGGTAAAAATCGCCGAGCTGCTCGATCTGATTCACCCACCAGTCGGCGCGCTCGAATACGTACTCGCCCGGACGACGGCCGTCGAACATGATGTACTGCGCTTCGTAGGTGAAATCGCCGCCCTCAGGATAATACACGCCGTACACGAACAAGTGTCTGCCCGGCTCGATCATGCTGCGCATCTGCGCGGTACAATCGTGGTACGGTTCGCCGAGGTTGCGCACCAGCATGGAATACGTATTGCCCTTCAGACGCACCTTGAATTCGCGCCCGTCGGAAGTCTTCATGGTAAACGTCCCATCGTCGGCAACGGCGCTGGACGCGTATCCGCCGATGGTATCTGAAAATGTGAACTCTATGTTATTCACGTACAATCCTCCTGAGGATAGGATAGAAGTATATAATTCAGTTGTATATCATTGTTCGAGCGCGGGCGGATTCGGATCGTCGGTGTAGCCCTGCGATATTTCGATGATGTTGCCTTCGGGATCGGCAATCCATACGGTCTTCCAGCCGGGAATGAATGCATCGAATTCGAACGGACCGAGCGTGATCTTTGCATCGCCGCCCATTTCCTTCAACTTCTCATCAACGCTGTCTACCTTGAAGGCGATATGCCGCCAGTCTTCCCACCAGGGACCGTCTTTTTCCGGCGCGGGATACGGACGCGCTTCTTTCGCCTGGAATATTTCCATGTACGCACTTCCGTTGCGGATGAACACAATCTGTTCGCCGCCGCCGATAGGAAGCACGCGGGAGCGGGTGAATCCGAAATACTTCGTATAGAATCGTTCAATCCTCAACGGATCTTTCGCCGCAATTGCGATGTGATGAAATACGAGTTCCGCCATGGCTACCCCCTCTCCGAAAGAATATCGAGTATGCGCCGCGCGAACAAATGGCAATGTCCGCCTGACCTGCCCGTCACCAGATCGCCGTCCACAACGACATCCTCGTTAACATAATTGACACCCATGTTCCTGACATCTCCGAGGAGATTGTTATGCGCAACAGCGTTCCGTCCGCGCACGAGTTCAGGCGCCGGCGCGACGAGCCACATGCCGTGGCAAATGATCCCTTTCAGGATTCCCGGCTCGGCGAATGCGCGCTTGAGAAACTGCGTCGCGGGAGGAATTGCATTTACATCCTCGGTGTAGCGCAGGCGGTCCGACACCATTCCCGACGGAACGATGACCGCATCGTAACTGCGCAGTTCTTCATCGGACATGTTTTCGAATGTCTCGTTCACCTGCATCGGAATCCGGTATTCGTGACCGGTGAAGGTCAGCGTAGGCTGTCCCCATAACCTTGTGAGGAAATGCAGGTCGATCCCCTCCTCGGCGAAACGGCGCTGATAATAGAATATCTCCGGCTCGTAATAATCGCTCTCCATCAGAACGGCGATTTTCTTTCCTTGTAAACTCATGTGTAATCCTGATTGCTATCTATGTGAAACGCCGTCCGGCGTCAGACGGCATTGAAAGCCGCCTGTACCGCCGCTACGTCGTTCGATGTTTGAATATGATCTACCTTGCCGCCGTTAAACCGGAACACATGCACCCATTCGTTGCGGTACCGGACGCCGGTCGTTTTCGGACTGGCGACTTCGTGTCCAAGCACAACGACGTGATTCTCGTTTGCAAGAAATGTTGCGGGAACGAACTCGAAGATATCCACGTGTTCGCCGATGCTCGCCATGAACCGGCGGATTTCTTCTTTACCTGTGAACACGCCGCCGACGGGAATGTCGTGGGTATAGCGCGATTCCCATACGATGCCTTCGGTGAGTCCGTCCAGAAAAGCGTCGATATTTCCGGAGCCGAATGCGCCGTACAACTGCTGAACGATTGCTGTGTTATCTGCTGGCATTGGTAGCTACTTTCACTTTGTTGCGTTTTTGATGAGGTCCGCGCCTTTTTCTGCGATTGCAAGAACGGCGGCGTGAATGTTGCCCGAGGTTACGGTCGGCATGACGCTTGCGTCCACGACGCGAAGTCTTTGCACGCCGTACACGCGAAGCTGCGGATCGACGACAGCCATATCGTCGATGCCCATTTTGCATGAGCCGCACTGGTGGTGGTACGAATCCGCTTTCAGCTTGATGTACTGCGCAAGCTTTTCGGGCGTATCGTACTCAGGACCGGGGAGCAGTTCCTGCGAGACCCACTCGGAGAACGCTTTCGTCGCGAAGATCTCGCGCGAAATTTCGATTGCGCGGATGAGGCGTTCGAGGTCGCTCTTGTGTCCGAGATAGTTGGGATTGATCAGCGGCTTATCCATCGGATCGGCGCTCTTCAGGCGGATCCAGCCGCGAGACATCGGGCGCGTCAGGCCCGGCACGATGCTGATGCTGTTCGGGTGCGCCTGCCCGATGATGATATCGAACGATGCATGAACAAACGCGATCTGCAAATCGGGCACCGTCCATCCCGGACCGGAAGCGGCGTACATCACAGCTTCGCTCATATTCTGAGCCGGAGGAGGTACGGGCTTCTTGCACTCGTACGTTACGCCCGTCAGCACATGGTTGTGGAAATTCTCGCCGACGCCCGGCAAGGCATGAACCACAGGAATTCCGTGCTCCTTCAGATGATCGGGATTGCCGATCCCTGAGAGCATCAGTAGTTGCGGAGACGCCATCGCGCCTCCGGCAACGATCACTTCCTTGTTACAGCGCGCTTCCTTTGTCTCGCCGTTCTGAACGTACTGCACGCCAACACAACGCTTGCCCTCGAAAATCAGCTTCGTGGCGTGCGCGTTCGTTTCGAGCGTGAGATTCTTGCGCGTCAGAGCCGGCAGTAGATACGCTGTGGCGAGCGAGTCGCGCTTTCCGTTCTTGACGTTGATGTGATGCCAGCTCACGCCCATCATGTTCGGACCGTTCACGTCGTCGGTCCACGGGTATCCGAGTTCAAGGCAGGCGTCGATAAACGCTGCCGACGTGGGATTCGGATTCGTCTTCGCCGTGGCGACAGCGAAAGGACCGTCGTGACCCGCCCAGGGGCTGGAATGATCGTCCTGTCCTTCGACGCGCTGCCAATATGGCATCAGCTCGTCGTAGCTCCAGCCGAGCGCTCCGTTGTACGCCCAGTGATCGTAGTCCTGGCGGTGACCCCGGATGTACATCATCAGATTCAACTGGCTGCTGCCGCCGATTATTTTGCCGCGCGGTTCGTGCGTCACCTTCCCGTTGAGCCCGGGCTGCGGAACAGTTTCATAGTTCCAGTCGATATCGCCGCCCCAGGTCAGGTACCAGGTCGCGGGATTCTGCACGCTCTCGGGAATGTCGCTTCCGCCTGCTTCAAGGGTCAATACGGTAGTGTTGGCGTCTTCGCTCAGACGGCTGGCAAGAATGCATCCTGCGGAACCGGCGCCGACGATGATGTAATCATACGTACTCACTTGTTTCTTCCTCCGGGAATGAAATGGTTATTGTTCAATGATTATGCGTACGAACCGTCGGGATAGCGCACCACGCCGGCATAGTGCATGAGGATCATACCGTCCTCCAGCACCCAGTTGTCGTAAAAGCTCATCGGGATCACCTGGTTATCGGTGGTGGTTACCGTGACGCTCTCCACCATCATCAGCGTATTTTCCGTTTCAGCCCACTGATCGATTTTCGATTCCAGAGCCTTCAAGCCCATAAAATTGCCGTTGAAAAATTCTCGAAGCTCATCGCGGCCTCGCACGAAACGGGGCTTGCGTCCTTCCGTCAAGGTGCCGATGAGCAATGCGTTCGGATGGTACTGCTGGAGAATGCCGTCGACATTCTTCTCCTTGATGAACGCAATGTGTTCGCGGTACATCTTCCCCATCGGCGTATCTGCCGGTGGTTCGGATTTTGCAGGAGCCGCGCCTTCGGGATACCCCGTTCCGTCGGCATACGTGCCGTCCGGATAGCGCACCGTGCCCGCGAAATGAATCTTTATCTTACCGTTCTGTAAAAACCAGTTATCGTAAAACCGTACAGTACCGTGCGAACCGTCGGTGCCGGTTGTGGCAATTTCCTCGACGATCATCAGCCGGTCGTTGTCTTCCGCCCACTGAGTCAGATCGATGGAAAGATCTTCGAGGGCGAAGATGCGGCTCCGGAAAAACTCTTCGAGTTGCTGATGTCCGCGGATAAACAACGGTTTGCGGTCTTCGGTCAGCGTAGAAATGAGCAGACAATCCTTATCGTATTGATTCAGAAGCCCGTCGACATTCTTCGCTTTGATGAAGCCGATATGCTCCTGATACATTTTTCCAAGCACGGAATCCGGCGCTTTGCCCATGATTCTTCAGTCCTCCAGTCTATCGTTTGTAATGTGAAATGCGGTACGGACGCCGGCGTTATACCGGCGCCCGCATTCGCACGTCTATTTTTTAAGCTGCATCAGGAGACCGTAGTCGTCCCAGGTTGCCCAGGCATGAACGAGCTTGCCGTCTTTGATTTGATATAATACAAGCCCTTTCCATGTCGCCTTGATTCCTGTCGGCGGGATGCCGGCGAATTCTCCTGTTTGCGTTCCCGGTCCTTCAAACCGGACCAGAACTTTATCGCCTTGAGCGACGATGTCCGCCATCTTCAACTGCATATCGGGAAAAGCCTTGTACAGCATATCCATCTGTGCGTTGAGACCTTCCTTGCCGGTGATGCCTTCGGGCACCGCGCTGCGGTCGATATGGAAATTGGGCGCGGCATACTTGCTGAACGTCGAGAAATCGCGTTTGATAAGTATATCGTTGACATACGCCTTCACGAGTTCGATGTTCTTGAGTTTTGGCGGGACCGATTCAATACCGCCGATCTGCGCCATCAATCCCATGACGTCGTTCTGCACCCAGGCGCGTTTGAACTTGCCTTTCTCCAGCTCGAAAAAGGTGATTCCTTCGATCGACACATCCTTGTTGGTTCCCGGAATATCGCGCCACATACCGACATGCTTGCTCGTCATGCGCCAGCGGCAGGTCGCCTTGTCGCCGTCGACGATGATGTCGAGCGGGGTGTAGGTCAGATTTTCGAACGACTCCCTGTTCTTCTTCACCATCGTCCGGAATCCTTCCCGGTCGGTGGTGTTGGTGAACGAAAGGATGAATTGAAAATCGTCGGCGATGATGTCGTCGATGGCTTTCATATCGCCCTTGCTCCAGATGTCGGTCATGAAGCGTTCAACCAGTTTCCTGTTTGCATCGCCAGGAGCCGCGAACACAGACTGCGCGCCGCACGCACATATGATGAGCGCGCAAAGCATCGCTGTAAAACTTCTGCCTATTGAATTCATTGTGGTTCTATCCTTGATCTTTTTTGAGAAGAGCGATTGCAATGAGGCTACGATTATTTCTTTTCTGCCGGAGGCGGTCCCGGAGGAGGCACGACGCCGAGCTGTACCAGCACGCCGAACACATCGACCGACGCCCAGCGTTCCATGATCTTCCCGTTCTCGATGCGGACGATGGTGATACCGCCGAACGAGATCTCCTTGCCCGTCGCCGGGACGCCCATCAATGCGGCGCCGGTATGATGACCAGTCAGCGACCAGCGGTGAACGATCTTATCGCCCGAACCGAAATCGTCGTGAATCGTCAACTTGATATCCGGCATAGCGGCGCGGAACATGCCGATGATGGACTTGAAGCTCGCCGGACCCTGCTCGGGCGATTTACCAGGAATCAGCGCATGATCGAGCGCGTCGGCGGGGATGAGTTCATCGACGACTGCGAAATCGCCGTTATTCCATGCCGACGTGAAGAACCGGGTGGCGAGTTCGTTGTTCTTCGCGACCTTCTCCATCTCTGCGGCGTATTTATCCTCGATCTGAGGTTTGTTGCACGCAGACGCCAGGACTGCGAACGAAAGAGCAACGAGCAGAAGAGTTTTTTTCATGTAAGATTTTCTCCAGATTGAGTTGGTGAATGCTTGTTTGATCGATGTCATAACCCGAATCCCGCGATGCATCCGATAACGACGGGACCGGAACCGTTGTCCGTTCCGAATGGATTCATGATCCATTGAACGGTTGGGCGAAGCATAAACCACGGTGCGATGTTCGCCGTATAGGTGAGTTCGGCGACCGACTCGTGCGTCGCATCGAGCCCCGCCGCCAGAAGAGATTTCCTGTAGTCGTCCGAGAACTGCGTTTGAGAGTAACCGGCGGTGAGCGCGTCCAGCGGTCTGCCGGGCACGATGCCGCTGATACTGATTCCCCACGCCGTCTGCAAGGAAATCAGATTGCGGTCGTTCGGCGCCGTCGCGAGCTTCGCGAATACAGTCGCCGCGCTATTGTCCGGACCGCCGTTCCAAATCGTTTGCTCCGCGATAAGGTACGCCTCGTAGTTGCCGTTCAGCCGTTTGGGAGATCCGCCGTTAAATGCCAGCGGCAATCCGGCCTCGTTTTCATACCTGTGCGCGAATGCGCCTGTATGCACTTGCATCCCTGCAGTGAAAACTCCCGGATACGCCGGATTGGCTGTGTTCCGGTACGCAGCCTGCATAATAATCTCGACGCCTTCGTCCGCGCTGAGCGTCGGAGAGATGCCGTGTTCGTTGCCGCGCGCATATCCTCCGCTGGGGTCGGAATACCCGTCCATGATGTGTCCGATAAACGTCCATTGTTTATCGGGCATAAAACGCAATTGCGCACCGACTGTTGTCCCGACGAAGGCAGGACCGAGACCGTTGCCAAGCCCGGCAGTATATGTTGTGCCCAGAAACGCCGGGTACTGAAACGAGCCGTTCTGCAGCATACACGATGCGCCGCACGATCCAACCATCACGTAGGGATAGATCTGACCGATGCGCACCGCGATGCGGTTCTGGTCGAATTTATGCTCGTAAAAAATCTCGAAGAGCTTGAAGTAATCTGCGAACCCGTTGCTGTAGTAGCTGTTCGGATTCAATGTGCCGGTGTGCTGGTACTCCATGCTCGATCCGTTTGTCGCCGCCGTTGTGATGTGGATAAAGCCGTTCTTCCACAGACCCATCCGGTCGAAATAAAAGTCGAGCGAAAGCACGCCGACATTAAAGAACGAGGCTCCGTTTTCCGCGCCCGCCGGATTGCCGGCAAAGAACGCATCATTGCGTCCGCCTGCATTTGTATAGAAATCGAAGTAATGCGCGTAGGCAATCTCCACGCCGTTATCCCACAACCACGAACGCGCGCCGCCCCAATCGCCCGTCATGTAATCCCATTCCCAGAAATTACCCGGATCGCCCTTCGGACGCATGACAGGCTTCTTCAGCGAACGGACGCATACAAGATTCATTGCATGCGAAAGCGGCGGTTCGGGCGTTCGAACCGTATCGGTATCTGTATTCGCGCGATCAACGAGTGCAGCTCCGGGGTCCGGAACAGGTCCGGTTCCGGCGGCTTTCCCCTCGTGCGATGTCAATGAAACGGCGAACATACAGGCGATCCAAAGTATATACGTTGTGCGGAACATTCGTTTGTGTGACGGCATTCCGAGTGCGGCCGCCCGCCTCCGCCGGATGAGCAGAGGCGGGCGCTTTGCACTCCTAAGAAGGAATCATGCCGAGTTGCTGCATCAATCCTAAGTCGTTTTCGTTGACGTGAATTGTCTGAATCTTGTTGCCTTTGAACGTGAAGATATCGATACCGTAATCCGATATCTTGTTGTGGGTGGGCGGCGCGCCGAGAAATTCGCCTTCGTGCGTACCCGTGATATGCCATCTCGAAGCCACCTTGTTGCCGCTTCCGGTTTCGAGTTCAACGGTAAACTTGATATCGGGGAATGCGCTTCTCAGGTATCCGACGAATCCGCGCAGACCGTCGTGACCGCGGAACGGTTCGGGCTGCGTCGGGATGATGAACTGCACGTTCTCGTCGAGGATTTCGGGGATGATCTCGAACTTGCCCTGGCTCATCAGCTCCTCGAAATAGCGGCGCGTGACTTTGATGAGTTCGGCGGTTGTAGGCGGAGCGGGTTGTTCCGGCACGGGGATATGACCGAGTTGCATCAACAATCCGACCGTGTCTTCATTGGCGAGTGTCTGAATAATTTTCCCGTCTTTCATTCTCAGCCACGACATCCCGTCGATTTCAAACGAACGGCCGTTCGCCTGCAAATCTCCGTGGACGGTTTTCAACGGTGTGCCGAGATGCGTACCGCCGCCGCGCCAGCGCGCGACTACCGTATCTTCGCCTTCAACCATGTCGGCGACGTTGATGTAAAAATCGGGGAACGAACCGTGAAGCATATTCACGAGTTCCATCATGCCTTCCGGTCCACGGTACGGATCGGGATGCGTGGGAAGCGAAAAAACGAAGTCCGGCGCGATGATTTCGTGGAACGATTCCTTCCGGTTGAGATTCATGATCTCGATGAAGTAGCGCCGGGCAAGGGCTTTAAGATTTCCAGCCATATATCGTGTTCTCCTGATTCGGGCTTTGTTGTGTTCTAGATCTTTACGTTGCTTACAATTTGGCGGAGCCTTCGCGGTACTTGAGCTCGTCGACAACGTAGCGGGTGATGACCGGCTTGCCTGCCGCGGATTTCTTTACCACCCACGTTTGATAGGCATCGAGATCGATGCGGTCGCTGAAACGCGCGGGAGGATTCCAGCGGCTTGCCGCCCAATGCACGACAATTTTCACTGTGGCGGCATCGCCCTCCCACGTCACCTTGACATCGGTCACTTCATGCACTTCGTCGAAGAAAATCCGGATCACGCCCTGGTACCATCCTTCGAATGCTGCAAGTCCTTCGAGCGTCGCTTCCGGGAATACCATGAACAGTTCGTCTGTCGAGAGCATCGGAAGAATATCGATCATCGGCGCATGCACGTCGAGTTTCGTGTACCAGTCGACCGCCATTGATTTCAGTTCTGCGTCTGTGAACGGAGCGCTCATTCTATCTCCTGAATTTGAAATTGTGTATATGATTGAATTCGTAGTTCTGTCAGGCAGCGAACGCCGCCGAGTAGTCGCTGATGAACTGCTCGAACGATACCGGCTTCCTGCCGAGTATCGATTCGACGTCCCCGGTAACGAGGGCGCCTTCGCCGGTCCGAAACCATGCGTACAATTCGAGCAGCAGGTCGACAAGCCAGCCGGGAAAGCCCATTTCCGCGAGCGAGCTACGCGTGGCCTCCGGGGGCGTATCGACATAGCTTATATTCTTTCCAAGCGCGTTCGAAAAGAGCGAGGCAATCTGCGCATGCGTCAACGCGCCGGATCCGGTAAGCGTAAACTGTTTATACTCGAAGCCGGGCGAGGTCAAGGCGGCGACGGCGCACGATGCGATATCGCGCACATCGATGAAGCTGACTGCGGCCTGTTTCGCGGGTGCGTAGAATGCCGCTCCATTTGCGATCGCAGGCGCCTGCCCGAGGAAGTTTTGCATAAAGGAATTGGGATAGAAGATCGTATAGGGAATCGACGAGTTCCGCAAATACTGATCGGCAATGTGATGCCATCTACCTGCGCGAAGCACGGCGTTATCTGCCGCGCCGAAAACCGATACTTTCACGAAATGCGCCACACCGGCGCGCTTCGCCGCTTCGATGAGATTCATGTATTGCGCCGTCATGTACGGCGAGGTTGTCGTCGCGAGAAATACCTTCTCGACGCCATCGAGCGCATTCGCGAGCGATTGGTAATCGGCGAGATCGCCCTGTACGGTTTCAATACCGAGTTCTTTGAGAGCGGATACCTTCGCCGCGTCGCGGACGAGAGCGCGCGCTTTCACTCCGAGAGACGAGAGTTGTTTTGCCGTTTCGCTTCCGGCATTGCCGGACGCACCCACGAGTAATATCATAGGACCGCTTACTTGTTATGTATCTCATTCATTATGTGTTGTATTCTGCCGATGGGCGAACTCCGGTCTGCTTCGAACCGCATTGACCAGCAATGATTCGATGAGGACACTCAGCCCAGGAGGTGCATGTATGGAAGGTGCATCCGGTTCCGGCGATCCATCGCTGGAACCGCGGGAAGGTACATCGCAGGTAAAGGTGAGATAATCGCGCGGACTATTGTCCGCACTTACAGTTCATTTTCGAACCGGGCACGTAGTCCGTGATCACAAGGTCGATCAACACCGGACCATCGTGCTGCATCATTGCGTCGATCGCGGGAGCGATCTGTTCCGGGCGCTCGACGCGGATGCCTTTCACGCCCATCGATTCCGCCATCGCCGCGAAATCGATCACCGGTTCTTTCAAGGTGAACGCAGCCGGAAATTCATGTTCGTCCATACCGCGCTCTTTCCAATACTGCATGATGTTGAGCTTCAGCAACATATAATTCTGGTTGTTGCACACGATGAACTTCGCGCCGATCTTGTGATGCGCGGCAGTCCACATGCACTGAATGGCGTACATGCTGCCGCCGTCTCCGGAAAGACCGATGACCGTCCTGTCCGGATTGGCGACTTTCAATCCGAGAGCGCCGGGAAATCCGACGCCGAGCGAACCGCCGCGCGTCTGGAAGTAGGTGCCGGGGAAACGCGGCGGGAAATACCGCACCAGATCGGGCGAGCAGGTCAGCGCTTCGTCGAAAATGATTGCATCTGCGGGCAGCGCTTTTGCGAGTTCGGACATGAACGCGCTTGCGTGCAGCGGGGTTTCGTCTTTCACTTTCAGATCGGCTTCTACCTGCGCCGAATGCGCCGTATGCGCCGAAGCGCGGAATTCGTCGATCCGCTGTGCCGAGAGCGCTTTGCGTGCCGGAGAGAAGGACGCTTCCATCTCATCGGCGAGCGCGGCGAGCGTCGCTTTCGGATCGGCGACGATACCCAGATCGACGGGGAAATTCTTGGCGATCTCGTATGCATTGAGATCGATGTGAATAATCTTTGTGCCCGGCGCGAAGGCGCCTTCGAGCATCGGGAACACTTCCGGGAAAACATACGTGCCGCAGATAAGAATCGTGTCTGCGCCCGCAACGATGCCCTTACTGTGTTCGCCGAACATGTGTCCGAGAAGTCCGCGGAAGAGCGGATGCGTGTTGTCGATGTTCGCTTCGGAACAATCGGAGCCCCACACCTCTGCACCCGAGAGCTCGGCTGCGCGTGTGAGTTCCTGCTCGGCGCCCGAAAAGGCGATGCCGTCGCCCATGATGATCATGGGGCGTTGCGATGCGGCGAGCATCTGCGCTGCGGTTTTGATATGCGTTTGTTCGGGAACGGTACGCGTAACGAGACGCGGAGTCGGAAACACCGGCTCTTCGTTGATCGCATCGAGAATGTCCATCGGAAGGCATACGAACACCGGACCCATCGGCGGAGTGGATGCGATCTTGATGGCGCGGCGGAGCACCCGCAGCAGCGATGTGGGATGCACAACGCGCGTCGACCATTTGGTCACCGGTTTCGCCATCGACACCAGGTCGGCGGCCATTTGCGCGTCGGTGGCGTCGTATTGAATCCCCGCTTCTCCGGCAATCACTACCAGCGGCGCGTGTCCGCGCATCGCCTGATACATCATCCCGATTCCATTGCCGAGACCGACGCCTGAATGCAGCTGCACCACGGTCGGCTGTTTCGTTGCGCGGGCGTATCCGTCGGCGACGCCGACGGCGATTGTTTCCTGCAGCGTGAGGACGTAGTTGAACCCGGGAAAGTCCTTCAGCACATCCAGAAAGCCCTGCTCAACGGTACCCGGATTGCCGAACATGTGGGTGATGCCGTCGGCGAGAAACTGCTCGATAATTGCGTACCTGCCTGTACGTTGCGCCATGCTAAACCTGTACATTTCCGTTGTGAATATGACAAAGACATGGAACGCGAGGAACGCCGAGAGCGTTCCCCGCATTCCGAAAAAGCGTTACCAGCCGTAGCGGCGCATGCCGTTTTCCAACACTTCCACCATCAGCTCGCCGCACTTCACCGAGGAAGCGGTGCTGCGGCTGGTGATGAACGGATAATCAACAATTGCCGACGTTTTGCGTCCGACGCCACTGTGATAACCGCCGTCGGGACCGGTCGCGTCGCGGAGAATGAACTCGAGCGGATAAGGCGGCGGGCCCATGTTGAAATCGACCCACTGCATCTTCTCGGCGTTGTAGAAACCGGTACCGTCCTGGTAGTCGTATTCAAGCGGATGTCCGGTCACATGCTTGCCCCAGATGATGCTTTTGCGGCTGTACCAGTCGCGTGCGAACGCGAGGCAGGTAACGCCGTAGCATTCCGCCGCAATTGGTTTGCCTTGCTTGTAGAAGCCGAGAATGACATCGTGTAAACGCTGGTTGTTGACGAGATCGACAATGGGACCGCTCCCGCCGACGATGAGCAATGCATCGTACTTCGAAAGCTCCGCCTGCGCTTTATCGACGGCGTCGTTGTATTTCTCGAGTTCGCGCAGCCAGTTCTGAACGCTGTAGTACGGCCGGCGCGGGAACCACTCGGAAAGATTGATGGGATTTGCGAGCCGGTTGGAATCGTCTACTTCCTTGGTGCGCTTGGCAAAGTGTTCATTCGTCACGCACCGGTCGAGCGGCGGGTCGAGGAAGGTAGGGTCCATACTCACCGGCAATGCGCGGGGACGCTTGCCGTTCGGGGTCATGAAGTCTATCTGATACCCTCTCGCATCGAGGATGTCGAGCGGACCTACCAGTTCTTCGCCCCAATAGCCCCACTCAGACAAAACGACGAGGATTTTCTTCATTCGGATGTATCTCCTGCCTAATAGTGTATCTTGTGGTTTGGAAAGCAACATTCAATGATCCGGGAAAAATTCCTGTCTCTGCCGGAAACAAGGACATTCTTCCTGGGAAGGTGCGGCGTGTCGAGCCAAGGCTCAAGGTACCCGACCCGGATTGAGAGGTACCCCTCTCTCAATTCGGATATTCGAAGTGTTGATTGTCTGAATTGACAGGCGTAAATCTACGGTACAAAGAGCGGCTTGTCAAGTGGAAGCGGGAAGGCGTTCGGGGAGAAACGAAAAACCGGGAGGTGGGCGCGCTTGTAACTTATTTTACAGCAATCCGTTACGGAGGCAGCTCAATCCCGGCAGGTTTTTACATTATTTTTTTTCGATTGTATCCTGGGAGAGCGTTGCGATGATGTGGAACGAATTAATCCCGGACAATAACACAACAATCCGTGTTCAGAACGTCACCAAAAATAGTACGTATGCCCATTTGGTCGTGCGCCGGATATTCAGATACGACGCCCGCTCCTTATCCGCATCGAATATGCAGAAGGCGCCGGTGACGCGCAGTTGTTTGTACGCCTGCCATGTCATTGTGATGTCGGTCTCCAGACCGAGGTAGGAACTGTAACCGCCGAAGTTTTTCGCGACATACGATCCCGGATCGACGGTCTCGTGAAACAGATGCGCCACTGCTCCCAGAGACAGACCGGGAATCATTATTGTCGATACGGAGAAGGAAACATCTTGCAATCCGTTGTTCCGGACCGCGCTGCTCGAAAAGAATTCTCCGGTGAACACATTCATGTTTCCGAAAAACTTGAAGCGGTTGCCGTACAGCATCGAGAACTGTTCGTATGTTCTATCGCGCGTCCCTTCCGCGGGAGGCTCGTTACCGGACAGGCGTTCGATGGACAGGTCGACGCGAAGACGCTCATAACCCGGGATCTGCATCCCTGCGCGGACAGCGACAAAATACGCGCCGATGTCGGCGTGCGCCGGGAATCCGGCGGGCATTGCTCCCGTCGTACCTAATTGGTATGCCGCTTCGACGCCTGCTGCAAACAAACCAATCTTCTGATCGCCCTGAATACCGAGCGTGAATCGGTTCGATTGGCTTTGCGTGTTTTGTACGTACCGTGGATTATCAAACAACACGAATGCATGATACCCGCCATTCTCGCTTTTCCATGTGCTCCATAACCCCGTCAGAAACTCATCGCGTTGATAGATGGTCCTCATATCGTCGATACTGAAGAAATCCTCGTTGCGCCTCAATGCTGCTCCGAAAAGATCAATCGACAGAGCGTTCTTCGTATACGAGACAACCGCTCCATCGTACGAAACCGTAAGATTGCTCGCATCCTGCCTTCCGATATAGCGGTAATTGCCGTACTCGAGTCCCATCCTTCCAACATGAGCATTGAGACCGGTCCCTGCAACATCCCTGACCGTAAGATATGCCATCGTCAAATCGAGCCCGCCGTTATTGCGCTGGTAGAGATTGCCTTCGTTGAGCGTGGAGGGTTCGCTGCCGAACAGCCGTGCGTCCTGAATCTCGACCGTAATGCCGGCATTCTCCAGCTTGGCTGCGGCATTCAACCTCGTCCTCAGCAGATGGTAGACATCCATGGATGTTCCCTGCACAAAGGATTTTCCGCTGAACTCCGTCCGCTCGCGGAGCTGTCCGGTGAACGTAATTTCCTGCGCGCGCGCCTGATAGAACGCTGCGGCGAAGAGAAACAGAACGACGACTCGCGTCATGGCAATTTTTCCTCATTGAAGCAAATAAGAATGGGGCGGCTTATTGAACCGCCCCATTGTGAATTTCCGTGTCCGGGTGGGAATCCCGCTCGTTCACAGAACGATTTAGATGTTCACCATGACCTGGATCCAGCCCCACTTCTGGGTCTTCCCAAGTCCTGTGTACAATGGGCGTTTTGCCTGTTCCGCAAAATCCATCACCGATAAACCGGCGGTTGTCCAGACGGCCTTGGCAACCTGGAATGTAAACCACAGGTCGAGTTCCATGCCGATGTTCGCTTCGACATCGGAGGTGGCGCCGGTCGGCACCCAATCCTGCGGATCGACGGCGGTCATGAACAGATGGAAATCGGCGCCGAGTTTCGTATCGGGCATCGGTGCGGCGGAAAGGTTCAGCATGATGTCGTGCAGACCGAGGTCGGAATATGCATTATTCGAACCGAAGTAATCCATGTGACCATAGAATTTATGGTTCGTGGCAAACAGCGTGCCGAACGATTCGATGGTTTCTTCCTGCTTGCCTTCGTCGGGGGCATTATTTCCGGAGAGGCGATCGAACCCGACGCCGATACGGAAACTGGCGGAACCGGGCAGCGTATAACCGACGCGGATGCCGATCATGTGTGCTGCCAGCGCTACCGCTTTATCGTCAGAAGTCTTCATCTCCGGATATTCGCCAAACTGGAAAGCGCCGTCGAATTCGATGTCGAGGCTGTTCATCATCCAATTGGTGTAGAGACCGGTAGTGAAGCGGCGGATGCGTGTCGTTCCGCCCTGTGGAGTAACGGTGGACATGGGGTTATCATACAGAAAGAACGGTTGAACGGAATTCTTGTCCGCATTCGGATTCCATACGCCCCACAACCCCGTCAGGAAATGATCGCGGTTATATTCCGGCGTATTGACATGGCGGTGAACAGCTGCACCAATAACGTCGACATGGAAGTTCTTGAAGTTGGCGGTAAGAACGCCTGCATCGAAACTCTGGCCGAAGTTGTTCCAATCTATCGCTCCGATAAGCCGTTCGTTTGCGTACGCAAGTACCTGGCGTCCGAGTTTCGCATCGAAATTTCCACCGCCAAGTTTGTCGACCTTCACAAAGCCCTGTCTGAGATCGAAATGCGATGCACCTGAATTCAGAGTTCCTCCCTCACTCCCATACATACGAGCATCCTGCAATTCCACAAAGACGGTTACATTTTCATTCACTGCTGCATTCGCAGAGAAACGCGTACGGAGCCAGTGATAAACATCCATATGGCCGCCCGGCGAAATCGCTTTCGCATCGAGTTCAGTACGCTCCCGGAGCTGAGCCGAGAAACTGAAATCCTGTGCAATGGCTGAACCGCCGAGCAGAACAACCATAACCAATAGTACAAGTGTTCTCATACTTCCATCCTTTGTTGTTGAACAAACAAGTATCGGACTCTTCTACAGTGAGAATTCGTCTCATTATTCTATCGCCAAGACCAATTTATTGGTGAACGGAACGACCTCTTGTGAGACAACACTGCTTTTCGGCATTCGCATCTCTCGACGTTCGTTCGTGTTTGTAACTGTTCCTTTGTATTGGCGGTGACTCTTCAACGCGTAATTAGGAAAAAAAAACGAGGAATGCAAAGCCTCCGGCTCTTGTATTTTTCCGTTTTTTTCGCGGAAAACGCGTTTATTTCCGCAGAATCTCTTCTCTGTTCGAGGTTTTGCACCTCCCCGGCTGTATTTACCGACCGCTTCACATCCCGAATCGCCGCCGAAAATCACTCGATCGCCGCTGCGTTTGGATGCCGGGCAATCAGCGCAACCTGAATCACCGCAAGCAACGCGAGCAGCCCCAGAACGCCGCCGGACGGCAGGTTCCCGCCTACGACGGCGATCGTCAGCGACAGCAACCCGGCGATAATCCGGATGAGGGCGGTAGTTCGCGCTACCGTTGGCTCGGCCTCTGCTCCAGCAAAGGAATATTCGAACAACGCCATCGCGAAAAATGACACGGCAACCGATCCGCAGATGAGCCACATAATGGGGGGAGACAACACCGCTCCGTTATGAGCAACGACCTGCAATGTACCGGCGCCGATTGCCGTCAATCCGATTACAAGCACAAGATGGTTGTAAACCCATGCAGCGAGCCACCAGGGATTCGGTTTGGCTCTTCTGCTTGCTATCCTGTCGAAGTACAGCCACCACATACTAAACGAAAGCGCCAGCCCGAACACGCCCGCCGCTCCCACCGCCCACGTCATATGGTGCGTTTCCGCCGCTCCCGCAACGACGCCGACGATCGATTCGCCGAGTACGATGATGGTGAACAGTCCAAACCGTTCGGGCAGATGCGATGAACTGAGTTTGGGAAGCGTACGCTGAATTTTCAGCGTCGTCAACGGTGTTCCGATATCGATAAGCAATCCAACCGCCCAAAGGAGAAACCGTAAAGGCGCCGGGACGAAGATGGATATGAACCAAAAAAGCACTGAGGTAATGAACCCCACGGCATAGCGATTTGTGAGTTTCCGGGCTTCGGGGCTGTGAATGCCCGCCCGCACCCACAGAAAAATGATCATCACGCGCACTGCGATGTACGAAATCGCGAATCCGCTGGATGATTCGCCGAATCCGTCGTGGACGTGAAACGCCAGCGACGCGACGGCGATCATTTGTATGAATGTCCAGATCCGGTGGCTCAGATCGTCGGTTTCGAACCTGTCGTTATAAAATGTCGACCCGATCCACGCCCACCATACCGGCACGAAAAGGAGGCAGTATTTCGCCACGCCCAGCCAGGTGACGTCGCCTGCGAGCGTATGCGAGAGCTGCGCCACGACGGCAACGAACACCAAATCGTAAAACAGTTCGAGCCAGGTCGCTTTTCGTTCCTTGTGTTCCATCTCGTCGGTACGAAGCTGCGGCCGGCGCCACAGAAGTTTTGGTTCCATCGGATCTCCATGCATCATATTGCGTTGAATATCTGCATCGAGAACAGACGCGGCGATTGATAATGACGGAAAACGTCGCCGGCGAGTAATGCCGGCGCGCGCACTCGTGCGGCAAACGGACAAGCAGATCAGTCCGCGGCGCAGTATGTCCTCGATGATGCTACATAATGCCGGATGCGGCGGCTTTGGTTCCCGGCGTTACTCCCGGCTTGCCATCGAATTCCGCTTGCGCACTGTGCCACCAACAACTAGCGCCGAACCTATTAACACGAGGTTTTTTACGATATACTGCCCTTCGAGCGTCAATCCGTACGGAATATGCGTATAGCACGCCTCCGGAAGGATGAACAATGGCAGCATGGTGCCCGGTATTTGAAGGAAAAGCAACAACAGCGCTATGCGAATCGTTCGTTTGAACAGAAAGAGAAATCCGATGAGTGCTTCCCAATAGCCAAGAACAGAAACAAAAAGGTCCGGCGGGAACCATGTCACCGTTTGACGGACAAGATTCTCGGCCGGACTCAGTCCAAGCGGTTTAAGCAATCCAAACCAGATGAAAACAATCGCAAGTGCGTACCGGAGGATGACGGTCCCATACCGGCTCATCCATCCGCTAATCCGGATATCGGCGGCGTCGAATCGGCGCCGGAGTGAATCGAACATGTGCGGGTCTTTCTATATGTGCGACAACCGTGAAACCTGTTACGGTTTCAGGTATCAACAGCATATTCGCCCGCAGGATTCCCTCAGTTCGCGCGCCGCTTCTCAATGCGAGATCAAAACGGGTTTGCTGTCGTTTTCGACGAGCAGTTTCGTCAGGTCGCCTCCGAACAATTTCATAAGACCGCTCTTGTGGTGTTCGCCGACGACAAAAACGTCGTGTGTCTGAGAATACGTCTCAACGATTTGCCGGGGTGAGCCGCCGGTAACGGTTTCCGCTACATGGATTCCATGCGAGCGCAAATAGTGAGCGGTTTCGGCGAGCGCGAATTCCGCGAGTGCGCGTTCGTGGTGCGCAGCGATAATCGTCGCTACGATACGGCTTGACATCGCCAGTTGCGCGAACCGCTGCACCGCCCTCGCGGACGCAGGACTGCCATCGATCACAACTGCAGCCTTGATCCGTTCATCGGGGAGAGAGTCCACCGAGAACGACCGGGGAACCGCGTAAATGGGTGCAGTGCATTTATCGAGCACATCGAAAAGAGGGTTGCGTTTCCCGCGTTCCTGAAAGTTGTAGTGCGTATGCGCACCCATCACAATCAGATCATAATAGTTCGATTCATCTGCAATCCGTTCGCTTGGGCTGCCCTGGCGCTCTGATTCCGTGTACCTGACACCCGCTTGGCGGCAGGTTTCCGCAAATGCATCCAGCATTTCGCGAATATGGCTTTTCGCTTCCTCTTCCTTCTGTTTTTCCAGTTTACCGGCGTAGTACATGCCGCCCGGCGGCGCCGCGCCGATGGATTTTTCGATGCCGTGAATATCGAGGATCACCATTCCCGTCACCTCGGCGTCATGGTGCGTTGCCAGGAAGCAGGCGAACCGTGTCGCGGCGCCAGAATACTCGGATGAATCGAGCGGGAGAAGTATACGTTTAATCATGTTCTGTACTCCGTATTCCGGAACGCAGCGCATTCCGGATAGTTGAATGTCGATAATAGTTCTCGGTAAACACACAACACAGGTTGCGCCCGAACAGTTCTCCTTTCATGATACGGCGAATGACGGCTGAATCTCTTGGAAGACGAATTCTATCCTGTGATTGCCGTCGCTTCGATTTCGATGAGCAATGCCGGATGAATCAACTCCTGCACCTGCACCATCGTCGCCGCCGGTCTGATTTCTGAAAACACTTCGGCATGCGCGCGCGCCGCTTCGCGCCACTGCGAGATATCCTTCACGAACATGCGCGTTCGAACGACATCGTGGATCGCGCCGCCTGCATCCGACAATGCGCGTTCGATTTTTTTCAGGATGAACGATGTCTGAGCATATAAATCCCCTTCTGCGACTACAGCGCCGTCGTCATCCACCGCTGTTGTACCCGAAACTTCGATGATGTTTCCGATGCGCACTGCACGCGAATACCCGACTATGGATTCCCATTCGGCGCCGGATGATATGTTTTTCCGCATTGTATATTCCTGTCGTTGTGATGGATATGGAATTCTGAATGCATACGAACCGAAAACTCGCCCCGGCTTCGCCGACCCCTAAATCCCCTATTAGGGGACTTGTTCTGATAACCGTTTTTCAGTTATTGATTGAGTAATAATCCTTTTAATCTTTACCTCAATAGATTTAATATCGCTTCGAATTTCATCATTTTTTATCCTATATACTTTAAGACCGTATCCCTCTAGTATTGTGTCTCGATATGAATCGTATTCTTTTCCTTCCATTGTGCAATGCTGCTCACCATCTATTTCGATAACCAGCATTGCATCTGGAAGATAGAAATCGACGATATACCTATCGATTGGATGTTGCGGTCGTATTTTTATACGCAACGATTTCAAGATGGCATAGATCTTTCTCTCCTCATACGTCATGTTGTTTCTTAATTTTTGCGCATACGTAATCAATGCCGCTCTATAAGGTAGATGTCGTCCATTGTAGACAAGACCTCGGTCACGTGCTGCGGTTGATAGTTTTTCGTCCATGAGCCACCTCATGTTTTTCAAAAGATAGCGCGAATCATACCATTGATCAAATGTCAGCTAATTCCACTTCTTCCACCCCTAATAGGGGTCGATTCGGCTGGCTGCCGCAGGCAGACAAACGAATCGGGGGTTCTGAATTCGAACGAACCGCAAATACGCCGCGGCTTCATCCGCCGCTCTGTTTCGATATACAACGCATATCGAATTCGCCGGGACTTCCGTTGTGATGATAATAATATCGGACAATCCCGAATCCTTCCTGATATACAAGCATAATTATTGAATTCAGCGCGCGGTAGGTAACCGAGTGCATGGCATGCCGTTCGGCGTCCCTGCCTTCGGGCACGGTGACGGCATCGGGCAACGATTCAACCAGCCATACATACATTCCGTCGCCTCGCGCAAGCATATCGGCTTCGCCGATTTGCTTGCCGCCGTATAACGGGAAATCGAGAAAACACTGACTATCGTCCACAAGAGGAGTTTCGCCCGATTGATTCCCGATGAGCCGTTCGAATGTTTCCTTCCCGCTGAGATAATACTTCGCACCGATACGGACGATCGTCATGTTCTCTATGGACGCACCGGGCATGTAATTTGCCAGTTGTACCGGTACCCCCGATACGAGCCATGCAACCGTATCGCCCTGCTTTGCGGTCGACTCCACGCGCATTGTCCATACAAGCGTATCCATCCGTGCGCTGTCTCCGGAGGGATACACAACGGGTCCTCTGAATACATACGTATCGCCTGTTGCCAGTTCCCATACTGCTTGTTGCGCCGTTCCGCGTTCTGCATATCCGGCGAAAAGGAGGACAAGAAATACAATGCGTGAGTTCATCGGTCTGATCCGTTGCTGTTCCCCGGCAAATTACTATCTCCCGGTATGGAATGAAAACTCCCCGGAACGGTCGCACCCGCTACAACCGTTCCGGGGAGATTATATAATCGAACGATTTATGCCGCGACGGATTCGCGGTTGGGTAATCCGGTTTCCACCGGCTTCCATTGACGCGACCATTCCGCGAAGCCTCCGGTCACATTATGGATATTCGTGAATCCATGCGCGGCAAGCACGCTCGCGGCAATCGCGGATCTGTCGCCCGACGCGCAATGCACGGCAATCTGCGCCTGACGAGGGAGATCGTCGAGACTACGTTCAATATGACCGGCATGAATATTCATCGCTCCGGGAATATGACCCGCCGCGTATTCTGAATAACCGCGCACGTCGAGTACGAGATAGCTCTCGCGGTGCGCATCGAGATCGTTCACGGTGAGTTGGTTCATGACCTCCAGTTCTCGGCCCGCGTTCGTGAATCGATCCAGGTTATCGATATACCCTTCCATCCCATCGAGTCCGATCCGCAGGAGCGCTTTCGATAAATCTCCGATGCGATGCTCCGGGGCGACGAGCACAAACGGTTTCTCGTACTCCAGAATCCAGCCCGCCCATGTGCTGAACGCCTTGTTATCCTGAATGTTTATGCTGCCCGGCACGTGTCCGCCCGCGAACGACAGTTTATCCCGCGTGTCGATGATACGCACACCGCTTCGGCGTGCGTACTCGAACTCCGCAACGCTCAGCTTTCTTGGTTGCGAAAGCGCGCCCAGCACCGCCGGTCCCGTTTTATTGAGCTTCTTCATCATGGCAAAGTATGCCGGAGGTTCCGGCTGACCAGCAAGAAGTTCGCTTACGAACGTCTCCTCGTCTTCGATCTTCAACGCCCAATTCGCGAGTCTCTCATATCCGACCGTCGTGCTCGGCACGGCGCCCAGCGCCTTACCGCACGCCGAACCGGCGCCGTGACCCGGCA
Source organism: uncultured Ectothiorhodospiraceae bacterium (assembly GCA_964408855.1). GTDB lineage: Bacteria > Bacteroidota > Ignavibacteria > SZUA-365 > CAYPBB01. Next base: position 88,686 of record CAYPBB010000009.1, read on the forward strand.
TGACCTGGATATAGTCGGGGAGCGCTTTGAATTTCTTTAACGACTCGAACATCTGCCGCGCACCCGCCACCTGCGTGCCTTTGATACCGGCTGCTTTCTCCAGCAGATCGGGCCGGCCGACATCGCCTACGAACACAAAGTCGCCCGTGAACAGCATCACCGGAAAATCGCCCGCGGGAAGATCGGTCAATAAAAACGAGATGTGTTCAGGTGTGTGACCCGGCGTATGCATGACCTGGAATTTCAGATTGCCGATCCTGAATTCGTCGCCGTCATGAAGCGCATGATGCTGGAATTGGTATTGCCAATCGTTGCCGCCTTCTCCGGAAAGATACAATTCAGCGCCGGTCGCCGCGGCAAGCTCGCGCGAACCGCTGAGGAAATCCGCATGGATATGCGTTTCGGTGATGTTGGTGATCCGCAGTTTTTCTTCTTCCGCGATCTGGAGGTAGGTATCGATATCCCGCTTGGGATCGATAACGATTGCCTCGCCTGTTGCCTGGCAGCCGACGATATAACTTGCCTGCGCCAATCCTTTTTCGTACACCTGTTTGAAGAACATAGCGCCGCCTCCTACCGTACCGCCGTTGCCGTGCGTCCGGTGACGAGTTCGCCGCGCCATTCGATCAGACCGCGAGAGAGATTATACACGTTTTCCAGACCCTGTTTATGCATGATTCTGCACGCCTGCGCGCTGCGGCTTCCGCTCCGGCAGTAGACGTAATATGTTTTCGTTTTATCGAGTTTCCCGGTATTCTCGAAAAACCGCGTATCCATGATATCCATCAGCACCGCGCCGGGGATATGTCCCATATTGTATTCCTCGCCCGTGCGAACATCGAGCACGACCGCATTTTGTTCCGATGTAATGCGCGAGGCGAATTCGTCGTATGAAAGATTGACAACTCCGTTGCCCGATCCGCCGAAGAAATTAAAAATCGACATGTATAGTTCTCCTAATATTGAATTCGTTTGTTGACATGTTATGTTGTATAGTGAATTACTTCCGATCCAATGATATATACACCCATTGCGAGTATAAACCAGCCGAACGCAGGTTTCAATGCCGCCCCCGCGATACGCCGCGATAGGTGGTTACCGATGAGAATCCCCGCCATCGCAAATGCGGTGAATATCCCTACGAACCGCCAGTCGATACTGACCGTTCCGAGATCGCCGAGGACGCCGAAGAACGAATTCACCGCGATGATGAGGAGCGAGGTCCCGACCGCCGTTTTCATGGGCAGACGGAGGAGGGTCACCAGCGCGGGGATAATGAGAAATCCGCCGCCCGCGCCGACCAATCCGGTAAGTGTTCCAATGATATACGCCTGCAATGCGATGAGCGGATAGTTCATGCCGCGTCCGGCTTCCGCTTCCTGCCTGTCCGGCGTGCGGATCATCGATACCGCAGCGAGAATCATCAACGCAGCAAAAAGCAGCATAACGGCTGCGCCTCGCGTTACGGTCACTCCCGCGACAGTGAACAGTTCCTCGGGAATTGCGGGCAATACAAACTTGCGCGCAACGAAGACCGCAATCAATGCGGGCGCGGCAAACACAGCCGCCGATCGATAGCTGACAAGTTCGTTCTTCATATACGCCGCCGAACCGGCAAGCGCCGACATGCCGACAACGATCAGCGAATATGCCGTTGCGGTCACTGGTTCAAGCTGAAAGAGATACACCAGCACCGGCACGGTGAGGATCGATCCTCCCGCGCCGACGAGGCCGAGTATAATTCCGATGAAGACTGCCGCTGCGAATCCAAGTATTTCCATAGGTATCAGTCCGTCCGTTTCCGTTCGCAGCAGTCGTAGATGCAGTCAACTATTTGCAGCATGCCGGGATGCCTGAGGGAATAGTAGACATTCTTCCCTTCGCGTTCGGCAAGCAGCACGCCCCTGTCTTTCATGATGCTGAGGTGATGCGACGCCACCGCCTGCTCGACGCCCAGGCGCTCGAAGATTTCCGTTACGGTCAGCCGCTCGTGTTGCAGCGCGGACATGATTGAAAGCCGCACCGGGTGCGCCACTGCTTTCAGCATCTGGGCGGCTTCATCGAGGATCAGGTAATTACGTTCGAGTTCAGGGATAGTCGTCGCGTTCATACATCTATTTATCTATATGTTTCGATATGTACAACCACCGGAGGAAACAGAGAGTTCCCGGAGATGCCTTGTGATATGTCCCGAGACGAAATGGTTCACTTTTTGCATTCGGACAGGAATTCGTTACGTTTGTCACGATTGAATGTTCGCGGCATTCTGAACAGTTGAATACACAAGGAACGAACTGCTGGCGGCATCTACGCGCTTGCGCAGATAACAACCATGGCATTTGAAGACAGGATCAAGGAACTCATCGCGAAACGGGCTGAAGCCCGGCTTGGGGGAGGAATAGAACGCATTGAATCGCAGCACGCCCAGGGCAAATATACCGCGCGCGAGCGGTTGAATCTGCTGCTGGACGACAACAGCTTCGAAGAAACGGATATGTTCGTCAGTCACCGGTGCATGGATTTCGGTCTGGACGATAAAACGTATTATTCCGACGGCGTTGTCACCGGAAGCGGCACCATCGACGGGCGGCTGGTCTATGTGTTTTCGCAGGATTTTACCGTGTTCGGCGGCTCGCTTTCGGAAATGTACGCCTCGAAGATCTGCAAGATCATGGACGCCGCGGTGAAAACCGGTGTTCCGGTTATCGGCCTGTACGATTCGGGCGGCGCGCGCATCCAGGAAGGAATTAAAAGCCTCGGCGGTTTCGCCGAAATCGTGCAGCGCAACATCAGAGCGTCGGGCGTCATTCCGCAGATATCGGGCGTGTTCGGTCCCTGCGCGGGAAGCGTGGTCTTCTCCCCCGCTCTCACGGACCTCATTTTGATGACGAAATACAACAGCTACATGTATATCAACGGTCCGAAACTCATCCGCGATGCGTTCGGCGATGAAGTAGATCAGTTCGAACTGGGCGATGCAATGGTGCATACCGCGAAATCGGGCGTGGCGCATTTTGCCTGCGAAGACGAACACGAGCAGATCATGCTTATCCGCAAGCTGTTGAGCTACATGCCGCAAAACAATCTCGAAGAGCCGCCTGTCTCCGGCAACTCCGACCCGATAGGGAGACTGGACGATTCGCTGAACTACATCGTTCCCGAGAATCCCAAGAAACCTTACGATGTCAAGGACGTGATCTATTCCGTGGTCGATCATCACGAATTCGTCGAGATCCAGCGGCATTTCGCGCCCAACCTGGTCATCGGATTTGCGCGGTTCAACGGATTCCCTGCCGGGATCGTCGCCAATCAGCCGTCGTTCCTTGCCGGCGTACTGGATATCAATTCGGCGCGGAAAGGCGCCCGGTTCGTGCGGATGTGCGACGCATTCAACATTCCCATCGTCACATTCGTCGATGTTCCGGGATGCCTTCCCGGGACGAAACAGGAATATTCCGGAAGCGCCATGAACGGTGCGAAACTGTTGTTTGCGTACGGCGAAGCGACTGTTCCGAAGGTCACTATCATCCTGCGCAAAGCCTACGGCGGCGCATACGACGTCATGGGTTCCAAACATCTGAACGGCGATATCAATTACGCCTGGCCGAGCGCGGAAATAGCCGTCATGGGTCCCAAGGGCGCAATCGAAGTTCTTTACGGTCGCGAGCTTTCAAAGAAGGACGCAAATGCGCGCGCCGAATTCATGAAGCAGCTCGAAGAAGAATACCAGGAGAAATTCGCCAACCCGTATAATGCCGCGCGGTACGGGTACATCGACGATGTCATCGAGCCGCGCAATACGCGGTTCCGGATTATCAGGGCGCTTCAAAGTCTTGCGAACAAACGCGAGCAGCTCCCCGCCCGCAAGCACTGCAATATTCCGCTTTAGCGAAACGACGCGGCTACCGGATAACCGGCAGCAGTTTTGTCTGTACAGCGTTTCCTGATGTAAATACAACGAGATATGTACCCGAAGCGAGCGGTCTCGGCGGTTCCATGCGTATGGTATTCGCGCCGGGTATGACGTTTCCGTTGTACAGCATCGCTATCCGCCTTCCGAGCGCATCGGCAAGTTCGACGGTGAGAGGCGCTTCTGTCTCGCTGACGACGGTGGTAGTAACCACCCGCGCATGGGGCAACAGCGGCTGCGGCACAAGGTCTCCGACAATAAAGGATACCGCCGATTCCGGAATCTCGGTATCGAGCAGCGTTTCGCAATGTAGCGGTACGCCCGTCCTTGCGTCGCCGTAACACCGGCATTCATTGCTCACGCCGACCATGCTTTGCAGAGTCATGGAATAAGTTTCTCCTTCGATTCTCATTTCTTTCGCTGAAAACGAAGGATTAGTCGTCATCCAGATGACAACGGTTTCTTCGGCTAAACAGCGTGAAAAAATCAAATCAGAATCAACCCAATCGGAAACCACCGGACTGCGTAAAGACCCGTACATGGTATCGGCGTGTCTGATATTGATACCGAATGAATACACGAACGGTTCCGGTACCGCAACCCGGACAAACGCAAGAGAATCGCGCGAAGGCAGGTACCATACCGTTGTCCAGCATGTCGCCGTGCCGTTCAGGTAATTGCATGCAATCTCATAGTTGCCGAAAGGACCCGTTGTATATTCCAGGCGGGAAAGCAACGCACCGGAATCGAACCGTTCCTGAATTAGCAGTTGCGATTGCTCGACGGCATCTTTGGCGGTAATGAATTCCATTCCGCCTATTTGCTGCGCATACGTACTGGCAACTACGCTGCATAGAATATATACAACGCATACATACGGGAGCGATGCGTTCTTCATACCCTCTCCTATACAATAATTAGGGAATGATATAGTTACATATAGGAACTATATTTATTGTATAGAAGCGACAATCTATCCAGAGGATTTGTTACATCGCGCTGTTAGGACGAAATACCGGTACAATGAAAACGGATACAATGTTATTTATTGAATTCCGCGACCTTTCCGTCCCTGCGCGGATCGGATGCGCCAATCCAGCCGTCGTCTTTCCTGCAGATTGCCTGGACCCCGCCGAAAAACGCGCTCAAACGCTTTTTCCCGCCCAGCCCCGGCGCCGTCGCGAACCGGAAGCCGATCGATTCCAGCGTATCGCTTATACCCGTCAACCGTTCCGCCTGTTCGGCGGTAAGCGTGCTGTCGAAGTCGACATGCATCCGAACTTCATTCACCGCATGTTTCAACTCCATCCCCCGATCCTTCCAATTGCTGATTACCTGTACGATCGATGTTAAAATGCGCGTATCGCCCGGACTGCCCAGCGCCAGCATTGCCTCCCCCTTCAACGCGGCAATCGTCGGGGACATGGAGCTGTACGGTTTTGCGCCGGCGCGCAATGCATACGGATGGGAAGGCTCGCCGAGAGCGAATTCGTTCATGTAATCGTTATAGAAGAAACCCAGCGACGGATGCATTATTCCGGCGCCGAAGTATCCGTTGATACTCTGGCTCACCGATACCACCATCCCGTCGCTGTCGACAATGGTAAAATGCGTTGTTTCTCCCCTGCGTGAATGCAGCTCGCTCCTGATAAGCATCTCCGCGTTCTGTTTGTTGATCTTCGAAGCGATATCGATAAGATAATCGTCGACATTCCTGACGGGATTTTTTTTCAGGGACCGTTGGCCTATCCGCAACGATTGCGCCATCGCTGCGAGGTAATGCGGTTCGGGAGTATTCGCCGGATCGGGAAGAAGTTGTTCCAGCACGTTCAACATCATGAGCATCGCCCATCCGCCGTATGGCGGAGGCGTTGTGTAGACAACCAGATCGCGATACTTCGTAAAGATTGCGGGGCGTTCCACCGGATTCTTGACGGAATACAAATCTTCTACAGTCAACCACCCGCCGCGCGCCTGGATATCGGCGGCGATCCGATCCGCCATCTCACCTGAGTAAAACACGCCCGGCCCTTCGTTTGCGATCTTCCTGATTGTGGCGCCGAGTTTCGGTTGTTTGATACGGGTTCCACGCGCAGGCGCGCCGCCCTCCCTGGTAAGAAAAATCCGCGCGGCAGATGAATCGTTACGAAGCTCTTCAATCGAGCGTTCGATGACCGCTTTTCCGAACCGTTTGAGCCGGTAGCCGTCGTTGGCAATGCGAATCGCCGGAGTGAGCGCTTCTTTCCAAGTTACCGTATGGTTGCCGTATTTCTCGTGCGCGTAGGCGATGGTTTTCACCATTACCGGAACGGTGGTTCTTCTCGCTCCTGCGAGCTGCTGCCTGGACACGATTCCTGGAGGCGTGCGCATTGGCGCAAACGATGAACCATCGATGACGACCGGCTCCTGACCCGGTTTTTTGACCATGATGACAACCTGCCCGCCCAGTCCCGATCCGGCAGGTTCGCATACTGCCAGCGCGAACGATGCCGCAACTGCCGCATCCATCGCATTACCGCCGTGTTTCAGTATCTCCACCGCCGCATCGGTCGCTTCAGGCATGGCAGTTGCGACAACGGTATTTGATACATCCGTCTTGCCGCTGCACCCGGCGATCAGCAGAAATAATGAAATGGGAAGGATAAACGAACGCATCATGTGAAAATCCGTATGGTTACGAAACATTGCGTTCGGGAAGATACGAGTTTTCGGCGATTTCGTCCTCTGAAATTCACCGTTTTCGCACCATGAATGTCGAGTTCAGACTCATGGGAAGGAAGGATTCCGGCTGGACGTCTAACGGATAATACATAGCGAATGGTGAATCCGATTTGCATCGGTTATTTCTCGTACAGAGTAAAGCGAAATGATCCCTTTCCTGCTCACTTCACAATCATGATCTCTTCGAGGGGTTTCTTCGTCAGGAGAGGAACCATGACTCGTTCCGAAGGATATCCGACGACGATGAGCATGAAGGGCTTTTCGTTTCTTGGACGATCCAGAATTTTATTGAGAAAGTTCATCGGCTGCGGCGTATGCGTCAACGTCGCCAGTCCGGCGTGATGCAGCGATGCGATGAGCAGACCGGCAGCTAATCCGACGGATTCAGCCGGATAATAATGCTTGATTCGTTTACCGTCCTCGTCGACATGATATCGTTCCTCGAAGATGACAATCAGGTACGGCGCGGTTTGAAGAAACGGTTTGTGTTCGTCGGTGCCGAAAACGCTCAACGCATCCAGCCATTCTTTCGGGGCGCGGTGTTCGTAAAACTCCCGTTCCTGTTCCTCGGCGCCGATACGAATTTGCCGCTTGACGTTTGGGTCCTGGACAACGACGAATTTCCACGGCTGCTGATTCGCGCCGCTTGGCGCGGTGCTGGCTGCTCGAATGCAATCCTCGATGATATCGATGGGTACAGACCGGTCGGAGAACTCGCGGATCGTTCTACGGCGGCGCATTTCCTGGTAAAACGCGGACGTACGGCTTTTCATCTCTTCTACCGGATACTCGATATACTGGGAATACGGGATAAATGTGGGTCGTTTCATAAATCAGCCAATGATATCAAACGGTTCATAAAATGAAAAGAAATGTACGGATTCTCGTATCGTATATGCAAGAGGAAAACATCTATTGTCCGTAACAGATAGACATATTTTATTCCCGTCAGAATTCAATGAATATGGCACTGTACAAAATCTGTACAGTGCCAAAAATTGCTGATGATAAATGTTAGGAAAGAGTGACTATCGTTTGGCTGGCGCCAGCCTGCGACTCCACGCTATCTCGCCAGGATCAGTTGTCTATCTGACGAGGAATGCATGCATCGTGATGAAGGCGACTATCCCGAATACAAGCAGCGTGCCCAATAAAGCTTCTCTTCGTATACCGAGTATGAACGACGCTGCGTTCTTCACGTGCTTTACCATCGGTTTCCAGTTCAGCGATACATGCCAGACGGCAAAGACAACAAAGAGAATTGCTGAGACGTTGTGAACGGTCATCCATGCATGCCGTTCGACCGTCATCGAATCGAATTGCAATAAATGATTGAATAATCCGGATACAGGAAGAAGTATTCCTGCCGAAAGCATTGAACAAGCGGTGAATGAACGGACATTGAAAGGAATTGTTCTCTGTTCCATGTTGATACCCTTTTCGGTGAGGTTACTACGCGGGATAGTATACGGCAGAATCACGAAATTGTTCATGAAAAAACCGCCCAGCCGGGTGACTGGGCGGATTCGGTGTGTGTGTGTGTTGTGAGCGGTGGGTCAATGCATAACCGACAATCTGCGCAGGGCATAGACGCCGCGTGCGTCGAGCCGGATAAAGTACAGACCATTCGGGAGCGATTGCGCGGCAAACGGAAGCGTGTGCAACCCGCTTTCGAACTGTCCTTCAGCCAGCGTGCGAACGAGTCTTCCCGAAGCATCGAACAGATTCAAGGTTATGGAGGAACCCTTCTCGATGACAAAACTGATCGAAGCTTCATTCTGAACAGGATTAGGAACAGGATCGAGCAACCGAACAGCTCTCGAAACGGGAAGAACCCGCTCCACGCTGACCTGATCGTGAAAATTGATGAATGCTGCATAGACGTTCATATCGCCGTCGTTGGATCTGCCGTCGGCCCAGACAGGAATAGCGTACCACGACGTCGCCAGAGCGCGGTCGTAATCTCCCACTCCGAACGCTCCCTGTTCGCCGACATCCGAGCCGACACCCGATACCTGAAGGTTGCGCGTGAACGTCCTGCCGCCGTCGTGGCTGAACGCGGTATAATAATGGATCTCGGAATTCAATCTGTCCTCGCGGCCATCGTACCAGGTGGCGGCAATCGATCCCGATGGACTGACAGCGATGCTCGGGTGGAACTGCATCGTTAGCGTATCGGGAGCATCGGAAAGACGAATTGGATTGGACCATGTTTCTCCGCCATCGTACGACGCGCAGAAATATGCCCAGATTGGTTTGTTGTAGGAAGCCGTGCCGCGCTGCGTAAGGCTGTTGGAATTCCAAACCGCGTAGAGGGTGTTTTTATTCGGGCTGTTCGGAAACCGGTCGACATCGAATTGGCACATGACGCCGAACCGTTGGGGCATATTATCGGGAACCGAGGAGTTTTCCGATGGAAAACGAACTGAAGCAACTTTATGGACAGGGCCGAATGTAACACCGTCCTCCGACATCCGGTGCCACAAGCCGTTTATATTATTGCGAACGCCCCACCAGCAGACATGAACGCGACCATCGGCGTCGACATTGACGCTTGGAAATTGCACTCGGTCGAACGAATCGTCGGTCAGCTCAATCGTCTCCTCGTCGAATTCAGCTTTCCCCGGAAGTTTTCGTTTCATGACGATTCCGTAGAACGAATCCGGATCATCCTGCATTAACACATACGCTGTATACAATGTATTGCGCCGCGGCGAATTTGACTGGTCGACCGCCATCCATTGTTTGTCGACCATTTTCCCGCCGCCTATGAACGTCATTTTACCGTAATCGATTGTGTCTTTTTCCGACCAGGTCGTACCGCCGTCGGTCGATGTCACAAAATACATGTAGATCGTCATCTCTTCGTCGAAGGCCAAATCGAGCCAGGAAAAGTACAGCGTACCGTCGGCCGCGAAGGCGAATACCGGGTCGCCGCCGCCGGTTCCCTCGTGCGTAAACGACGACTGGGTCCATGTAACGCCGAAATCGTGCGTGACGAAGATCGGCAACTGGAGGGCGCCCTCCAGTGTTTCGCGGATCGGAGAGATCACGATATTGGCGGAATCGAGCGGGTTAATGGCGGCGTGAATCTCCGATTCCTGTCCTTCGTAGTCGCTGACAAGGACTTCGGATCCAACCTGCTGAGTCGCTTTGTCGACGGCGCCGGTTCCAGTCCTACTGGTACCTTTATGCGAATAGTGCTTTTCTTCCAGCATCGAGGAAAGGTGTTTGCGGATGTTGTCTTTCCAGATTTGTTGAATATCGCGCGTCTCCTGCGCTGAGCAAATAAACCAACCGAAACTGAGAAATGCTGTAAAAAACAGTACTGACTTCATTAATGTATACCTGTGCGGTTTATGTGTGAGTACTCGGCCGTGTTCATATGAGTAGACAACCTATCGCAACGTTTGTTACGGGCCGGAACATAAAAAGGCTGCGCGGAGCAGCCTTTTTTGAACACGTAATCGTCCTGTTTAGAGGTTCGCGATAATGGCATCGGTCATCAGTTGGGTGGTTGCGGCGCCTTCCTGAATAACGCTCTGTTTTCCCGCCATTTTCATCATATCGTACGTACGCACTTTTCCTTCGGCAACGACTGCTTCGATTGCTTTTGTGATACGCGCTGCTTTTTCGGTTTCGCCGATATGGTCCAGCATCATGCAGGCGCTAAGAATCATGGCAATCGGATTGACGATGCTCGGATTGAAGGTTTCGTACTTCGGCGCGCTGCCGTGGGTCGGCTCGAACACCGCAACCTCGCGGCCGATATTTGCGCTGCATGCAAATCCGAGCCCGCCGACGAGACCTGCAAAACCGTCGGAGACGATATCGCCGAACATGTTACCGGCAACGATCACGCCGTACTCTTCCGGATTCTTGGTCAACCACATCATTTGCGCATCGATGTTCGTCGACCAAAGTGAGATATCGGGATAGTTTTTCGAGATGCTTTTCGCTTCTTTTTCCATCATTCCCGAGGTTTCGCGGATGACGTTCGGCTTTTCGCAGATGGTAACGCTCTTGTATCCGTATTTTTTTGCATACTCGAACCCGGCGGTGACGATTCTGCGGCATGCATTCCTGGAGAAAATACGTGTGGATACCGCAAGATCCTCGCTCGGCACCTGTTTGTACGCCTTCATTCTCGGATGCGTCTCAAGCGCTTCACGAACATTTGCCGGCGGGTTGGTCCATTCGACGCCCGAGTACAATCCTTCGGTGTTCTGACGGAAGATCACCACATCGACATTCGGTTCCTCGAAACCGCCAGCCGCCGATTTTCTAATAAAATTGAGCGGATTTTGAGGAAACGTCTTACATGGACGGATACAGATATCCAGATCGAAATGCTGGCGCATCGTCACAATCGGGCTGTAATACACGAACCCCTTGTCCCTTAACTGCGGATCGAGTTCTTCGGCGGCTTTATCCTTCGGCTTGGACGTAATGGCGCCGAACAATCCGATTTTGTGTTCTTCGAGCAAGTCAATCGTACGTTGCGGAAGCGGATTCCCTTCCTTGATCCAGAAATCCCAACCGATATCGCCGTTCACGTATTCGGCATCGAATCCTACTGAGTCGAGGACGCGAATCGCTTCAGGGAGAACTGTTTTCCCAATCCCGTCTCCGGGCATCGCCACAATCGTGCGCTTCATAAACTAGTACCTTCTGTTAATGACGGATACAATCTCGGTTTCCCGAGGAAACCGGAAACCAAAAATAATAATTTTTTCCTCCGGCAACCAAAGCCGTTGCCTCGCCATGCTCATTATTTCCGATTATTTACGAACACGGGCTTGTAAAATTTACACCCGAAATCAAAGAAAGATTGTGCTGATAGGTAATAATGCCTAAATTGGTTCAAGTTCGGTCTATCTCTGGTTTTACTTGAGTTTTCGGCAGTCAATTCATGTAATATGTGAACCCTCGTAATCCTTGATACCTCCGGACACTAACGAGTGCCCAAAACATGGAGTAATCCGTCTATGATCTTGCTACAAAACGGTGCATGGAAAAACTCCTTCGCCGAAGACGGCATTCATATCCCTTCGGTTGTCAAGCTGCTCACAATCGCCGCGTTGCTGTTTTGTTCGTTCCTGCTCGGCGGGTGTTCAGACCCGTTACAGTCGGATTCGAGCGTGACGGACGACTGGTACCAACTTTTTCGCACCGACTCACGAGCGCCGGTCGCTGGAATGGCATTCTCGCCGAACGGCGAGTTGCTTGTCGCAGTCTGGGGTAAAGGCATTTACAGATACACGGAAACGCTTGGGTATTTCGCCCAAACAGGTGCTTCAACGCTTGCGGACAATTCATTTACGGAGTTGCATGTCGATACCCTCGTCGGTTTTATCTATGCCGGAACATTCAACGGGACATTGTACCGTTCAACCGATTCGGGCTTGACGTGGAAGAACATCTCTCCTACATTCAACCGCAAACCGGGCTTCCTGAGTTGTATTGTCGGGATCGGATCCACGCCGTCTCACAAATTATTCGTTGCCTACACGCACGAAGGAATTCTAGAAAGCACCGACTTCGGCACCACATGGACTACCGTCCTCGATCCTCCTTCCATCGACGGCATTACTACCATGACAGTCACCGCGCAGGACATCATTTTCGCCGGAACAGCAAGCGCGGGACTCTATGTCGGCGATTTCTTTGAGACCAACCAGTTTTGGATGGTGACGACTAATTTCGACCTCATGGCATCCTGCGTTGAAGCCGATTCGTCAGGAACGGCGTATTTCGGCTTCAATAATGGCTCGGTCTATAAATGGGGCAGAGAAGGCTTCGTCGATTCCATCAGTATCGGCGCCAATAATGGCCGTATTATGGATATCGCCGTCAGCAAAGGAAGAAAAGTATACATCGCAACAGAATACAAAGGCGTCCATGCAGGACAAGGCGCCGACAGCCTCAATGTTGCGTTGTTCGATCCCCGGGTACGAACATTGATAATCGATAAAAATGGGTATCTGTATGCAGGGACCTCGAACGAAGGCGTGTTCAGAAGCGTGTTCCCGGTTCACTTCTATGAAGCAAAACTTGAATCCAAATAGAGGGAGCAAACGATTTATGGCTACATCTACACGAAACGCGGAGCTCTTTCCTATGAAGCGTACAACCGTATTTTCCATTATTGCGGCACTCGCACTCCTCGCCGTACTTGCGAATACTGCGGACGCGCAAACAGTGAAATACAAGAAGAAGGAAGACGCCATGACCGGCGTAATTCAAACGGTATCGTGGTACTCCGGAATTCAAACCAAGTATGGCAGCATAGGCGGCGATTTTAGCTGGCTTGCCGGCATTCGGGCTGGTACAGTGCTCAATGAATCGTTCCTGATAGGCGGAGCCTATTATAGAAAGATCGACGATGAGATCAAGGCCGATTTCAGGGTCGGCAATAATTCGCCGAATCTCGATTTCGAATATGGAGGACTGGATATCGAATACATCATCCAGACCGAGGACCTGTTCCATTTTACAATCGGTGTGTTGTTCGGTTACGGCGGATATTCGTTCAACGATCCGGATGAAATCATTGAATTCGAAAACAAGTTCTTCTTCATTCTCGAACCATGTGTGAATTTCGAATTCAACCTTACAAAATGGATGCGTTTCTATACCGGTCTCTCTTTTAGAATTCTATTCGAAAACGAAGAGAATCCCGACGATCTCACATTCCTCTTTGGCCGGTTCGTGAATACGTATCAATACGATCATAACGATTTGACGAATATCGGATTCCAGTTCGGACTGAAATTCGGCGGATTCTGATAGAACCTGACTCCCTCATTTCGAACGGCGGCTTCTAGAGCCGCCGTTTCCTATTTTACACCGCCGGTTCTGCATTGTTTGAATATTTCGGGATTTCATCGATCAATACCCGTGAACATCGATGGCGAATATCGCTAGGCGGGTGCATACCCGCCCTTTAGCTACCGCGATTATTGGATTACCGTTGCTGGACAATCACCTTCTTCCATTGGATGTCGGTTCCTGCCTGTACCTTCAGCAGGTATATTCCGGGCGCAGCAGAGCCAAGCGATATCTGTTGGCGCACGCTCGACGACGGCTCATGAATGGAATACGACGCCATCTTCATTCCGGCGGAATTCGTTACCTCGATCGTGCAGGTACGAGGCGACGGGAATTCCAGCATCACGAAAAAGTCTCCGTTGCCCGGGTTCGGCACGATATCGACCGTGAAGCTGCCGGGTAGTCCGGGCCGCTCGACACCGACCGGCGTCAGCGGATCGGAGGTGTTCTTGCAGCCGTACTCATTCCACACCTGTACGGTATGCGCGCCTGCGCCGGTGTACACCAGCGTATCGTCCGTCGCGCCGGGGATGAACTGACCGTTCTCGTACCATTGATACCGCTGCGCCGGAGTCGTACAAATCAACAGTCCGTGACTCTGCACGATGGACGGTTTTTGAGGATTGGGACTGACGAACACATAGATCGTATCCGAATACGATATACAGCCGTTTGTATTCGCCGCTTCGACAAAGTAGTACCCCGTTGCCGATACAAAGATTGTTCTGCCGGATGCGCCGTTCGACCAGGCATAGGTTGTATAGCCGCTTTGCGCTTCGAGAAGCAACGAGTCCCCTTCGCACAGGACAGTATCGGCTGCGAGGTTGAGTGCGGGCGCGATATTCTGATCGATCAAAACCGCCGTTGCGATCGTGGCATTGCAGCTTCCTGCGACTATTTCGATATATATCTTTCCGGTATCGGTGTTGTCCCACTGTATTCCCGCAATGTATGCATCGCCGCCTGCGATAATCGAGCCGCCCGTTACCGTCCATTTATATTGCGCTGGACCTGGATAATTCACGCGATATGTGCCGGTTTCACCCGCGCAAACGCGCACCGGTCCTATAATACCAATCGATGCGGAATCAAATACATGTACATTTACCGTATCGCTCGATACCGTACAAGCGTTGTCTGTAACAATGCAATAATATGCGCGCGACATTGTTACCCGAATCTGCCGGTTCGTCTCTCCGGTATTCCATAAATAGGTGTCATGCGGAACCAGCGTTCCCAGCGTCAGCGTATCTCCGGCGCAGAGAGTCGTATCCTTGGATATATCCAATTGTTTGATGGTGTTCGTAATCGTCACCGAAAGCGAATCAATCCCGACACATCCGGCAACCGTATCGGTTACTATCACAATAAGGAGCGCCTGCCCGGAACCGGTCCACCTGACGTTTACGGAATTCCCGCTTGCCGAGACCACCGTACCGGGAACCGCCTGCCATGTATATTGCGCGTCCGGTAATGGAGTCGCGGAATAGATATACTCCCGTGTATTATCACATATTGATTCGCTGCCGGCAATACCAACCGAAGACAAGTCGCGAATTTCAACCGCGACAGTATCGGACGAGCCTTCGCATCCGTTGGGATTCAAGCCCGTTACAAAATACTCGCCGGACCGGAAGACTGTGATAAACCTGCCTGTATCGCCGGAAGACCATTTCTGACTGACGAACGAGCCGGTCATCGACAAGAATACCATCTCGCCTTCGCAGCGGATGAGCGGCGTACCGGAAACGATACCGGGTCTGGTAACCGGATTTACTACAACCTCGACAGTATCGGACATCGCAAACGAGCCGGTGTTGTTCCGCGCCCGGACCCAGTATAACCCAGCTGTTGTAATGTCGATGGATTTGCTCGCTGCTCCGTTCGACCATTGATAATCGGTGAATCCTTCCGAACATTGTAGTCGTAGAGTATCGTCGTCGCACATGATAACGGGACCGTGCGCAATTATATACGGTCTTCGCGGATCCCATATATACATTATACCGTCGCGGAGCACCGGTGTAATGCATCCTGCTTCGAATACCATCGCGGTAAAATCGATTGCCATCGATCCACCTGGAGGAGCGTTATCTTTAATGTGATATTTAAGATAGCACAACGGGATGAGTGCATTTACGATAATCCGGCTGCCGGTTTTTACTTCAACGGATTTCTTCGAGGCGACAACATCCACTGGTACGTTTTCAAGCATTGTTCCAGCCGTGATCACTTCGGTAAATGTACATACCGCAGAATCGATCCCGAACATCGCGCTAAACTTTTCGTACTGAGCGGCGCAGGGCGGCCTCACCCGAACAGGAATAAGCACATCCGATCCGGGTTTTACGGTGCTCGAGTCGATCGAAAAATATTCCGGAGCAAAGGTGGATGCATCCTTTGGTGCACGGTACGTGTTTGATTTCGTGGTTGTCCCGCTGCAGATGTCTTTGACGGTCAGATCAACTGTCCTCAGGCCACCGTCCATACAAGATGCCTGATAGGAAAGATAGCATTCATTGAATCCGGCAAAAAGAATCGTAGCAATTTCCTGGTAGATCGCGACAAGTTTGTCGGCAGACGGAGCATGATAGTATTTCCCTCCCGTTGTGACCGCGATGAGTTCGAGGTTTGTCGGTTCGACGCCGCCCAGACCGATCGTGAACACTCGGATTCCGTGTCTGTTGGCAAGATTGATGACGTCCTGCGGCGTGTGCGTGCTTGAATTATCGCCTCCGTCGGTCACGGCAATTACCGCGCGGCAATGGTTGTCGCCGCTATTGACCAGTTCGGATACCCCAATATACATACCGTCCCAGCATGCCGTTGCGCCATTCGCAGGCAGAGAGTTCACTGCATCATG
>CAYPBB010000010.1:0-98699 GCA_964408855.1 uncultured Ectothiorhodospiraceae bacterium
AGCGGCGGAATCAGCTTGCGCATCGTACCGTCAAGCTCTTCAAACTTCCGCTTGCCGTAGGTCATCCAACCTACCATCGCGCCGAGACCAGCGCCCATTGCCGCAATCAATGCGGAGGCAGAGCCGCCGCCCGGAGCGGAAGTCCGCGCGCCGAGCAATTCCACGAAATCGCGCACGGACATGGCGGCAAGCGGTTCATTGTTCTGCTCTTCCACCATGTACTCGATGATGCGTTTTTCGGGAATGAACTGCGAAACGGAATTCAATCCGAGGCGTTCCACCGCGAGACGGATCTTCTGCTTCTCGTCGATGATAAACAGGTTTTCCTTTTCGATATAGTAATCGGCAACCGCAAGCATGGAGTCGAGGGGAATAAGTCCAACGAGTTCCGAGCCTGCGACCGCGAGATTCATTTCCCGCGCGAGTTGCGATATGGCTTCGAACACCTGATGCGGTCCGGTGATCTTGTAGTTGTCCAGGTTCATGGAGACTTGCGCCATGTTGTATTCGTCCACGAACCAGCCGATACCCTTCACGGCTTTGAACATGCCGGGTTCGCCTTCGCCGCGCCCCTGTTCGCGCACATCGAGCGCGATGCGGTGCGCCTGTTCTTTCGTGCCGAGGATGTTGACATTATAAGCGACAAGGAAGAACCGCGCGCCCGTTGCGGTCGCGCCCCAGGTCGGGACGAACGTACCGGGTCCGAAATCGGGCTTCCATGCCGGATCTTTCAGCTTTTCTTCGAGGGCTTCGTATTCGCCCTTGCGGATATCCTTCAGCGCTTTACGGTAGTCGCGGTCGCTGGCTTCTTCATAGAGGAACATCGGAAGACCGAGCTCCTCGCCGGCGCGTTTGCCGAAGCGCTTGGCGATCTCCACGCAGTCCTGCATCGTCACGCCGGAAACCGGCACAAAGGGACAGACGTCCATCGCGCCCATGCGCGGATGTTCGCCCGTATGCGTGCGCATATCGATGAGTTCTTTCGCGACGCGGGCGGCGTTCAGCGCGCCTTCGATCACGGAGTCCGGATCGCCGACAAAGGTGACGACGGTTCTGTTGGTCGATTTGCCGGGATCGACATCGAGGAGGGTGCAGCCGTCCGTTTTGCGGATGGCGTCGGCAATGGCATTAATCACCGATTCATTCCGGCCTTCGGAAAAATTCGGAACGCATTCAACGAGTTTTTTCATGAAATCTTCGAATCTCTATCTGACAAGGGGGTGAGGATTATTCGACGACGACAGCGGTGCCGCTGGCAGCCACCATGAGCATGCTTCCGCCCTGACCGACGGTTTCGTAATCGAGATCGATTCCGACGACGGCGTTCGCCCCGGCTGCTTCGGCGCGTTCGCGCATTTCCTGGAGGGCGATGGTTTTAGCTTTGCGGAGTTCTTCTTCGTACACGGCGGCTCTTCCGCCGACGATATCGCGGATACCCGCAAAGAGGTCCTTGAACAGGTTCGCGCCCATAATGGCTTCCCCGGTGACGATGCCTTTGTAGGCGACGATTTTCTTGCCTTCGATTCCCGGCGTGGTTGTGAAGATCATCTTTCTCTCCTGAAATGGAACAAAGCGCCGCGGGCACTACTCCCGCAGCGGGCTTCCAAATATCTCACTTTTTGGGGGGAAGAAAAAAGAAAAGCGCCTCTGGATTTGGCAGTTCCTACATCCCGGTTACGCTGTATAGGAAGCATAACCGGGATGTCGCTGAATCTGTCCTTCTTCTTACCGGACAGTAAACTTCTCTATGGCGTGCATGCCCTTGCCAGTTACCGTCATAAAGTATGTCCCTCTGGGCAGGTTTTCCAGCCGGTATACCCCGCTCCAGGAGGCGGTTTCGGAGCGGTATGTTTCGGAATACACCACCTTGCCCGCCTCGTTGACGATCCGTAGCACGAACGTCTCCGGCTTCTCGAACGCCGCGGATACGGTAAACGCGCCGTGGTTGGGATTTGGCGATACGTCAATCGAAATGCGTTCCGCCGCCGGAAGTTCCCGGATCGCGGTTACCGTAAGCGGCTCGGAAAGAGTGCTGCAGCCGTTGGCGTTGAACGCGCGTACGGTGTACACGCCGTCAAGTTCTTTTCTCAGCCAGTCCGAATTCGCACCGGGAATGCTGTCGCCGTCGAGGTACCACTGGTAGCGAACGGCGCTCGTGTGTGCCCGTAGCCAGACGCCGTCGAACGTAATCGCTGGCTGTGCGGGCGCGTCGAGGATTGTGACGGATACCGGCGCCGATCCGCCCCAGCAGACGCCGTCGTTGCTGCCAAACACCCAATACTCGCCCGTCGCTATTGCGCGGATTTGCCGCGCCGTTTCCCCTGTCGACCACCGGTAGTAGAGGTACGATTCCTGCGCAGTCAGCAGAATGGTGTCGCCCTCGCAGGCAACGGTCCCGCCCTCCACCGTCATGGACACTATTGGAGTAACCGCAACATCGACGTCAATCGAGAGTTCGCGCGTCCAATTACCAAGCGAGCAGCGTACGGCAACCTTGCCGGTAACCGCCTGATCCCAGCGTACCGAGATGCCCGACGCATCGGGAAGAGGAAACACGGTTCCGCCCGCCACGTTCCACTCGTAGGTAATTCCGTCGATATCTTCCACTGAATAATACACCACTATTCCGCTGCAGACCGAAGTTGAGCCTGAAAGATGTAACGCCGGCTCGGGGATCGTTACCACGTTCGCTGAAACGGTTCCGGTGCACGGACCGTCGTACACGGTGCATGAATATGTTCCCGGCGCTGTGACCACGATCGAACTGGCCGTCGCCCCTGTGTTCCAAAGGTAGGCGTCGTACTGCCCGGTAATATCCAGCGTGAGCGAATCGCCTTCGATCAACTTCAGAGCTTGCGGTTTCGACTGAACGATTACGGGTGTTGGAGCCGAAGAAGCGATAGCCAGTTTCGCTCCGCCGATGCAACCCGTTGCATCGTCTGTGGTAAGGAGGTGGACAATCGGCGTATTCAGTGAGGACCACTTCACCGTGATTTCTGAGCCGTCTGCATTGCCGAGGATAGTGCCCCGCTCCACCGACCACTGGTAGCTCTTACCCGCTTCAGGCGTGACCGAGTACGTATACACCGAATCCAGCGCGCACAGGGATGAAGGTCCGGAAATCACGGAGACAGGCTTTTCGTGCCGCGTAACCAGCACAGTATCGGAATACCCCCAGCAGCCGTTTTCGCCGAGCACCTTCAGATAATACGCGCCGGCAGCGAATGCCGTAGTGGTGCGTGCCGTTGCAGCGTTCGACCATTCATACTCTGGATACGAAGTCACGCTCGACAGCTTCACCCCGTCGTTGCCGCAGGTAATGACGTTGCCGGAAGGAGTAATCTCCGGATGCGGCGCAGGCAGTTGAGCAACGATAATGGTATCTGAACGCCAACGGGCGCCGGAGGCATTTTTCGCTTCCACGAAGTATGCGCCGCCGGCGTACACGGTTATTGACTGCGCCGTTTCGCCCGTCGACCAGAGGTAGTCTGTAAACCCGCCGCTGCAATGCAGGGTCATGCTTTCGCCCTCGCAGAACGATGCGCTTCCATCAGGGATAACGGATGGGATCAAAGTGCCTGGAACGAGAATGGTCCCATTCTCCAGCATCGGGACCAGGCACCCCTGCGAAAATTGAACCGACTTGAGTTCCAGTGTAGAATACATAGGTTTATCAAGCAACCATTTCGGATGCAGCGCGAAATAGCATAGCGGCTGATCGGGGGCAAACGGGACGGGGACGAGCGTCGTCAACGTGATTTGATTCCCCGTAACGCTAACGTCATAGCCCGCATGTTCCAATGCAGTCCCGGCAACGGAGATTGAATCGAACGTAAATACCGCTTCATCGAACGATACCTTCAAAGTGAATGGTTTCAGAGCTGCCAGCCGATTCCGCACAGGGCTTGCAATCGTCAGCGGAGCGCGCACGATGCCTTGATCGTCCGCGGCTGAGTTTTCAAACGCAAACCGGATTGAATCATTCGTTCGGCTGCCGATTGGAGCTTTAAAAGTTTTCGTCTTCGTATCGCTGCCGTCGTCGACATTCATGACCGTCAGGTCGACTGTGCGCAGAGTACTATCCGCGCATTCGGACTGATAGGTAATGAGGCATTCCATATGCACCGGACCGATATACGGCTGTTGCAATTCGTACATCACACCTGTAACATCATACTCCGACGGGTTATGGAAATGCCTGCCACCGGTCAGAGCAGCGATTAGACTTATTGCACTTGCGTCTACCGGATTGAATGAAAATAGGTAAATCGGAATGCGATTTCTAAGTGCCAGACTAATGATCTCCTGCGCAGAAACGATACTTCCTTCATCATTGCCTCCGGCAAACACCAGAACGGCGCGGATAGGATTATTCCCCTTGTTGATCACTTCCTGTACGGCTTGATAGATAGCGTCATAGAGATGAATCGCTCCGGTCGTAGGGGCGGCATTTATTGCCTGTTTGCATTGCGCGAGATCGACAGTCATACCGAGCGCGGTACGCACATCGCCCATCCCCCAAATAATGGATGATTCGTCGTAGATTCCGTCCTGTAAATCGATATAGGTATTTGCGCTGTTTTTTATCGCACCTTCATTGAACCTCGTCTGGCACATAACGAAAGTTGCGGAGACAACGAACCTTCTATCCCCGTCCGGGCACCAGAGCGTGAAGTCCCCTACCGGCGCGCCGTTCTCGTGAATCCGAAAATTGTGTTCCTTGTTGAAATTATACACAGGTTGACCGTCGACCGATACCATGAAATACAGCTCGATGGTAGGCCAGTTGTTTACGATTCGTTTGAAGTTAAGAGATGGCTGGGCAGAGACGCCGCCCGAAACAACGATGGTTAAGACGAGGACGGAAAAGATTAGCTTTTTCATAATTACCTCCTGGAAACAAGCTCGACGCTTCCAACAGCTTAACCCGCCACTCGGGGAAAAGTTACACCGCAGTACCCACCGCGGCAGTTCGGAACCATTCGTACCTGTTTCCGTCTAATGATTGTCGGCGAAAGAAAACGTACCTTTGCACATACCGATACATTCACACAGCACCTGGAGAACCTATGGCACTTCGTGTACAGCGAACAATGCTTCTCATTGCTGCCCCGGTCATCCTGCTTACCGCCATCCTTGTTACCGGATGCGGGAAACAGAAAGGGGATGCAGCCGCCGAACTCGCCAAATCGCCCGACTATACCGCCGCGATGGGGTATTTCGACAAGAACCAGCTCGACTCCGCTATCATTTACTTCGAAAAAATCACAAAGGCGTTGCCCGGCAATCCCGACGGGTGGGCATGGTATGCGGACGTTGCCCGTAGAATGTCGAAAATGGATGAAGCAGACGCAGCGGCGAAAAAAGCTCTTTCGATCGATCCGGACCACGCGTTCGCCAATACGGTTCTGGGCAACTTGTATTTCCCTCAGTATTCGGGATGGGAAAAGGCTGATAACGACACCGCCTGGAAGTACTTGACAAAAGCGGTGAAAAGCGATCCGAACGAATGCAACGCATGGATTACCGTCTGGATCGAAGCCCTGCGCCGGGGCGATAGCGAAATGGAAGCGAAAGCGCTCGAGGCATTCTACAACAACAAGTTCTTCGCACCCGCCGCTATTGAAATGATCCGGTGGTTACTGAAGAACCTCCCGCAGAACGCAATCCTTATCACGAACGGCGATGTCGATACGTACCCCGTAGCGATGCTCCAGAAAATGGAGTCGCTTCGAAAAGATATCGCATTGGTGAATATCAACCTGTTGAATACCGGCTGGTATCCTGCGCTGGTTTCAAAGCGGTATCAACTTCCGCTCCCGGTAACGCAGGCGGGGATCGATTCGCTTATGACGTATTACGACAATCCGGCGAATATGGAGCCACTGTCGTCATGGGTACTTTCGCATTGGGTAGAGCTTGGCGAGAAGCTTGGCAGGCCCATTGCATTCTCGACGACATGCGATCTTTCCGCGGTATCGTCGAGCATACCGTCGTTTATACTTAAAGGCGCCTACTACCTCCCCACCACGGATAAAAACGCGGTACAATACGATTACGAATCGATGAAAGCGTCGCTTGAAGGAATCGACGGCAAGCTGTTCGCAGGGAAACTGGCTACCGAGTTGGACAAGAGTCCTGTCAGACGCAGCGTACCGGAAGGCGCACTGGCGTCGATCCCGTATTCGGTCGGAATGTATATCATCAGCGACCTGATCGAAAAGAAAGACGCAGAATCCGCCAAACAATACATCGCCAAAATGCGCCAATTCGTCACCGATGCGAAGATGGGCAGCGACAAACTGGACGAATTAGCGGCAATGGAAACAAAGATCAAGTAGTTCGCGACCAATATTCGTACCCTCGCCGCGCCCAGTGAGTCATCTGGACGCGGCAAGGATCCGCGATGGCGTCCCGGATTGGCGGATTCTTTACTCCCTGCTGACTTTACTCTTCCCGTTTCTTACATTGCCTGCATGAACTACCACCCCGCATCATACTGGCACACGCTGGACGACGGACGGATTCAGTGCGATCTTTGTCCGCGTTTCTGCCAATTGCATGAAGGGCAGCGCGGATTGTGTTTTGTCCGCATGTGCGAAGGGAATGCCATGGCGCTCACCACGTACGGGCGCTCCAGCGGATTCTGCATCGATCCTATCGAGAAAAAGCCGCTGAACCATTTCTATCCCGGATCGGCGGTGTTGTCGTTCGGAACCGCCGGATGCAATCTTACCTGTAGCTTTTGCCAGAACTGGGACATGAGCAAAGCGCGCAGCATGGACCGCCTTCAGGATGAAGCGCCGCCCGGCGCCATTGCCCGCGCCGCTGCTGCGCACGGGTGCAAAAGCGTCGCCTATACGTACAACGATCCGGTGATCTTTCTCGAGTATGCCGTCGATACGGCGCAGGCGTGCCGCGAAGCAGGCGTAATGAACGTCGCTGTGACAGCCGGCTATATCTGCGATGAACCGCGCCGCGATTTCTTCCGATGGATGGACGCTGCAAACGTCGACCTCAAGGGCTTCACGGATACATTTTACCGGCGTACCTGCGGAGGACAACTCGCGCCGGTACTGGAAACCCTGCAGTACGTTCATCGCGAAAAGGACGTCTGGCTGGAAATCACCACGCTGCTGATTCCCGGCGAGAACGACTCGGAGCGCGAGATCGAGGAAATGACGCAATGGATCGCTACGAACCTGGGTCCCGGCGTGCCGTTGCATTTCTCCGCCTTTCATCCCGATTTCCGGATGCTGGATACGCACCCAACACCGGGTTCTACGCTTCTCCGCGCAAGGGATATCGCGCGCAAAAACGGTATCCGCCATGTCTATACGGGGAATATCCACGACAAACAGATGCAGAGCACCTACTGTCATCATTGCGGCGATATGCTTATCGGGCGGGACTGGTACCAATTAGCGGAATGGAACCTCACTCCTGAGGGAGCCTGTGCTTCCTGCGGAACGCCGCTCGAAGGCAGGTTCGATCCGCGACCCGGTACCTGGGGTGCAAAAAGGATGCCGGTAAGCATATAAAAAGCGGGTCCGATGCATCGCAACAGACCCGCCTGCCAATAGAAACCTCTGAACGAGGTTTTACCCAAAGCGTCCCGAAACGTAATCTTCCGTTTGCTTCATCGACGGCCGGGTGAAGATGGCCTTCGTCTTCCCCGTCTCGACAAGATTCCCCATGTAAAAGAACGCCGTGTGATCGCTTACCCGCGATGCCTGCTGCATATTATGCGTCACAATCACGATGGTGTATTTCTTACGAAGCTCGTAAATCAGCTCCTCGATTTTCGCCGTGGAAATCGGATCGAGCGCGCTGGCTGGTTCGTCCATGAGAATGACCTCCGGTTCCACGGCGAGTGTGCGCGCAATGCAAAGCCGCTGCTGCTGTCCGCCCGAAATGCTGTTACCAGGCTTGTTGAGCGAGTCCTTCACTTCGTCCCACAGCGCCGCCTTGCGGAGCGCGTCTTCCATCGCTTCGGCGAGAACCTTCTTATTGCGGATCCCCTTCAACCGCAATCCGGCAGTCACGTTATCGGCGATTGACATGGTCGGAAAGGGATTCGGTTTCTGGAACACCATTCCGACCCTGCGGCGAAGGTACACCGGATCGCTTTCCATGATATTTTCTCCGTCCAGAAGTATCTCACCTTGAATCGATCCGCCCGCTTCCTCGTGCATGCGGTTGAGGCTGCGGAGAAACGTCGACTTGCCACATCCCGAAGGTCCGATAATGGCGAGAACGCGGTTTCGGTAGATATCCATCGAAATGCTGTGCAGCGCACGCGTCTTTCCGAAAAACGCGCTGAGATTATGGACGGAAATAACAGAGCGCGCTTCCTGGGGTTGTTCCTGAAGTATCGATTCCACGATTGGTTTGATGTCTATCGTTTCCTGTGTCATGCGGTATAGGTTTTTCGGGTAGCGATTTTGAAAATAATATTGAGAAGAAGCACAATCATGATCAGTACAAACGAAGCAGCCCATGCCTGCTGATTCCAGTCGTCGAACGGCGCACGGGCGTAGTCGTAGATGAACACGGTCATCGTTGCGATAGGTTGATCGAGTTGGGTGGACCAGAAGCGGTTGCCGAGCGACGTGAAGATCAGCGGAGCTGTTTCGCCGAGCGCGCGCGCGACGGAGAGCAGCACGCCCGTCAGGATGCCCCGGAATGCCGCTGGAAGAATGATGAACATCGTCGTTTTCCAACGCGGAATACCGAGTCCCAGTCCGGCTTCGCGGAACGACGAGGGCACCAGGCGAATCATCTCTTCGGTGGTGCGCGTCACGAGCGGTATCATGATAATCCCGATGGCGACGCCGCCTGCCAGCGCGGAAAACCGCTGCATCGGTATGACGACGATGATGTATGCCACCACGCCGATGACGATGGATGGAATGCCGTTCAGCACTTCGGTGAAAAAGCGGACAGTATTGGCGAACCAACTCTTTTCCTTTTCGGCGAGGTAAATGCCTGCGAAAATGCCGACGGGGATTCCGATCAGACAACCGATTCCCGTCACGATTCCCGAACCGGCAAGGGCATTCGCCATGCCTCCGCCCGCTTCGCCGACAGGCTTGGGCATTTGCGTGAAGAAATCCCAGTTGATAAACGAGATGCCTTTGGAGATCGTGTAGTACAGAATCAGAAACAACGGCGCCAGCACAAGAACCACGCTGATTCCCGAGAGCGCCGCCATCAAACCGCTTTTCAGTTTTCTATAGCGAAAGTACAGGTCATTGCTCAATTTGCCACCGCCTTGTATTTTCGCGTCACGCTCCACACGATAAGGCGCGCAACGGCATTCAAAATCATCGTGATAATAAAGAGCAACAGCGCTATTTCGATGAGCGAACTGACGTGCAGTTGGGACGAGGCTTCGGCGAATTCGTTCGCCAGAACGCTTGCCATCGTATGCGCCGGATCGAAGAGCGACCACGACAGTTCGGCGCGGTTACCGATCACCATAGTTACCGCCATCGTCTCTCCGACCGCTCTGCCGAGTCCCAGCAGTGTCGCTCCGAGGATACCGGATTTCGCCCCTTTCAGCACGACCCGGATGGTTTCCCATTTCGTTGCGCCGAGCGCGTAGGCAGCCTCGCGCTGCGATGCGGGGATGGACCGCATCACATCTCTCGAGATGGAGATGATGATCGGCAGAACCATTATGGCAAGAATGATCACCGCCGCAAGCATCCCGAACCCATACGGCGCTCCCTTGAAAATCGGGAGATATCCGAAATGCTTCATTAGAAACGGCTGTATATCCGTCCTGAGCCAGGGAATCAGCACAAAGATTCCGAACAAGCCGTATACGATACTCGGAATTGCGGCGAGCAGCTCCACCAGTAATGAAAGAGGGCGCTCCAGCCAGTCGGGGGCATATTCGGATAGAAAAATGGCGACCGCCATACTCATGGGGAGGGCTAACGCAAGCGCGACCAACGCGGAATACAGCGTTCCGGCGATATACGGAATGGCTCCGTATCGTTCGTTGACAGGATCCCATTCAGTGCTAGCGATAAAAGAATACCCGAAATGCTTGATCGATGGCATCGATTGAACCGTCATTTCATACGCCATCATGAACACGACGCCTAATACCATGAAGGCGAAAAACCGCGTGGTACTCTGAAAGAGCAGATCGCCCTTGTTGCGCTTCGTCAGGGATTTGAAATAACGAGCAAACACAGCAGAGCGTTTGCCCTGCTGTGTTTGATGTGTCATGGGGTTGTTGTTTGGGGTACCGTGACTCATTTCTTTTTATATGTTATCTGATCCACCTTTTTCTGGCAGAGTTTGACGACTTCCTTCGGAAGCGGAGCGTAGTAGAGTTCTTTGGCATACGCCTCGCCATCGGTAAGCGCCCACTTGAGGAATTTCTTCATTGCTTCCGCCTTCGTCTTGTCCTTCATCGTCTGGTAGACCAGCAGCCAGGTGAAACCGGAAATCGGGTACGCGTTCTTGCCGTCGGCGTTCGTCAGTGAAACGCGAAGATCCGCGGGCATCGATTTGATTGCGCCCGCCGCAGAAGCGGAAACGGATTCAAAGGAAGGCAGAACATAATTTCCGGCTTTATTCTTGATCTGCGCGTAGTCGAGTTTGTTTTGGACGGCGTATGCAAGTTCAACGTATCCGATCGAGCCGTCGGTTTGCTTTACGAGACCGGCGACGCCTTCGTTGCCCTTGCCGCCGAGACCGACCGGCCATTTCACGGCTTTGCCCGCGCCGACTTCCTTCTTCCATGTCGCGCTGACCTTCGCCAGATAGTCGGTGAAGATGCTCGTCGTGCCGCTACCGTCGGAACGGTGTACCACGACAATCGCCGTTTCGGGTAACTTCACGCCTTTATTGGCGGCTTTAATTTTTGCGTCGTTCCACATGATGATCTTGCCGAGAAAAATGTCCGCAAGAATTTCGGGGGTGAGCTTCAAACCCTGCTCGACTTTCGGCACGTTATACGTCACCACAACCGCGCCCATGACGGTGGGGATATGAAGAATATCGGTGCCCTGTTTCTTCTTGATCTGCGCCATTTCATCTTCGGATAGGAACGCATCCGATGCGCCGAAATCGACCGTGCCTTCGATCGTCTGCTTCACGCCGCCGCCGCTACCGATAGACTGGTAGTTAAATTCGACGCCGGTTTTCTGATGATAGAGATCGAACCATTTCGAATAAATCACGTACGGGAAGGTTGCCCCTGCGCCGTTCAGTTTCACTTGCGCACCTGCGATCGAGGGGGGGAGCCCCGCAATCAGGAGGCATACCGCAATTGCTTTCATCTTCATTGATATTCCTATTGTTGTCGTTGTATAGTGTTATTAGAATTCCCAGAAGAACGTCACTCTCGGCACCAGGTCGTCGTTGTCCTGGCCTTCGAGCGTATGCATTTCAACGCCGGGCATGACATGCACCGTCGGCGCCACTGCAAAATCGACCGCGCCGATAATCAGCGCTTCCTGATCGTCCTTTGCGTCTGCATCCGAATTCGGATCGTACATATCGTACCGGGCGACGAGTTTAATGTTCTCCGTCAATCCTGCCCATGCCCAGAACGAAAGGCCGATGCCCGACTGCGACGCCAGCTCTCCGCCTGCATTGGCGTAGTTGTTTTGTTGCGATTTCATGAACGCTTCCACACCGGCGGAAAACGTGTTTTCGTGTTCGTAATTCGCGAACCCGGCAAAAACGAACGCGTTGTTATCCTTCATTTCGCCCGTTACCGGATCGGCCTTCTGTTTGTTTGAGGCGAAATCGCCGTACAGCGTCGCCTGAAATCCGGCGGCAGGTTTGAACTGCACCTGCGCATAATAGCGCTTGTACTTATTCGATTCCGGCGCGTTGCCGGAATTATTTCCGACTTTCACCCAGTAGCTCGCCATGCCCTTGTCGTCGAATTTCCCTTTGAGATCGAGACCGAGGTCGCGCGAGGAAACGATACCGAAATAATCGAGGATGGTTTTTTCGAGCGAACGGTAGCCCCAGGCGCTTTCCGATACTTCAAACGCGGGCGTCGGCGATATACCGGCGATGAGGTCTGCGCCGGAGTAGATGTTCTTCCATTTCAACCAGGCGTCTTTGACAAAAACGCCGATTTTCCCGTTGCTGGTATTGGCCGATTGATCGGCTTCCAGACGGAATCGGGAAGAAAAGTCTGCGTTGATGGTATAATCGGCGGTGAAGTAGATCCGGCGGAATTGCCAGCCGTTCTGGTCCTTCTTTTCCGGATTGATCTGGTCGGCGTTGTAATACGCATCGCCGAACATCAGTCCGCTGAATTTTACCGGGCCAATGGCGCCGGACGCCTGCTTCTCCTGCGACGGCGCTTTATCCTGTGCGTAAACGGTCAGGGTTAACATTATTGCTCCCACCAGAGCAATGATTGCTGTTTTGCTTGTTCTCATAGATATGTCTGCCATTCAATGTTTGAGCGAATACAAATGGTACTACGAAACTATACCCCCGGCATTAGTCCGGTGTTACTGTCATGTTACCAAATCGTTAAATCGCCGGTGTCCCATTGCGGGGATGTTCCGATTCGCGCATTTTTCGAGACTGATAGCATCGCGGAATGAACTTTCCCCCGGACCCGCGTTGTTGTCGGACACAGCGGACAGGCATAATTCGTGTCCGCAGAGATACACAAACAACGAGAAACGAGATATCCTCGAACCGCAGACCGAATGAAAGATATCATCATACAATCGCAGCACCTTTCCTTCTTCTACGGCTCCAAACAGGCGCTGAACGATATCACGATGGATATATACTCAAGGAAGGTAACGTCGTTTATCGGTCCCTCGGGATGCGGCAAGACAACGTTTCTGAGAACGCTGAACCGCATGAACGATCTTATTCCCGGAATAAAACTGACCGGCAATGTGCTGATCGAAGGAGAGGACATTTACGGCAGAGGAACGGATGTAGCCAGGTTGCGGAAGCGAATCGGGATGGTGTTTCAGAAATCAAATCCGTTTCCCGGGTCGGTGTATGAAAATGTGGCGTACGGACCGAGACTGGCGGGAATTGGTAAGAAGGCTGAGCTTGACGCAATCGTCGAACGAAGTCTGAGCCAGGCAGCACTTTGGGACGAGGTGAAGGACAGGCTGAAGCATTCGGCGACGGGGCTTTCAGGCGGTCAGCAGCAGCGGCTGTGCATCGCGCGCAGCCTCGCAGTGGAGCCGGATATTCTGCTGATGGACGAACCTGCCAGCGCGCTGGATCCCATTTCAACGCTGAAGATCGAGGAACTCGTCCACGAGTTGAAAACAAAGTACACCATCATTATTGTGACGCACAATATGCAGCAGGCGGCGCGCATCAGCGACTATACCGCGTTTTTTTATCTCGGCGAACTGATTGAATATGACAAGACAAAAACGATATTTGTAAAACCCGAGAAACAACAGACTCAGGATTATATCACCGGCAGGTTCGGTTAATCGCTCAACCGGCTGTCTGCGGATGCGGCTCCGTTCCGCCGCGATCCGTTCAACACTCTCTTCATCATTATCATTGTACATCACCGGATCTACGTATGTCTGACCATATCCTTTCACGCTACGACGAACAACTTCAAAAACTGCTGGCGACACTGATCAAGATGGGCAGTCTTGCGCAGGAACAACTGGAAGCGGTGCTCTCCGCGCTCGATACCGGCGACACCGCCGCCGCACAACTGGTAATAGACAGGGACGCAAAGATCGACAAGTACGACCTCAAGATCGAGAAGCGATGCCTGAACCTCTTCGCGTTGCAGCAACCGGTCGCCACGGACCTGCGGGTCATCATGTCGTCGCTGGCAATCAACCGCAGCATCGAACGAATCGGCGATTACACTGTGAACATTGCCCGTGCCATTATCGCCGGCGGCACATTTTCGTCGCTCATCGAGGCAACCGCGATCCGGGAAATGGGAAGGAATGCGCTTGTCATGTTCGAAACAGCGCTGAATGCGTTCATTCAGTACGATCCAGCGCTGGCACGAAAAGTTATCGCCTGCGACTCGGAAGTAGACGAACTCGACCGCGCCAACCGCGCGAAGCTCGTCGACCTGATGTCTCGCAATGGGTCGATGGCGCCGGCGGGCGTCGCGCTCATCGGCATCTGCAAGGACCTCGAACGTATCGCCGACGAATCGACGAATATTTCCGAGGAGGTCATCTTTGCCGTCGAAGCGACGAACGTACGCCACAAACACCTCGACGCCGTCGTTCTGGACGAACCCACCGGTACGCCGGAACATTCATCGCACGGCGACGAATAGAACACCGCTCCCCGCATGCCGTTCCATCGGATAGCGCCGCAGACTATGGTTCCGGCGGTGTATCCTGCGCCTTAATCTTCCTGATGGCGTCGCGGAGATAGGCGTTCTCCGCTTCGATAAGAGCGATTTGTTCCTTCAGCATGGCCTGTTCCTGTTCCTTCGTCAGCTCGGGAAATTCCTTCCCAAGAAATGCGTACTTCCCTTTCGGCGTGCAACCCTGGCTTCTGAGCCAGTTGTAGACCTCGACTGCCGAAGTTCGGTGCTTCACGGCGATTTCTTCGATCGTCGCGCCGTTGTTGTATTCCCGTGCAGCCTGAGCGGCGAGAGGATTCGCAAATTTCTTTCGAGGTTTCGGCATAATCGCTCCTGTGTACCGGTGCATTAGTACTGATTTTGTCCCTGATTTTCAAGTCTGTTGCGCTTTGCGACGCGCTTTTCTAAGTTGCCCGCATGAATCTCTCATCCGCATTTCGCCGCGCCGGGAACCTTGCCGCGCCCTTTCTCGATCTCGTGTATCCGCCGCGATGCCTGGGCTGCGACGCGCCCATCCATTCGGGGGATGTGCTGTGCGGCAAATGCGCCGGGGATATGATGGAACTGCATATCGGCGAAGACGGTTCGCAGGACCTGATTGAATCGCTCACCTACCCTCCCGCGGCAACGTTCATCGCCGCAGGATATGATTACGAGAAGGAAAGCGTGATCGAAACCTGCCTGCACACGCTGAAGTACAAGGGCATGCACTCCGTCGGCGAATGGCTGGGGCGTCTGTTGGGCGAGCGGATGTACGGCACACCGATTCTGGACGGAGAACCGGTTCTCGTGCCTGTACCGCTGAACAAAACGAAGCAATTGGAACGCGGCTACAACCAGAGCGAATACATCGCCAGGGGCATTGCCGCCGAAACCGGTCTGGCAATAGAACCGGGAGTGCTGTACCGCACGCGCTACACCGAATCGCAATCCGCTGCGCTGTTGACGCAGGAAGAGCGGAAAGCCAACCTCGAAGGGGCGTTCGCCGTGCGCGAAGCAGCCGCCGAGCGAATCGCGCCCAGCCCCGTCATCGTTGTGGACGATATTATCACCACCGGTGCGACGTTGGGCGAATGCGTCCGCGCGTTGAACTCAGCAGGCATCGCCGACGTCCGTATTGCCGCCGTGGCGCACCCGCTGAGGCGGTGAGGGAATTTCCCCAGTACGCAGGGCAGGCTCTTATTGTTTTCATTGGATAGGTTAGATACACATTTATGAAACTACTTCTGCCTTTCATGCTCATCCTTGCCTTGTTTCCCAATGCAAACATGCAGGCGCAATGGCGCTACGGCGCATTTGCGGGCATGAACTACTCCGGCTACTGCGCGCCCCCCGGATGTTCTGACTACGACGAGTTGTCATGGAACGGCGTGTTCGGCGTCCGGGTGGAATATGGATTCAATGAGCTCGTTTCCATTTTCGCCGCCCCTCAGCGTATACAGAAAAATGCGGGAGGATATCTCCTGGATGAAATTGAATTCCCCATCGGCGCCAGGTATGTCTTTTCGGAGGGGATGCTCGTTCCGTACGTAAGCGCAGGCGGATCGGTCGCTGTGATTCTCAATCCGGGACATTTTTCAATCGAACGCCATGATATGGGCGCCCCGGTTGAAAGACAACTCTTCAAAGATGTCGATTACTTGTTGCATGCAGGGGTGGGCGTGGAGTGGGCGAAGTTGTTCACGTTCGAAACCCGGTATAGCCGGGGCATTACATCCATTGGAGCTGAAGATTCTAATATCGGGCTGTATTCCGAAGACTGGACAATTACGCTCGGATTTTTGATACGATAGAATTATTTCGCCTACCATTGCAGTATATCGTACGATATAGCCAGAGAAATCCCGCCGGTGATTTTATCGATCTTCGGGATCGAATACACGCCCGCTTTGATCCCGAGTGCGAAGCGCCCGGACAGCGGCAGGTAATACGTCGCCGAACCATAGTACGCCGCCATCCACGACGACGCATCGACTGTGGATTCATACGCCGTTACCGAGGATTGCACCAAACTCGCGCCCATTCCGCCGGAAATATTCAGCTTCCACACTTCCATATCGAACAACAGAATGAATGCGGCAGCGTTCAGACTTGCGTTCATTTCCGTCGTTCCGTACACGTCGGATACGACGGTTTTCGAGACGCGCTCCAGCTTCATATACGCCGCTTCTACGCCGATATTCAACCGGCGGTTCGGCTTCCACAGCATCGCACAGCCGGGAAGTAGCCAGTCTGCCTCCTTCCCCGCCGCTGCTCCCGAATGCAACATTGTGCCCAGTCCTGCGGAAGGTATCACCGCAACGGCAAACGTGCTGTCTCCTGAGGAACCGGGCAAATCCTGCGAATACATCGAGACCGCAAGCAGCGCCACACACGCAGCAATTGCCGCGCTAATGCGTATAGTACTCATACGCCACCATTGCCGGGTAATTGGAAAGCATTCCATCGGGATCGCTCCCGGTAAAGAACGTATGTATCAGGTCCTCCAAATCCACCGTCCATGTAAACACGCGCACGCCACGCGCATTCATTGCCGCGATACGATCGTTGAGCAAACCGCGCGACCAGCGGGGTGCCCAGATAACGGAGCCGGATTCGATCACTCTCGGTTCGTCGAATTCGCACAGCGCAGGCGGGCGTTCGGCGGGAGAGAGCCGCAGGTATTCGTTATAGGGCGCGTCTTCCGCCAGTCCCATCACAATTTCGATATCCCTGCCCTGCCGCCGCGCCAGTTCGATATACTCCCGCTGCACTGCAGCCACTGTGGCAACGATGCCGTACGCCTTGATGTCGAGCCAGACAAGACGGTGATGCGTTTGTTCAATCGCCGTTTGAAGCGCCTCGCGAAGCGTCGGAATACGTTCGCCGTTTTTCAATGTGCACAGCGTTTTCAACTGCGCCAGCGTATAGTCCGATACCTTGCCGGTTATGTAATCTTCGTTGATCAGCCGCGTTGTGAGGTACTGGTCGTGAAACAACACCGGCACGCCGTCTTTCGTACACTGCACGTCGATTTCCACGGCATTCGCGCCGAGGCGTTCGGAATACCGGATCATCTCGCACGTGTTCTCCGAAACGGGCAGCCGGTCGATATTCCTCCCTCCTCCCCGGTGACCGATAATGTAAAAGTCCTCCGGTTTCCGCGTCAGTGCGCGCTTGAACCGCAGCGTTACGGGCTTCCAGGGAGGTTTGTTTCCGTCTCCGAACAATCCTCGTA
This sequence comes from uncultured Ectothiorhodospiraceae bacterium, assembly GCA_964408855.1. Lineage (GTDB taxonomy): Bacteria > Bacteroidota > Ignavibacteria > SZUA-365 > CAYPBB01. The sequence goes on from CAYPBB010000010.1 coordinate 17,535, forward strand.
AGGTTACCGATTCGGCAGTGCCCTCTCCGTGCAGAATACAATCAGCCGCAGCCGCTTCCGCCGAGAATGTCATTGTGCCGGTATACTCCGACTGTGCGAACCGCCAGAAGCCGCTGAACACGACGGCGGAATCGTTGTGCCCGCATTGCATAACGCAGTAGGCGGAATTCTTCCCGGCGAACAGCGAACAATAGCCGGCGTTCCATTTCAACACTACAGAATCGCCGAAATCCTCTCGTCCCTGTTCAACGATGAACACGCCTTCGGTCCGGCGTTGCATCTCCGCCGTCAGAGGCGAGGTATTCGACAGCGGATCGGGAACTGGCGGAGTGGGCGCCGATACGCCGGGGATATGGTTTTCGCATCCGGCAATCAGAGCAGCAGCGGCGATGAGCAGTATAATTCCAGCACCTTTCATAGGATGAATCCAAAGGATAGTTCGGGATAGAGGAGATATTGCCGGATGGTGGAGTACGAGAGCCACGACTGATGGTAGGTCCGTGCGTAGGTGAGTTTCGCCCCCAGAGCTACCCATTGGTCGTTCCATAGCGGCTGTTCGATAACAACGCCGATGCTGTACGCCGAATGCGGGTAGTACTCCTCGATCAGCAGGTAATCGTTCGACGAGGTGGAGAGGTAGCCGTACTGCACGTCGGCGGTTACCGAGACGCAGACGTCATCGAATGCCACTCCCGCCGACACGACGGGATGCAGGTTGATTCCGAACGTTTTCAAATCGAAATAATGTGATTCAAGGTGACCGAACCACAGTCCTGTTTTCACACCCGCGCTCAACGCCACACCTTCGACCGGCGCATTCCAGTACACACCCAACGTGCCCATGTTGGAGATATAATTCCCCTTGACCCCGAACGTCAACCCGATGCGTTCAGGCAATCCGATTCGATATTCCACATTCAACATCGGCGAAATGTTGATCTCCTCTTCCGCGATCTCCATTGGGATCTTGGTCACATTGACTCCTGCGGCGATCTTGTACTCCCACGAGTTGTACGCACGAGGATAATAGAAATACACCGCTTCCCCGCCGCCGTTCTGCGCGCAGAGAGCGGAAGGCAAGAGAAACAACAGGAACAACGTATTGGAAATGCGCTCAATCATCGCATGGTGCTTGTGGTGAAACGGTTCCGCGCCGGTATTCAGGATAACGACAGCACAGGTGGAGACATTGCGCGAACGCAACGCGTATTCACCCGCCGCTTTATTCTGTACGTCCGATGCAGGGTGGAGGTTCCTATTCAATGATTATTGCATGGGGATAAATAAATTTAGCCGATCGTCTATCCCGGCTTGCAGGGAAAGCGGATTTCTCGCTATACTTGTGTTTACGATTTCCGAAACCGGGACAGACCCGAAAGCGTTCTTATAGACATGGCTTCAGCAAACGGCGCGAACTCAGGAAAAAAGAAGAAAAACGGCGCAGCGACGGCGGTATCGAAAACCGGCGCCGTCAGTGCTTCCGTTCCCAACAGGAATCTCATCATCCGCGGGGCGCGGGTCAATAATCTGAAAAACGTCTCCCTCGAGCTTCCGCGCAACAATCTCATCGTTGTCACGGGAGTCAGCGGTTCGGGCAAGTCGTCGCTGGCATTCGATACCATCTACGCCGAAGGACAGCGCCGGTACGTGGAAAGCCTTTCCTCCTACGCGCGGCAGTTCCTCGAGCGCATGAACAAGCCCGACGTGGATTTCATTCAGGGTATCGCTCCGGCAATCTCCATCGAACAGAAAACAGTCACTCGCAATCCGCGCTCCACCGTCGGTACGACAACGGAGATCTACGATTACCTGCGCCTTCTCTATGCCCGCATCGGCAAAACCTATTGCCTGAACGAAGGGCAGCGCGTGCAGCGCGACAGCGTACGTACGGTGCTGGAACGCCTCGAGGCCGTCCCCGACGGTACGCGCATCTATGTGCTCTTCCCTCTGCACGGTCATGAAGGACATACGATTGCAGAAGAGCTTGAGACGCTCAAAAACCGAGGCTTCGCGCGTATACTCATGCATGGAGAGATTGTAGAACTGGAGTCAGCGGCAACTCTCGACGCGGAGAAGTCCGACGTCTTCGTCCTTGTCGACCGTCTTGCCTGGCGGCGGGAAGACACGTCGCGGCTGACCGATTCGCTCGAAACGGCGTTCACCGAAGGCGACGGCTACGTGCGCATCCGCTTCCACGAGAGCGGCGAGGAGTGGCGGTTCAGCAACCGGCACGAATGCTCCGCATGCGGCACGCAATACATGGAGCCCGATCCACAGTTGTTTTCATTCAATTCGCCGGCAGGCGCGTGTCCCACCTGTCAGGGCTTCGGACGCACCACCGGCATCGACCGTAATCTGGTCGTCCCGAACGATATGCTCTCGCTTGCCGGGAATGCGGTTCAACCCTGGAGCACACCCAAACATAGCAAGCATTACCGCGACCTGTTGCGCGTCGCGAAAGACAAAGGCGTCCCGGTCAACACCCCCTGGCGCGAGATGACGAAGGAGCAACAGGAATTTGTCTGGAACGGCGCAAAGGGCTTCCTCGGCGTGAAGGGGTTCTTCAAGATGGTCGAGGAGAACAACTACAAAATGCACTACCGCATTCTTGCCGCACGGTATCGGGGTTACACCACTTGCGAGGAATGCGGAGGCTCACGCCTGCGCCCTGATGCGCGGGCAGTGAAGATCGGCGGAAAATCGCTCGGCGACCTGACCACCATCAGCATCGAGAAGCTACGGAATTTCTTCCGGGGACTTCAGCTCGGCGAATACGACCTGGAGGTTGCCGACCGCATTCTGGAAGAAATCAACAAGCGGCTGGGAATACTGGTGGATATCGGTCTCGGCTACCTGACACTGGACCGGCTTTCGCATACGCTTTCGGGCGGCGAATCGCAGCGTATCAACATCGCCTCGTCGCTCGGCTCCACCCTTGTCGGAGCGCTATATGTGCTCGACGAACCCACTATCGGTCTGCATCCCCGCGATAACACGCGGCTCATCAATATCCTGCTCTCCATCCGCAATCTCGGGAACACCGTGCTGGTGGTGGAACACGACGCCGAAATGATGCAGCTTGCCGACCTCATTGTGGACATGGGTCCCTTCGCAGGCGAAAACGGCGGCGAGATCGTCGCCATCGCAACGCCGAAACAGATCGTCAAAGAGAAAGCCTCGCTGACGGGACAGTTCCTTGCGGGCAAACTCACGATTCCCGTTCCGAAGAAACGCCGCAAATCTACAAAACACGTTAGTATCCTCAGTCCCCGGCAGAACAATCTCAAAGGCGACGACATTGTCGTGCCGCTGGATGTGATGACCGTCGTCACGGGCGTGAGCGGCTCTGGCAAGAGTACGCTGGTACACGATATTCTGTACGGTGGATTGAAGAAGGAAATCGACGGGGTATTCGAAGGCGAAGTGGGGATGTTCGGAGGATTCAAGGGATCGTCGCACGTCAAACATGTCGAGATGGTGGATCAAAGTCCTATCGGGCGGACGCCGCGCTCCAATCCGATTACGTATATCAAGGCGTTCGACGCCATCCGCGATGTGTTTGCCTCGACGCCCCGCGCGAAAATACAGGGGTACGCGCCGGGCTACTTCTCGTTCAACGTGCCCGGCGGCAGGTGCGATACCTGCGAAGGCGACGGCTTCATCAAGGTCGAGATGCAGTTCATGGCGGACCTGTTCCTCGAGTGCGAAACCTGCAAGGGCACGCGCTACAAGAAGGAAATCCTCGACGTGGAATTCCGCGGCAAAAACATTGTCGATGTGCTGAACATGACGGTCGCCGAGGCGCTGAAGTTCTTCGAAGCCGTGCCGCGCATCACCAATCGTCTGCAGGTGCTGGAAGACGTGGGACTGGGCTATATGCGGCTGGGTCAAAGCGCGACGACGCTTTCCGGCGGCGAGGCGCAACGCCTGAAACTGGCGCTGCATCTCTTCTCCAGCACCGACGAGCATACGTTGTTTATCTTCGACGAGCCGACGACGGGTTTGCATCCCTACGATATTCACAAGCTGCTGGAATGCTTCAGTGCGCTGATCGATGCCGGACACAGCGTGCTCATCATCGAGCACAACCTCGACGTCATCAAATCCGCCGATTGGGTGATCGACCTGGGTCCCGAAGGCGGCGAGGCAGGCGGTTCGCTTGTCGCCGCAGGCACGCCCGAGGAAATTGTAAAGGTCAGGGGCAGCTACACGGGGCAGTATCTGAAGGATGTGTTGTAGGGGGGAGTATAAACGCAGGTCGTTTAATGGATAGAAACTGAAGAACTTGTTTTATAATAATAAATTCCCGCCTCGAAGAACCCGTCATCTTTCGATCGGAACACTAGCACCGGCGTTCGCCGGTGCTAGCAAAACCCCCACGTATCATTATTTCCATATAGAACGACGCACGCATCATAGTTATTTCCTATAGAAGTGAACGTCGATATACATATCGGACGTAGGTTCGGTTGAGAGCAAACTATAATACGAGCCGCGAATGTAACGTTCGTCATGAGCGCTATAACCTAAGGATAGTATGCTGCCAAAATCCTTTACGCCTTCAAGACGATAATGGCAGTCAGATCCCATTGCGGAGGAGATGGGGATATGTTTCGCAATCAACCTCACGTTTTTTTCCAAATTAAACACACCCGCATTAAATGCTCCGGAATCGTCATGTGTATAGAGAGAATCGATCATTAATCCATCCGGCGACAACACGGCTATGAATTTTACATCATGCGAAAAGCCGGACATTCCCGAACCCGCGGATTGCATCGCCTCGAAAGAAAACACGTTCCCGTTCCAACCAGTGCGCTTGAACGAATCCATAAATGTTTCGATAACGAATCGATCGGAGTCATAAAATACTGAGTCGATTCCATTTGGAAAAGAATTGTTATAATAGTGTAGATTAAACCTCCCTTTGACATGAATTGTAACATCTATCCAATTCCATTGGCGCCATACCGGCTTGTTCTCCGTTACGACGATGTCCGTTGTTGCGATAAGGGGAAACGAAATGCTCAGGTCGCTTAACCTCAGTGTAACGCTGAAGGTACCTTTCGTTTTGTAGGTATGAGAAACGACCGGCGTGCTGATAAACTCATGCTGAGAGCCATCTCCGAAATCCCATTCATATGTTGGGGCGAACAATATGGCGCCATTGTGCTCAGCTTTGAATTGCACGGGGGCGCCTGCCTCCGGATTTGTAGTAAGCAGAACGATTGACGCCGTTCTTGCAGTTGTCGGCTGAATCGTTAACGAATCGCGCATGACTGTATTGGTTGAAGCATCTTCGAGGCGCATCCGGACCGTATACTCGCGACTCTCTGCAAATGAATGCGAGACAGTATCGGCATTCCTGGTTACCGTCGGAGTGCCGTCTCCGAAGTCCCACTCAAACGAAGGGGCATCCAACGCCGGGCCGGTGTACTCTGCCTTGAACTGCACGGGCGCACCGACTTCCGGACTCGCGGTTAACGCCACGACGTGCACCGATCTCCCATCGGTAATTTGTACGATGATCGAATCGCGCACGTCAATGTTTGTGGAAGAATCGACGAGATGTACCGTAACAGTGAACTGCCCGCCACTATAAAATGAATGCGATACCGTATCAGCGCTTGTGTTTACTGTAGGTGTGTTATCTCCAAAATTCCACGTAAAAGACGGATGAGCCAACGGGGCGCCTGTATACTGCGCCTTAAACACAACCGGCTCACCGATCGAGGGATTTGGCGTTTCAACGACAATGGACACACTCGGCGTCTGTGACGGCGCTATGGGATTGTCGTCTTTTGAGCATGAAGAAATGACAAGGAGGATGACGACTAAAACAAATGTGAACCTAAAATGAAATAACATTACGACCTCCAGGAGGTTAAAACCGGCAAAAATGGATGGCTATAGAATGGACAGCCGTATCGTTGCTGAAGTTACAACAGCGGGATGAAGTCGGACAGCTAGATTCGGTCCCGCTATAACGCCGCAGGCGGGTGAAACCAGCGTGTCCTGATCGCGCTTAAATCCGCACTTCAACGGCGCCAGTTATAACTTGTGATCGCATTTCATCCCTCCTCTTCGGATTTATTGTTCTTTTTTCTTGCTTTCGTCGCATGCGGTCAGTATTATTGCTTGGTCTTTCATCTAACACTTCTTCGCGCGTTTTCTTATGGGAGCGTAATGCAAACTGACGATGCGGGGACATACACGTTCGATTGAGATAATGTAGAATCTGGGAATCCAAGCCTCCACCGGATTCCTTCGTCTACGCGATGTAGGGTTTATTCACCTCCAAAGGTTCATGCTATGCGTCTCGTTCCAGGACTTTGTGTCTCTTTCCTGCTGCTTCTTCTGGCGGCGCCATACACTTTGCCCGCGCAGGAGGAAGGAGCGATTTCCGCGACCATCATACCCGACGACTCGATGTTCGTTTACGGCGGTATGGTGTTCACACTAATTGTGCGTAATAATAGTGAGGATACGATTCTGTTCCTCGATACCATGAGCGATATGTATGTGCGGCTTGATAATGGGAAAGGGCGGGTGTATGTAAGCAAACGATTCTGGAGGCTCATTGTTGATACGATCCCAATAGCGCCATTGCACACTTTTAGAAGCAGATTTGAACTAACAACATTGGGGGTGGCTGTAACTGCCTCAGATAACTTTGGTTGGGGTCCCTTCTTTGAGCCGGATATCTATGATATGCATGATACTCTTATGTATTCTTCACCAGATAGTAAAAATGAGATAAAGCGGTGTATCATACATCAAACCGTTCACATCAATGAGACATCTCGAAAAGACAAGGAGTTACTTGAAGCGTATAGGGCTGCACAAAACAGAATGATGAGTTTCTTTTATGGAATGGAATTTGCGGGAGCAAGTTCAACGTCAGCATTTAGTGCTGGGCTTCGCGATTACGCAACATTTGCAGATACCTGTTCCAATAAATGGCATCGGCGCAGATTTTTGCAGGCATATATAGAAATTGCAGTCGAGCAAATTCTTACTATGGGAATGGGATACTTTATTCCCGATGATGCCGACGCTTTTAAGGCTGATATCAAGAAACGACTTGAATATTTTATTGTATCGTACCCGGATATGCCGTTTGCGCGGTTTTGTGCGATGCATTTGCGGTTGCACGATCCCGAGCCGGAGTTTATCGACAAGCTCAAACAACAGGGTATATTCCAACGCCTACTACCATATCTGACGAGTAAAACGGTCAGCTATCAGGAAGGCGATATATTGAGATAATAACCAACAAAAACATCAAGTGGAGGGTATTATGAAGCAATCAAGATTCATTCAGATGATCATTGGGTTGATCCTTTTAGCAATTATTGCAGGATGTGATGCGTCTCCAGAAAGCAATATTAGAACAAACAGCAGAATGCTAGGATCGAGTCAGCTGCCGACCGTGTATGTTCCTTACAACACAGATAATCCATATGATTCTATTGGCGTGATGCATAACGACGCCATCATATATGCGTTATGTCAGTTAAGTAGTTCGGACAGCACTACAGCGTTGTGTGTTGCAAGAACAAAACTTGGAATGGTCGATTGGATGACTACGCATTTGCCGTTTAGCGCAGTAACTGTAGGCGCAGCATTTGACTCAGCGGGAATAGATGCCGCGAATATTAATCTGATACCAATCAATAACTTATTAAACAGCTACAGTCTTTCCGTGTATGCGGCAGGAGAGTGTGATTACATAAATAGAATAATTCAAGTTGCGGCAATGTCAGCTTCCGTCGACGAGAAGAGAGATAGTATTCTCGCGATAGAATACGACGTCGTACATGGCGTTAATCCTACCCCAGATATTTTGTGTACTATTTCCATTGCGAAATATTCGTTGTATCTCTGGACACATGCCTTCGCGTCGTACTGTAAAACGAGTAGAGCCTGGATGTACGCTAAGCCTGCGGAATATTTAATGATGCCGTATATTATACATATTGCCGATGTGGTTGGGTATATTGAAGGAAGCATCGAAGCAGCCAGACAGGGTTTATCTGGATGCGAGAGAAATGAATATATTGGTATGTATAAAACAGAAACCTCCGCCAATGCCTATTGCATGTATTACGAAGGCGCGGATCGTTGCGAGTTTTACGAATTGATGAACTGCGGTAACTAACGTCTTACGCACAAACACCTAAAGATGGAGAACTACAATGCACAAGCCGATAGGAACTGTTACGCTACTTTGTGTTATAATGTTGCTCTACACATATCCCATGTATTCGCAAATACAGGTTTGGTACGACAACGACTCCTGCGATGTGATTCATAATACAAAAATCTCATATATGCCGCCAGTCATACCGTCAATGCCGTATCAGGTATTGGCGGGCTATGTGGCAATGGACAGCATTTTTAGAACGGCCAGCTACGATGCTTTGTTGTCGCGCGCAATGACCATGCCGAAAGACTCGATTGAAATGGGAATTCGCTTTTGGTTTTACATGAAGGATTACAATCCACTTTTATTTGGAGAATACTGGAAAGCTGCTGCAAAAAGATCCGACTACCTAATATCGCCCTCCCAACTTCAACAGGTACTACGAAAATGCTACTTTGAACGATTTGGTATTTGGAGCAACATAGCTGAAGTAATAATAGGTACTGACTATATTCTTCATGTACGGGTTATTGGACAATCGTCTTATCAATCTATTTTGCCCACGCTTGGGTATGAAGCCGAAAACTATTGCGCAAGGGTTGAGTTCATAGAAAAAGTTACGGGACAGATCTTACCAAATGCCTGTCAACACAATAATGCCGGGGATGAGGAACCTCCTGAATGTTTGAATATTGGATGGGCAAGAATCGCGTTAAGTCAATGTACGACCTATGATGATTCGCTCCAGTCGTTGCCATATGGTCCCGATTTAATGGAAATCGGCAAAGAATATCTTGTCTTTCTCAATCTTGGAATGCTTTCGAACATAGACGAAGGGACAAGTACGTATAACGTTGGACAATCAACGAAGCTAGTAAGAAAAAACTGGGTTCTGCCGATAGAAAATGGAACGGTTACGGATAAGGAAAATGTGTTTGGATGGGGTGGAAGCGTACCAGTTGAGACATTCAAACAGTATATTCATGAAAGCATAACAGAAGCAATTGGGAGGTAATATGCGCCTAATATCTTCATCTTTTGTGCTGTTTGTTGTCCTAACGGAATTGCTTGACACTAACTGTTGTGGGCAAGCGAATACATTCCCGCAATGCAGGACTAATCCTGCGCCTGGATACTGCATGCCTTACACTATTACTGGTGGTAATGTAGGACAAGAAGACTGTGGCAGGACTCCTTATACATCTCCAAATGTAACTACGTATCGATGCAAAAGAAACCCAGAAGGCAACGACTATGCCCCTGATGTATGGTCGGCTTGTTCAACTGTACGTATTTGCGTTCGAGATTGGGACAAATTCGAAAATATGAGTAATGGTAGCGCCGAAGAATTTAAGGAAAGACGCTGTAAAACTGGCATAGATATGGGCCTAAAGGACGCAGTGGACGATGTTCTGTACAGATATAAAACGGTATGTTCCGATTACGGAAGCACGTTTAGTAAATTCTACAATGGAGGAACTTGTGCTGATACCTTTCCAGACCTCCCGAATTGTGTCGTCCAAATTGATATGTGCACAGACTCAAAATCATGGTATACACTTACCAATGATTACGGAGTTGAATCGACATGTGGAATAGCAAGATTGCCGCAGAAACCAAGGTGCTTCATCGTTCTCAACTTCACGAAAAACTTCACTGTACAAGACTATCCTAACGGAGTATCAAAACGATGGGCTGAACCAGGAGGATGTGACTGTACAACACTGAAGTGTAAATATTCTTCCTTAGATGAAAAATGTATTGACATCGAATCTGTGCTCTTACATGAATTCGGCCATATATTTGGCCTTCATCATATGATGTATTGTAACAGTACATGCACTCTTGAAAACCAAATGCAGATGGAATACTCAAATTACGCTTGTGGCAATGAGTTGGGCAATTGCGATAAATGCGGATTCTGTGCGCTATGGTGTCCAGCAAAATGCGGCTATACCGGCTCATCGGCGATCAATGGAAATGAATATGCATCTCCCATGTCTCCGCGCTTCGAATTGTATCCAAATCCTTCGCCGCAAGCCGTGAACGTTGTTGTATCGATGCCTGTTGCAAACGCCGATTTATTGGTTTATGACGAGTTGGGTGGCATCCGGGAATCGAGAGATATACATCGTTCCGGCAACGAAGCTGTGCTTATACTTGATTTTGCCCCGTATCCGAATGGCACATACTATGTTGTGGTAACGAATACCTTCGGCATTACGTCGCGGACTGTGATCATTAATCGATAAGGTTCAAGCCCTACCCCACCACCTTTTCTACCCATTGCTGGGCGCAGCGGATGCCGTCGATAGCGGCGGAGGTGATGCCGCCTGCGTAGCCCGCGCCTTCGCCGGCGGGATAGAAATTGCTGCAGGCGGGCGAAACCAGCGTCTCCTGATCGCGCACAATACGGTACGGCGACGAGGTGCGCGTTTCCGCGCCGAAGACCTGCGCCTCCGACGACCGGGCAAATCCGCGCATCTTCGTATCGAATATCCCGAATCCCCGCTGCAGGGCGTCGTACACAAACGCGGGAAACATCGTATGCATCGGAGCGGAGGCGATGGGATTGAGGCAGGAACTTTCGCCAAGCGTTTGCGACGCGCGTCCGTCGAGGAAATCGGTCAGACGCTGGGCGGGAATCACGTTGCTCATCCCCGGCGCATTCACCGAAGCGCGGAACTTCGCCTCGAGCTCCTTCTGAAACTCCAGTCCCGCATCCACTCCGGAATATCCCGCCTTGTCCAGATCCGCGAGGTTGACGTTCACCACCATCGCGGAATTGCTGAACCGTCCGCTTTTCAGGTAGTTGCTCATGCCGTTGGTCACGACGCCCTCGGCGCCCGTGCTGGCGTTGAGCACGTACCCGCCGGGACACATGCAGAAGCTGTACACCGCGCGGTTTGTCGCCCCTTCTGACGAGAGCCTGCCGTACTGCCAGGTTTGCGCCAGCTTGTACTGCGCCGTCTCGATACCGGGGTAGCGCTCGCTGTACTCCGAGCCGTACTGAATCCGGTTAATCGTATGCGCGCTATGCTCCACCCGCACCCCGACGGCGTACTCTTTCGTCTCCATGGGAATGCCCATGCGGCGAAGCAGCTCGTAGGTCTCGCGGGAGGAATGTCCCGTTGCCAGAAACAGCGCACCCGGCGCGTCGATTGTTCCAGCGGATGTTTCGACTGTTTCCACGGCGCCTGAATCGCCGGTCGAAAAGCCGGTAAAACGCGTGTTGTAGCGAATCTCCACGCCGTGTGTCTGCATATCGGCAAGCATGCGGGTGATACACTGGCGGATCTTGTTGCTGCCGAGATGGGGATTGTACACGTAACGAATGTCCTCCGGTGCGCCGTAGGCAACGAACTGCTCCATGATAAATCCGATGTACGGCGAACGAATGCGCGTGATAAGCTTGCCGTCGGAATACGTGCCCGCGCCGCCCGCGCCGAAACAGATATTGCTGTACGGGTTTAATTCACCGCGTTTCATAAACCGCGCCATATCCCTGATGCGTTGCTCCATCGGAGGACCCTGTTCCAGAACGATGGGATTGAAACCGTGCAAATGCAGCCACAGAGCGCAGAAAATACCCGCGGGTCCCGTACCGACGATGACGGGTACCGGACGCGAACCGGAGGCGAAGGCACGCTGCGCTTTCGCGGACTGCGATTCGATCAACTGCCGGATTTCCTCGAGCGGATCGTCGAGATCGGTCGTCAGAGAGTACTGCACCTTGATTTCGCGCTGGCGCGCGTCGATGCTGCGTTTCAGAATGCGGTACGGCACGGCGCTTCCGTGCATCTGCTCCACGGCGCGTTGAAGATCGGCTTCCGTGTGCGAAAAGGGCAAAATGATTTGAAACGCCGGCATAGTTATGGTGCGCTCTTGTAAATGGTGTTATAGAAATGCAGTTACAAACCGCCGCTTTGCGCGTTGCGGTTGAGTACTTCCCGGATTTTATCGCTGAGTTGTTCCTGAACGGTCACGGGGATATCGTTCAGCGAGAAGGTCGTTTTTTCGGCGGTGCGGCGCTCGACTTCCTTAAGGAGGCGTTCGAATTCCGCGACCAGTCTGTTTTTCTGTTCGTGCAGCGCCACTTCAATAGCGGCGAGTTGGAGAAAGCGATGATGAATATCCTTATCGCTCCATTGCTCAATTTCGCCATTCGGTATTTCCGGATCGCGGTTGTCGAGAACCGATACGATGACGCATTTTTCCGACGGATCGGTCAGATCGAAATTATTCACGAACAGCAGCGATTCCGTCTGTTGCAACACTCCGACCGCGCGCAAAAGCCCGTGCAGATCGTCCTTGTTGATCGAATAATTGGTCATACCTGTACACGATAAGTGGATACGATTGAGTGCGATGTAAAGTATGAAATGTTTGGCAGAGAATCTATTTAAAAAAAACGGTGTTAGTCTTTTGTGGAACGCCACAATTGGCGATTTTCGGTTTTTCCGGCAGAATTCAACAATAATGACGATGGAATGATGAAAGCGGGATTCGTGCTATGCACCCTCGGAGTGCTGTTTCTTCTTGCCTTGGGCGAAGCGCCGGCGCAATCGACCTGCGACGGAGATAAATCCTGCACCGGCAACGCGCTCCAGTTTTTCGGCGGACAGTTCGACTATGTGGATGTGTTTACCACGCCCGCCCTCGAATCCATCGATCAAACGAATCGGATGACCGTCGAGATGTGGATCAACGTCTCGCGCCAGCCGGGCGTGCGGCAGTATATCGGCGGCGTGTGGGGACCCCGCACCGACCGCGACGACCGCTGGGTGTTGTATATCGACGAAAACGATTCGCTCACATTCGAGCTCAGCAACGACTCGACGAATTTCGGGCCGTTCGATAACACCGTCGCGAAAACGGGGGTGGTTTACAACACATGGTTCCATCTTGCCGCGATGTGGGACGGTTCGACGCAGGAAGCGCGGCTCTATATCAACGGCTCGTTCATCGCGGTATCGCGCAACGCGCAATATCCCATCGATGCGTTGCGTCCGAGCATCAGCTACCTGCAGTTCGCTACCTATAACGGTATCACCAACGATCCCGCCCGGAATAAAACACTCACCGGCACGCTCGACGAAATCCGAATCTGGAACCGCATCGTACCGGACGACGAGCTGCGCTGCAACAGATACGCCGCGCTTTCGGGTAACGAAACGGGTCTGATTCTCTATTACCGTTGCAACGAATCGGGCGGCAACGAACTCTGCGACGCATCGCGATACGACGGCAGGGGTAACCGACGCGGCAATGCGCAGTTCGTCCCGTCGACGAGAATCGTTCCGCAAACTGTCTTCATCACTCCGGCGAATTTCAACTTCAATCTGTATTGCGTCTCCGATACGCTATTAACAGTGACCGTGTCCGATACATCCGCATGCGGAAACAGGGTACGCGTTTCGATCGGAGGGCAGGATGCGGCGGCATTCGCGCCGAACCGCACGCTGGTGCAATTGCAGCAGAATATTCCGGAGACTATTCAGATTAGAACGAATCTGCGGGTGACGGGCGCCATAACCGCCATCGTCCGCGTTGAACCGGATAACGGATGCGCCTTTGCGGCGGATATTCCCATCAATATCAACCGGACGACACAGCTCAGCGCATCGATGGGGCATATCCAATTCGATACGCTGTTCGGTTGCGAGGGACGTTCGGTTGTCGATACTACTCTTACACTCTGCAACACAACGGCAGCCCCGCTGACAGTCAACGGAGTACTGTTAGCGAATCCCGCATTTATCGTATCGATTCCATCCGGTCCCCTCCCGCGAGTGCTCGCTCCCGGGGATTGTATCGATGTGCCGGTACGTTTCGCCCCTCCCGACACGGGCACATGGGCGGATACGCTCCGCATCGCCTCCACCGACGCCTGTCCTGGCAGCGGTCTGATACCGGTGAGAGGAATCCGCCGTGACATTGTGTTCACTACTATCGACAGCGTCGACTTCGATCTTCAGGATGTTCCCTGCCGCATGTCGCTCAATCTTGCGGAGGAATTCTTCATCCGAGGAAGAGTGAGCGATGATTTCGTCGTCGAGGGCTTTGAATCCACGCTGCCCATGTTCAGCAGCTCGACAACCGTTCCGTTTACTGTGCGCCCGGGACGCTCGTACCGCGCCAATATCAGGTTCCGGTCCAATGTGCAGGGTGTTTATCACGATACCATACGCATTCGCATCAATTATCGCGGGTGCATCATCTACAAACGGATTCCGGTGCGCGCCACCGTCATCGGCGTTACGCTTGCGGCATCCGATACGCTCGTGCAATTCGGGACCGTGCGGGTGGGGCGTTCTGCAACGCGGACCGTTACCGTAAAGAATATCGGCATCGATCTGCGCCAGGTGTTCCCGTATCTCAGTTCCGGACGCGTGTTCAGTTTCACCGGTCCTTCGCCGGCACAGCTCGCTGCAGGCGACAGCGCGGCGTATACAATTACATTCCGCCCGCTCGAAGCGCGGTTCTATCGCGATACGCTCTGCTTTCAGGATGTGAACTGCCTCGTCCAGGTATGCATCATCCTCGAAGGCAACGGGCAGTTCGGAACGCTGGAGTTCGATCCGGGGTACATCCTCGCGGAAAACGTCATCAACTGCAAGTGCAGGCTGGACACCATCACCGTCCGAAATATTTCCGGCGCGGCGCTGACGCTGCAATCGGTGTTGATTCAGGGTTCGCCGCATTTCACGTTCGTTCCCTCTCCGCCGCCTTCGAATGAAACACTCCCGCCGAACGGCACGCGCACATACATCATCCAATATTGCCCGAACGGCACGCCCGATTTCATTACCGAGCGCGCCGACCTGGTGTTCAACACCAACGGCGCCGATACAACGCTTCGAATCCAGCTCATCGGCACGAACATTCAGCCCAAGCTGTTCGTCAGCGAACTCACGAACTACGGCGATGTGGAAGTCGGAACTACGCTCACGCGGCAAATACTGGTCACGAATGTCAGTCCCGTGCCTGTGCGCGTCGATAATATCGGCGGATTGCCTCCGGGCTATACGGTGGTATCCGCTGTTCCTCCGATTGGATCGACGTTGCAGTTCCGCGATACCATGATCGTCAACGTGCAGTTCGCACCGGTGCAGAATATCGTCTATAGCGGCACTGTCACGGCCTCTTCCACCGATCCGTGTACGACATCGGCGCAGGGCGACATTACCGGTAGAGGCGTTATCGTACCGCTTTTCGTGCCGTGGACCACCATCGTTTTTTCCGAAGCGACCCGTTGCGACAGCGTTGTGCGTGCGGTCGGATTGGTGAACGACGGAAGCGTTCCGATCACAGTCGATTCGATATGGATCGCCGGTCCCGATGCTGCGGCGTTTGAATGGCGGGCGAAGACATTCAACGGCGTTCTCCCGCATAATGTCGGACCGAAATACGCCGATAGCATCGAGATCGTTTACAAACCGATCAATTCGCCCAGCGTCCTGAGTTTTGCGCAGATCTTCATCGCGGCAACAAACCGGCTCGGTCAGGAAGTGTTCGCCATCAATCTTTCCGGGGGACGGATCGAACAATTCATTCCCAGCACGAATGCCGTCGCGTTTGCGCCTACGCCCGTCAATCAATGGGCGGGTCCGTTTTCCATTTCGTTCCAGAATCCCAGCTATATCGATACGCTGATAATCGATTCGCTCTCATTTAATCCCGACCAAGGTGTGTTCGGATGGGTGGGTACGCATCCGGCTATTATACCGCCCAGAGAAACCGTCACCTTCACGCTCGAATTCCGGCCGCGCGCGGCGCTCGACTACCGGGCAACGCTGCGGATGGTCAACCGGCAGCCATGCGCCGAGGTTGACACGACGATTTCGGTTA
Source organism: uncultured Ectothiorhodospiraceae bacterium (assembly GCA_964408855.1). Taxonomy (GTDB): domain Bacteria; phylum Bacteroidota; class Ignavibacteria; order SZUA-365; genus CAYPBB01. The sequence goes on from CAYPBB010000010.1 coordinate 33,532, forward strand.
CCGGCTCAGGCTATACGCCTCCATACCTCGTGACCCTGTGTATCGATCCCCCGCTGGAAGCGCGCATCGGCGATGAAATCGTCGTCCCCGTCATGCTGAACAGGGATATCCCCCAGAATCCTGTGGATATCGATTTGTTCATCGAACATTATCATCTCGGAATGCGGTATCTGGGCGCAACGCCGGTGTTTTCGTCGCAACCCGTACTCGATACTGCGCGCGCAAACGGAACAAAACTCTCGGTAAAGAACAACCAGGGTGTCGTCGCCGGACCGTTTATCAACATCCGGTTCAAGGTATTGCTTTCCGACAGAATCAGTCTGTTCGTGCGTTCGGATAGCATTACATTCGCATCGGACAGCACGTTTTTCATTGCACTGTTCGGCGACGGATGTTTTACGACGATGAACGTCAATCCCCACTGCGCTATCGACCGCGTGTCGTTCACGGCGAATACCTACCAGTTGTTCCAGAACTACCCGAACCCATTCACCGCAGCGACAACCATTGAATTCGAATCGCTGGAAGACACGAATGTACGCGTCGATGTGCGCGATCTCCGGGGACGGGTTGTCGCCGTTCTCACCGATACCTATTATCTCAACGGCAGATACCGGCTGACGTTCGACGCTGCTGGATTTGCAGCCGGGGTGTACGTCTATACAATGCACACACCGAACTTCAATGCATCCCGTACCATGACCATCGTGAAATAACCTATGCCGCAACGCCTCCGACGGACATTTGCATTTATATTTGTCTTCGCTTCCATCGCTACCTCCGTCCATGCGCAGGATTATATCCGCCTTGGAGTAACCGGAGGGTACAACCGTAACTGGCACCACGCGGCATTGCCTCTGTTGACTGCGGAACCCGAATGCGGCAATTACACCTACGGGACCGGCAACGGCATGTACCTCGGGCTGGCAGGAGAAGTACCGGTCCTTACATGGCTGCGCGGTTCCGCGCGGCTTACCTGGTCGCAACTCGGCGGATCGCTGCAGACGCATTGCTCGCTGATCGAAGTAACCGATCCCGCAACCGGCGCCATCGTCCCGCTCGTTCGCGAATACACGCGCACCGCAGCAATCGACTATCTTCAGCTCGAACTGGGCGGCAACATCGCACCATTCGATTTTCCATTGTACGGTTCAGCGGGAGTCGGATTCGGGATTCCAACCGCTGCATCGAACGACGAGCATGAGCGCATCATATCGCCTTCGGGAGTGCGGTATCCCGATGGCACAATCAAGCGGAAGAACTATGAAGGCGATATCGCATCTCCATCCACGCGATTGGCGTTGTATGCTGGTCTTGGATACGATTATTTTCTGAAGCCGAATCTCATCCTTGCCCCGGAAATTGCATTCCACTATCCATTGACCGATGTCGCTTCCGGACTGGATTGGAACATCCAGTCGATGCGCGCGGGGATTTCGCTGCAATGGCTTATCGATCTCCGGGAACCCGAAGCGCCTCCTCCTCCACCCCCTCCGCCGCCGCCGCAAGTCCGGAAACCGGTTGCTCATATCGGAGCGGCAACGGGCGCTTCCGTGGATATTACCGAAACTTACGTCACTGAAACCTTCCCGCTGCTGCCGTATGTCTTCTTCGAAAAAGGAACAGCGCGGATGATCCCCAGGTACGTGCAATTGGATAAGGAAGCGACGCAGGCGTTCACGGAAACCGGTCTTCCCCGGAAAAATCTTCTGATCTATTATCAGCTTCTCGATATCGTAGGATACAGAATGCGGCGGAATCCTTCGGCGAACATTACGCTCATCGGCGCGACAGATAACAAAGGAACCGAGGAGGGTAATGATAGTCTGGCGAGAGCACGAGCCAGCGAGGTGAAGCGTTATCTGACTTCCGTCTGGAGCATTGCGCCGGAACGCATTGCCATCAAATCCCAGAAGCTCCCGCCTATTCCGACCAGCCAGACATACGTTGAAGGCGACGAAGAAAACCGCCGCGTCGATATCGTCTCAAACGACGAAAGCCTTTTCCGCCCGGTTGTCCACGAGCGATTCAGCGAATTCGACATCAATCCGCCGGAACTGGCGCTTTCGCTCGGATCGGAAGCGGTTGACGGTATCGAGCGGTGGGACGTATCGATTTCGTTCTCAGGCGGCGTCGCGAAGGAATTCCACGGTGCGGGCTCACCGCCCGATTCGCTTCGTTGGTTGCTTTCCGAAGACCTCGCAGTCGGCGTGCAGTCGGAAGATGCGCTGCGCGCGACCCTGACCGTGTACGATCGGAACGGTGAGAGTTCGTCTTCCGAGGTCGCCATTCCCGTCTCCAAGAAACAGAATGCGTTCGAAGTCGGCAGACTCAGCCTGATCGTCTTCGATTTCGACAGGGCGGATATCCGGGGACAGAACAAGGCGATGATCGAGAAATTCGTTGCCACCGCCATCAAACCCACGTCGACCGCATCGATTACCGGTTCAACCGATATCCTCGGCGAGGAAGAACACAACAAGGAGCTTTCCGCCGCACGCGCCGAAAGCGTGAAAAACATCATCCTCGGTCAAAATCCCGGAATCCGCAATCTCGAAGCGCGGGGCATCGGCGAAGCGCCGGATTTGTACGACAATACCCTGCCTGAAGGCAGATTCTATTGCCGGACGGTATCGGTGGAAGTAAAAACACCGTTAGTAAAGTAACAGGGACGACAGTCTGACGCAATAATACGGGTACCGGCACATGGTACCTGCTTTTGTCATTGCATTACAGACATAAAAGACGTACCATTCCTGCGGTCTTTTTGGAATAATTTGTCTTTAATTCTATGATCAAATTTCTACTGCTACCGCTCGTTTTTTTACTCTTCCTTTCAACAGCATCTGCTCAGGACTGGTATGCCTCCCTACAATCCGGCAATATCCATGTCTACGTGACCAACTATGATTCCAGCAGGATTATCGTTACAGAGTTTCCCAATTACGGGGCATACATCAGGACGCTTGAAGCGTCCGATAGTGTGAGCGCTAAATCCGTGTTGTCTCAATTCAGAAGCACAACCGGAAGCCATGAAGTGTTCGAATTACTCGGCGCCTCGCAGGACGTGTTCGGTTACTGGATGAAATGGAGGGATCCGAGCGGAATCGTTATTAGTTTCCATCATCAATTCGGAATAAATGGCGATACGATTCCGCAATTTCTTGCTGTTCCTCCCACGAAAGATACGCTGCTCGACTTCACGGAGAGGTTTGGTTTTTCCTGCAGCAACTTCCGCTTTCTGGATACTCTTGTGTACGGTAAAACACTGCCTGCATTCGCCTATACGCATAAGACCGAAAGAAATGTATTCACCGTTATCGTCGCCAGGCCCATCGGCATTCTTCGAATCATCGATCAACAATCAGCGGACGAATGGTATCTGAGTAGCGCCGTCATAGGAAAGGATCGCTTCAACAGAGATACCCGTCCGCGAAGAGCGCCGCGAATCTGCAATGATTATACGGTTCAATACACAGAAACAAACGACGAACAACACTATTCATTCAATACGACCTACTCCGCTCACGATACGACGATAAATAATTCCGACTACCTGTTCATCCTTTCTGAAAATTTGATGGATGATTGGTGGCCGTTTTATTCGTATGGCGATGGGAAGTCGCCTATATTCGGATACCGGAACGATACAATCGTACAATACACTGAATCGGGCGACATCGTATTGGAAGAGCGCCCTATCTCGCTAGGCGATATCATCACATACTATAATCTGCTTGATATGTCGCCTCAATTCATGAGCATCGTAATCGATACGGGGAGCGTACCAATCAATGGAATATCGAAGGGGTATTTCACGTATGGACATAGCATGGCGGATAATGTATTTTTCGAGATCTGGGTTGAAGAAATCGGACTCTACACAAGACACATCTGGTCATATTTCTCCGGTAATACCATATTACAGCTCACGGAAGCCACAAACTGCGGCGAGCATTTTATCATTACCGGCATGGATGATCCGGCAGAGGCAACGCCGCGTACCTCATATCTCGCTGCCGACCTCTACCCGAATCCCGTTTCAACAGAGCGCGGCACGATGACGTTGCATTTCGCGCACCCGATGAATCAGTCGATGCACATCGCCATCTCCGATGCGCTTGGACGGATAGTATACACCTCGACACTTCCGGCGGTCTCGCAGGAAGAAATACAGATTCCCATCCGAACATTCAATCCGGGAATCTATTTCCTCTCCGCGACAGCCGGACAACTCAACACGACAAAAAGGTTCTTTATCGTTCATTAAACAGCGACGGAATTCATTATGGGATATTTATACAAGCGATGCTATATACTCTTATTCGCTGCGATTTTAACGTGTATTCTTCAGCAGAATGTTTCCTACGCGCAAGGGCAATCGTTCGAGTGGCCGTTCAATCACGGCGACCGCGTGTTGATCGACTCCTGTCTACTCCGCTTCGATGAACCGGAAGAGTCTTTCAGTTCCAGGTACGATTCCGCTATTGCAATCAATCATACAGTCTATTTCTATCCTGATTTAAATCTCTTCTTTCGTCACGAGAATATTTGGTATCACGTAACAGAAGGCGGCGTTACCAAATCCGGTAATTTTGCGCTCGTCGATCGCGAGGCTCTACATGAACTCTTTCCGAATTCGCCCCCGTCCGCCGATACGACCTGGCTTTTCAACATGCGTATATACAATGACGGCACTACGCCGTACCGATACTGCACGAATGTCGTTGAGTTCGATACGACGGTGTTTGGAGAAACCGTGCATGCGTTTTCCGCCGATATTTACTCCGTCGCGGATACTCTTGAATACCGCATCACCATTACGGATAAATACTGGCTCATCGCTCTTCAGCGGAGGAATACCCCCGCAGCCGAACTGACGAAGTATAAAATCGACAACCGGATGAACAATGTGGGACCGTACACGTATTATTTTCCGGCACTTTGCAACACGCTTTCGTATACGTACCATGAACAAATGTACTCCGTGATTAATCCGCCGGGGTACAAGAGGATGGTAACCTCAGCGGTGAGAGATACCTCCATTAACGACACAACCTACTACCTGGGATTACCTGAGTTGTACCCGGGCGTGTCGGGTTGTTATCCTACAAGGATGGATAATGATACCTTGTACTATCGGTACGGGGACACAGAGCAGGCAGTGCAGCTCCCCATTCTCTATCTTGGCGATATAATTAGAGATAATTATTGGGGTCCTTTCCAATGGCTGGTGGATGTTTCAGCGATAAATTACGAAGGCCTCCGGACGGCATACAAATATCTCAACGAATTACCCGGCTCTGTGGATACGTATAAAGGAGAACAGGTATTCGCGTCCAAATTGGGCTTATTCAGTTCAACCATGACAGATGATGATCGATACCTGACAACAGATCTTACATCGTTCACGCATTGCGCAAACGAAACATGGGTTGAAAAACCGGAAGCTGCCAACGAACTCGCGATGAGCCTTTACCCGAATCCCGTCTCATACGGGCGCGGTACGATAACATTACATTTCGCGCGTCCGGTATCTCTACCCCTGCACATCGCTATCACTGATGCACTCGGACGGATAGTATATACCTCGACACTTCCGGCAGCATCGCTGGAAGAAATACACATTCCGGTGCGTTCGTATTTACCTGGAATCTACCTCCTGTCAGCTTCGTCCGGGAAACTCCAAACAACGAAAAGGTTCTTTCTAATGCATTAAACGGCGGCAGTATTCATTACACTGTGGGGTACACCATGAAACGATGGTATGTAGTTGTCACATTTATCGCAGCGCATGCGATTCTCATTCAGCACAATGCCAACGCCCAGCGGCAACCGTTCGATTGGCCTTTCGGCGACGGGGACCGTGTTGTTATTGGGGATATGTTATTGAGGTTTGATGGTCCCGATACTGAGAGTAGATACAATTACTTCGATACTCTGTTTTCAAAGATATTAACAGTACACGCCTATCCGGATATAGAATTGCTAACCGCAGACCATGAACGGAATGGGTATTTGTACGATGCCGGAATCACGTACACCGGAAATTTTGCATTAATTGATTGTCTCAACAGTGAAGTTGCGGAATTCTTCCCGCTTGCTCCACATCAGGACACCGTCTGGCTGCATAAGCTTGGGTACGGGGATGCTGCCCCGGGCAAATTCAGGTACTGCACCAATTTCGTGGAATTCGATACAACCATTTACGAAGAGACCGTACACGCATTTTCAGCCGATATCTATGCGCTCGATCATACGCCGGTGTACCGGATCGCTATCGCGGACAAGTACTGGCTTCTCATGCTGGAAACGCCGGATCAACGAACATCGACATTGAACCGATTCAAAATCGGATCTAGACTGAAAAATATCGGACCATATACGTTCGATTTTCCATTGATTTGTTCCTCGCTCAAATACACATATCTGAAGGAGGTCGTTGTCGGTCCCGGAGGCGAAACGATAAATGTCGCCCCAACACCGGTTGTTATTCACGACACAACATACTATCTCGGAATCCCCGAGTTGTTTCCAGGATACAAGTTTTCATATCCGCTCCGGTCGCAGGGCGGCAACCTCTATGTCAGAGAAAACGGCAAAGAACGGATGTACACTCCTCCGCAGCTCTATCTCGGCGATTCGTCATATACCGGCGAGTTCATGGGAGGTGAATGGGTGGTTCAAGTGGATTCGGGTAATTATATGGGAGAGCGGAAGATCTTTACATTTGTTCAGGAGTATCCGCGCAATTTCGACAATATGCCGCAGCTACGAAGATTTGCTTCCAAACTGGGCTTCTGGGATGCAACCTTCCAGGATGTATTCACCTATACCAAGTTTACCTTGCAGCAATTTACGCCGTGTTCAACCGACACCAGAGTTGACCGTCCTGAAACACCGGACGAAATGAGTATTTCTGTCTATCCCAATCCGGTTTCGCTCCGGCAAAATAGTATAGTAACTATCTCGCTCGTTTCGCCCGTTCGATCCTCGGCTGTACTATCGATACACGATGCAATCGGCAGGCAAGTGTTTACGTCGAACTTCGAATCGCTGGTGTCCGACTATCCAATATCGGTACCGCTGAAGAATCTTCTTCCCGGCAAATACTATATCTCCCTGGACGGTAAGGGCATTCATGCGAACGGATCGTTTACGGTACTAAAATAATTCGGGTTACATTAATCCGGTTTAAATCCTTCGATTGACATTACAGGATTGCCGTTTTCATCCCAATACGTGGGCGTTCCGGTAATCCTGTTATTTTTGTATTCAATCTCAGCTTTTTTCCTGCCATTCAGGTACCACCATCGGGCTGTGCCATGCTTCTTCCCTTTCTTATATTCAATTCTTGAATTCGCTATTCCGTTCTTATACCAAATCGTATTCACCCCCTCCATCCCGCAATCCGAACTCATCACTTCACGCCGCATCAATCCATTTTTATTCCACGATAGCTCGATACGGCATCTCCCTGTCCTATCTGAATGGATTTCAAATCCTTTTATCCCATGATAATAACTATACTGCTTGCCGTAGTTTATATCTTTGCTATTTAACAATGCATCTACTGAAAGTTCATTACCAAAGCTTCCCAATTCACTGACATCTATCCCTCTTCCGCCATCGCTCACCATTATTGACTTTCGGATACCGCTTGAATATTCAATCTGATATCGATATCCGCTTTCTGTATCATCGTAATGTTTATAGTGTTGCCCTTCTCTTTCCCCAGGGTATGACATGCTGCTTATGCACGTTCCATTCTTCCATTCCCCTGTATAACTCAGCATACCTGTAGGTCCCCAATGGCGGGAGGTTCCATGTCTTACCCCGTTCATATACGGCGTCTCGCTTTCTCTTGCTCCGTACTGGTTCCACATATTCTCAACTCCGTGCTTCTTCCCGTTGCGATAGCATGTTTCGCGCAGCTTCATACCATTATCCCGATAGAATGTCTGTTTTCCGTCGACAGGAAGAAACGGCGTGAAGGACATCAGTACGCCTTTCCAGAACAGTTGGCCATTGGGATAGAAATAGTATGCCGAATCCACCGGCTTACCTTCCTGGAAATGAACAACAGCCTCAAATGCCTTATCGCCGCTATTGAATGCTACGGTGTCCGCCAAATTGCTTCCGAGGGCTATTCTCCACGTGCCCTCCCTGGCGCCGTTGATGTTATAGTGCGGCAAGGCGTCGGCGTTCTGGGCATGTAGCACAATCGAAGAACAAATTACGAGGAAAACAGAAATATATACTTGTTTAATGTGATTCATAATACACCAGAAAATTTTTTATTCGTCCAAATCGCGCACAGCATATTTCCAGTCCCATTGCTCGCAACCGCATACGTCCAACGGAATAAACCGTCCCCGGTCGAAGCATACCGATTCCACGAGATTCCCTGCCTCATCCCATCGCCATGCCGCTCCCTGTAATTCTCCGCTCACCCAGGTTGTATCCGATTCCTTTTCGCCCGACTCATACCACCTGCTGGCGATACCTTCCCGTTTACCATACGCATAGGATATTTCGAATTTCTTCATCCCCGACGGATACCAGCCGGTTTCAATACCATGCTTCATGCCGCACGTATAGGGAGATTGAGATTCCATTGCACCTGTATCATTCCTGTGTACTCTTTCCCCATGTAACCTCCCATGCCGCCATTGTTCTTCGCGTGTGATTACCCCCTGTGTATTCATGCTAACATGCTTTCCGTCCCGCACCCCATGCGAATAGTGTCCCTTTGAACGTAATTCGCCCGTCTCGTACCACGATAGAGTCTCACCATCAAGAACGCCGTCTTTGTAGGTATGCATAAACCAACGCTTCCCGTCTTTAGCATACTCTATTTCAGGACCGTTTTTCACATCGTCCTTGTACATCGCCGTTTTGAACAGCGTCGAATCGAATCGCCTGAATTCCGCAAGACCGTTGCGCATGCCATTTCTGTATTGAAATGTGATCTTCATTGCATGACCGTAAGGACATATCGTGTTCGTGCTGTCCGGCGGTGTATCCTGTGCAACGGCTGCGTAGCCAACCAGTATATATGTCAGGTAAAGGGCTATAGGCGCTTTCATGGGATGCCGACCGATTGTTGATTGTTTAGTAAGAATCTACGACTCCTGCAATCGGCTTACAACCCATAAATCCGGTACCATCCGCCGGCATATTACATGTTGAGTCAGGTCATTGCTGGCGGTGTATCTCCGAATCATCTGGCCATATGGGCGATTCACTCCCTCATTGCCGACAAAACCATTATGATACTTCGTCGTTTCTTTACGGAGAGAGAGCGCTGAACGTCCGGCTTTGCGGCGATTTCGTTGGTCGTCTGAGAAGATGAACATCAACCGCTCCGGTTCGTTTATCAGATCGATCCGCCCGTTCTTCTGCAGCGGGCAATTGAACACCAGAACCAACAATCCAGAATCGTCTTTCAGCGCCGACTGAAGCTTCGATGCAATGCCCCCCTGCTATCTCTGAAGGTATCCGAGGCATTTCCAATACAAATATTGCATCCACATGGAAATGTTCAAAAATCTGTTGATTGAAGCTCGTTTTCGAACCGCAATGTGAAACGTTGTATCGCCGAAACGACAAGAACCGGTGTTGATCCCGGTTCCTGTCGAGTTGTTGTGGTTATACCGGTTACTTCGCCCTGAGCGACGCCATGTCGATGACAAAGCGGTATTTGACATCGCTTTTCTCCATCCGGACGTAGGCTTCGTTGATATTCCGAATATCGATGACTTCCACATCGGCGGTAATATTGTGTTCGCCGCAGAAATTCAACAGTTCCTGCGTTTCCGCAATCCCTCCGATCAACGAACCTGCGACCGATTTCCTCCCCATGATAAGAGGAACGGTGCTGAGGAACGGCTCCAGACCGCCGAGATATCCGACCAGAACGATGGTACCATTCAGAGCTAGAGTAGGCATATAGGGATTGAGATCGTGGATGTTCGGTACCGTATCGATTATCAGATCGAACCGGCCGTTTACCGACTTCATCTGCTCCGCGTCAGTAGAAAGAACCACCGCATCCGCTCCAATCCGGCGAGCATCCTGCTCTTTGCCTGGCGTGCGTGTGAAGAGCGTCACCGAGGCTCCAAGCGCCTTCGCGAGTTTCAAAGCCATGTGTCCAAGACCGCCGAGACCTACAACGGCGACATGGCTCCCTTTCCCAACCTTCCAATGCCGTAGCGGCGACCATGTCGTGATACCGGCGCAGAGCAGCGGCGCAGTGCCGGCGAGATCGAGCCCTTCGGGCACGCTCAATACAAACCTGTCGGGAACGACGATGACATCCGAATAACCGCCATACGTCGGCGTATGGTCGTGCCGGTCCACGCTGTTGTACGTAAACGTTGCGATCTCTTCGCAATACTGCTCCTGATCCTGTTCGCATGCCGCGCAATGTCCGCAAGAATCGACCATGCAGCCGACGGCGACACGATCGCCAATGTTGAAGCCCTTTACTTCGCTGCCGACGCCGGCGACCCGCCCAATAATTTCGTGCCCCGGAACCATCGGGAAAATGCTCCCACCCCAGTCGTCGCGTACCTGGTGCAAATCGGAATGACAAACGCCGCAGTAAAGAATTTCAATTACCACATCGTCGTTTCGCGGCCCGCGGCGTTCAAAATGATAGGGAGTGAGCGTAGCCTTCGCCGACTGCGCCGCATAACCTTGTGCTTTCATGTTCAGATTCCTCATTGATAATGATAGTGTCCGCTGTTTTCGCGGCGTTTAAATGCGTAATTCACTCCGGCGATACACCGGCTATCGCTCCACGCGGCTTACTTCATGGTCAGTTTGTCGACGTGTTCGGGATAACGGTTTCCGACGATTGAAATTCGGGAAGCGCCGGATTCTATCTCTTCCAGATCGAACGCGGTAAGTTCTACACCTGCGGCGCCGATGTTCTCCTCTAAGCGCTCAAGTTTTGTCGTGCCGGGGATGGGAACAATCCATGGTTTTTTCGCCAATAGCCATGCAATGGCGATTTGGGCAGGCGCCGCCTGTTTTCGTGCGGCGATTCGTTCGAGAAGTGCCACAAGCGCCTGGTTGGCTTTCAGCGCTTCCGGCGTAAACCGCGGCAACGAACTGCGGAAGTCATTCTTCTCGAACGTCGTATTCTCCGTTATCGCGCCGGTCAGAAACCCCCGCCCCAACGGGCTGTACGGCACCAATCCGATACTCAGTTCCTCAAGCACAGGCATTATCTCCGGCTCGATTGCCCGCCACCACAGGGAATACTCGCTTTGCAGCGCTGTTACCGGCTGCACGGCATGTGCGCGTCTGACGGTCTCGGCGTTCGCTTCCGAAAGTCCAAAGTGCTTCACCTTTCCTTCCCGAATTAACTCCTTCACTGTGCCGGCTACCTCCTCTATCGGAACCTTCGGATCGACTCTGTGCTGATAGAACAGATCGATCGCATCGATGCGCAGCCGCGTCAACGAATCTTCCGCGACCTTCCGAATGCGTTCCGGCCGGCTATCCAAACCGATCCATTGCGGTCCGCCGTTCGGGTCGAGTTCAAACCCGAATTTTGTCGCTATTGCTACGTCACCCTTGAATGGAACCAACGCCTCGCCCAACAGCGCTTCATTGGTGAACGGACCGTATACTTCGGCTGTATCGAAAAAGGTTACTCCGCGTTCTACCGCGCGCCTGAGCAGCCCTATCATTTCCAGCTTGTCCTTTGGCGGTCCGTAGGAAAAACTCATCCCCATACAACCCAATCCAATCGCCGAAACCTCAAGTCCCGAAGTCCCTAATTTGCGCTTATCCATATTTTCTCCATATCTAGGTCCAGATTGGCAATTTTCTACATGCAACATACCTTGCGGGGTGTTTTCAAGGATAGTACAATCCTGCGGAGTTATTGCCCATTTCTCCGAATCGACGGATTTCTGTTGCACACCGAATATTCAACAGGTATTTTAACTCGGTATAAAACACCGCTAACACCTAATAAATAAATCAGTTGAACGGTATTCGATGGATTCAGCACTTGATACACTAAAAGCAAACATTGCACAATGGACCGGAGACTGCGATAGAACCGAAACGCGGGTACCCGGACTATCGCTCTACCGCAAAACCGCGCCCACGGAACCCGGCAGCGGTATGTACGAACCAAGCGTATGTCTGGTAGCACAGGGAGCAAAACTTGTACAACTCGGAAATGAAACCCTGGTGTACGACGAGAAACATTACCTCATCACATCAATGCATCTCCCCACAGTTGTGCAGGTTACCTCAGCCAGTCCCGGGAAGCCATACCTGGGGCTGTCGCTCAGACTCGATCGTAAAAACATCGCACAATTAATGCTGGACGATAATCTCCCGGCATCGCGTATCCGCGTCTCGGCACGCGGAATGGCAACAGGGATTATTACCGAAGCCATGCTCGATGCATTCAATAGACTGATTGATTTGCTTCGAGAACCGGAGAGTATTCCAGTCCTTTCGCCGCTAATTCAGCGGGAAATCATGTACCGTCTGCTCACCGGCGATCAAGGCGCACGTTTACGGCAGGTAGCGGTAACGGGAAGCCACAGCCATCAGATCGCTCAGGCAATTGATTGGTTGAACGTACACTTCAACAAACCTCTTGTGGTAAGCGAGCTTGCCGGTATCAGCGGCATGAGTGCATCGACGTTCCATCACCATTTCAGAGAAATGACAGCAATGAGTCCGCTCCAATACCAGAAGTGGTTGCGCCTTCATGAAGCGCGCAGGCTTATGCTCGCCGAACGTCTCGATGCTTCGAGCGCTGCATTCGAGGTGGGATACGAAAGTCCGTCGCAGTTCAGCCGCGAATATACCCGGCATTTTGGCGTGCCGCCTCGCAAGGACGTCAACACAATAAGAGAGATGGAAGTTGTCGAAGATGTATAACGCATTCTGGATGCAGTTCTTGTATTCCGCTATCGGCGTTCGGACATACATCGCCGATTGTACCATTAATGCATCCGTATTGCGTGCTTCTGTGCGGCAAGGATGGAATCTACCAAAGGCATTCCTTTAGTAGATTCCACATAGATAGCGTAGGCTGCGATGGAATAGTTTTAATAAAAGGGCGCACTGGGACGCCCTGACAATTCATATACCGGATCTGCACCGTCCTGGTATTCTACCAATGTGCGAAACTCTGTTAGAATCCAGACTTCATACGGATCAAGGAATTCCTCGAAACCGGTAAGAGAAACGTCCAAGCATTTTCTTGTGTTAAAACGTCACTGTTTGTACTGTACTCGACAGCGTAAATGTTTTTTTCAATGTGCCGCCGGAATACGCTCCACCGGTATATAAACCATCCGTCAGAGTTCCTGTAGAAGTTCCGCCAGTGTATACTTTATATGTTTCTCCCTTTTTTAACGACGAAGAAGAAAAGATGATATTGCTGTAGCTGCGATTCGGGGCGAATGTCGCCAGTTCGTTTCCGTTTCCATCTTCAATATGAATCAATGTCCCCGCAGAGATCCCTTGATTGCTTCCGCAAATAACCGTGTTTTGCGTGGATGTATTATCGGGCATTTGTGACATATTTGACCGCGGTTCGGCGGCAATAAAATATCCGCCGTTGACAAGATAGTTGCCGTTCACATCGACACCCACTTCCGGCTGGGATTGCGGGCCGTGCACTAAAACAGTGCCACCATTGATCGTCAGGTTGCCATTGCTATCCAGTGCATCTCCCCTGGAGGCATTCAAATAGACATATCCGCCGTTGATGGTAATATCGCTCCCGTCGTTTGTTTCGCCGCCATTTCCATATGTTGCATTAAACGCATCATCGCTTGCGGTAACCTTAATTGTTCCGGCGTTCACATGTATAATTGGCGATTCCATTCCTTCAACGGATTCCTTAATGGTTATAGTGCCGCCGTTGATGGAGAGCTTTGTTCCTGATTTGATGCCGTCATCAGCCGATGAAATGGCGATGGTTCCACTTTCTATTGTAATCTCACCTTCCGCCGATATTGCCTTCGCTTCCGCGTAATCGCCGGCGTTTGGTCCCTGTCCCGATGAAATAGTAACGGACTTGCCGCTTGTTGTCACATTAACTTCCGGCGCCGTACCCGATTTACCTATAGCGATATCGCCATCGCATGAAATGCCTTTTCCTGCCGCGCCAGAATGTTTTATTGTTACCGCACCGTCGACAATAGCAATATTGCCGTCTGCTTTGATACACGGGCCATGGTAGGCGTCTGGTTGGCCTAGTTCATTCGTATATTTTGCGCCGCTTCCGCTTGAAGTGATGGCAAGCGTTCCGGAATTGACGGTAAGATTGCCGTTGATGGAGATGCCTCTTCCGGCCGCACCAACTGTATTTATCGTAATTACTGCGTTTGATAGCGATACATCTTTATCAGATGCTATTGCCGTACAATAGGAAGGTTCGTAACCCGATCCCGATGCTTCCAAAACGGCTTTCCCTGATGTGTATATATCCACGACACCGCCCGAGATCGCTATTCCCTGTCCGGCATTTATTCCTTTTCCCATATCGCCATTAACCGTAATATGTATCGCGCCACCGGTGATTGCGATGGTGCTGTCTGTTTTAATAGCGTCCTGATCCTCAGTCGTAGTAATTATCGTCAACGTACCGCCGGTAATTTCAACGATGTTTTCATCGCCATCAATTCCATCGCCGCTGGAAGCGATATTTACAGTCCCGCCGTTCAGGAAAAATCCGTCTTTTGCATGAATGCCGTCTTTTACTGCGCTGTGAACCGTAATCGAGCCGTTCGTGATTTTGATGTAATCGTCGCTTGCCAGAGCGTGCTGGTCTGTGCCGTTCCCATAAATATCGAGACTTCCGGCCCCCTCGAAAACTAATTGCCCTTCGCTGAAAAAGGCGGCATCCTGGTCTTCATCATTGGGCGGATCAGCATATACGGCGCCGTCGCTCAGTTTGTTGCTTGTCCCATCGGCAAGGTAGATGGTTACTTTCTTACCGGTCTGAATATTGATCGCCGGCCCGTCGTTGTTTGTAATCACGAGATCGTCTAGCTCAATGATGACTTTATTATCAGAGTAGAGTTTAAACGAACCGTCATCCGTTGAGCCTGATAGCACATATTTTATATCGCTTGTTGCTGCGGTTGAAGTCACCGTAACATCTGCATGCTCGACATCGACGGCGATGCGCTTAAATGGATTTATTACCGAAACCGTAGTATGGAGGTATGTAATATACACGGTGGAATCCGTTAGCGGGCTGAATGTAATGCTGTCTATCGCCGAAAGAGCGAATTGCATATTTCCTTGGCCGGTCTGAATATGGATTATGGAACTCTCGCTATTGAAATACATACTATCTATTTCAGAATTCAGGAACTGATACGCGCCCTGATCCGTATGAATCCACATCAGTTGAATCGCCCCACTGGAAGTATCGCCCGAACCATCGATAGTAAATGTGATGCTGGCAATGCTTGGGACAGAATAGTCGTCCGCGACACCGCTATTCTTTTCTACTTCAAGTACTTGGGCACAGGCGCTGACGGCAAGAATTGCAACGCTCAGGATGCTGATGTATATATGTTTCATGATTCGCATTCTTCATTACTTGGATAATACAAATTTTCTCGTTAGCTGTCGGGCTCCCGCCCGAATTGTGTATAAGTAGACCCCCGAAGAAACCTGTTCATCGCGCTGGTCTTTCCCGTCCCAGACGACCTGGTGCATGCCCTGGTTTTGAATACCATCGACCAGTTCCCTTACCGCCTTCCCATGGATATCATAGATGCAAAGCCATACTCTCTCTGATCGAGGAATCTGGTATTCGATTACCGTCGTTGGATTGCATGGATTCGGATAGTTTTGCTTCAACACGATGGATTCAGCGGCCGGCTCCCCGCTATTATCTCCTGCGCCGTTAACATTCAGGAACACTATTTTTCTGATGCCGCTTAACGAATGCGTAGATACCATGCCGTCTTTCATTTTAATGTTCATAGTATAATTTTGACTATGAGCCGATGAAGACAGAATTAGCGATAGCGTGAATGCTGCTATGACAGTTGCACTTTTAACGATTCTCATCGCTCTATTCTCTTCTTTGAGTAGATGAAATTATGATTTGCTCAGGAACCTGGCCGTTGTTTGTCTTCGGATCTTCGCTCACACACGAACGGATTAGCAAGAGTGATTTTGTGTATTGCTCCAGGGCAAACCTGGCGTACGATAAATCAAAACAAATATCTTGGAAAAGCTGATCCCTCTTGTGCGAGTAACGTTCGCGAATGGCATTTGATGAATCAGTCCATGAGCATTCATACAAGGGACACGTCATCAGCTAAAAGGTTTAAGCGGACACCAGGGAAATCATCATGGGAAAAGTATGGGATTTGTTTTATCGAAGAACCCGAAGTGATGCGCTCGGAAGCACTCAGATTGTTCTCAAAGATTGCGCAGATCGGATGGGACTACCTCACAATCCATCCAGCTAAACATATTTCCGTTTTACTATCCCGCGCCGATCGAAGATGATCGGCATTCCGTCTGGGAACTACGCCCGCTGTCCGGACTTGAGATCGCGTTCGCGTTTCTCTGCTTCCAAGCGATTGAGAAATTCTTCCGTATACACCAAAGTCCATGGTATACCGCGTTTCGTGAAGGTACTTTTCCCGGAATTATGCTGTTACAACCGCACCTCCAGATCCATTGTTGAACCGATGTACCGCTTTCGCAGGGTCGGACTCCAGAGCACGTACGTGTAAAACATTGTCACTCCCTCAGTAAGCAAAAGAGAGCCCGTCAGTCGCCGGACTCCTTTCGCGGAGAGGGTGGGATGCGAATCCGGCGGACGTGTCTGCATCCGGCCACCGACGGACCGGACTTTTCTCGCCGTACGCCTCGACAGCACACGGGTATTAATAAGGAGTCCGGATCTAGGACTCCTTTCGCGGAGAGGGTGGGATGCGAATCCGGCGGACGTGTCTGCATCCGGCCACCGACGGACCGGACTTTTCTCGCCGTACGCCTCGACAGCCCACGGGTACTAAAAAGGAGTCCGGATCTAGGACTCCTTTCGCGGAGAGGGTGGGATTCGAACCCATAGCAGCCTAACTCGGCGTGTGACAATGGGTTAAATACACAGATTTCAAACCTTTCACATTTCTTTCACAAGTCTGAAGGCTTTCAGTGTTGCAGAGTTGCAGGCTTGCACGGCTACGATGGCTTGAGGTTCATTCCGAATCTATTTACGTTACCACCATATATGCTTAATTCGTCTGCGAGAAACGGGTCTTTGATCCCAGAATGGTCGGGGTGTTTTTTATCTCGCTTTTTTCGGATTAGTTCTTGATTCTATCGATGGCGAACTTGTTTGAACATCAGAATGGTTATGCGTTTGTTCAATTCTGATTGAAGACGGTACAATTATTTCGAGTTTCTCAACACTTGTATTAGTTTGCTTAGAACTCCCGTAATTGGCGATGCACCAAGTAATAAGAAGTAAGCTGAATGCGAGAACTGCATAAAATACAGAGATCTTTTGTTTTGAATGTAGTTTGAACGATGGACTTCTCTCGCTTATCGATTTTGTCAGGTTCAATTCTGGGTAATGCTTTGACCAAATATCTTCAATTCTTGATGAGCTCAAAACAGCACCTATTAGCAAATTGTGATACCAATGTCTGTCCATGAACCAGAAGACGCCCATCACAAACACACCTACGATTGGCATCAGAACTCCTGCAGACATCTCAAATCCAAGGACTGATATTGAGTAGTGCTCGTTTGCTAACCAACCAGTAGCAACAATAGTAAATGTAAATAGCGTTAGGGCGAAGTTCCTGATACGAAGCTCCAGGTCGTTGAAATGCATCTGAACCTCAATTGCCTTTTCCCAGATCTCCCTTGCTTCAGCGAAACGTGTGCTACGATCGTGTCCTACATATTGCTCAAATTTGTATTGGTCTTGAATCTCCTTGTATGACTTTTTAAGGACAATCGTAGGTTCATTTGTAGATGTCTTCTTCTCCTCTTTTGCTTTTTTCTCTCGTTCTACTTCCTCATCGGACCAATGTGTAACCTCCCTTAGAAGATTGTATGCATCATTATCTGTTTCGGACCCATACTTGGCGTATATGCTATCTACATTGACATCATTTGCCATCGCGATATCGCGATCCAGTTTGTCGCCAACGTAAATGACCTCGTCTGTTTTCAACCCGAAGTCACGAATAATAATGTTCAAGATTTCCGGGTTTGGTTTTTTTGTTTCCTTAGACAGATATCTGAACTGCGTGATTTTAGGTTCCCAGTATCCTTCTTCATAGTAACGCTTTGCGGAGGCTGGTAATCCTTCGTCGATAGGTGCATATACGAAGTCTATGAGGCCATCCAAACCCAAATGCTTTATCCGATACTTCGTGTAGAATGCACTTGACTCTGTGAAACCGACAACAAGTGTACCGGAAGCTGCTGCAAGTCGCAGTGTTTCAAGTACACCATCGTAAAGTTGAAGACTGTTCTTTTTATTGGAATTGTATTCGTGAATAATGCTTCGTTTGTCTCCAGCACTGTCCTCAAAACGGCTCTTCTGCTCTTCGGTTAGACAATCCAATTCATGATAGAAGTGTGAAGATTCCGACGAACCGTACTGTTGATGTAACCGTTTGAATGAAGCCTTAAGTTCTTCTCGGTCTACGGAAAACTCTTCTGCTATACGATTGAAGTATGGCTTGAACGAAGCATGCCACATACCGAGCCAATCCCAGATTGTATCATCTAAATCGGTAACGAGCATCTTAATTGCCTTCATAGTTGCTCCTTGGGTGAAGATTGCAGCGAAAAAAGATAAAATGGATGGAAACTAAAATATGATCACTAAGGGAAAGGATCAACCTGCATCACATGTGAGATCAACGCAACTAAACCTTGGTAAATTGAGGACACCATAAGGATGATCGTGTTTGGTGCCATTTCTAACATTCTACCGACTTCCTTGCAAAAGAACAAAGAGGCTAGAAGATGACCATAGTATTGCAGAGTTGCAGACGTTTGAACGATATCGAACTACTCACTCAGTTGGTTGTGAAAGCAATTTCTCTTTCAACTCCGGTTTAAAATCAAACTCCCCCCAGCCTGAGCGAGTAAGAACACATTCATCCCATCCGGAGATTATTGCATTGAGGTGAGAGAGGATATTTCTTTCTGGTTCTTTCGATTTCCCTAGATCCATTTTTCTTCGTCGCATGAATTCCAGGATATCATTGCTCTTGACCGGCATCCGTTTTTCTCTAATTAATGCGATCGTAGCTTCATAGACGGATTTCCGCACACTTCCCCAACGCGCCGGAGAAGGTCTTTGATCAGCCACTATAGCAGGCATAGCTTTCTCAAGAAGTTCAAGAACGGCCAATTCTTTCTTCTTTAATTCAGCAATCTTTTCCCGTATTCCTACGAGGTAAAGTTCCAATTCATGACGTGTTTTATCTGTGAGCATATCCATATCAGACTCACAATAAACATAGGCATAAATCACGTCCATTTCAATCTCAAAGAGATTTATCCTCTTGCTAATAAGAGAGAATGTATGAAACTCTCTTATTATTTGCAAGAGTTTTTGCTCTTGTCGGTGAGTTTTTCTACTTTTGGTACAAAATCATCACCGATTGTCATCCACAACCTGTGCACTATTAGAAATACGATGAAATCCGACGAGAAAGACGATATGTCCGGAATACATGAACTATTCGAAGAATTTGGGCTGAAGCTCAAAAACAACCCAACCTCCGAAGAACTGAGATTCTTGCTTGAAAAGTTTATCGAAGAAACGCGGTTCACGCTCGCCTATCTGAATGAGTATGGAGCAATCACTAAGGTTGCACTCACTGAACTCTTTGGCGCTCTTGTCATGCTTATCAAATCCGAAAACGAAAAGACAGCGAATGTACAGGGTACGATTCAAAAGGCACTTGATCTCTTGAAAGCCATTCACATGAACACGGAACTGTCGCCAGAACAAGTCGTTGCGTACAGAGAAGACGTTTTTCGAATCATCGATGAAGCACGATCAGAAGCAGCTGAATCGAGACAATTCAACAGAGAAATCTTTTATGTGGCGTGCTATGTTGGTGGCGGTGTCGTATTGACTACTATTGGCGTAGGTGTTTGGATGTTAACAAAAGGCCAGAGTTCTGGAATGCTAGCGAAGGGCGGCCAAATGGCTATGAAGGGCATTGATGCAGCTAAATCTGTATGGCACGCTAAAAAGGTTATTGGTAAGTAGGTCTTAAGTATACTCCACTGAAGCGATCAAATGATATTAACACAGGGATTCAGAATGCTATGATCAAAAACATTTGCCTGTCCAGGCTTTTCGTCGCATTTTCTTTGAGCATCATCATGGCAGCATGCTCAGATCCTGAGTACAAGAACCAGATAAACAGCGAAGGGCAGAGAGATGGATATTGGAAGCTATACCTTGACAAAAGTTATAAACCCACGCCCCTCGAAGTCTTAGCTCCTTTTTATGCCTTGCTCGAATACGACGATGGTGCGATAGACAGCGATGTTATGATCCATTATAGAACTGGTGAACTGCATTGGAAGGGAACACTTTTATCGTTTTCACCATTCCGAGTAGGAGATGGTGTAAATCATTTTTATCACAGAAATGGTACACTGCAAGCCAAGATTCCAATAAAGGACCAACAAATACATGGAAACGCTATTGAATGGTTTGAGTCTGGGAACAAGCAACGTTCATGTTCATATGCACATGGTTTAAAGGATGGAGTAGAAACAATATGGGATGCACAAGGATGTAAGACTGCGGAAATCCACTGGAACATGGGGAAGAAATATGGCACAGAGATCACCTGGTTCAATGTGGATAAAATACGAAGTTACACAGAATGGAAAAACGACATTTTGCATGGTAGGAAAATGTATTATGATCTAGGATTCAAAATAGTTGAGAACTATAGCTACGGGCAATTAAATGGTATTCGGGAAGAATACTGGCCGAACGGAGATCTCAGAGTTACGACATCATATCTAAACGGGATAAAGCATGGACCGGAGATTGGATATTACAATGATGGGAGAAAGAAAAGCCTAATAAACTGGAATACTGGCTTAGAAAATGGTATATGTCAATGCTGGCATCCAAATGGAGTCAAAGAAGAAGAATCGACTTACAGCAATGGTAAACAAACCGGAATCCAAGT
The DNA here is from genome assembly GCA_964408855.1 of uncultured Ectothiorhodospiraceae bacterium. GTDB lineage: Bacteria > Bacteroidota > Ignavibacteria > SZUA-365 > CAYPBB01. Next base: position 54,747 of record CAYPBB010000010.1, read on the forward strand.
CACATGGGACTCACTAGGTAATATCACAAGTAAAAGCGAATGGGACAATGGCAATTTCTTGGGTGTAACGTATGAAAGGAAATGACTCGATAATTCTGCATAGGGTTACTTGACTTTTACATAATATCATATATATTGTACGTGTGGGCAATATACCTAACCACCCCTGCAAACCTCAAAAATCCCCAACTGCAAACTCATTGCCAAGAACAACGCTCACAATATAGCTGTTGCATTTAAATATGTAGTATAACTTGACAATACCAATTATTTATAGTATACTCTACTATTGAAGCCCATTAGCAAAATGTTCGTTATATTAATCAACAGACAGGAGTTTATTCCATGAATACCTTTGATACACGAGATTTCTATCTCGCTTGTTTCCTGCATACAGAAGGGATAAGACTCTCTGGCCATTCGCGAGATGGCTCCAGAGTGATCTTTCATTTCAAGCTAACCGAAGAAACTGAAAACCTAGTGGATAAATATTTCCGGATGGACGCAGAAGTCAATCCGATTGAGTACAGCTCGTCTATCAAGCATTTGAAGCACGTGATGTACGACTATACACCGATAATATTGGAGAATGAAGAATGTACAACAACACAGAGAACACTAATGAACTAAACTTCACATTTTCGTACGCAGAAAATCCCAATTTAATGGGATGGCTGACAAAATTCGAAACCAAAACAATCCCCACACCGGAACTCAACGAGTTCTTCACCACATACACATACAGTACAATAATCTGGGACGGACAAAGAAACGGAGATAATTTTTCCTATGCTGTAGGAGGAATTCTAGACTTTGACAATAAACCCGATGATGAGAGACAGTGGACTATAGATGAAGCAGTAGCTGCGTTTGAGGCAAACAATATGGCCTATGCATTGATCACCAGTAAATCACACACCTCGGACATACCCAAATTCCACGTATTTATACCGTTTAATAGAGTAGTTTATAACGTCGATGATTACAGACGGGTTATGCACTATCTAGTACATGTACTGTATCCAGGCAGTGATAAAAAAATAAAAGATGGCGGCAGACAGATATTCCAAAGTCCGAAGAGCGCAATTTACCGTGATAATTTTCGATTACCATGTTTCAATATAGATACTGCAGCTTATCTGGAACCGGCAACTAGCCAGACATTGGTTTCGAGTTCTGCAGTGCCTACAGTAAAATCGTATAAACCGACGACAGCCAGTGCGAAGCAAAGAGATATTGAAACTATCAATAAGTCAGATGCATGGAAACCGGGTACGAAAGTACGCCTTGGAAATGGTTCAGTCGTTGCCATGGATAGTGTCACGAAGTTAAATCGCGCTTTCTGTAATTGGCATGAAGTATCTGATAGACCATCGGCGGTTGTTGGATATTCTGAACGAAGCAGAAACCATTTCATGCATTGTTTCAAGTGCAAAACTACCTTTTGGAAAGTCATGGATATAGATGTTACTCTCGCTAACTTCTATTCCTTTGGAAAATCTATCTATGAAGCAAGCATTTCCAACAACCTCTTTTACTTCACAGATATCGGAAAAGACAAGCTCGCAATATGAACTGGTGCCCCAACCAAGGAAAAGGCCGAGGAGTATTACCGTAAAGTAGTTAACGAGAAACATCTAGCAGTAACGCCAGCAGTAGAATACTATGGCAATCCTGATATCACGACTGCTCGGTTTGAACTTGACATGAGTAAATGCAAAGCCAAGGTAGAGATTCCGCCAATACAGACCGATATTGATGACGATCAATTCATTGAGGATTACCTTGACCAGGTATTTGGTGAATACAAGGAGACGATCAAACTCTACATGGCTCTTGTGATCTTCAGTAATTACCGACGACTTCCGACGCTAATCCTCACAGGAGCCAGATCCGCCAGTAAAACGACATTTGCGAACTTGTTATCTGCTGCATACCATTCAATGAGTACGACAATCCAGACAGTTCTCACGAGCTTTAATCCCTGGGCTGGGAAGAAAATCGTGACTCTTGATGAGGGAGCTTCAGAAGGCAAGAGCCAGTATCGCGAGTTTAAGCGTATTTCAGGAGGAGAATGGATTTCTATCAACGAGAAATACAAAAACGAGTATAAGGTTCGGAATAATTCAACCCTTATCATACTCAGTAACGACATGTTTCCGATTACAGTCGAAGAAAGCGAAATCCCAACTGACGAAGCAGCGAACCAATTCCTGGTACTAAGACTTAGTAAACTCAACAAAACCCCCGACCCCCTTTATGGCAAAAAATTGGAAGAACGTTTAGGACACTATATTCAGAATGTTCTGCGTTCCATCTATGATAGTCACGATACTTCTGTTTCTCGATACGGGATGTTGGTACCCATAACGGAATGGGAGGAACAGCTCTTCAAGAACAGCATGACAGAGACGGATTACGTAATCGAATCGCTCATTGACGCGTTAGTCGATATACTAAACGGAAGTTCTGACTTTTACTCGTCGGATGACACACTAAAATTTGCACTTGAGGAAGGATATGTTCCAAAGGAAGTCATTGACAAGATCGCCAAGGAACATAAGATGAAAATCTCAGAGATCCACGAACGATTAACTTCAAAAGGTCTTTGTGAACCACTCCGAAAGCAGGCAACCGAGAAATATGAAAGACCACAAATAAACGGGAAACGTCCCAGATGCCGGGAAATGACAAATGACCTGAAAACTATGCTGGACGAATTGAAGTCTACGAATTCAGCACCAGATTTGTTCGGTGAATAACAAAAATGGTCCAACCTGGTCCAGGATTGTCCAGGTAACTCGGACCGTGTAACTTGTTGATTTATACATAGTTATCTATTGCCGTCCAGGTTGTCCGGTTTTTTATAAATGTACTACGCGAAAAAGAGATTATAGAGATAATAGTTTTCTGTTTTTCCTGGACAAACCGGACAACAAAACTTAAGTTATTGATATGTATATATTTACAACGTCCCAAAAACTTGGACGAACTTGGATCACTAATCCGGTCCACATAAACGAAAATGAAATTAAGGTGAAGCATCATGAATATACTTGATACACTAAAACAGCACCCCCGGTTAACAATATCGGGGTACGACGGAGACCCAAATGACCCTGAATACGAAGTAAAACGCAATCAACTGAGAATTGAGATGAATTCGTTGGAAATCGCGATCGATTACCTTGAGAGATGTCAAAAGACAAAGGGATTCGGTATGACCTACTCTATAGACAGCTACGTTTTGAAACACCATATGGAAGGAAGCAGCCGGGGATACGGCCCTCGAAAGGGATACGTGAGCCAAGGGACCGCGATTCTAGCCTGTTTACTGGCGGGATACAAAATAAAACCCGGCGAGCCTTCAGAGCCGAACGTACGTATTGCACTCAAAGAACCAAAACATCGAGTAGTAGAAACCGCCCTTTTATGGCAGCAATGAGGTAACGTGAGTTAATTTTCCCATTTTGTTACTACATTGAAAATAGTATAGACTATTCTGATAGAAAATCGTTAAATTATTATTTATCGCATAAATAGTCTATACTATTTTCATCCAAAAGTGATAATCCCCTAGAAAATGGGTCCCATACCCCACCCCCCCGGGAGTGGAGTCAGACTGCCATACAAAACAAACCCGTTTTCTGGAGAGAATTCGGGTTTCGATTTTTTTTTGCCCATATTTTGGGAACCCCATTAGCGATTTTGCCCCGGATTCTAGAAGAGTCTTCCTTTTTACCGCGATAGGATTCACCAAGATCGCCCCGAAGATGCTATGTCCTATATTACTTGACACTTACAACAGCACGGCCCCTCTGATGCTGCCATCCTCCCCCAGCATTACGTTTCCATCAAATTGCTCATACATATTTCGTCATTCTGCACAATTTTCGTAAGTTTGCCCTTACAGTTTCAGAAATCTCAGTGTTTTTCGGTGACAATGGACGACCGTTAAAACGGGGGCCCTACCAAGTAAGTGAGAGTATTATGACTTGCTTCTCAAGGATATCCAAAAATTCTCAAATTCGTACTTCACGTTCACTTCTATTTGCTGTGCTGCTCGTGATGTCTGGGATTCTTACATTATCCTTCGAGAGTAATGCTCAATGTGTCGTTTTTACCTCACCTACAAGCGGAACAATCGTTTCGCCTGGTGAGACTATCACAGTCACGGGAAATGTAATCAGTCCGAGTAGCTATGGACACTACGTAACAATTTATTTCGGCACAACGAATTGTGAAATAGGCGAAATGGTGAGTGGATCGTCTTGTTCTTCAGCTTCCTCGGGAGGTTTTAGCGTCAATATTACCATCCCAAATTATGTTGCGACAAATTGCATATACAGAATCTATGGTAGTATTGGTGGAAATTGCGATCCAAAGGAACCCGATCATCCCTGTGCCTGTAACGGCAACGGAGCATCTATTGAATTGGTCATAACCTGCGATGGCGCACCTCCATACCAACTTCAAGCCCCAAATTTAATATCCCCCATTAATTTTGAAGACAGAGTACGGAATCCAGCATACCATACCTGGGGAGATGTTCAGAACGCAGAGTTCTACGAAATTCAAGTCGACCCCTCTCCTAATTTCGATACGATTGTTCTTCAAGATTCCCTTGGCAAACCCTACTACGTTCCGATATTCAGAACAACTATTGATAGAACACAAACTGAGTTTATAGATTTTGCACCTGATTGGGAGAACACAACATTTTATTGGCGTGTTCGTGCTGGATCATGTGACTGTAAGGTTTGGGGCCCATGGTCCGAGACATGGAGTTATACTACTGCACCTTGCATATCATTAGAGTTGCCCTTGAATGGTACAATATTTCAATCCGGTGAAATTACTTTGGTAGAAGGCCGAATTGTGGAGCCGCTTCTCTGGGGTAAAGAGGTAAGTGTATGGCTAAATGGCCCCTACTATTATCCACCTGATCCCCAATACCCACCAAGTGAGATCGGACATGGATGTTCCTCCTTGAATGATGGAAGCTTCTCTTTGGAAATCACCCTGCTATCAGATCCTGGTGATGGTATTGCGCGTTCATTGGTCGATGGTGGATGGACCTTGACCCCTTATGTATTATCCAACGACGACTGTATTGGTGATGAGTATTATTGCGGTGGTGTTTCACAAGGTATATTCTACATCTACAACGACCTCCCACTTACACGTATTCAGGAACAAATTGGGCGAAATACTTCGTCAATCTATGTAGATGATCCAGTTGATATAATCACTGGAAACTTTCTTTATTCTGCGAACGATATCCACATCCCTGACAAGTTGGGAATCAACCTTACTCGCAATTACAACAGCCAAAATATTCAGAATTCAGAACTCGGTGCAGGTTGGTCTTTCACGTTCGGTGCATCGCTTCAATTAGTTGATGATTGGAGAATCATTGCACGCGGGGACGGAAGAAGGTTCGTCTTCAAGATGGATAGCTTGGGGACATACATACCCATGGAGTTTGCAGGAACAGAAGGTACGCTCGATTCAGCCACAACCGTTTGGACCTACACCAGCAAGTACGGATACAAGTATGATTTTGATAACACGGGACTGCTGCAATCCCTCAGTGACAGAAACGGAAACGAGACAAGGTGCTTCTACAAAACGCACAACATGATCGATAGCTTGGTCATTCCTGGGGATAGACGTATTACCTTCTCATACTTGACAAGTCCGGATACGCTCATCGAATCCATTACTGATTTTATCGGCAGGACTCACAGGTATGCGTACGACACCGAAAGTAATCTTATCAGCTATATCAATCCTAGAGGCGACACGACCAAGTACGAGTACGATACACAGCATCATCTGACAAAAATCATTGATCCCAGGGGCAACGTGTTTATTCAGAACAACTATGACCCCAAGGGACGTGTGATTGAGCAGTACGATGCCTTCGGTGCACGAACCGAGTTTGTGTACGATACGCTCGGGATGAGTACATACGTAGTCAACTACCTCGGTGATACAACAACATACGTCTACGATCAGCACCACAGGATACTTTCGCAAACAACAGCTCTTGGATACTCTGAGTCATACGCTTACGATTCAACAAACAATCGAGCGTCGATCGATGACATGAACGATGAGCTGTTCTCCTATCCTGAATACAGCCCCTTTGGTGATGTTGCCAGGGAGGAGAATCCTGTCTCGCAGGTCCGTACGTTCTCATACGATAGCACAACAGGCGACTTGCTTGCGAGAGGTGATGACCTTGGCACCCTGGAAGAACGGAGCTACTCCACAAACGGTCTCCTCTTACAGCTAACGGATGCAAATGGATCAGCGACCAATATGACATACGATGGTTATGGCTACCTGGAATCGACATCCATGGTAGCAGATGGGGCTTCCCGGACTACAGAATACGATTACGACATAGCCGGACGTATGCTCTCCAGGAAGAATCCGGAAGGAGATGTCACGGATTATCAATACGATGAATCTGATAATGTCACGTCTACCCTCTTTGCCAACGGAGCCAGTACTCAGAATGAATATGACGCAAACGACAATCTCATCAAGTCGATAGATCGAAACGGTAATGAGACCCGCTTTGAGTACGATGTAAACAATAACCTGCGGTTTGTTTACGCTCCTGAGAGCAAAACGACGGAGTATCGTTACGACAGTTTGAATCGCGTGACCAGTATGATCGATGCCGAAGGCGGTGTCTATGCGTATCAATACGATGCCATGGGAAGAAAGACGCTTTCCATTGATCCGATAGGACGAACTACACACATGGGATACGACGGCAATGGCAACATGCTGTTCTCCACCTCACCGAAAGGCGATACGACGCAGTTTATCTACAACGCTATCAATCAACTTGTTGAGAAGGTTAGTCCCGAAGGAAACACAACAAGTTACAGCTATGATGTACGGGGAAGTCTCACTCAGATATCATATCCGAGTGGCAATACAATAGAGTACACATACGACGGGAACGGGAACCAGACATCAAAGAAGGAATATCTCGACTCTACGACTACAAGGACCACAACCTACACATACAACGAAGCCAACCAGCTTGTGGAAACAACATATCCAAGCGGTGGAAAGGAGAAACGTACCTACGACCGGAATGGCAATCTGATTGAACTGGTTACCATTGATGGCAAAACGACAGCATACGAATACAACGAGATGAACCGGGTTTCGAAAGAAACTGATTACAGGCAATTCTCCCAAGCGTATCAGTATGACAACAATCTGAACCTTCTTTCTGAGACTGATGATCTTGGAAGGCGGACAGCATACGCATACGACAAGGTCAACAGACAGGTAAGCACTACCGATCCCATCGGGAATACAGACTCCCTGGTGTACGACAAGCTCGATCGCGTTGTGCAAATGATCGATGCCAATGGAAATGCAACAGTGTATGGCTATGATGCCGCTGGTCAACTGACTAGCGTCACGGATCCGCTTGGTAATTCCATGTCGTACCAGTATGATCTCAACGGTAATCTGTCACAGATCACTTATGGAAATGGAAGAGTTGTAAGCGGCTTCATCTATGATAAGGACAACCGGTTACTCAACGAACCCGATCCGCCGACGTGGTACACGTACGATCCAAATGGCAACATTGCCTCGAAAGTCGATGCGAATGGTGATACAACTTCATACGAATACGATGGCGCCAATCAACTGCTCAGGAAGACCTTCAGCAGCGGAGGGAGCGTCCAGTATTCCTATAATGCAAATGGACTAGTGGAAAGCATAGAAGATGAGCAAGGACTTATCCGGATGCAGCACAATGCCGCAAATCAGTTGCTGGAACTTGCCACCCCGGATGGTATAATCCAGTACCAATATGCCGGTCCGAACAGGGTATCGATGAAGTATCCGAATGATGAGTTGCTCAAGTACTCCTACGACCGCAACCGGCTTACAACCATTGAAGGGACCAGGGATGCAATAAGCTATACGTACTATGACAATGGACTCATTGAATCTTTGACCTATCCTGATAGTTCCGTTACTTATTATGCTTATGACGAAGCGAACCAGTTAGAGACGATCCTCAGTGAAACATCCGATGGTGAACTCATCACATCGGATGCTTACAAGTACGATGAAGCAGGGAACAGAGTGATCAACATTCGCACGAGGCGCAGAAACCCCGGATTTGTCGGGGTACTTGTGGACAGCACGCTTCCCATGACGGCACTTCTAGCAAAGCATTTCTTCGATTCGCCAGTGGATACTATTCTCATCTGCTCCAATAGAGGATTCGCGCACAATGCTACTATAGCTGCCTATGCAAGTAAGCTCAATGCTCCGGTATTGTATGTGAATCCAAACACTCTGGTCGGCTCTCCCGAATTTACTACCGTCTTCTCGGACTTGACAGCAGGGTTCTCAGCTCCGCATGCCATCGTATTTGGCGATGAAACTACCGTTTCCGATTACGTCGTTTCGCAATTGCACAGACTTGGTTGTACTACGGTGAGGATTTTTGGCAACAATCGTTTCGAAACCGCCAATCTCGTTGCCTCAAAGTTGCCAGTATATTCTGGTCAAAGAAAAGCATTCCTCACGGGATCATCGAATCCGGAAGACCTGGCCATATCTGCGTATGCTTCGGCGCTTCTGGGCATTCCTCAGTATATGACGTACAACGACGAGCTTGCACCTGAAACACTTGCTGCATTACAATCAGCGGGAATAGATTCCATCATTGTTGTTGGCAACTCCATATCCGACGCTGTACTTCAGCAGTTGATAAGCAATGGAATTGTAGTAGTGCAACGATTTGATCAAGACAATATCCGCGAGCGTAGCGCAGCCATTCTGACAAACAGCGGGACCAACTTGGCTGAGAAGGGTCCCCTTTATCTTTGCGAGTCAAAGAACTTCAGGGAAGCGATTGCCATTTCAACTTACGTTGCGAACAGGAGCGGGTATGTCATCTGTGTGGATGATCCGGCCGACTATCTTGCAACAGTCTCGGACATGATCTCAATTGGCACTGAGGTTGATTCGATTTTCCTGCTGCAGACAAATCCGTTTGTCGACCAACAGGCGATTCAAATCCAACAGACGTTTTTCGGATACGAGGTTGATACTGTACGCTACACCTACGATGATATGAACCAGCTTCTTGCCGAGAGCAGCAAGACATTTGGTGTGATGCAGTACACGTATGATGCCAACTACAATCGATCACGCCTTGTGGACAATGGTGTTGCTACCGATTACGCCTACGATACCTGGGACCGTCTTATCTCTGCCGGTACTACTGCGATGAATTACGACGGCAATGGAAACTTGATAACCGAAACTGACGCTGACAAAACAAGTCAGTATGTATGGGATAGTCGTGGACGGCTCGCCGAGTACAACAATTCTCTTGGAGATACTGCACGATACACCTACGATGCGCTAAACCATCGCATTCGTATTTCGAACATTCATTCCGAAGCATCTCCTGAGACAACCTCCTTGGTCTATGGTGACGATTGGGATGCTATCCTCGAATTCGGTACGGCAGAAGACTCAATCAACTATCTGAGTGGTTTTGGTATCGATGATGTGTATCTGTCCCGCTCAGAGCAGGTATCGTTCCTCTACAAAGATGCACTAGGGAGTATTGTTAGCGCAAGTAGCGACGAATCACAATCGTTCTCATCCTTGATGTACGATGGATTTGGGAATGCGAACCGGAATCTGAGTGTGTTTCCTTTGAGGTACTCGTACACAGGGCGGGAGTATGATTCACCTCTCAAGGGCTATTATTACCGAAATCGCACATACTCAGCTAGAAGAGGAAGATTTCTATCGATGGATCCTATTGATCCACAAAAATGGTATTCTAGCAGTTTAAATAAGTACATTTATGTTAAAAACAATCCAGTGCGCTGCATCGATCCGAATGGGTATTATGGAATTGCGGTCAACTTCAATGCATCTATAGCATACTACGTTGGATTAGATTTTGACGTTACAATTGGATACGATGATAAGATTGGCTTATATAACAGCAATGACGTTGGGCTGCTCATCGGTATGGGATTGGATGGTAATGCATCTCTCGATATAGTTACAGAAGATAAAGTTCTGACTAGACATGGAGTAATTGTAAAGATACCAATTTCTGCCGATTTAGAGGTAGTTAAAGTCATTAGTGCAACACTCCTTGGCTTAGAGTATAGAGTTGGATCAGATGAAATCAGTATAAATCCCGATGTTGCATTTGCCAATGTCCATGGTGGTAGCAAAATTAATTTCTCTCTAAAAGAGTTGCAGTTGCCTGACGCTTATCCCAAGTTTGGCTTGCGCGGCGGGGTCGGGGCAGCACTAAAAATCGCCTCTATCTCGTATAGAAGTGAGAATACTATTGATATATCATGGATTACACCACATATATATAATGCGAAAAGGATGTTAGACGAAATCATATTAAGATAACTATATCTCAATGGATGTTATACGAATCTAGATTGTCAATAAGTGATAATGCATTGATACTGAGGTAATGATGATATACGTAATTGTTGATTCACTTGCACTATTTTCATTTATTTGTTGTTTGTTTCAATCGGCATTTGCGCAATCTGTGAATCCTGTGGGTACGTCACTAGAGGTTTATGAATCATCTAACTCTATAAGTGTTGGTATTGTTTCAATTTCGCAAATTAATTCACACTCTTTCCTGCATGAACTGCGCTCAGGTGGAAACGGCTCCCTCATCGCATCCATTCCCGATCAATTGAAAGGCATGCCAACGTCCATCGCCGTTTTCGACCATACTATCCTAATCGGCTACCAGGACTCAAACGAAGTACTCTTTTACAACTGTGTAACCTCTGCACAAACTTCCATCAAGTCTCCGAACAAGCATCTATTCGGTACTACTATCTCCAATGTCGCGAGTAGCTCTGGTCATGATTATTTTTGTGTTGCAGCAGAAACGTCCGGACAGGTCTTTCTGTATGATGGGCTCCCTAGTGCATTTGACCTATACGAACAGGTTCTTGAAGGTCTTCCCAGTTCTGGCTATGGACGAAGCTTGAGAGTTATTGACAATCTCACGGGCAATAATAAACCGTACGTTATTGTAGGAGGCCCATACACATCAGATTCACTTATGGAGTACGGGAAGATTTACCTGTACTCAGGCCAACCGTTTGTCTTGGTGGATTCGATTTCAGGACCATGTGAATACTCGCATTTTGGATCATCTCTTTCATCGGGCGATGTAAACGGCGACAGCTATCACGATCTAGTAGTAAGCGCCCCTGGCTCGGGAAATCATCACGAAGGAGCTGTCTACGTGTACTACGGAGGGCCTCATTTCGATACAACCCCGGACAAAGCCTACTACGGGACACAGGCAGACGAATTGTTCGGTAACTCCATTCTTGCAGTAGATCGTCGAACTGCTATGATTGGTGGCCTCGCGATTGGCAGCTACAATGCATCGCACAATGGCCAGTCCCGCAACGGCGCCTTGCACTGGTACAACATCACAAATCCACCGAACAGCAAAGCGGATACGGTGATCTATGGCGAAGCATCAAGCGATCACATGGGCTGGGCTTCTGCATTCATGTCCAAGTCTGCCACCTCTGATTCCTGCGCAATACTCTACTCGTCACCGTACAATAGCTCGGCCAACAGTATTGAAGGCAAGGTGCATGTACTGGACCTCTTCAAACCGCGAGTCAAAGGATTCGTAATCAATACATACCCGGAAAACATTGGCCTTAAGATCAAGGTCGAAAACAAGGAGTATCGGGACGGAGTCACTCTCGAATCAATCGTCGGAACGCCCTATCTGTTGTATACACAGGAAGTGCAGTATTCAGACTCGACTAATCAGCAAGTTCGCTGGCGTTTCGACCGGTGGAGTGATGGTGGAGAAAGAATCCACAACGTCACCGCCGAAGAAGGAACTGTGATTACGGCATACTTCAAGAAAGAGGTAATGATTACATCGAGCGTCCTTCCGAACTGCGGCTCAACAGGTGTGTACGGTACAATCGAAGGTAATGAGTGGCATCAGGTGGGAACCTCGGAAACGCTCACCGCTATTCCGAGTCCCGGCGCAATGTTTTCGGGTTGGGAAGGCGCGGTCTCTCAAACCTCAGAGACTTTGACGCACGACTTCACTGAACCAACCACAGTTATTGCACGCTTCAAACTTCAGAATCCTGAAATAGACGATGTACTCAACACGAGCATCAGCAGCAACGACCTGTCGATGGATATTTACTGGCATGATAATGCAAAAGGATTGGCAGAAGTTTGGACACTTGAGCGTAAATCATCTGTTGGAAATACGTGGAGTGAAGTAGCAACGCTCATCACGGGAAACAGTCCATACAGGGATACACACCAGCTCATCGAAAAAAGTAGCTATGCCTACCGGTTAAGAGCGAATTCATGCGATCCGACCAGCAATTCAGGCTATGGCGATATAGACCTTACAACGGTATTGGGGATGGATTCTGTCGTCATAGTCGAACCGCAGCCTCCGCTTGTAATTCAATATGACGACAATCACAATCCACTCGGAAATTTCCTGGTGAAGTTTTCACTCACGAACAAAACCGTGGATGAGTTCGAAGACTCTCTTACTACGGAATTCATGGTCATGTCTGGGAATGTAGCATTGGCACCAGGTGAGATAGCATCGAAGCCATACTATGGTATCTTCACGACACAGGAGAATTACATCGCTACTTGGGAATGTGTCCCTGCGTATCAACCGTCAGACGACCTGGCAGTTGTCGCAATCAGATACTACCGCACCCCAGAACGCGCCGACACTGCCTACAGTGAACCAATCGAGATTACACATACGATTGTCGGAATAGAATCGCCTCCTTCGGTACAATCGTACCGACTCTTTCAGAACTATCCCAATCCGTTTAGCGGCAACACAACCATTCTCTTCTACGCCAGTTCAAGCGCGACTGTCTCTTTGGTCATCCATGACATACTTGGCCATCCCGTGTACAAACGTGGAATAGAGCCTACCGTAGGCCTCAATAGAATTGACATCAGCGGACTCCCATCCGGATCATATCTCTACGTTCTCCAAACTAATGAAGGATCGTTGTCCGGGATAATGATAGCAAGATAAGAACCTAAATTCGGGGTCACGCGAAAGGCACACATCTGGTCAAATGCACTGGGTGTGCCTTTCTGTAATTGAACTAGCAATCTCCTCGCTGAAAGAAGTTTCTACCCATCCCCCCCAGCGTGTTGACTAAGAGTTCCCTAACTCAAGACCTGATTACCTGGAAAGGGTACGGCCTATATTTACCTACCCCCGGGTCTTCGATTCTGAGAATTTTCTGGGGGATTGTTCACCCTATCACCGTCCTTTCCAACCGGTCCTTCCAGCGCTCCCAGTCCGGCATGGCTGCCGACATCAGCCGGTAGAATTTCTTGTCGTGATTTGGATGAACTAGATGGCAAAGCTCATGTATGATGACGTAATCGATACACACGAGCGGGGCTTTTATGAGTTCGGTGTTCAGCGTAATGGTGCCATGGCCGGTGCAGCTCCCCCAACGTGATGTCATCGTTCGCAAGATGATTTTGGGATATGCAGCGCCTCGTTTAGCGAACCAGGGGTAATACCCATCAACCTTCCGGTTGAACATTTCTGATGCATGCTTCCGGTACCAATCTCGCATCACTTTTTTAGCTGAGGAAGAATCCATTGGCTCCGGTAATTCTACCTCAAAGAACTTCCCCACTAGCCGTACTCGTCTCTTCTCGCCTAGTCTGATTTTCAATCGATATTGCCGCCCCAGGTAGTAGTGCGTTTCTCCGCTCACGTATTCACGTGGAGGTTGAAGAGGGTGGAATTGGTCGAAATAGTTGAGTTGCTTCACAATCCAGGGTGCTTTGCGAAGAATTCTAGACTTTACTTCCTCCAGCGGCTTTCCACTTGGCACTATTGCTTCGACTCTCATATCCGGATGCACATTGATCGTCAAGGACCTACGATCACGTTCGTGAACGATTACAACAAACCGTGTACTTCCATATTCGAAGAATAACTTCAAGGTCTACTACCTTTCTTCCCTGCTCTGGGCAATAGCAAGACACCGATCCATAATCTCATCGAACTGGTCCACATCCACAGACAACCCATCATCCAACGCTTCGAAGAGCAGATCATCCAGTTCATTTCGCATCTTGTTCTTTTGTGGTTCGTTGTAGTACCAGTTCACAATGCGTAGACGATTGATGACCTCATCTATTTTAAGACACAACTCTGCTGTTTTTTCAGCATCCGAATCGCCCGAGAAATTCTTGATGCTTCGAAAATATGCAGCCGCGACATCATTGTTTTGCAACCTGGCCGGCAGATCGTCTCCGCGTCTCGTACGAACTTGCTCCTCAAACTGTCTTACCTTCGATAGATACTCGCTCTCACTGATACGCTTGTTACGAAAATCGTCGATCGTAGCCTGGATCAGTTCAGAGAAACGCTTATAGAATTCCGGATCCCTGTCCCAAAGCTCATTGATTGATTTCTTTGTCCTGTGAGCGATTGTGTCAGCTTTTGCTGCATCTGTTGAGAGCGCATCAACCTCAGCCTGGAATGCATCTTTCTCAAAGATGTTTACGGGTGCAATTATCGTTTCTACCTCTTCAGCACCAACGTACGTGTCAAGTAGTCTCTTGATTTTCGGTTCGTACTCTGCGAAGTCTACACTTTCGGCGAACCTGCGTCCCAGGCTGTGACGAATCTTGTTATAGCGTTTCAGATCTTGCTTGTACATCTCAATTGTAGCTGCAGGAGTAATCTCGTGGAACCTGACTGTCGATAGGGCCATTTCCATGACGTTCGCAAACTCTCGGAGGTTAGCATAGAACTTATCCCGTTCCGATCGTTCAGTCAGAAACTGCGCAATCTCCTCTGTGTCGTAGCGATTTCTTAGCGTTGTGAACTGACCGACCAGGACACTGTGTTTCTGCTTGACATCAGGCAACTGTTCTTTCACATCTGTCAGCAATCCTACCAGGTCTTTCGCGTCGAAATCTTCGAGCTTCTCGTAGAGCTTCAAAGCATTATCCAGCTCGCCAAGCACTCCGCGATAATCGATGATGTAGCCATATTCCTTGGCTTCATACAGTCTGTTCACCCTGGCAATTGCCTGTAGGAGTGTATGCTCTTTCAGCATGCGAATGAGATAGAGAATAGTATTCCGAGGGGCGTCAAATCCTGTAAGAAGCTTATCGACGACAATGATTATCTCCGGATCGTCAGCGTTCTTGAAATTGGTGATAATCTGCGTATTGTACTTCTCCTCGCTTCCCCAACGGTACATCATCTTCTTCCAAAAGTCCAGCACGTCGTTCTTGTCGTCGTCACCTTCGATTTCACCTTCGCGATCATCGGGTCCGGAGATAAGAACCTCCGATGTCACCCGCTTAAAGGAATCAAGGTATTTCTTGTACTTCAATGCCGTAGCTTTGCTGGACGTTACCAGTTGAGCTTTGCGGTCCTTTCCTTTCCAGTTGTCAGCGAAATGCTCACTTATGTCCCAGGCAATTCTCATTATTCGCTGTTCAACGTTGTTGATCTGATCAGTGCTGGAGTACCGTTTCTTTAGGTCATTTGCTTCTTCCTTTGACAGCCTTTTTGTGACTTTCTCAAACCAATCGTCAATACTCTCCTTTTGTACGATTTGCTGAGAATGCCGACCTTCGTAAAGTAACGGGACGACGGCTCCATCATCCACTGCTTGATTGATCGTATAGGTATCGATCAATCCACCAAACCGTTTTATGGTATCCTTTTCATTTCTTCTAACCGGCGTCCCTGTGAAGCCAATGAAACATGCCTTTCTCAACACGCGCTTCATTGCGCTGTGCAGTTTTCCATATTGAGTACGGTGCCCCTCGTCGACAAGCACGAAGACTTCTGTGCTGTCGATTGGCGCCTTCATCTTTACAAGCGCCGTCTCGAACTTATCAATGACTGTTGTAATGATACTGACATTACGCCGTTCCAACATCTCGGCAAGATGTTTCCCGGATTTCGCTCTCTCCGGCTCCAGGTTGCAGTCAGAGAATGTATTGTAGATCTGCTCATCGAGATCAACACGGTCAGTAACGACGACGATTGTTTCGCCTTTAATCGCAGGTGACTGAAATATCCCTTGGACCAGCATCACCATACTTAACGACTTCCCACTTCCTTGCGTATGCCAGACCACTCCGCCTCTACGAGTCCCATCTTCATCAAATTCCAGTATCCTTTGCAGCATCTTTTCAACAACGAAATACTGCTGATACCGTGGTGTTTTTCGGACTCCCCTATCGAAGATGCTATATGACCGTATATTCTTGAGCAAGCGCTCACGGTTACAAAGCGCAAACAACAACCGGTCCTGCTCCGTTACCATGCGATCGACATGATATTCGTTGGTTTCCTCGTTGACCACTCGTCCGCCCGGGATTGCGAGAGCACGGAGCTGTTCATTACTTAGACTCAGGTCGAATACCCTTTTTACGTCATCATCTGAATACTCGCGCTCCTTCCATACCGACCAGTACTCTCGTGATGTACGGACAGTCCCGTACTTTGCTGCACTCTCGGCCACTGCAATCAGGAGTTGGGCGTAGTGAAACAGGCGTGGGATTTCATCCTCGTTCTGGTTCTTTATCATTTGATTGACAGCCTGGTCAACCGGGTCTGTTGTACCTGGCGCCGCCCTGTCCTTACATTCGATGACCACTACGGGGATGCCGTTGATGAACAGCACAATGTCGGGTATTCGGTGCTTGTGCATACCAGACCGCTCTACCTTGAACTCCTCAACGACGTGGTAAACGTTACGATCCGAATTTTCCCAGTCGATGTAATGCAGTGTTTTGCTTTTAACGTCCTCACTTACTGTAAACGATTTCCCATGTGTTAGTATCTCGTGGATTTTCTGATTCGTGGGGATAAAGCCACTTTCCTCCCTGCGCTTCAGGTCAAGCACAGCATCGCGGATAACAGTCTCCGGGAAACGATGCTTCTTCCCAAGATGTTCATATTCTGCGTTTTGTTTGAGCCATTCACTAAGAACTTTCTCAAGTAAAACATTCGAGTAATCCTCCCCGCGTAGTTCGTAGACCTCGCCATCTGACAGATACTCCCAGCCAAGCTTTTGCAAAAGTATCAGGGCAGGGAGCTTGCTCTGTTCGTCCTCGTTGTGCTGGTGGATGTAGATTGCCATGTTTTTATTGTCCCTCCAACGCAGAAAACATCTTGTTAATAAAGCCTACTAACTCTGTGCGAGTCAATTCTCTTTCAGGTATAAAATCATCTATCTGATGACTTTCAGCGTTTGCTATTACCCTAATTTCGTTCAGCATTTCTGTCTTTTTATCGCTGATTAACGACCTATGTTTCAATTCAGCGATCTTTGCTGACAGTTTGTCAATCTTTGATATGTACCGATAATATTGTCTGTTCAATACACCTTCTAATACATCTCGCATGAGATGTTGAATATAGCTGATTGATTGCCCTGAATCATTTCTACAGTAGTCGTCTAACTCCTCTACTTTTTGCGCAAAACTATCTTTTGCGAATTCAGATGGATCACAGCGTTCATACCTGCTGCCAGTATCATCACAGCGAATTTCGAACTCTCCACTAACACCATATTTCTTCTTATCCCGGTAGTACTTTTGATGTTGAATAGCAACACTTTTCCGATGTGTTAACACAATTGTTTGCAAGCAGTCGGACGAAAGAGTTGCAATAATCTTTGCAGTCTGATATCTTCGGTCATCATCCATGCTTGTTAATGGATCATCGTAGATCACAATTGTATCCGATAGTTTTGGATCGTACTTCAGCGATGCAATGAAGAATGCAAACGCAAGAGAATTCCGATCTCCACCGCTGAGTATATTCTTGAAACAAGGGACATTTTCACTCGAAGAGAGTGGAGCACCTTCACCGTTGATCACAATCTCGAATTCTGCGAGTTTACCCATCCTCTTGTCAGTCTTTTCTTTAAATGACCGAACAGAAAACGATGTATTCAGTTCCTTCAGTACTCTGTTTATCTCATCTTCGTAGTTGGAGAAGTTTCCAAGATACTTATTCAGTTTGTCCTCGATTTCCTTGAACTTATCATCTGCTTTTTCTTTCTCTTCCTTGGCAGAATTGTAGCCAGTCACCCATACCATTCCCTCTTCAGTGAATCGAAATAGGCGATGCTCGAATCCGCGCGTCTTTTTCTTCGCGTCTTCAATGCTGGCCGGACTCTCAGCCCGCTCTTTAAACGATGTTACCCTCTCATTGAGCGTCTTAATTTGTTCATTTATATCTGTCACAATCTGTTGAATCACAGATTTGGCGTCTTTGTACTTTTCTACGGCACCAGGTTCTGCCGTGCGATTGAGGTCTTCCACTTTTCGATTGAGTTCATTCTTCAGTGCTTCAAATGCTTTGCTCAACTGAGTCTTGAGTGCTTCCTGATCAACATCTTCGGTCAGAGAACCTGAGAGCTCCTCCTTGATAATACTCGACCAGGAACTTATTTGGGCATCAATTTTCTGTATCTCAAGAATGAGCTTGTCTATGATGGTGTTAGCATCAAATCTAGCCGCTTCATCCCGAGCACCTATAACCTTCTTTCTGAGAGTCTCGTAGGTGTCATTAAATATCCCGCGAAACGCAGCCATCAGATCTTCAACTGGATCCAACGATTGCCCACAAAACGGGCAGGTGTAGTTTTCTTCATCAATTGCCGAAAGTCCGAAACGTAAGAAATCAGTTGCCTGAGTGATCGTTTTACCATCCTTCATATGACTGGAAACATGATCCAGAATTCTTTGCCGATACGATGCATCAAAATCCTCAAGCTTTTCTGATAGAGCTACTTCAATGTTGTCTATGTCAAGCATCCTGGGGGACAACAACTCAGATATCAAAGGTTTTTGCTTTATCTTCTCCGGTTCCTCCGCAGCTTTCAGCAAAGCGTCGATTTCTGTTATCTGTCTTTCACAATCTGCAATATCATCTTCTGTTAGTTGGAGATAGTCCGGGACATCGGCCTTTCTATTGTGCTCTTTCAACTCATCGTTAAGTTTATTAAAATTCTTGACTGCAACTGTACGGTCCTTCCTGGCCTCCTCAAGTTCTTCCGATAGTTTGACACCTTCTTTCCCAACAATGATATTGTAGATCTGCTGCTTATGTTCGTTCTTGATTTCGTCTACAAATAGATTTTCACGAACATACTCCTCATCGAAAATCTCGATGATCTCATCTTTGGCCCCACTCGATGAGGTCCACGAACCATTTTTGAAATTATGGATTGAACCGTCTTCCAGTTCAATAACAACAGATTGTCTCAACGATTTATGCGCGTCACCCATAGTCTTGCGCTCGATGATACGGTCAGCGGTTTTCGATTTAAACGCTCGGAGGATTGCTGTTAGGGTTGATTTTCCGTAGCCGTTCATCCCAAAGAAGAGCGTATTTACCTGGAAGTCACAACTGCCGTCCTTTGGATCTTTCCAGCCATAGAACCGGCCAACACCAACAATATTGAGTATCCGTTTAATCATTGTGCACTCCCAACATCCTTATAATTTCTGAATTGTAGTGTTAAATTCCACTGATGCATCACGCCCGACTTTAATCCACACCGTTCCACTCTTCATCGTCTGCAGTTCATGTCGAACGGCGCTCTTTTTCTTCAATGTGGAAAGAAGTGTTGGAAACAACCCCATCGATCCGGTAACATGCGGTACACCAATTATTATCCTTCCGGGATAGCGGCACAGTAGCTCTTCATAAGCACGCATCCCAACTGCTATTATCTTCCATTCAGGTACCAGGTCGAGTTCTCGATCCAGATACAAACTCATGCATGTAATAAATGTATTGGCTCCAGGAGACATGTCACCATCATTCTGGCATTTAACACATTCGGTCCAGAGAATTGGGCCAGTGATCTCGAGCAGGTCTATGAAGTTTCGTAGTCTAGCATAGTAGGACTTCTCTTTCATTGCTTTTCGCCTCCCCCCATTTTCTCCGTTCCAGTATTGTATTTGCCTATCGTAACTAACCGGAGCGTTCTCCACATACCATTCCTGTTCGAAGCTCTTCTTCTCATCTTTCTGATAAGCTGTCCCTGGATTCAAGCCCACTACAATAACACCCAATTTCTGCGTCTCCCGTGCATCAGTTTCCAAAATCAGATAGCGTGGGATATACCCCTTCGCCCGATTCAGATAAACACCACAGCAGCGTCCCTGGCAGTTGACCATTTCACTTCCGATATGATGTATATCATTCTCCAGTATCGATATCGTTTTTTGCATCCCTTTGCTCCTTTGATTTGTAGAGAGCATTATGCTCTTTAATCACTTTATTCACATCCTCTATCCAATTTGATAATTCTTCACAATGTCGATTGAACCTGCGTCTAAGTAGCTCTTCTGGATTAGCATGATTAGCGTCTTCGACATATATCATTTTGAAGCATTCTGCTTTCTCAATGAGATCAAACCGTAGTTTCTCATCACCATTCTCTATAGGAACCGCTTCTTTATTCTCTTGAACAATACTTTTTTCGAATCTTCTAATAGTATCCATACCTTCGGAGATAGGAATGGTATATTTCCAAACCAATCCTTCCCGATGGTAAATCTTCGCATACCATTCTTTATGAATGGATTGCCTATCCTTATTCCCAAGTTCTTCAGGGTCGCTTGGTGTACCAAGTTTAATCGTCTCGATTTCCTTCTCTTCCATTATATCACGCCTAAACACGTCACCCGGTGGTTTTGGTACATAAGCACTTACGTTCATCATAATGCTATTCCTCCAGTTTCAGAATTACACTGTCACACTTACTATAGCGAAGATGCCAAATCGTCAGACTCAGAAACCTGTTTCTTTCTTATCTGTATCTCTTGTAGGAGAATTTCATACATATCTCTGTTGCTCCGTTCTATTTTCGCATTTTGAGTCTCCAGATTATCAATTATTGCAGCCTCCGTTTTCCTGATATACTCCTGCAATTCCTGCTTCTCATGAACTGAATCAAGTGGTATTTCACCACCGAAGCAGATCATGTTTCCTTGAACGAATCCACGAGGCGGATTGAAATCCATGACCTTCGCTTCTAAATTGAAATACCCTGGATCCCCTTTAAACGGAATCTTCACAATAAACCGACCACCTTCAACATAGACATCTGTCTCGTCTTCAGTACCACGACTGAACTGACCTGATACATCATATTTGATCTTCTCTGGTTTAGAAACTTGGCGTCCATCCATGTCCAAATGCACCGGTCGTCCTACGAGTTGGGTGTACAATTCATCGCGTATATCAGCTGCGGAGTGTGAACGGAGCAGATCGTCAGAAACCTGCCACACTTTTTCCTTAAGCCTTTCTCTTAACTCTGAATCTGTCAGAAAGCTTTTCCCTTTGAACAAATGATCACCGACTGGTCTCATGGTATTCCTCCTTATACTTTTACTCTCACTTCCCCGGTCAGCAGTTTCTGCATCAATCCGCGTTTCTGTTCCTGGAGAAGGGATAGTTTTATTGTTGTTTGGGTTATTTCAGTTTCTATCTGTTGCAGAAGAGCAGAGATTCGGTTCTGTTCCGCCAATGAGGGCAACGGGATCCTGATCTTTAAGAAGTCCTTCCACCTCAGGCTTCCACGCCGATCAACAGATGCACTTGTATTGACTTGAAAGATGTGTCGATATAGTGAGGTCTTAAAAACAGAGTACAGGTATTCACGATTCACTCTTTGATCATCTACCGAAAACACTGTATAGATAGGGCTCACTATTCCCATCTCCGTATGACGCAGGAGACCTATTGACCCTTCCTCGACATGGTTGGCAGGGAAGCCAAATTCTCCCTTTCTCACGACCTTGTAGTTTGAAGTATCATCGCTGAACACCTTCTTCCCAAAGTATTCGAGCGAGTTCACGAATCCGTCATACTTGGAGCAGGAGAGTACCGTGCGATCATCACCGTTTGAGTTCCTCACAACAGATTCACTCGCAACTTCACCGATCCTCACATTACTCCAGCCTACTGGATAGTCATAAAACGCATCTTTCGAACGTGGTTCTGGCGCACCAAACTGCGCAAATCGCATCTTCCCGGTAAGGAACTGCTGCATGAGTCCTTTCTTAAGGAGCTTCTTCCGCTCAATCAACGTGGCCACCTGCTCAATGGCCCTGTCCCAGGTGCTCAGTATCTCGGCAATCTTTTTCTGCTCGGGAAGTGGGGGGAGTGGGATTCGTAAGGCTTTAATTATCTGTAAAGTAAGTCTTGTAATCGCGAGGCCTGTAACTTCAGACTTCATCATCCATTGCCCTTGTGGAGACAATAGCCAGTACAACATGAAGCTATTGTCTGTTGTTTCCGTGTCGCCATCGAGAACAGCGATACTTGACAACAGGCTAATCTCTTCTTCCAGTACGTTCAAACAGGCGTTTCCAACACTTGCACCATCTTTTGTAAGCAACACTTGCCCTTTCTTTACTGGACATTTCTTATAGATGATTTCGTGCTCTGCTTCCGAGATGTACTGAATAACGGACAAATCCATGTAACCAGGACGAACATTTCTTGATGTAATGTACTTCCTTGGTCCCTCCTTTGAGGTCGGTGAGAAGTGAGTCCCATCCATTATGACTATGCATACATCATCAAAGCAGCCCCATTCCCATTCTTCAGGAATCCATCCTACAGTGGTGTGCTGGTAGCCGGGTTTATGTGCGTTGGGGATGGTCATGCTTCATCGTTCCTGGATTCGGGAAGTTTGTTGATTTCCTCTGCGATCTCGCGAATAATCACTGAACTCATCTTCGTTTCCTCTGTATCGACTATATGCTGAGATAGAAGTTCTCCTAGCGATTTCCAGAAACCTATTTCACGGTCTTGTCGATAATTCAGATTCTCACCCTTCTGACGGACAAAGAAATACAGCTGATGGAGATCTCTGTTGCTCCATCGCAATATTTCTTCGAAATAATCCTTGGGATCTATGTACGCATGCACTGGGAGTCGGTTGTACTTCATTTCATCAGTCGCGTCTTCTTCCAATGTTTGCTCGTAGATATCCCATCCTTCCGCCATTCGTCCAAGTAATCTTGTTGCATACTCTTTGAGGTAATCCTGAGTTAATGAACTGCAATGATCATTTAAGAATGTTGAGACCTCAATGAATGCACTTTCACGACGAAACTCGAATCCAAGTCCCCGCCAAGAATCATGCTGCCCTTGCTGATACTTGAAGCCTATAACGTGCTTTTTATCCATCGACGATGACTTGATCCCCGAAATGCACTTCTCTGTAATTTCTTCGTCTGAGTATTGTTTTATCCCCCAAACTCTAAATAGGAGCAGCATGTTTGCAGATAGTAGATAGTCCATTGGATGCTGAAGTAATCCTTGTGCCATACCTTGCTCCAGTTCATCAATATGTTCATCCAACTCTGTATCGGAATACTCACGAAGATTCCTGCTACGACGAAAGAGTTCAACCGGGACATACTGTAGATTGTACTTGATAAACTCACCATCAAGCACTTGTTCATGAAACTCTTGTTCGGTATACTGGACTCCTTCAAGGATTTTGAACATAATCCTCGGAGCAATGTAGTACGTAGAGAATTCAGGGAAATACTTCCGCATTGCTTCATCGATTGGCTTTCGCTCCTCCCTAGGGACAGAACGATCGTATGCAAAACTGGGTAATATCGCTTCCCGGAATCCAACATCATCGTTATTCAGTACCTTGAAGTCGTTCTTCGAAATATTTCCGGTTTGAATCTCCAGGGCTAATGCAAGGTAAAACTTCAATACTGCTTCACAAATCAACCAATGTCCTACGTCATCATACTCTGGCAAATTACTGGTATATTCAAATAACGGAGTAAACTCACTCAGCGCATGCTTGAGAATGCGCAGGTTTGGCTGTCCGGATGTTTGGATTATGTCAAGAAGGACTTCACTTCGTGACTGGAGGAATTGCACTAATTTTTCGTTGCTCTCAGGATAATTACTCAACAAGTGATCGAGAAACTCCGAGAAGAAAGGCTGTACAACGAAGCGCTTGGCTATTGTTTTCTCTTTAATCCTCTCATACTCAGTCTTCTTATCCTGATTGCCATCTTTCAGAGCTCCCATATCTACTTCTTTCTCGTTTGCGCACACGATAACTCGAGTTCCAATATGCTCAACCAGGATGTTGATGTAGCCCAACACTTCCCACGGGTCCATCGGACATCGCTCAAAATCGTCAAACACTATTACCTTTGAGTCAATTTCTCCAAATTGTGAGCTTACAATATCAACTATCTGCGACGCGAGACGTCCCTGCTCATCCGACTCCTCCAACTCCTTCTTCACATCAACATCTATAACCGCTTTTACAATACTATTCATTATTGAACTTGCGATTCTAGCGTTCTTACCACCCATTTTGGGATGCAGCTGAGCATAGAGAATGGCGTCCAGATGATCGAATGATCTGATACCATACAGACTCACATAAATGCAATCTGGAGGATAATCTTCCTGCCCATACTTTAGATAATGTTGAATGAAATGTGTCTTGCCGCATCCCCAGGTCCCATCCAAGAGTACCGCAAATCCGGGCTGTTTCATTCCTAGATAGTAATTTAGATAATCTGCAATATGCTTGTTTGGATTATCATCTGCGTACAAGCGCTTTGTCCAGTTATTCATGTACCCCTCCTCGGAATGATCGGGGAGTATCGGAGCCTTGTATTTGAACGGAATGATATCCATCGCTCATATCCCCAACTCCTTCAAGTATTTCTCCATCTGTTTTTGCGTTTCTCCAAGTTCCTTTTCGATACTCTCGATATCGGCTTGAACTGCTTTCAGGTCCACGGGTTTTTCTTCCTCAAACGTATCTACGTAACGGGGGATGTTGAGGTTGAAGTCCGCCTCTCGTATCTCATCCAGGGTAGCCAGGTAGGAATACTTATCTACCTCATTAAAGTCAGAATACGTTTGGTCAATCTTTGCGACATCCGTATCACGCAGCCTGTTTTGTGTTTTGCCATCTTCGTACTCCCTGCTGGCATCTATGAACAGCACATGTTTATCGCGCTTGCTCTCTGCGTTTTCCCACGGTCTGCGTCCCTTGTTGAACACAAGTATAGCCGCGGGTATACCGGTTCCAAAGAAAAGCTGTGCAGGTAATCCAATTACTGCTTCAAGGAGGTTCTCTTCAATCAACTTCCTGCGAATAGTTCCTTCAGCGCCACCACGGAATAGTACGCCATGCGGTACCACAACACCAACGCGCCCTGTGCCTTCCGTGGCTATCGTTATCATGTGTAAAATAAATGCGTAATCGCCACGGCTCTTCGGAGGGATACCTCGCTCAAAACGTCTGTACCTGTCATTCGCTGCTGTTTCTGCCCCCCATTTGTCGAGGGAGAAAGGAGGATTAGCAACCACCACATCAAAGCGCGTGAGATCGTCTTTCTCAACAAGCTTCGGATCGAGAAGAGTATTGCACCATTCGATTCGCGCGGAGTCCACTCCATGCAAGAACATGTTCATCTTCGCAAGCGACCAGGTGCTGCCATTGCTCTCCTGTCCGGCAAGATGGAAGTCGTCACCGCCAACTTCCTTCCCGACTTTGATAAGCAGCGATCCAGAACCACAAGCTGGGTCGCAAATTCTGTCACCTGGCTTTGGCTTGACCAACTGCGCAAGGAGCGTACTCACTTCAGACGGTGTATAGAACTCACCCGCCTTTTTCCCGGCACCTGCAGCAAAATGTTTAATCAGGTATTCATACGCATCCCCAAGTAGATCTCGGCCATCGTCTTCGAGATGGGAGGGCATGAAGTCCAGTCGAGGATCATTGAAGTCCTCCAGAAGGGATTTCAAGCGTCTGTTCCTCTCTTTTGCCTCACCAAGATCGACATCCGAATTGAAGTCCACATTACGAAACACCTTCTCAAGTTTCGCCTTGTTCTCGTTTTCGATTTTTTCAAGCGCCTTGTTGATTATGTCACCCAGGTTATTATCATGGCGGCTTTCGAACAGTGTCCGAAAATCGCATCCTTCTGGAACGACAAAACGGAGCCTGGTCATAGCCCGCTCCACACGAACAGTATCGCCCTTATACTTTCGTTCATACTCTTCCTTCTTGTCCTTCCACACGTCGGACATGTACTTTACGAAGAGCATGACAAGGATATAGTTCTTGTAATCAGAAGGATCGACAGCGCCTCTGAAAGTATCACAGGCCTTCCAGACAATATCACCAATCTCTTTCGCAGTAACCTTATTTACTGGCATTCAATAACTCCGTTTGAATCTTTGTAAAATATGCTTGCATTCGTTTGTCGTGCTTAATCTGGAGCTGGCTCATCAGAACTATCTGCCGTTCCCAGAGCTCATCCAATTCAGCAATATTTCGCTGGGTAACCATATCTGGCAGACAAACATCAATCGCTTCAATTACTTTTTTTGACAGAAAAGGAACATGTGAACCGCTGGTTTGCTTTGCGAGATAATCCCGCGTACAGGATTGTTTCATCCACCATGCAAGAAAACGGGGCTTAATGAGTTCATAAGTGCATCGGATCACCATAAACGTATTCGTGCATAAGGCATTCTCTGGCACCTCCTTCAGATAATATGGCCGATGGGAGGATCCCCGTGCCTGGAGCAGGATGTCATCCTTTTGCAGGATGTACGGATCGGGATTCGCATCCGGATCAATCCGCTGGCAAGAAGTCACATCCACCACACCGAGAAGAGATATATCCGAAGTCTGAATCAGTGGGTATCTTCCCTTGTCGAGGAACCGCAAGCGGCCTCTTGTTTGATATCCGGTGAACACTTCTGCCACTTTGTTCAATCGGTATTTTTTGCATTCAGTTGTCATTCAATTTCTCACGTGACGATTCATACTGAAAGCTAAATTAATATATTTCGAATCCAATGTCAAGTCGTGACACTTCATACTGCAATATTATTTCAGATTCCAAGATGTACAGACACATTGAACTAGTGATGATTTTATCTCGCTAAGCCACTATATTACAATCGTTTATACGCCATCTCCCTTGTCGTCATGTGGCATTAATCCTGACCTTTCTAGAATATCACTTTTTTTTGTTGAACTCGCCTTTTCAATTATTCTGCAAAGCGAAAGAAGTGCCTCCGGGTCCCCACCTTTCTGAATTAAGGTATTCCGAATGGTTTCGTTTTCCATCAATCCCCGGACAGGGTTGAGACTGCTCCGCTGTATCTTTCTAGTCTTGTTCCCGTCCGGAGCGATAAGAAGAATCTTCTCTGAACGAGAGCTGTTGCGGAGAATCTGGTCCGCACTATCGCAGATAGCTAAACCCCAGGGAGGTTGAAACAGAAGTTCACCTTTATCAATGCGTTCGGCCCTGTTCATTCTCTTCAAGGAACCTGCGTCCTGGGAGCCCAAAATAAGCTCCCAGTGTTGCAATGTTGCACTCAATTGAGCAAGTGCTCCCCACCGAGCCTGAATTTGATTGTAATCGACATGCGAGTTGGTGGCCTTTAGAACAGCATCTACTGCATTTACCATGGCTTCCGCATCCTCGCATTTCCAGATTTCAGGAAAGCGACTCACGGCAATGGAAAGTGAAAGAAGGCAATGCGCCTCAGGTCTTGACTCAGGATGTTCATGCACCAGAAGTGTCCAGGCAAACAACGCACCAGCTACTTCCGGATCGATGAGCGCCGAATCGACCTCGGGTGATTTTGATGTACGTACAGCAACGGGAAGCTGGTCAGCAAGCCCGAGGAAAAGTGCTGACAGGATCCTCTGGGTAACTTCGTAGAACTCCACCCTTGTGATCCAATGATCATCATCTGTCACTAAATCACGCAAGACAAGCGCAACGAGTTTAATGTCTCTCGCCAGGTCAATCGAGTGTCTGTGTCGCCGATATTCTTCAGATTCGAACGTGACGGCTATCCTCTTTACGAGACGAGAAAATTGTTTCCGAGCCCTTTCTTTATCTGCTTCTGAATCGACCACGATTCTGGATTGAGATTTCGCAGTAGTGACCTCTTCAGGTTGATCAACATCCTCGTCTGTGTTGCCTTCAGGATGAATACCGGTCGCTGCTTGTCTATCTCGCTGAGCATCAGATTCACCATTTGCATCAATGTTATAATAGCCCAGATAATGCAGGATAAGCTCTGGCAGGCTGAGTCTCCGAAGATGAGAGTGATGTTCAGCATGACGCGCAAATGCGCTACTAATTTGGGAGGAATACAACTCGCTTCTATGATATGACGAGTCATCGCATAGCCCACTTGCGCGTGAACGCTCCTCTTCGTTGCTCTGGATTGGGGTATCCTGTAGATCATCAACGAAGAGTTTGACGACATCTGCAAGCACTCGGGTACTCCAGCCTGAGCTAGAAACTTTCGATATTAGTGATTCCTCCAGGACCCGCCTGAACGAAGTAGTCGACAATTCCTGTTCGTGATCAATCCAATGCAGTGCGGTAAGGATTTCCTGTCCCTTGAAATGCACCTTCAACTGGATACTTGAAACACTTGCCGGTAGTTCAACACTGCAAACACCTGGACCTTCCAGTTTGACTCGCTTAAAACCATAATCGCATTGGACGCCTACGACTTGACAGTCTGGTGGTGAAAACGCAATTGCCAATCGACTTAAATCCTTTCGGGCTGCCAGGATAGCTGGATGATTCCCAGATAACTCAGACCGGTCTTCATTGGGTGTCACCTTTATCTCAATGGCATGTGTGTCAGTATGAATTTCTCCAAGAAAGTCATTCTCGAAATCCTCTACTCCCAGTTCTCTGTAGGCCATGAGTTCCGAATTGCCATCGTCATCTGCACTTGTGATTGCAGCATACGAACAGTTCGCACTTCCCAAAAGTAATTTGACGGTACTGTCACGTTGTACCGCGTAAAATTTCGCGTGTACCAGATTCGCTTTCGGATTCGCACCATCTGCGGTCTTTCCTGAAACCGGTTTAACGTCGGCATCAGACAGTAGATTGTTGTAGGCTACAGGTGTGAGGTTGTTCCCTTTCGCCGAGACCAACACTTGTATCTTATTCGCGTTGATCTTCTTGGTCAATTCTCTGAATGCACTCGCTTTAGGGTCGTAGTACGGAGAACAGACGGTAAGGGAATCGTAAACCTCATCGCCAAGCAGTTCAGACATTCGATCAAGCAGTGAGGGACCCGAGCCCAATCGCCCAATAATTTCATTCGACGGTACAATCTCCGCTGTATTCTCAGGAATCCACTCGTGCTTTCGAAAATCGAATGCCGCATCGACTTCTCTAGCAACAAGCTTATTTAGTTCAAGCTTCTCCAATAAATCTTCAAGATACTTTCGAAAAGACAAGAACGCAGCTACTCCCTCATCTGAATCGAAATGCGTCCATACTTCAGCGTTCTCCTTCCAGCCACCGAATGACAAGTTCCCACTACCGATATAGAGATGAGCAGACTTCTTTCCAGACAGAAAACATGCTTTCGGATGAAAGCGATACGGATACTTGCTTGGAACAGGAACAACTCTATATCGACGGCCGAGTGTTTCCAGATACTTTGCCTGATGTGTAAACACATCGCTCGCGCAAACTCGATCTGCAAAGATCGTCAAGCTCGGCGCCCTTGAATTCTTGAGCGCCCTCAGTAGCAGGCTCTGAACGAAGACAAAGTCAATGTTGTGCGTGAGGATGATAACATTGGAAATATCCTTCAGCTTCATAATCTCGCTTAGTAAATTCTTTTTCATTTCGAAGCCCTCCGGATCGCCAGTTCTTCTATACCAAGGTCAGTAATTGCGAACCGGGTATTCTCCTCTCTGGACGCATACCCAAGGTCTGCAAGATGTCCGAGGACATTACCGAGCCGATCACCGCTTTGTCCGGACAGAACATCCAGTCCTGTAGGACAGAGTTCATCACCGTCCTCATAGAAACGCAACGTGCATTTCCCTCCTGCCGCCATTTTACGCATCGCGTTGTGCATGTGAGGACCAATAACGAATTCGTTTAACACCATGTGCAAGAATTCTGCAATGGTTCGCTCCCTGGAGTTATCCAGAAGCATCGTCAGCACCGGCACAACGGATTCTTTTACACTTAGTGGATTGTCTCGTAACACTGGTCCGGATTGTTTCAACAGTGTGAGAAGAAATCCAGTAGAAAATGCGGCAATGGAATACGCATCGAGGTTTCTAATCTCCCTGTGATTAACTCCTTCCACCAGGAATGTCTTATGATCGAGAGCTGCATAAACGTCGCTTACTTTGGACTGCAATGGAAAGATATCCCAAGATATTTGCTCGTTCACCAAGGGCGCCAGTTCATTCTGATATTGCCACTCCGTTAGTATCCCTGTGACAGTTGATCTACCGATATCTCGAAGACTCTTTTCAACAGCTTGCAGCATGAGTTCGAGCGAAAGATGAACCCGCCGGAGCAATTCATACTGAAACCATGCATGCTCTTCTTTGCTGGCTCCATATCCTTCACCCAGGACGACCTTTTGGAAATTCTTGTTCAGCACTTCGGTAGAGTTGCATTGTTCAAGCTCAGCCAGAGAGTCCAGGCACCAGGTAAGAGTTCGTTGGAACCTATCGAACAAACCTTCGTCTACGCCATACTGTTTTTCAGTATAGATCGTACGCAGCAACTCTGCTTCTTCAGGAATGGAGGATATCGTATTCACAGAGTACCACTCAGCTTCGCGATCAATATCTTCTCTGTATATGGTCCCACCATTCAAAATCACCTCGAGCAGTTTGCTTTGTTCTGTTACCATTGCCCTTGAAGCATGTACCTTCTGCCCCAAAGATGAAATCGCTACGGGCAGGACACTGTCTTGCCTATTTGCAGCTAGAATTCCCAAGGTCCTTGCAGGCATGATGTAAGTGTTCAACACAGCGCCACCGCGTTCGGCAACGGCTTCAGCCGAACCATGCTCCATAATCGCTTCCTCGTGCTCACTGAATAAGTCAGAACCAAGAACGCCGTATGTACCTAGTCCAGTCTCGTCATGATGTGTTGCCAGAAAGACGACCATTTCAAACCTGCGGAGAAACTGCTTGAAGGCTTTTTCGTCGTAGATAGCGGTATGCTCCTCAGACTTGGTTTGAGCTTCGAAATACTCCTGAAGTGCCCACGGAAGGAGCGTAAGGTATCGAGCGCGAAAGGAGATTGTGGTAATCCCGGCAACCCATTCCTGTTCCCAACCCTGATCGTATCTTCGATAACCAAGGACATCAAGACCTTTGATAATGTTCTTCTCTTCGGCGTTCCAGAAAATCTCACTCATAAGGATTTCTCTAGAAATGATGTTCATCATTTTAACTTTTTAACTTAAAAAACACTAGGTGTATCAGAGCAAAATGATGAAATGCGGATGGAAAGGATTCCCTTCATCCTAGCGAACACTGACTCCAATACTCCTACCTCTTCAGGACGATGAGAATCTTGTAACAGTAATGAGAAAAAACGGCTGGGTAGGTGGAAAAGCAATGCAGAATCCCGATATCTAGTTCAGCCGCACGATGCAAACAATGCTCGTATAGTAAGGAGCACAAGTCGCTCAGAATGCATATCTACGATGTAAATCTTACGCCTTATTTCCGAAACACAGTATTCCTTCCGGCCGATTCATTACACTCTGTCGCTAGGAGACTCTACAACCGAACTGTATTTAGAATGTGCTGAGCAACTGAGCTGTAAGTCTCATATCTCTCACGATAAATCTCTTTCCATAGAATGTGAAGTCTGTGAGTTCCCCTCGTTTAACCATGTTATTCACTGTGCCGGTAACTGCCCCGATCGCGTGTGCTACTTCCTGGAAGCTCGATAACATGAACTGAAGATTGGCAATGTTTTGCTCAATAAGGTGGGTCGAACTTTCAATGAGCCAATCCAGCCCTTTCTGTTCAACTTCTTTCTTAATTGAACCCGTAAATGTTTGGACAACCCACGCAACATTTGTAATGCGGATGGAGAATCCACTCTGAGTAGGTAACGGTTCGAAGCGGCCAATTAGCGCCATCTTAGGTGTATCCATTGTTCCAAGCCAGATGTCTTCGACGTCATCAGCGACTCGATGAGGTGTGAAGTACACATGTTTCATCTTTTGTTGAAGCACAAATCCCTCCTCTAGTTCTTCTTTGAAATAAATACCGTGATGCAGAGCGCCGAAGAAGTATAATAAATGCAGTGATTCTACTCATATCTGAAATGCAATTAACGGTAAAAGTACATAGCCACAGTATATGAATCAAAGTAAAAAAAAGAACCCCGCAGGGTCCTTTCCATGCTACAGTTTGAACATCTTGCTCACGTGCATCTGGTACTGAGCGCGCATGTGCTGTGAGACGAGGTGTGAGATGTAGTACGTGAGGAAGTTGTAGAGCATCCACTCGTTCTGAGCTTTGCGAGTTTCGCTTTCCTGTTGCTCGACGTACTTAGCGACCTTCACACCCAGACGCTTCTGAATATCAGCGCGGAGTTCATGGGACGGTCGAGTGTTCTGCATCGCTTCGATCCGGTGCTTGATAACCGGAATCTTGTCATACGTCGCATCAAGGGCGGCACGAATGCTCCGGACCTCCAGCCCCTGGGTGTGCTTTCCGTAGAACTTCGAAAGTACTTCACCGAACACCATACCATTTGTACAGATCCCACGGATGGCGCCGAACATCATCCGAACACCTTCAGTTGAATCATACGAGTTGTGAAGAAACAGCGAAAGCGCGATATCTGAACGCCCATCATTGAAGGTCAATTCTGGAAATGTGATTTGCAATCGCATCCGTTCATTCTCGACATACGAGTGCGATGGGTCGATGATCCACGATGTATCGAGCTTGTGTAGTTGCGCCATCAAAGGTCTGATTACCTCTGCATTTGACACTACCTTGTAGGTTTTGCGTTGTATTGCCACCAGCTTGCCGTTATCCTGTCTCACGATTGCCTTGTATTCACCCGTTGGGCAATGGGTCTGCCCATAGCTTACTGGGTACTCGGCAATCGGAAACAGGAACGGGGTCAGCCTGGTTTCTGCTTCTGAAGTCATGCTTTTCCTTGATATGATTGTAGATTATTATCTTGCTGCCTATGATGATCAAGCCTTTCTGACCACCCCACGATTTCATCTCCCTTCGATAACCGTACTGTACCACCTAATGGCCTAACTGGCAGAATATTCAGTATCGATCATGAGAGCGCCATGAACTGTTTGGTGACCGGAAGAATGCTTTCATGCGGGGTATGCGGGGGACCCATTCGATTTTGAACGACTTATGAACAGTGTGATGGCAGTCCGGTTGAGGTCAGCTCCTTGGTATTCCCTTTGAATCTTGGCTGCATCTTCGAATGATTGGAGCATTTCCACGAAGAACAATCGTTCATCATGAATGTGCACGCCGTTGCTCTTGCCGTTTCCATTTTGTGGCTGTGTTCCGTTTGCCTTCTGACCGTTCCCGTTTACGGGCATGGTGTTCATAGCCTCATTCACCGCTTTGCCATTCTGATATGGTGTTACGTTGTACCTGACGATGACCTTTTTATTCTTCTGCTCTGCGGTCTTCGTCAAGATCACTTTATCCCCCTGACCATACCGTTTTAGCTGTTCATGTGCATCATCAGGGGCAAAGAAACTCAGCTCTTCCCCTGTTTTGACATCAGCCATTGCATAAAGGTAGTACGCGCCATATCGGTTTTCGCCTACAATGCATTTGTCGAACAGGATTTCAACAGTCTTCGGACTGTTCAACTCCAATTCCATTTTCGTCCTCTCCATCGTCTTCGGACTCCTGTTTTAGTTTGTAAGAAAATGCCTCGTCACCGGGAATAAGACGGCACCCGTCGGGTACTTTCCCCCCAGTCATCTTGACGTGGGCTTTGATTTTGGTCAGGTTTGGCTTGCAGGACTCTGGTATAGAATCCAGGAGAGATGGATCTGCATTTGCGAGAAAGACGTTCAAGTCCTCGATCTCGATACGATCCGGCTTCTTTCTGATTTGCAGCTTGCCATTCGGCATGTCGATGGTCTTTACTCCGCGTTGCTCAATGAATGATTGGAGTTTCCTGGCTAGGAAGCTCACACGTTCTGTAAGCTTGGTATTACGAGTCAGAGCCCAGCCATCAATGATGGATTTCTCTTTCTCTGCAACCTCAAAGATGTTTGCAATCTCGTGGTTAAGCCGTTTGATCTCGACGAGCACAAGATCGTAGTACGCATCAAGTTGCCTGTCTTCTGCCGCTTCCGCTTCTGCAAGCAACACATCGATGAAGTTTTCAGGCTCAGAAGTCGAACGGATTGGGATCATTTTTTCTTCTCCACATGCTGCGCCAAATATCCAGTGCGAAATCGCCTGCTGTTATTGCAAACGACCAAATAGTAGATTTCCAAAAGCTTGTAAGCCTCGGAATTTTGATACTGATTTTGGGGATTCGAATCATGGGAACTCCTGTTAAAGTGTATGAATGACTTACTTGGAGTTCTTATGCCTAAAAATGACAGAATTCCTGCTGTCAGATATTAACGTCACGTGAAAAATGTCAGCTCTTGACCATCCCATTTTTATTTCGTATGTTTGCAACCTTGGCAGTTAATGCTTTCACGTTAATTTTGATGAGGCAGCCTATAGGCACTACTTTTACGTAAACATATTGATGTGGAAAACGGAAATCGGTGGTTTTTCGAGGAGTTCATTTCGAAGTCAAACTAAGCAAGGCATTAACCATTTAAGTCCCTGCAAAAGAATGTTTTCAGTTAAACGATAAATACTACCTATGAAATAATTGAACCTATTCGATTCTTATCTTTGCACCCTTCGTAATCTCCTTCCTTCGTTCCCACACCGCGCGTTTCCTGCGCATAAATGGAGTCCCCCTTCAACTTCAGTATCTGTACGTTATAACCGAATGACGGTTAGTGCCAATGTGCAGATGGAGATTAATGCAATTCGGACTAGAATCTAGACTGAATAGCGCGGGATATACATCCCCGCAGAAGGAATTTTATAAATGGAAAAGATTACAAACATCGGCGTCGATGACAATATCAGCGCCGACTCTGGCAATGTATCCTCCCTACTCGGAACATTCGCAAAAACTCTCCAGGTGGATGTAAGCTTACTCAATTCGCTTGGTATCAGGGAAACGAAGCACGAAGGCAGCACGGTAGTTTCTATACCCTATAAAAACAACAATGGCGTGATATTTGCCCGCCGATTTTTTATCCCGAACTCTTCCGATATGACAATGTTTCAGCCAGTCGGCTGGGATAAGGACCCTAAAAGCATCCCATACGGAATCTGGAAACATTCCGAGTGGAAAACGGAGGATTCAATCTACGTCACCACATCAGAAGCTGATCAAATACGACTCACAGCAAAGGGACTACCGGCAATAGCGATACGAGACGTTGAGGAATTGGAGTATCTGGAAGATCAATGCTCTATACCTCCGCAGAGACTCGTTATCGTTAATCATCCTGAGGTCTTCAAAGAACCGCCTCCTGGATTCTTGAGGCATTATATCGATCGGTTAAAAATCATTGAGACTGGTAAAAAATCCGTCTGCGATATCATGAACGAGCATAACGGTTCGCTTACTGGGTGGCTTTCTGAAAATGCATGCCGCGTTGATCCTGTGACGATGGGTTGGGAAAAACCGAAGGAGGAACTCATTGCTGAACTTCGGGCAGAATGCGCCCCATTACTAGCGAGCAATAATATCGAGGGAGATTTCAGAGACGCTCTCAAGCGGCTTGGATATGTTGCTGAATTCGAGAAGGCTTGGTTGACATACCTGGTATTTTCTTCTCGTGTATTCGCGTCCCCACTCTCGCTGATGGTATCGGGCACGTCATCAACTGGTAAATCCAAACTTGTCAAAGTTGTTCAACAGTTCATGCCTATGGAATCGTATGAATACTGGTCCACAATGAGTGACAACGGACTCTCCTTTTTGGGTGAAAGCCTGTGCAACAAGATGCTCATCATCAATGAAACGGATGGTATCTCCACAAAGCGACAAGACTATCTCTTGAGAACCCTGCTATCTGAAGGCGAATTAAGGCATCTGTCTTCCAGGCTCGTCAATGGACGAAGAGAACCGATCGTCACAAGAACGAAAGTGAACACAGGTGTGATTACTACTTCGACCAGAATACACTTCAACGAGGAAAACATAACCCGGATGATACAGATTCAGATGTCCGATGATCCAGAGATTACTCGTTCGATCATGCTGGCGGAAAAAGAAGACGGGTACACTCTCCCTCGTACATGGGTAGCTTTTCAAGAGCTACTCGCTCTTGAGCAACGCGATGTTGTCGTTCCATATTCTCAGGTATTGATGAAAAAAACATCGTGTCAGCCTGTTCGGATGCGTCGCGATAAAGAGAAAATCCTGAATATGATCCAGATCCACGCGTTACTGCATAGAACACATCGGGAGACCGATGAAAACGGAAGTGTCATCGCTAACGAAGATGACTACAACGCGATCTACAAGTTGCTCAATCCGATTCTTTCCGAAATGGCTGGCGTTAAAATCGCTCCAGAACTCAAAGCAGTAGTAGCAGCAGTCACCAAACTGGAAAAGAGCAGAGAGAACGGCACTCACAAGGGTGTGAGTCAAATCAGCATTGCGAAGGAGCTTGACTTATTGCCCTATCAAGTATCGAGACGTGTGAAGAAATGCATCGAAAAAGGGTACATCTCCGATTCCGGAACTCGTGGTCCAAAAAATAGCCGCTTACTCCAAAGTATACCCGAACAACTGGATGAATTTGACATACTCCCTGCGCCGTTGATCCTGTTTCCAGAAGCGCAGACTACGGCAAAACCGAAGCAACGAATGACGACACGACGAATCAGAGAAACAACTCTCGAGCGAAAGAGCTGAAAAATCAGGTATAACAATGAGGATGTAAGAATGATTTGTTACCCTGAGCGTAACATCACCAATAGCCTATTACGGCAAGGATAGAGATGAATCTCTGTCGACAACTGATTCTTATATCGTTGTCGCGAGCAAGTCAAAATTACGCGGAGCGTATGCGCCGCTCTAGACCGAACGCCGGGGGATACCCCCGGTATCGGTCCCGTTTCACTCCGAGAAGGGTGAGACATAACGCTCAACATAAGGATTTACCATGGACATTAAACGTGGGAAAATCGACATGTCGAAACACAAACCGAAACAGGTGTTACCTGTTTCTGATGTCAATCAGAAAGCCGATAAACCGGCAGTTCCATCCAACTATATGCTCGATTGGGTCGAGAAGAATCATCCCCAGAAAGCACACTTCACTATTGCTGAGGCTGCTACGATAATTGGGATGTCTGCAGACTTCATTAGAGATCACATCAATGATGGAAACATCATGGCGGTCAATATGGGTAGCCAGAAACGGATTACCATCATCGAATTGGCCCGCATCCTCGAACAAGGGGTGAATTGATGGCGAAACAGAAAAAACTGCCGGAGGGAGTCAAGCGACTCCCTGACGGCCTCTACAAGGTGGATGTGAGTATCACACGCACCGTACGACGAATAAGAACGGGCCTCGGTTTCGAGGCCGCTAAAGAACTGGCGCAGGAATTCCTTCGTCAGAAATATGCCCTGAAACGAATTCAGGACGGGCTCGATGAAGCCATCTTGCGTTATCGCTTCGCAGAGGCTATCTCCGAGTTTCGAAAAGAACACGAAGATAGGTCACCCGCAACCGTCTTACGCTACAACCAGATCATAGATCAGTTCGAAGTATTCGTGAAGCAGTATAACCTGACATACCTGGATCAATTCACCAAACAGCATGCCGCCCACTTCAAGGATGCACTGTTGGAGGATAAACCGGATCCGAAAGGTTCAACGGATAGGATACTGCCACCGGCACCGAAGACGGTCAATCTATACCTTGGACGCGTCAGGGCGTTCTTCAAGCGCCAAGTTGAGCTCGAACGAATAACGCGGTCGCCGTTTGAAGCGGTCCGGAATGTGAAGGTTTCGAAGAAACCACCGGAGTATTACTCAGAGGAGGAACTCCGGAAATTCTTTGCGACTAAAATGTCACCGTACTATTACCGATTTTATATCGGTTTACTCTTCACCGGCTTCCGTTTTAAAGAGTTGGCATCACTCCGCTGGAAGAATATCGATTTCGACAAAGACTTAGTATCGGTATATGTGAATCCAGGTTTCAGTGCTAAGACGCCAAATGCATACCGGACGATTCCACTGGCCACCACACTTAAGAAGGTACTTGAACCGCTTCGTGCTGGAAAAGGACCTGATGAACTTGTGTTCACGACAGAGACAGGCCGGGAAATTCCACAGCGTACAGCACTAGATAAGGTGAAACTGTATGGTGAAATTGCAGGCCTCAAGTGCAAAGTATACCTTCACAAGTTCCGCCATACATACGCTTCACACCTCGTACAACGTGGTACACGGATTGAAGAAGTGCGTGCACTACTTGGCCATGGAAGTATTATCCAGACGATGGTGTATGCACACCTCCAGTCGGAGGAACTTCATCACCGAACGAAGGTTCTCGACAACCTGAACATCGACCTGAAACACGACGACAAATGACAACAACGCCCCGAGTAATCGGGGCTATTTTTTACCTCGGATCTTTCACATTTCTTTCACATATCCAGTCATATCTACCCGATCCGAGCCCAACTGAGCGGGTGCAAAACGCAAAAACAGCCCAAAATCGTCGATTCTGAGCTGTTTTCCTTATGGGGCGGAGAGGGTGGGATTCGAACCCACGGTACGCTTTTAACGTACACACACTTTCCAGGCGTGCCAGTTCAGCCACTCCTGCACCTCTCCAAGGTTCTGCATCAAAAATGCAGAGTGTTAAATATAGGGACTTTTACCTTTATCGCACAAATCGGAGGCCGGCGTCTGTAGATATAATGCCGGTTTCAGGACAATGCGCGCTACGGAAGTGCCGGGAAAACGAAGGATGGAATGTATTTCCTGCAAAAAGAATGCCCGGCTGATGCAATTTATGTCGTGACTTGTGCGAATTTTTGCATAAACTGTGCCTCTAGCAATTGACGCACTTGTCTTCCGTTTCTACATTTGCACTATGATGCATCTCTACTTTATCGGTTTAAGCGGTACCGCAATGGCTGGCGTTGCCGTTGCGCTGAAAAAAAATGGCTATCAGATCTCAGGCTCGGACAGCGGAGTGTATCCGCCGATGAGCACGTACCTCGAACAGCATGGTATCCAATGCCATATCGGCTTCGACGCAACGCATCTTGATCCGGCGCCCGATCTGGTTGTTATTGGTAATTCCATTAGCCGCGGAAATCCCGAGGCCGAGGCTGTTCTCAACAAAAAACTGAAGTATGTCTCTCTCCCGCAACTCATTCATGATACTCTTCTTGCGGGCAATACATCGATTGTGGTGGCCGGCACGCATGGCAAAACAACGACAACCTCGCTTATCGCGTGGCTGCTCGAATCTGCCGGCCGCGATCCCGGGTATATGATCGGCGGAATTCCCAAGAATTTCGCCGATAGCTGCAGATATTCATCCAAAGGCGTGTTCGTGATAGAAGGCGACGAGTACGATTCTGCCTTTTTCGATAAGCGTTCGAAGTTTGTGCATTACGCTCCCGATATCGCAATCATCAACAACCTCGAATTCGATCACGCCGATATTTTCCGCGATCTTGACGATGTAAAACGGAGTTTCAGGCAACTGACGTCGATCGTGCCTGGGAATGGCTTGCTGCTCGTCAACGGCGACGATGAGCATGCGATGCATGTCGCCACTCAGCTTCATACCACCGTTCAAACCTTCGGTCTGGGCGAGCATAATTACTGGTGCGCCATGGATCTGCAGTACAGCGAAGGCGTAAACAATTTCACTGTGCTCCAAAACGGCGAGGTTTTCGGCAAATTTGTCTTCCCCTTCACCGGCCGGTTTCAAATCAGGAATTGTCTTGCGGCACTAGCCACCGGCGTGAGGCTCGGCCTCACAGCCAAAGACATGAAAGCGGCGCTTGTCTCCTTCCTCGGCGTTAAACGCCGAATGGATGTGCTCTACAAGAACAACGGCATCACAATAATCGACGATTTCGCCCATCATCCAACCGCTATCCGCGAGACGCTGCTGGCATTGCGGACCCGGTACCCCGGCAACCGCCTCTGGGCGATTTTCGAACCCCGCTCGAACACGACAACCCGGCGTATTCATCAGAAGGAGCTTGTCAGCGCGCTTTCGCTCGCCGATGCCGCCATCATCGGTGCGGTTCACCGTCCCGAACGCTACCCGCCGGGAGAACGGCTGAATCCCTATAGCGTCGTTGCCTCGTTGCGAGAAGAAAAGCTGCTTGCGGCGCACATGGGCAATATCGACGATATCGTAAAGTTTATCCTCGAAAACAAGCATTCCGGCGATGTGTTCGTCGTTATGAGTAACGGCGGTTTTGGTGGACTGCATCAGAAACTCGTCGATACGCTCGGGTAACGCTGATATTAAACGTTTCCATCAGAGCCGCGCTGCCGTTGCACGCGG
Organism: uncultured Ectothiorhodospiraceae bacterium; assembly: GCA_964408855.1. GTDB lineage: Bacteria > Bacteroidota > Ignavibacteria > SZUA-365 > CAYPBB01. Next base: position 95,350 of record CAYPBB010000010.1, read on the forward strand.
CTCGTTTTGCATCGTTTAGCAGAAATACACTAATGAAGTTTATGAGAGCTTGAGCACTACCGGATTTACATCAGCAGCCACGACGAGACAACCATCACGGTAGTAACAAGCACGCCCATAAGCAATGTGAACAGATATGCCTGCCAACGCGGAGCGCGTAGTACAGGCCAGAGGGTGACGGTGAATTGCGTATATGCAATGACTGTCGAAATATAAAGCGGCTGAAGAATATTATGCCAGGGATTCATTCCCGCCAGTTCAACAAGGGCGTACACTGTCCCTGCAACGCTAAGGATGAGGACGAGGTTCAAAAAGGTGATCCGCCAGTAGAGCCCCTTTATAGCGGACATAGTGAAGTTCTGCGAAGTATCCATTGAACGTATGCGGTCGTATTCGAATGTATTGAAGTTGCTCCTGAACCCTGGCGTTCAATCCTATTGCATTGTTCATCGATTACCTCGACTACGCAACATCTCGGATGCATCGGTCTTTCGCCGGTCGTCGGATACAATAGATTAATAGACTCGAAAAGCGCCGGAGGCAACCGCACTTTTCCTGCTCCAATATAGGACGCCACCTGCTACGGAGCAATGCCTTCGCAGGAAGGGCAATGAAGACCGGCTTTTCGTACGAACAACAGAAACGCGCAGGAATACAGTGGTTCGTGTATGCCAGTGCCCCTCCCTCCCTTACTTCACCACCGCCATGCTGCGGGTTTGAGAGACGCCATCGATCGTCAAAACGTAGTAGTAGGTCCCTGCGGGAAGAGCAGAAGTATCGAACGAGGCTTCGTATTCCCCGGCGGCGACAAGATTCCGGTACACTTCGCCTGCAAGGGAACCGTCCGAGCGGTACAGGTTGAGCGTTGCGGGAACATAGTCCGTTCGTTCATGGACTGAAAAGCGGAAGATTGCCGTACCGCGAACGGGATTGGGGGCGGTTTGAAGCAGCGTAAACCCGGCGCGCTTCCGCACCAGTTTATCGCATAATCCGTCGATAACGATGGCGTTGGGAGCCGGCGCTTTCTGCGAATAGCAGCAGTCGGAGAACGCCCGCACGATAGGAATGGAAATACTCGATTCCATCGCGACTTTTGGACGACGGACTTTGAACCGCGCAAAGAATAACACATTGCCCGGAGCAGGCACAAAGCTTTGGTCTGTTCGCACTTCGAGCGTGTCCTCTCCCTTTATTCGCCATTGTAGTACGGCATTTTCCGTAATTGCGCCGATACCGTCCACCCCGATGGGTTCGAGGTAGTTGTTGTCGTATTGAAGGTAGAGAGAGAAGAGGGAGTTGGCGGAAAAAGGATACCTGCTATTAATGACGGAATCTCGGAGGACAATTGGAAATCGTATTTCATCCTTACTGAACACCGCTTCTTTGTCAATGTCAACTGCCAGGCTGTAGTTACATCTACAAACGAAAACCGTATCAGGGTGTATTAGTACGGTATTTGTGCATCCATTCGTAATGCTGACACTGTCGAAAGTTATAAATACCGGACGACTCCCTGCTGACGTTAGAGATTTAAAAGTACATCGAAATAATGAACCATTTGTCTCGGAAGCGAACGCGTAATCGACGCTGCATCGAATCGCCCCGAGCCGTGTTTCCTTTGCAACCAACCGCACATCCGGCAGCATCGATACGTTAACCGATACCGGTGGTCTAAAATCGATTGCCGTAGGATCGTACTGAATAACGAATGAAAATGAGAGGGGTAATACGGGGTCGATTCGGGGACGAAGTTGAATATAGATATCAAACTGCTCAGGCGGGACAACGTCGTCGTCTGAAGAAACAACGGTGAGATCCAATGTATCAGGTCTGTGGGGCGATTGAATGACTGTATCCGACGATACCGTCCGCGTATCGACTGCGGCTGTCATGGTTATCGCCCTGAGCGAATCTGTGCAGTTCGAGGCGGTATATGTCACTGTGCAATATTCCGCCAACAGACTGCGAGCAATGCTATCGGCTGTTCTACTCAACTCATTCATGCGAAGATGATGGAGTTTATAAAAACGACCTCCCGTTAAATACGACAAAGGACGAATAAAATAGTCGTAGTCATATATTGCCGAATTAACCGGCATAATATTGATGACATGTATGGTTATATCATTCTTTGCAGCAATATCAACTATTTGCTCGCGCAGATCGGAAAGATAGGTATTTGTCTGTTCATTGTTCGAAGGAGATGAAACATTTGCTGAAAATACTACACATGTTTTCTTTCCCGGCTCCATTTTGAGTCGTTGCATTGCTTCGAGTGTTAGTTGGTATACCGAAGAACCAGTATAGTAGTTCATATCATACAGATTCGATGGTCTGATTCCCGATGCATACAATTTTAACGCCGGCTTATCCACGGAAAACCCAAACGATGCGTAATTGATCGGACCAGGCATATCTTCTTGCTTGCTTGTATCTGTTGCGAGTATCAAAATCCGGTCGTTTCCAGATACTGCGTCGATAAACGTATTGAGCGCCGGTGTTAGCGAATCGCTTATTGCCGGGCTAATAGGGAAAAACCAATAATTGGAGGTATGTACAACAAGTGCGATAGAGTTGTACGGCTCCGGACAGGTCATTCGGAAATCGAGTGGAACGCCGTTCTCGGTTAACGAATAGCTAACACCGTGTACCTGATCCCGGCGTACACCGTTTTCCTTAAGTTGCGTTTGAAAGCGAACCGCAGGAAGAGCCGTTTCGTTGAAATCGCGCATTTCCAGTGTGAGTGTTTGTGCATCTGATGTCGATGCATAAATGAATATGATCGCTATAATATACTTGTACATATTTCGGCTATCGTTGTGATATGCATTATGAGTAAGGTACGGGTGCAAAGGACACACCCGTACCGATTTTCGATTCACACTTACCTGGCTATTACATTATCATGCGCTTAATCGCCGCCGCCGCCGCCCGGATCGCCGCTACCGTTGCCGCACGGCACTTGCCGAGGATATATCTTGACAAACGCGCGCGATTGGATGCATGCATCAAATGTGAAATGGAGATACATACCGTCTGATCCGGGATCCAAACAAAAATATCTGCACGTGCCTTCGTCACTATCGTCGCAATATTCAGGTCCTGTTTGATAGAGCCATTCATTAGCAACAGTACCGAAATGTACAAAGCAATCGGATCCGCTTCCATTCGGATCGCATTCGACACAAACCTCGACAGTCCATAGCCCGCTCGGTACCCATACCGGAGGAGTGGGAAAGGATGGCTGCATAGTAAAGTCCTCAAGAATTTGCGCATGCACTGGTTGCGTAAAAGCTCCAATAAACAATGCAAACAGGAGAATTCCGGCTAGTTTAGCCAGTTTAAGGGGG
>CAYPBB010000011.1:0-98283 GCA_964408855.1 uncultured Ectothiorhodospiraceae bacterium
TGTTTAATGAAACTCGATATCTTGAGATGCTGGTTGAACTCGCGGCGCAGCTCCGGATCGGCGGCGAGGGCTGAGAAGAGGATATGCTCTTCGTCGGGACTGACGCCTTCGTCGAAAAACCGGTGTATGAGGGAAGTTCCGTTCATGATACTGTTGTTCCGTTCATGATACTGTAGGGCGTTGGTTCATGTATGCTCGTTATAAATCCAGGTCCTCGATATAGGGGGCGACGATTTCGCGGATTTGATCCTTCGCCCGCATCACCCGCACTTTCAAAGCGCTGACGGAATCGCCCGTGATTTCCGAGATTTCCTTGTATGAAAAACCCTGATAGAAGCGCAGGACGAAAGCTTCTTTGTACTCGAATTCAAGCAGCTCCATCGCCGCCGAAATGAGGTTGAACAGCTCTTCCCGCGCATAATCGGGCGTATAGCTCATGGTATCTTCGCGGGCTTCCTCATCCCAGGGAGGGGCGTCTCTCCGGAGGTTGAAGAAAACATTCCTGGCGATCCGTATCAGATACGGCTGGACGCTTGTTATTGTCGAGGAAGTTTGTGCCTGCTTATGAAACCGGATAAAGGTTTCCTGAAAAATATCGTTCGATTCGTCCGTGTGTTTAGCGATCCTACGGCAGTACAGATACACCTGATGTGAATACCGGGCGTAGAGCTCGGAGAACGCCTTGCCGCTTTCCGCGGGGGTTCCCTCGCGGATCACAAAAAGCAGCGCGCTGTCGTCGAGCGATGCAAGCTGCGGCGTATGTGGTTTCTTTTTCAGCAAGGACGTACGTACCTGAGACCGCGTTTCGAATTCGTCAACACCGGATGCACTCAAAAGACACGCGATCAACATATCGGTTACAAAATTGAAATTCCACACAGGGAAGTGCAACTTTAGGGGCGGTCACGGAAGACGAGGGACACTCTCGACAGAATCCAGAAGAAACTCCGATTTTGGGAAGTTTGTTTTTCGCAGAGGTTGGACAACGGCAAATTCTTGACCCAGTGTACCTATTGATTGCCTCGCACCGAAAAGATCCACTAAGACATCGTCCCATTCTACCTTAACAGGTTGTAATAATTACAACCTGTCCGAAAATGGAAATATCTTTTCCGGGCGATACTCTCTACTTTTAATCGCGAATTATTAAGCAGGATTACCCTTTCTACTTGGAGAATTTGACCGACATACTCCTTGAAAGTTTCTGGAAGGAAATCGGAAGATATTTCGGAATTCAGCCTAATACCTCTAAAAACAACATGATCCTCGATCTTGTCGAGGAACGGGTGGGCTGTCTGGAACTTCCCAATATCCAGGAATATTTGGAGCGCTTTTCGAAGTCGGAATTCCATGAGCAGGAGTATGAATTCTGGGCGTCGCACCTCACCGTGAACGAAACGTATTTCTTCAGGAACGAGGGCGATTGGAACGCCCTGCGTTCGACAATACTTCCGGAGATGATGGAATTACGGCGTGAAGAACGGCGGCTGCGAATTCTTTGCCTCGGCGCATCGTCGGGAGAGGAGCCGTATACCATCGCCCTGATGCTGAAAAACGAGTTTCCGGAGCTTCGCGGCTGGGATGTGCAAATTCATGCGACCGATATCCACAGGCAATTGATCAAGAAGGCAAACGAAGGCGGGCCGTACAGCAGCCGGAGCGTGAAGTTCATCCCAGAATCCATGAAGGAACGTGATTTGTATTACGACGGTCAGGGATGGTATGTCAGCGAAGAGCTTCGTTCGATGGTGGTGTATACGTACGCAAATTTGTTTTCCATGCCGATTTCTATTAAAGTCGGCACATACGATGTTGTTTTCTGCAGAAATGTCGTCATTTATTTCACGAAAGAAATTGCTTCCAATCTTGTAAAGACGATATTCGGGTATCTGCGCCAGGGCGGGTATCTGATACTCGGACACAGCGAAGGTTCGATTGCGGACGATGCCGGATTGAAGCCGGCGCAGCTCCCGGGCAGCCTTGCATATAAAAATGCAGCCGGGATGAATGGGAGCATGCAGCACCGTAAACCGCAGCACGACGAATCGCTGCTTGCGACTGCCGGTGTGATGCAGCCCCGGAACGGAGCTATCGCGGCGCAAACATGGGTTTCGACGCAGACGCTTGTGGAACGGGCGAAACGTTTGATTGAAGACGGCGATTTGGAGCAGGCAGGCAAGGAATTGCAGACGGTCCTCCTCCGAGAGCCGTTTCATACCGATGCGCATTATTACATGGGCATCATCTACCAGAATATCGGTGAACTCGGGAAAGCGTTATTTGAATTCGAGAAGGTGACCAGGCTCAATCCCGATTTTGTGATGGGGTATTTCCAGGCGGCGATGCTGTGCCAGCGCGTCCGAAATTATACCCACGCCAGGATGTACTATAACGCGCTCTATAATTTGCTCAATAAGTTCGAGCCTGAAACAGTGCTCGAAGGAAGCGCTGATATTACCGCCGGGTTCGCCCGGATCATCTGCCAGCGGTTCCTCAACAACCATTCGTAACAACGTCGCATGAACGAGGAAACGAAAAATAAAGCGTTCAGCTATTCGACCGAGGAAGACGAAATCCTTCTTGTGCGTTCGCGCGAGCTGGCCGAGGAACTTCAGTTCGAGCAGCGCGAATACCGCTCGTTTCTTTCGTTTGAAGTAGCCGGGCAGATCTTCGGGTTGAGCACGGACGACGTGATGCTCGTCGTCACGAATTCAGAAGTGCTCGAAGTTCCCCGTTCGCCTGAATATATCCTCGGTATTGTCCATGTCCACGGCGAGGTGATGACTGTCTGCGATACATCGATTCTGTTGCACGGAACTCCCATCGACCGAAACAGGAACTACTTCATGCTTTACCTCGATCATCTCACGCATCCGGTCTGTTTTGCGATCGAGCATTGTCCCGACAACATCGCCGTCGATGTCAACGATATCGCGCTCCCGGCGGAAAACGACGATAACCCAAACATCGATTTAATTGCCGCATACGCGAAGCACGGCAACAAATACATTCAGATTCTGAGAAGAGACAAGCTCCTCCATCATAGACTGTTAACCCAACTTCTTTCCTCCCCAACCGCTGAATAGCCATGAAAAAAATGCGTTCGATTAGCACCAAGTTCATCACGTCATTCCTGATTATCGGGCTTATCCCAGTTGTGCTGTTTGGGCTGGTATCGTACTACCAGTTGTACAACACCACCATGAAGGACAAGGAAATGGCTCTCCGCGCGACGGCGGAGAATAAGCTGTTGGCGCTCGATATCTGGATGGACGAAATCGAGCTGAAAGGCCACCTTATCCAGAATATTCAGGAAATTCGGAGTTCCGCCCCGCAATTGGTAAATCAACCCAAAGGGACGCCGGCGTACAACCTCTCTGCGCAGTCGTTGACCGCTACCCTCCGTGCGATGATTTCGCAGAAGGACGATTATACGGGTATCTACCTTTTCTCAACAAACGGGAAGTTGCGGTATTCCATGTTTGAATCGGATATAGACTGGAATGTCGATCTTGCCGATAAACCGTATTTCGTCAAGGGCAGAAGCGAATCGGGATTCAGCGATGTGGTGCTGTCGCCGGTCTCATACAAACCGTGTATCCTTCTGACTGCGCCGATCAACAATACCTCCGGTACGCTGGTTGCCGTGCTTGTTCTGGAAGTCGGACTCGACAGAATGAATAGAATTGTGCAGGACGGCGGTATTGGGATCGGCAACGAGGGGCAGCCGTTCCTTGTCAATGGAGAAAAGCGGTTGATCTCCTCGACAAGGTTTTATCAGTTCCGCATCCTGACAAAGAAATTCGAAACCGAAGGCATTCAACAGGCGCTTCAGGGAAGGGCGGTTTCAGGCACATTCATCGGCGTCAACGATGAATCGGTTATCGGTATGTATACGTATTTCGAGCGGATGAACTGGGTCATGGCTATGGAAATCCCGACCAAGGACGCCATGAAATCGTCGTATTTCCTGGCGTACGAAACAGGCGTGCTTGCATTTCTTCTTGTCATCATTATTCTCGTCATCGCGCGGCGGAATGCCACCAGTCTTTCGACGCCGTTGATTTCGATGACAAAAACTGCGAGACTGGTTGCCGAGGGCGATCTGCGGGAAAAAGTCGGTATCACCACCAACGACGAAGTCGGAGTGCTGGCGGAATCCTTCAATACGATGATCGGTTCGCTTGCTTCGATGAACCGGCGTATTCTGGAAATGGCGAAACGAATCGAAAAAACTGCGTCCGAAATCCTCGAGTCGTCGCACGACCAGGAAGAAGTGACGCTTACCCAATCGTCAGCGATGAGCGAAACCAGCGCGACAATCGAGGAGCTCTCCATATCGGCAAAGCAGGTGTCGCAGTCGGCACAGTCCATCATGCAACAGGTGGAAGGCACGGCGGCGAAAATTCTCTACCTCTCGGAGAAGGCGCAGGAGATTAACAAGATCTCGGCCGTGATCGAAGAAGTTGCGCATCAGATTCATCTTCTCTCGCTCAACGCATCTATCGAAGCCGCCAGAGCGGGCGAGCACGGCAAGGGCTTTGAAGTCGTCGCATCCGAGATCCGCAAGCTGTCCGAAAAATCAAACAAGCAAACAACCGACATCGCGCAAATCGTCGAAGACATCCAGAACTCCATTTCATCCGCCGTGCTTGCGACCGAACAGGCGGTCAACGGCGTCCGGTCTATTACGCTTTCGGTGCAACAGCAGGATACTGCGACCGATCAGATTTCCGTTGCGATGCAGGATATTAACCAAAGCATGAAGAAGAGTATCGAAGGTACGAAACGGACGCTCAACGCGGTGGAAGACCTGAAAGCGGTAGTCCGCACAACCAATGAATTGGCTTCGCAGTTTAAACTGGATTAAGTAACGCTTGAGGCTGTGCGCTCGTTATGCCGGATGACCTCCTGAAACGGTTCTGCGAAGAAACTCTCGATCAAATACGAGAGCTTTCTTCCGACATTCTCCGAAGCGAAAAGGCGGAGATTCCCGACTCGTTGTTCGAAGGCATCCTGCGGACGTTGCATTCCATCAAAGGCTCGTCGCGTATGCTCGGGCTTTCCCGGTTCGGCGAAATGGTCCATGCCGCCGAAGATTTGTTCTCCTATATTTCCGATAAACCTGAATATATTACCTCCGACGTCGTCGACTCGCTGCTCAGCGCAATCGACACACTGGAGGAAGCCATTCAGGCAATCTATGAGGACTCGGACCGGACAGACTATGACAGCGCGCTCGATTCGATTGCTTCAATTCAGGAGGGGCTGCAACGCAGCGCGACGTCAGGACTCGATGAATTCCTCAAAACCGAACCGGAGTTGTTTCAGGCGCTCACTCCGCAGCAAAACGAAGAGCTCATTTCTTCGTATAAAAACTACCGCCATCTCTACGTGATGGAGTTGAGTTTTTCGCGTGTCACGTTTTCCGCCGATGTACGTTCGGTGCATACGCTCCTGAAAAATTCCGGCAAGCTCATCTCTACCACCGGAACCACTACTCCCCCGGCGAAGGGGTACGACCTGAAGTTCCTCTTCCTGCAGCTTTCGAACGATTCCCCGGAAAATGTCGGAGCGCTTTTCTCCAAATACGTGCCTTTGCTCAGAGAGATACCGTTGCCTGCCCAGCAGGTGGAAGAGGTAGCTCAACAGTTCGAGCCTGAGCCTGAACCCGATCTCCCCTCGCCCGAAGATTTCCATAGTCACCCCAACATGACCCAGGTGACGATAACGCTTCCTCCGGAGGATCTACCAGAACCGCGGAAGTTCGATCAATTGTCGTTGAAAAAGCAGTATATCGACGGGACGGTCGATGTCGGCATGCTCGAGCAGTACGCCCCGGAGATTCACGATGTTCTCTCTCCGCAACAGAAGGATATACTCGAATCGCATTACAAACTGTTCGATCACCTGTACGTTCTCGAACTGTCGTTCAGCCGGAATTCGTTCTCGCGCGATGTCAGGAACATCAACAAACAGTTGAATGCGGGCGGTAAGCTTATCTCCACCACCGGCACCACCCGTCAACCGGCTCCGGGATTCGATCTCAAGTTTCTGTTCCTGATTCTGTCGAATGCGGCGAAAAGCGCGTATATGGAAATCGCCGAACAGCACGCTCCGACAATCATCGAAATTCCGTCGCTGATTCGTCCGGGAAAAGCGGCGTCACAACCGCCCCAGCAACAGCCGCTCGAACGAAAAGCGGCGCAACCGCAGGAACGCTACGGTGCCGGTGAGAAAAAGCCTCTTGCGAAGTCGGCTCCCGTTTTGTACACCGATCAGGACCTTGCACGCTTCGAACGCCTCGCGCCGGAAATATTCCAGGTCCTCGGCGGCAGCCAGATCGATTCGTTTATGAATGCGCGGCAGTTGTACGACTACATCTATATCCTCAACTGCTGCTTCAGCAAAGACCGCTTTTCGAATAATGTCCGCGAAGTCACATCGCTCTTGAACTCGAAAGGCCTGCTGATATCCACAACAGGTACGGCTCAACGTCCCGAACCTGGATACGATCTCCGGTTCCTTTTCCTGTTCCTTTCCGACGAGACCGAAGAAACGCTCTCGATTATTCTGAGCGAGTACATTCCGATTATCCGCCCGATTCCCAAGGACGGTATCGACCCGAAGTTCGAAGAGGAACAGCGGCGAAAAGCCGAGGAGGAAGCGCCCATCTTTATCCCCGAGCGCACCACGATTGCCGTACCGGCGAGACTGAAACTTCACGGGCCCACCTCCCGCGAAGCGAGGAAAGGATCGACCGTGGAGCAGGAGCGAAGAGAGCGGCTCCTCTCGTTCTCCGGTCAGGCGCCCGAGGTTCTTTCAGTTCTTACACCGCAACAGGAAGACACGCTTCTCAGCCAGTACGGCCGCTACAAGCACATTTTCCTTCTTGAACTTTCGTTTAAACGGAATTCCTTTGCCGGCGATATCCGAAAAGTGACCGGCGATTTAAGCAGGCGCGGCCTGCTTCTCTCGAGTACCGGGACAGGAAATCAGGCGGCGAAAGGCTACGATCTTCGGTTTGCGTTTTTCCTGCTTACGAACGAACCGGAAGAAACTATTGCCGCGCTGTGTTCGGCTCATGCTCCGTATATCCGCGAGATTTACGCGCCGAAGGATGCGGGGAAAATACAGCAGACGCAGGATCGAAAGGCGGAAGTCTCAGCTCCTCGTACTGCCGGCGATGCCCCCGATGCGAAATCGGCCGCTGATGCGTCGTCCCGCGGTACGGTAGAAACCGCCGCTACGCAGCCATCAGCTCCTCCGAAAAAAGAAGCCGCGCATGAAGAACATCAGTACGACGACGACTTCGTCAAGTTGCAGGAATGGTTCCTCGACGAAGGAGAAGAAATTTTACGGACACTGAATACCGATATCGTTTCCCTGGAAAAGGAAGGCGATAAGGAAATCGTCCACGCCATTTTCCGGTCGTTCCATAATCTGAAAGGATCGGGCGGGAGTTACAATTTTCCGAACATCAGCCGCATCGCGCATATCATGGAGTCGTTCGTACTGCCCTACAGGTCGAGTATCGAACCACCCGATTCGTCAGCGATCGACAAGATGTTGCGAGGCGTCGATATGCTCGGGCAGGTCTTCCAGTTCTGCAAGGAGGGACGGCACGACAAGATCGACATATCAAAGCTCGAAGAAGATCTTCGATCGCTCATCAAAGGCGAAGCCGAAGAGCCGCTTTCGAAACCTGTTGAAACGGTAGCGACAGAACCATCGCAGCCTGCGGAACAGCTCGCCGCAGAGATGGCAGCAGTTGCGCCGCCCGAGCCGCTTGCGGGAGCGGACGAGGAAATTCACGAACAACCGGGCGTCGACGAACCGTTGCCGGCGATGACGGAGTTGCCGGCGATGACGGAGTTGCCGGTCCAGCCGGCCGTTGAATCTCTACTCGATACCGACGAATCGGCTGCGCCGGTTCCTTCGAAGCCGACCCGCGAAAAGATGGCTGCGAGTAAAACGCCGGACAGCATCCGTGTGAATTTGCGCAAGCTCGATAGTATCGTTTCCACCGCAGTCGAACTTTCGGTGGCGCATGCATCGGAACAGCGTATTCTCCAGGAGCTCAACGAAGCGCTCGAAGCGCACAGTCTTCTAGTTGCGGAATGGAAATCGATAGAGGATCGTCTGCGCCAAATCGGGGTTCATGCAAGCAACAGGGTGAATGCCCTGACCGATACGCATTCCAAATCGCTGTCGCAATTCCAGCGGCACATCCGCGATTTGTTTTCTCAGATCGAAGCGGGCAGTTTCCGGAGAAGCCGGCTGGCGACCGATCTCGGCGACGAAGCCTTGCAGCTTCAGTTGCAACCGCTGTCGACGCTATTCGACACATTCCAACGCATTGTCCGCGATCTTTCCAAGACGTTGGAAAAACCGACCGACCTTGTTATTCACGACCAGTATGTCGAGGTCGACAGGCGTATCATCGAAGCATTGAAGGACCCATTCACGCATTTGCTGCGTAATGCCATCGATCATGGAATCGAAAAACCGGCGACTCGACTGGCGAATAAAAAACCCGACCGCGGAAAAATCACCATCACCGCACGGCAGATGGGCTTCTCGTTCGTCATTAACGTTTCCGACGACGGCTGCGGTATCGATAAGGAATCGCTGGCGAAATCGATCGTCAACAAGGGACTGGCGACACGCGACGAAGTCGAAACGATGCACGAATCCGAGTTGTTCTCGTATTTATTCAAACCGGGATTCAGTACGCAAACCAAGGTGACGGATATTTCCGGTAGAGGCGTCGGACTCGACGTCGTCGAGACCAACGTTCGTCAGCTCGGCGGCGAGGTCCAGGTGTTCTCCGAGCTTGGGAAGGGCACGACGTTCTCTATCCATCTTCCGACAAATCTGACTCTGTCGCGCGCGCTCGTACTCGAAGTGAACGACCGGACATTCTCCTTCCCGGTCGCTACCACGGAACGCGTTATAGCGCTTCCACCATCGGCAATCGAGAGACGCAACGGTTCGCTGCTTACCGCGTATGAAGACACGTTTATTCCTGTCGTCGAAATCGAGCAGTTGCTTGGGCTTGAACGGTCGACATTGAGGATGCGCAACGGCTTGATTATAAGGAAACGCGATCTCACAATTTGTCTTTCAGTACCGCGAATTCTCGACGAAACGGAACTCATCACAAAACCGATGCCTCCGCATCTTCGCAGCAACAGGCTTGTGTCCGGAGTCAATGTTCTCTCCGACGGCCGTCTCGCGCTGGTTCTGAATCCGGCCGCGATCACGCCGCAGTTGCGGATTCCGGAGAAAGAGGTCGAACACCGAGCCGCGCCGCGAAAACGCCTGCTTGTCGTCGACGATTCGCTTATTGCCCGCGAATTGCTCAGCAATATTCTGATCGCATTCGATTACGACGTCAATCTCGCCCGCGACGGGAAGGAAGCGCTGCAATTCCTCAAGATGCACATGGTGGATCTGATCATCAGCGATGTCGACATGCCCAATATGAACGGGTACGCACTGACAAAAGCGGTTAAATCCGATCAGGAACTTCAAAAAATTCCGATCATCATTATCACCGCGAAGGAATCGAACCGCGACAGAATGGACGGGCTTGAGATAGGCGCAGACGAATACCTGTTCAAAGGCTCCTTCAACCAGCAAAACCTTATTGACACAGTCGAACACCTTTTAGAGAGATCCGGAACATGATACGTGTTCTCATCATAGATGATTCCTCCTTTATCCGCAGTCAGGTCCGGCAGCTCTTTGTCGATCAACCCGATTTTCTCGTTGTGGGCGAAGGAAAGGACGGCGACGAGGCATTGGCCCTGACGAAACAGCTTCATCCGGATGTCATCATCATGGATGTAGAGATGCCGAAAATGGACGGAATTCAGGCAATCGAGCAGATCATGGAAGAAACGCCGACGCCGATCGTACTGCATACCAGTTCCACCATTTCCCGGAAACGCAACCTTCCCTTCGAGGGTATCGGCAAGGGCGCGCTCGATATTCTCGAGAAACCGAGCATCTATCCGTACGAGAATGGAAGGAAAAAAGACGTCTTGAATAAGCTCCGGGTGTTCGCCGGTATCAAAGTCTTCAAACGCACTCGGCATAAGGATTCTGCTCCGCCGCGCCCGGCGGCGTCTCCGTCGCCGGTGTTTACCGATCTGGGGAACGGCGTCGTGCCGCGCGTGCTCGCTATCGCCGCATCGACCGGAGGACCGAAGGCGCTCTATGATTTGTTCAAGGCCTTGCCCCCGTTTGTGCCATTCCCTATTCTACTTGTGCAACATATCAGTCCATCGTTCGTCGAAAACTTTACGTCCTGGCTGCAGCACGCAACGCAGATCACGATCAAGACCGGAAGCGAGGGCGAGCAGATTCTCCCGAATACATGCTACGTTTCGCCGGGACCCGTCCATCTGACGGTGATCTATCCAGGCGTGATCCATCTCGAAGACAGCGCGGCGGTGAATTCGTGCAAGCCCTCGGCCGATGTGTTGTTCCAATCGGTGAAGAGGGTGTACGGTTCCTCTTCCGCGGCGATGGTGCTGACCGGCATCGGCGAAGACGGCGCCGAGGGTCTCTTGACGTTGAAGAAAGCCGGAGCCATCACCATGGCGCAGGACAAGGACAGCTCGGTGGCGTACGGCATGCCGGGAAGAGCAAAGGAGTTGAACGCGCCGCTCTTCGTCGGCAATATCGAAGAATTGGCCATGAACATTCAGAAGCAGTTTGGTTTGACCAAATAATGGCGAAATCCTACATCACATACACGCTCGGCGGATCCAGAGGGATTTTCCCATTGGAGTCGATTGTCGAGATTTACCGTGTCGTAGGGTTTCAAAGGCTTGCAGGCGTTCCCGAACGCGTCATCGGGTATTGCGCATTTCGCGGCGCGATCCTCTTCGGGGTCGATATTCAGGATGTGTTCGACATTTCCGATCACGTCTATAACTCGGATGCAAACCTGATTATTTCGATGTATCAAAACTATCGGTTTGGAATTCTTGTTGATACCATCGGCGCCATTATCCGTCTGGACGATTCTCAGGAGGTGGCGCGAGAACATTATCCTTCTTCGATGAAGGACCGGTATATTAAACGGGCGTATACGATCGATAATGTCGTACATTTCGAGGTCGACTTGCTGAATCTCTTTTCCGAGGACGAAAAGGCGCGCATTCTCGACCGCTCTTCGAAAATAGAGGCTACATTGTCTGGGCAGCTTTCATGAAACAACAGATGCGAAAACTCCGGGTTCTGATAATCGACGACATGCCTGATATCATCATGCTGCTGAAGCATTTTGTGTCGCGCACGATCCACTCGGAAATTATCGATGCATCCGACGGCCTGGTCGCCATTGAAAAGCTGCTGACAATGAGACCCGACGTCATCATCACCGACCTGCATATGCCGACCATGACAGGTCTGGAGTTCATCGGCTTCGTCATCAGGCAGAAGGAATTCTCCGATATCCCGATCATCATCATGACGACCGACAGCGACGACCGCACGCAGATTACCGCGGCGGGTTTGCAGGTGCAGTCGTACCTTTCCAAACCGTTTAATCCCACCTCGCTGAAAAAAGCCCTCAAGGAAGTGGTTCCCGACGAATTTTTCCTGTAATTTCCCTCCGGCAGTTTTCACGTTTACGTACAGGATTCCATGGACGATAGTTCGAATATAAAACGCGGCGCCGGCGGCACGTCCGGCGGGATTGGCGAGTTCTTCCTCGGCGCGCTGCTTCTCGTTGCCGGATTGTACCTCTTTCTCAGCCGCGTCATCGTTTTCTCCAATATCTTCAGCATCTTCGGTTTCGACGGACTGGGAGTTCTCCTGATTCCGATGTTGATCGGTATCGGTATCCTTTTTTTCAACTCAAAATCCAAAGCGGGCTGGATTCTTGCCGCCGGGAGCTTCGCGGCGCTGCTGGTTGGAATTATCATGAATCTCTCCTTCTTTTTCCGCCCCACGAATCTGCTTGTCACATTGATCATGCTCGGACTGATTGCCGCGGGCGCCGGACTGATTGCGCGTTCCCTACGGCCGCACTCGTAGCCCCGCATCTTGAATCCATCGCCAAATCTGGGTAACTTAAGAGTAGAATATCCCTGAATCCGCTGTTCGAATGCATCTTCCGGACCTTCGTTGTTCCGGACTCTCTTTCTTGAACGGAGATGCCCATGAAATGTACTGCACTGTTGGCATGTACCATCCTTTGCGCCGCTGCGGCGCTGTTTGTTCCTTCCGCCGCGTACAGTCACGGAGGATGTCCATGCGCATCCCCCCGGCCCTCGCAGGGGCCAGGCGATACGTTGTTCTACAACCAGGTAGTAATCCTGAAAAACGGCGCCATGCTCATCGGAAGAGTGGAATATGATATCGATACCGATACATATATCGTCAAGCTCCGGGAAGGAGGGATCAGGAAGGCGCTGCACAGGGATGTAGAGCGGATCGAGGAATACTCGCGTACATATCTTCCGCCGTTCTATCATCCTACAAGCAATGTTCAGCCCTGCGATATCCGCGCAAGAGAGCATCAGTGGTATTTCGCCGAGTTACGCATCTGGGCAATGTATTCGGGAAAGGATGAATCGGCGCAGCAAATCGGGTTGCCTGATATTCTGGTAGGACCGGAAATCGCCGCCGGATTCAGGTTCGCGAAGCACTGGGGCATCGGACTGGGGGCGTCGTATTTCTCCGCGCGCGATATCGACCGTATCCCTGTATTTCTTCATGCAAGATACCAGTTGACGCTGGACTGTATTAGTCCCTTCCTGTACGCGCAGGCCGGAACAGTGTTCGACAATCAGTCGGACGAATACCTCGCATTCGATAAAATTGTACATCCCGGACCGAAAATCGCCGGATTCGGGGTCGGCATCGACTATGCGATTACCCCCCGGCTCGACCTTTCGGCGGATATCGGTTACCGATATCTCCAATTGCCGACGAAAAGCGTATGCGATTGTTCGGACATTCCGCCGCTTCGCGAAGCCGTATTCTATAACGAATCCCACGGACTGCTGCTCCGTGTCGGGGTCACATTCTAGCCGGAGGCGCCATGACACACGGAACAACAAGTCTTTTGCTTCTTGCGCTTACCGCGTTGCTGACCTTCGGCTCGTGCCAAAGCCCTGTTAAAACCACGGAGGATTTGCCGGTTACCGTCACCGTCGTTGTCCGCGATCAACGCGCGCAGCCGATGGCTTCGATTCCGGTAGAGCTGCACCGTGGCGCGGCGCCTTCGGAACAAACGCTCGTTGAATCGCGCGTGACAGGCGCCGGAGGGACTGCTTCGTTCACTGTTGCGCTCCCTTCGAGCGGCGGGGTCTTTTCCATCGTCGCCGGAAACCAGGAAACCGGCAAGGTGATCAGAACAGCCAATCTCCTGTGCCGCGACACAACGCTGTTTATCTCGCTTCAAGGGAAAACATTGGACTGCAACGGCGCCATGACCGATACGGTGTTGTTCGTCGACGCATGCGCCAAATCGAACGGGATCGATTTTCCCGATGTGCGCGACGTCCGGTACACATCGCAGTGCGATGAGCCGATGACGGTTACCTATACGCCGCTTGCGTTGCCGGAGCTTCGCCTGACGGCAGCGGTGTTTGATAGCGACGGACGCGAAGTGCGAGGCAACTCATTTACATTGCCGGCGCGCGGCAGTTTCAGCGTCAGGTTCGTCTATACGCCCCAGGCGGCAGGCGCGCTGATTCAGTCAATGCAGTTCTCCGCAACCGGCTTGGTCTCCGCCTGGACGCTCGATATCGCCGTTCTCGGCAATGCCGTGAATTGCAGCGACTGTAGTTGCATTGACGGCGTCGTGTATATCAATCTCGGAGAGGTTGTGTCGGGCGGCGACAGCGCATCGATGACGCAGGAAGAGGTGAACCTGAACCGCACCACGTGTCCGAGGCTCGACGAGTTGATACGGAATTTCCCGTCCGGAAGCCCGTTCAAGCTCGAAAATACCGTGCAGCGTTCCATCCAGCCGGGGAAGGGACAGGTAGTACGGATTTCATTTACCCCACAAGGCGCGGGCGTATTCACGGATTCGCTTGTATTCACTACCGTGTATCCGGGTAACGGCGTTTCGTGCCGGTTCACGGTCGTCGTTACCGGGTCGTCGGTTCAGCCGCAGTGCTGCGTCGATATCGCAGCGAGCGAACATCTGCTTGTCGATCAGTCGGTTACGCCGCCGGTCTACACCATCGAAATTCGCACATCAGTGCTGACCGAGGGAAGCGGGCGAATCTGCTACTACAATTGCGGCACGGGAGGATGGATGACGGTTTCCCGCCCCGCGGTTACGACGGCGCGGGGATTCACGATTCCCGAGCAGCGGTATTCGCTCCGCACCCGCGCATCGGGCGGTGAGACGGCGTGTTTCGACGCGTCGTTTTTACCGACAGAACAAATGGTTTGGCCGAACGGCAGAAACAGCGGTCAAGCGGTTACCGTATTCACTACTTCATTTACGGTGTTCGGATGCCAGCCCGCCACCGTTAATGTCCGGGCGATTGTCGACACAACGCCGGCGCTGTTCTCGACATGCATTTTCCGCTGGGATCAGAACCGGTTCAACGGATACAACTTCACGCCCGCCGAGTTGCGCGGTTCGTTTGTGGAGGATCTGAACGCCGGCGATCAAGCCGCGCCGATGATTACCGATATTGCCTTCCTGAGCGGTCCCGGAAACACACTGACAGGCAGAGTGCGCATCAGGAGCGGGTGGAAACTTGTCCGTACCGGAGTATCGAGTCAAGCCGACTTCACCTACGAACAGATCCGTACATGGGCTGAATTTCCCTCTCTGTCGCAGGGACTTTCGACGGGTACGCCGGTATTCGACATGACGTTGCACAGCGTGTACGTGATACGCGTGGAACGCAACGGCAGGCAGTCGTACGCGCTTGTCAGAATCAGGGAGATCAGCGACGACGGTCAGAAACAAAAAATTTGTATGGATGTATTATATCCTTTGTAACGGAGCGAACGATGACTATCAGCAGGAAGAGTTATACATTCGGACGGCTCGCCGTTGCAATTCTGGCGGCTGCGCTTTTTACGGCATGCAGCGGATCCGGAAGTCTGGAAACGCAAGCGCCCGTTGTCCGCGATGAGGCCGGTCTGAACATCGTGAATCTCTCGGAGGTCAACAGTGCCGAAGACGATTTCGCGCCGGTAGTGCTGCCGGACGGCCGGCAGCTTCTCTTCACATCGAACAGACAGGGCGAAGGATCGGCGGAAAAGCTCGACAATAAATCGCTGTTCGGTGAAGCATTGTATCTTGCCGATCAATCGGGGCGGAACTGGCAAACCCCGGCGCGCTACACCGCCGCCCGGACCGGCTCAAGAAACCAGGGCACGTTTGCACTCTCCCCGGACGGGAACGAAGGGTATTTCGGCGCATCGTACGCCGATTCGACGACGGGGGGATCGGATATATATACGATTCGAAAGACAGTCGGACAATGGAGCACCCCCGAACCTGCAACCGCGCTGAATTCCAATTGGTGGGAAGCGCATCCGGCAATCTCGCCCGATGGCTCCACGATCGTTTTCGCATCGAACCGGGAAGCCGCGGACCCCGATGCGGGAGTGTCGGGTTACCGGACCTCCGATCTCTGGCTTTCGGTCCGCACCGCCGGAGGAAACTGGAGTGCACCGGCGCGCATGCCCGGACCTGTCAATAGCTCGTTCTCGGAGATATCTCCCTGTTTCGATTCCGGAGGCGATCTCTACTTCGCAACCGACCGGTTCGAAGGACAGGGATTCGAAATTGTCCGGTGCCGGCGGACCGCCGACGGATGGTCGGAGCCGCAGCCGCTGCCTGCTCCAGTCAACAGCGCCGCCGACGATGTATTTCCGTTTATTCCGGGAGACCGGGAAGGACTTCTTTTTGCATCCAACCGCTCAGGAGGCCTGGGGGGGCTGGATATTTACCGCGCCGATTTTCCATCGAGAGTGCGATTGCGCGGATCCATCGTGAAACAGGATCAGGGCGGAAGCGCCGTACCCGCAACGGATATTCCAATCATCATCGAAGACAAGACTGCGCATTCCTCCATTACCCTGCACTCGAATCCCGATGGGACGTATGAAACGCGGCTCGAACAGAATCACGAATATACCATACGGACCGGCGCCTCTGAATGCTACCTCCCCGTTACACCTCAAACCATACGCGTCGGGCAGCCGAGGGATTTCGATACCGTCATTGTGCGCGATTTCGCTGTCTCGCGTCTCGTGTTTCCGCAATTCAGACTGGACAGATACAATATTCCGTTCTTCGTCACAGGATACTACCACCCCAACACGCGGGCGAATCTCGACCTCCTCGACGAGCGCTTTTCGAAAGGAGAGCTTAACGCATCGGAAGGAGGCAACACGCCGTTTATCGACCGAAACGACGAGCAATACCGTTCGTACGCCGTCCGGATCGAAGCAATTTTCGATACGATCTATACCAGCATCATCGGTAATTACCTGCCGCTCTTCAATGCATGCGCCCTGAATACCGAAAAGCTCCTTATCGAAGTCCGCGGGTATGTCGATCCGCGCGGGCTGACTCCGGGGTATTACCCCGATGAAACCGTGGATACGTATTCCATGACCATAAAAAAAGGCGATCGCATGGCCGGTCAGGACGGCAACACAAAGCTGGCAAACCTCCGCGCGTTTCACACGATGCAGATGCTCGACCGCGAACTTTCGGCGCGGTCGGAGTTGTACAGAGGGTTGAAACAAGCCGGGCGCGTCAAACTGCAGGCGCAGGGAGTCGGGATCGATACGATATCCGGAGGCAGCGTACACGATCCTTCGAAGCGCCGGATCGATATCGAGCTCGCCATCGTGAAATAGGCGCAAATTGATTTCCAGCAGGTTTTTTCGGATGTTGCGCTAACAACAAAAACAGTAGCTTATGACACCGATTGCAATCGCATTCATGATCTTTGGCTGGGGCGTTCCAATAAGTCTATTGGCATTTTGCCTCATCCGAATCATGAAATCCAATAACTCGCTCAAAGAAGCCCCGCCCGAAAGCGTATAAAAAAACCGTCCGGCAGGCATAGCCCATCCGGACGGTTTTCTTTGCTGTTCTCTCCTAGAACATATCTTCCTGTTCGGCGCCAGGCTTTGGAGGCTGCGGGGGCATGGGAACTCCCGGTTGTAGGCTTCTGCGGCGCGCGCCCGAAGCGGCAGGCGCCGTAGGCGGTTCCTTCCCCGAGTATGGCCGCACCTCGATATTCGAAATGCCCGCGTCGATTTCGATATATATCTTGCTCGTTGACGTTGTGAAATTCCCCGTCCGGTAGGTCCTGTCGTCGATCTTCGTGAAGCCGATGAAATCCTTGCTCGAAAGTTCGGCGTTGGAAAGTATTTCGCATCCGCTGCCTTCGGGATAGTATAACACGATCGATGAGGCGCCCGCTTCAATCGAGACATTCGTGCGGTCGACCAGATTGCCGAGACGCATCTCTATCGATGCGGCCCCCGCGTCGACATTAATTTCCTTCACTTTATAGGGAGTAAGATCGAGATCCACCGCCGCCGCGCCGACATTGACGTCGAGACTCCAGATGGGAGCCGTATTCATTGCAAGCCGGACGGCGTTTTTAATGTTTCCGCCGTGGAATTTAATCTTGTTGTCGCGCAGTTTCAATTCGACAAAAGCCTTGCCGCTATCCCTCATTTCGTTGAAGAAGTAATTGCCGAACGAAGTTTTTGTGCGGGCCTCGACAAGATGCCCTGTCGTATCCTCGATCCGGTAGCTTCCGCCGCCCCCTTCGATCACCAGATTCGCTTCCTGGATGGTGGTATCGTACATCACGTTCATCCGGTCGGTGAAGTACGTACCATTTTCGAACACATTCCGTACGCGCGAACAGCCGTTTTGAACGGAGGCGAACAGGACAAATCCGGCGACGAGGGCGGTGCCGGCGTTGAACAGCCAGCGGTATTCCCTGCCTTTCGTCAGCGCGCTCAATCCGATCAGAATCAGCACAAACGGCCAGAATTTCCAGATGACCTCCCACGGAAGCGTCAAATCGACGAAGTTGTGCAGGAGGATAAGAATGCCCAGCACAAGAAAGAGTGTACCCCAGAAGACTCTGCCTGCTTTCATGACGCTATACCTCCGCGGTGCGGTTTTTATTCGAGTTGAACAGCAGCCCCGCGCCGATGGCGATAAGAATCAGCGGCCAGTAATTGCCGATGTCGAAGCCGGGGAGGAAATTATCAGCAAGGAAGAAAAGCCCGAGTCCGATAAGAATGAAGCCCCCGATATTGGACCGTTTCCTTCGTTTCAGTTCGAGTTCGGGATCGGTTGCGGGCGGTGGAGATGCAGATGATTCGTCGCTTACGACTTCCGCCACGGGGATGGAGTCGTCTTTTCTTTTCGGCACAATGATCCACATGATGATATACGCAAGGATCCCAACTCCGTGGAGGAAAAAGGCGATGATGAATAGAACCCTTACCAGGACGGGGTCGATTCCGAAATATTCAGCCAGTCCCCCGGCGACGCCGCCAAGCATCGATTCTTTTCGCGATCTATACAGCCGTTTATCCATACCGTTTTTCCTTGTTAGTGCCGGGAACCAATTCACCCCTTGCTACGGAAAACAATTCCGGAATGTTTCAGAAGTCAATATCCGGTGCGGGGAGAATACTGCAAACGGGTAAAAATACACGGGGCGCACTGTGTAACACAATACGCCCCGCGCTTTGGAGAATAGAAAAACGGTATTTTCGACCGGCGGCAGGGTTGCCGCAGGCTGCGGACGCAAAAGCAGCGTCCGGATGACGGGGAATTGGACGAATCAGGCCGGTTTCGGAACAGTTCCTGAGTCTGGTCCGAATGTCCATTCGGCGGGTACAGTTACCGGTGCGATGGAATATGAGCGAATAGGTTCCTCTGCGGAACGGGGTGCGGCGCAACTCGAAGGTTGCCGCAAAAAGGGGTGTTCCAATTCACACCAGTACGGGAGTATTCTCCAATTCTCCGAATGGCAAAATAACCGCCGGACATTACGTGGATTTTGCTTCCACGTTACGAAAATGTTACATCGCCGGCGGCTGGTGTGTATCTTCAGGTCTATTTATCCTGAGACTGAACGCGTAGTATATGAGCCTCGCCCGGTTGCAGGGAGAAGCTAAAGCGTTCGCCGGTGCGTTTCCATCTTCGATCGGTAAGCATGTCGATAATTTCGTTTCCGGCGCCCGGAACCGAAACGGTGGCAGACGCGCTTTTCAGGCAATCGAGATTCGCCACCACTCCGATTGCCCTGTTGCGTTCCGAATCAACGCGTACAAAGCAGAGAACCGAAGGATTGGACGATACTCCCACGTTAAATGTCGTCGGCGAAGGATTGCAGATCAGTTCGCTCCATCGATGACGCAATGCCGTGAGTTCCGAGAGGTATTCCTGGAAGGATGCGGGATTGTTCCATTCGAGCGCCGCCTCGCTGAACAGCGGAAGCGTCCATGACGGGAGCCTTTCGAGGTCTTCAGGTGTGAAGCCCAGACCGGTATTCACCGGGAGCGTATCTCCCAATTCGTATCCCTGATGAAGGAACAGCACTCCGGGCATGAGGGCGTTCAGCGTTGCCGCAAGTTTCGAGTAGACGATCCCTCCGGGACGGGATGCGGCGCGCGGTGTATTGTGCGTTTCCGGCGTTGCGAAAAACGGCACCGGCGATCCCTTTTGTTGGAGCATCTCGCAGAATGCCTTGAGTTTCTCCGCTTCATGCTCGTCGCTCCAGAGATAGCCCATTGTGATGTTGTAGCCTTCTTCGCGGCTTTTTTTCGTCAACGCGAAGTTTTCCTCCCAGAACGCAAAATCGGGATTGATATCGCGCGCGCGCGCAACGATAGCTTTCATGAGATTTTTCGGAAGCGCATGTCCCATATCGATCATCACGCCGTCGATGGCATATTGTTCCTGATAGTACGGCACGACATTGAGGATATGATTCCATAGCTCCTGCTGCTCGTTCGCAGGTACCGCGAGCGTTTCCTCGTACATGCGGATCGTATTGTATGCGATGTAATTGTACTCCGGATAACGGTACATTTTCAAGTATGTGACGTCTCCCCAGGGCGGTTGCACATCGTCGGGCGGCCAGTCTGCGAACGCGCCGGGAATCCGCACCTTTCTGCCGTCCACGGTTGTGCCGATGTACCGCCCATCGATCAGTTCCACCATGAACGGCGGTTCGGCGAAGAGCTCTCGGTAGTTCTTCGGCGGCGGCGGGAGATTTTTGAACGACTTTTTCTTTTCTACCTGTTCCTTCACTTTCGCAAGCGTATCGGCGGGAAACACCGGGTTTCCGTAACCGGTTGCCAGCGGATTCGCCGGATCGCGGTCCGGAACCGCGGCATCGATCCAGTAGAACCAATCCGGGTGTTCGGGAATCCAGTCGGAATCCTTCGCAGCGGTACGGAAGACAAACTCGACAACGACGCGCATTCCGAAGCGGTGCGCCGCCTCCACGAACGCCTTGAACTGCGTTTTGACATCCAGTCCGAGGCATGGTTCGCCCAGGCGCTCGTCGATTTCGTAGGGATTTTTAATCGCATACGGCGAACCGAGCGAACCCTTGTTGCCATCCGAACCGATGGATGTAATCGGCAGGAGGTGGATGGTATTGATTCCGAGGTTGCGAAAATACGGCAGCAACGCCAATGTCTTGAGAAAGGTGCCTGTCTCCCGGAAACCGCCCGGCAGATCGCCGAGCTCGATCGCGCCGTTCCCATCGTGGTCCCACGCAGTGGTTTGACGGACGAAGATATTATATACCACGGCGTACCGCGACCAGTCGCCTCCTGTCGAAGTGGCGTTGGACGTTCGATCCTCAAGCGCCAGCGCGTCCAAAACGCGTTCGTGGTAGAACGTAAAGGGATTGACTGCGTGCGCGCCTTCCGCAGGGATCGCCGGATTCAGCCAGCGTGCGGGGATGGAATATGTGACGGTATATGCGCCGTCCGATGTAAGTTTTTTCAGCGCATCGGCAAGTTGAACGAGTGCTTCAGCCATGAGATACCTTTCGAGCTTTCGGGAAAGAGCCGCTTGCGTTTCCGATTATATTCACGAACATACAAAAAGGGCGGTTGTTGTACCGCCCTTCAGGAATTCCGCTTCGGAATACGGAGCGCGATGATCAGGATTCGAGAAAGACGTTTGCTAAATCCAAGAACGCCTTGTCGATTGTTTTCAGTTTCCCTGTCGCTTCGCCGATATCAATCCCCACGATGTCGTTGCCCTGCAGAGCCACCATTTTTCCGAATTTTTCTTCGAGTACCAGTTCCACTGCGCGGACGCCGAACCGCGTCCCGAGCATGCGGTCGAACGCCGTCGGGCTGCCGCCGCGCTGGATATGACCGAGCACGGTCGAACGGGTTTCGTATCCGAGCCGGTGCTCGATTTCTTCGGCGAGGATTGCGCCGATGCCGCCGAGACGCACATGGCCGAACGCGTCGCGTTTCATGCTGCTGAGGACATAACTACCGTCTTTATCGAACTCGTCTTCGGTCGAGACTTTCGTGCCTTCCGCGACGACAACGATGCTGAAGCTTTTACCGCTATCGTGACGTGCTTTGATGCTTGAGCAAACGTCTTCGATCTTGACCGGGAATTCGGGAACGAGGATGATATCGCCGCCGCCGGCAATTCCGGCATACAGAGCGATCCAGCCGGTGTGGCGTCCCATCACTTCCACGACCATGACGCGGTTATGACTTTCGGCGGTTGTATGAATGCGGTCGATCGCTTCCATGGCGATATTCACGGCGGTATCAAATCCGAATGTAAAATCGGTGCCGGTGAGGTCGTTGTCGATGGTTTTTGGAACGCCGACCACTTTCACGCCCGCCTGATGGAGTTTCGATGCGACGCCGAGCGTATCTTCGCCGCCGATCGCAATCAACGCATCTATCTGCGCGTCGGCGAGCGATTTGATGATGCGCGCTTCGCCATCCGGCTCTTTATACGGATTGGTGCGCGACGTTCCGAGAATGGTACCGCCGCGATGAATGATACCGCTGATATCCGCCCTTCCCAACATTATATAATCGTTTTCCAGAGCGCCTTTCCAGCCGTTTCTGAACCCGGCTACTTCGATGCCGGATTTCCCGGCCTTGCGGACGATAGCCCGGATCACGGGATTCAATCCGGGGCAATCGCCTCCGCCGGTTAATATTCCTATTCTCATGCCGTTTCTCATGTTGATGACAGAAGTCCAAAATAGACCCAAATATTTGAACATTTTGTTGGTTATGCAAATGAAGAGGCGCTTCATCAAGCGGCAGTGCCGCTGTTTTTGGTATTGCCTGCCCGCTTTGGTAACTTTTGCGATGAAAAGAGCGAGATATCTTCCATGATTCATACAGCAATTGAAGCAGCCCGCGAAGCGGGAGTTATACTCCGGAATCACTTCGGGAAGCTGCGGCACATCGAATTCAAGGATTCGCGGAATGTCGATATCGTTACCGAAGCGGATAAGGCGTCGGAAGCGCGAATCATCGAACTTATTCGCCGGAAATATCCGAAGCATAGCATTCTGGCGGAAGAAGGCGGAACCTACGGCGGCGAATCGGACTACCGCTGGATTATCGATCCGCTCGATGGCACCACGAACTATTCGCATGGTCTTTGGCTGTACAGCATTTCCATCGCTCTGGTACGGAAAAATGAAACCATCGCCGGCGTCGTGTATTGCCCGTCCACGAATGAACTCTTCTCGGCAGAGAAAGGCGGAGGCGCGTTTTTGAACGGGCAGCCGATCCGCGTCAGCGATGTTGCGGATATCGAACGAAGCTGTATCGTCACGGGCTTTCCATACAACGTGCGCGAGAATCCGGATTATTGCCATGAGCGGTTCGTCGCCTTTCTGCAGCGCGTCCAGGCGCTTCGGCGGTTCGGAAGCGCCGCGCTCGACGCCGCGTTTCTGGCTTCGGGCCGATTGGATGGATTCTGGGAGGTGGCGCTCAAGCCCTGGGATAAAGCCGCGGGCGAGCTGCTCATCACCGAAGCGGGAGGCAGGGTTACCAACTTCGACGGCGGTCCCCACGATCTGTACGGACCGCAATTGCTCGCGAGCAATGGATTGATTCATTCGCAGATGGTGGACATCCTGCAATCCGCAACCTCGTTACGTATCACCACAACAACACACGGAGAAACATTGTGAGCGTTTTAGTCGTCGGTTCAGTCGCGCTCGATTATCTGGAAACGCCGTATGGAAAGCTCGAGCAGGCGCTCGGCGGTTCGGCAACGTTCGTCAGTATCGCCTCAAGCTATTTTTCGAACGATACGCGGTTCGTCGGTATCGTCGGAAACGACTTCCCCCAGGAGCATGTCGATTACCTCGAATCGCGCGGTATCCGTCTCGACGGACTGGAGCGCGATCTGAGCGGAAAAACGTTCAGCTGGGGCGGACGGTACCACAGCGACATGAATAACCGCGATACGCTCTATACCGAGCTTGGCGTGTTCGAACACTTCAATCCCGTCATCCCCGGGCACTGGAAGGAAAGCGATTACGTCCTTCTCGGCAACATCCATCCGGACCTTCAGCGCTCGGTGCTGGAGCAGGTTAAAAATCCCCGGCTTGTCGTCTGCGACACCATGAATCTATGGATAGACATTGCATACGATTCGCTGCTTGAAACAATCCGGCGCTGCAATGTTCTCATCCTCAACGACGAGGAAGCCAGGATGTTGACGAAGGAACTCAACCTCATCGCAGCCGGAAGAAAAATGCTCGAAATGGGTCCATCTGTCGTCGTTATCAAGAAGGGCGAGCATGGCGCGCTTCTCATGACGGAAGACAATATGTTCGTCGCGCCCGCCGTTCCCCTTTCCCTAGTCAAGGATCCGACGGGCGCCGGCGACTCGTTTGCAGGCGGATTTATCGGCTGGCTTGAAAAAACCGGCGATCTGAGCTTCGAGAATATGAAACGAGCGGTTGTATACGGAAGCGCCATTGCGTCGTTCTGCGTCGAGGAATTCAGTATCGGCGGAGTGCGGTCCCTCGACGGCGACGACATTCACCGCCGCGCCGCCTCGCTCGTCGCTCTCTCTTCGTGTACAATCTAGCTGCGGCGATGGATATCGATATTATCCGATGGACAGGCGCCGCGCTCAGGTACCTCGATCAAACGCGGCTCCCGCTTGAAACGGCGGTCGAAGAAACGACCGATTACCGGGTCGTTATCGACGCCGTGAAAAAGCTGAAGATCCGCGGCGCGCCGCTTATCGGAATCGCCGCCGGATACGGAATGCTGCTTGCTGCACAGGAATTCGTGAAACTCGGAACGGAACCGTTTTACCAGAACATGCGCCTGGCAATGGATGAGTTTGCCGCCTCGCGCCCGACCGCTGTGAACCTCTTCTGGGCGCTGGGACGTGTGCGCGAAACACTGGACCGGAAGCTCCCGGCGGTTGACGCCACCGCCGCGCTCGAAGCGCTTGCGCTCGAAATACACGAAGACGACGTCCGCAGGTGCGATGCCATCGGACGCCACGGCACGGACATTATTCCGCAGGATGCGGCGGTCCTCACCCATTGCAATGCGGGCGCTCTGGCTACAGGGGGAATCGGCACGGCGATAGGCGTGCTAACAACAGCGCACCGGCAGGGGAAGAACATCCACGTTTATGCCGACGAGACCCGGCCGCTGCTGCAGGGAGCGCGGCTGACGATGTGGGAACTGACGCGTCTGGGAATTCCATCGACACTTCTCACCGACAATATGGCCGCGCTCGCGATGAAGGAACGCAGGATTTCCGTTGTGGTAACCGGCGCCGACCGCATCGCCGCCAACGGCGATACCGCGAACAAGATCGGAACCTACGGCGTCGCGATTCTTGCGGCATATCACGGGATTCCGTTCTATATCGCCGCCCCGAAATCGACGATCGATCTTTCCATCTCAGACGGAACCGGCATTCCCATAGAAATGAGAGGCGCGGAAGAAGTGGTCGCGTTTAGCGGAACGCGAACGGCTCCTGAAGGAGCGGAGGCATTCACGCCTGCATTCGATGTCACTCCGTCTTCATTGATCGCCGGAATTATCACGGAAGACGGCATTTGCCGGCAACCATATACCGAGTCGCTGGCGGCGCTTTTCCGGTAGACAAATCGGCGGTTTCTATTCATTTGCAATGCGCCTATATTTACGGCGCATTGCTTCGTTATATGAGAACCGAGATGATCGCAAAGTCCGATGCGTTGATACTGAAGTCCATCAAATACGGCGATACCAGCCGTATCGTGACAGCGTACACGCGCGAATACGGGAAAATGTCGTTCATCGCCAAAGGCGCGCGCGGAAAACAGTCCAAATTCGGTTCCGCGCTCGAGCCGCTCAGCAACAGCCACCTGGTGTATTATTTCAAGCCCGACCGCGATCTGCAACTGGTTTCGCAAGCCGACCTGATCGCGCAATTCAGGTCTGTCGTCGAGAGCGAAAAAAAGCTGATGAGCGGTTTCGCGATGCTGGAGTTCCTGAACGCGGCAACCATGGCGCAGGACCCGCATCCGGAACTGTACGAGCTTACGGTCTCTTCGCTCAGCAGGTTGAATGACATTTTTACAAACGGAGCAGGACAAACAATCCAGTTTCTCGTCAATTTGTCAGAAATTCTTGGGTTTGCGCTGAACTTTTATCAGTGCTTACGTTGCGGCATGAAACTTGATGCTGATTCGTTCGTTAACAGGAAGGTACAGTTCGAACCGCACGACGGCGGTTTTTACTGTGTCCGGTGTGCGAAGGATGGATTGTATCATACAATTGAACGCGAAACGCTTCGAACGCTTCAGGCATCCAACGGAGGCGCGGAATCCGGCGGATGCGAATTCACGCGTCTGACATTCAACGAATCGCTCGATCTGCTGACGCACCATCTTTCGACCCATATCGAAGGGATGAGGCGCATTAAAACGCTGGCATTGCTTCACCCGTTCGACTGAAAAACGGAACGAATTCACGATTTCATTGATTTATATAGAGCGGACTATCGAACGCAACGCTACGAATGTGCGCATCAAGCAAACGAATGCATAACGTAAGAAGAAAACATAGCGGAGGTTTATATGACTAAACGCACAGCACTTGGCGCCGTCGCGGTATTGAGTTTGGGGCTGATCCTTGGAGCGGTTATCGTGTCCGGTTTTGGCGGATTCACGTTCTCGTTCGCCGAGGCAAGCGGTCCGAAATTCAACTCGCAGCCGCTGTTTACGCCGTCGCCGGAAGTGGCGAACATGAACGAAGCATTCTCGCGTGTCGCCGAAATCGTCACCCCGCAGGTTGTGTTCATCAACGTGAAATCGAAACCCAAGGAAACCCAGCAGTTCTTCCCGTTCAGCCAGCAGCCGCAGGATGAACCCGTCGAAGGCTCCGGTTCGGGTATCATCCTCACGTCCGACGGATATATTCTCACCAACAATCACGTCGTCGAAGGCGCCACCGCAGACGGTATCAAGGTCATTCTCAGCGACTCGCGGGAATATGAAGCCAAGCTCGTCGGCACGGATAAAAATACGGACATCGCCGTCATCAAGATCGACGAGAAGAATCTTTCCGCCGCTTCGCTCGGCAACTCCGACAACGTTCGCGTCGGCGAATGGGTGCTGGCGGTTGGCAATCCCCTCGGATTGACGTCCACGGTCACCGCCGGTATTGTCAGCGCCATCAGCCGCAACGTGAAGCTGAACATGGATTCGTACGCCATCGAGAACTTCATTCAGACCGACGCGGTGGTCAATCCCGGTAACAGCGGCGGCGCGCTCGTGGATCTCAACGGGCAGGTCATCGGCGTGAACACCGCCATCGCAACGGGCGGCGGCATGTTCAACCGTAGTTATATCGGCTATAGCTTCGCCGTGCCGATTAATCTCGCAAAGACAGTCGCTCAGGGCATCATCAAGTACGGCAAGTACGTGCGAGGATTTATCGGCGTTTCTATTTCGACGCTCGACGCGAAGAAGGCGAAGGGAATCGGTCTGGAATCGATCAAGGGTGTATTCGTTGAAAGCGTCCAGGCGGACGGCGCCGGCGCAGCCGCCGGAATTGAAGCTGGCG
Organism: uncultured Ectothiorhodospiraceae bacterium; assembly: GCA_964408855.1. GTDB lineage: Bacteria > Bacteroidota > Ignavibacteria > SZUA-365 > CAYPBB01. The sequence continues at coordinate 27,094 of CAYPBB010000011.1, forward strand.
ACGTGATTCTCGAAGTGGAAGGCAAGAGCATCACCAACGCCAGCGAACTTCAGGCGCGCGTAGGCATGCACCAGCCCGGAGAAACCATCGAGGTGAAGGTGTTCCACCGCGGCGAAACCATTACCAAGAAGGTGACGCTGAAAGGCAGGGAAGGCGAAGAACTCCTCGCAGCGGACAAGGATTCGAAGAAGGACGACAAGAGCGCGAAAAGTAAATCGACCGCGAATTCCGCGACGTTCGACAAAGCAGGCTTTACCGTGAAGAACCTCGACGCCGATGCGAAGAAGGAATTCAAACGCGAAACGGGCGTGCTGGTCACCGACGTGAAGCGCTTCGGGCAGGCGTTCGAAAACAACCTGCGTCCGAACGTCGTGATTTTCGAAGTGCGTCAAGGCTCGAAGGTGATGGAAGTGAACAGCGTCGACGATCTGAACGGCATTCTCGGAAAGCTGAAAGCCAACGAAGCGGTGCTGCTCCGCATCCAGGCCGATAACGGCAACACCGCCTTCGTCCCACTGGAAGGACCGGCGGAGTAAAACATCGAATTGGTTTGTGTATGGGCTGGCATTGCGCCAGCCCTTTTTTGTTTGGGGGGTGGTCCTTTCCGGCTTATTAGTTGGTAGAACATACCCTCCCGATGGCCTGTACAGATCAGCCTTAGGCTGAGAAGTGGAGGGTCGCCCTGATCCGCCTCATCGGAGAAGGGTGGGGAGGGCACAAATCTTCAATCAATTCAGCGCATAATAAAGCGCTTACTTCTAAATTATCGTCGCTTCAATTCTGTCTTTTAGTTTTTGATAAATATCCTCTTCGTTGTTCCACGCAATGTGATTGTATTGGCGGGTATCGAAGGCAAGTTTATCGATTTCTTCGTTTTTGCACATTCGTATTACTGGGATATTCAAACCATAGGCAAATCCTGCCTCGTAGTAAACGTTGGGGCGATTGCCAGTGAAATCGCAAACCATAAACTTGCTCTTACGAATTTCGGCAATGATTTTGTCGTCTATCTTTTCGTTATGCACTTCAGTTTTCATCCATAATGGCGTATACCCACAATCTTCGATTGCTCGTTTAATTTGTACATATACTTGATCAATACTATCGTCGAACCATGTTGCAACGAAAACCTGTTTTGTGTTTTTCTTGGTCTTTGAATTTTCCATAACATGCTGCCATCCTTGATACGTAAGCCTATAGAGTTGCTCTTGTAACTCAATCCAATTCATTTCTTTCAATTGATTTTTTATAAAATCAAATTCAGTCGATGATCCTGCGTATGCAATGGAACGTTCCTGCGCATTGTGCAACTTGACTCCGTTGCTATTTTCATCACTCTTGAACGCTATGTAATCAAGCACTTTATCCATCTTTTCGGGTAGAGTTTTTGGATATGGAATCATCTCCAGGTAATTGTCAAGCGTAATACCAACTTGATATCCGATTTTTACTGATTGCCCCCTCTCAAATGCTTCGCGGCAATAGCCAGACAGAACGGTCCGCAATTTATCATGCTTGGGCTTCATGTCATCAGCCATATCAGCGGAGATTGATACTTTACCACAAATCCTGCATTTGTAATTGAAATAGTTGCTGGAATCGGTACCTGTAGTACTGATATTCTCTTTGCATAGAACGCATTGTGATATTTCTGACATGACCAAACTCATTTTCAATTTGACAAAGTCCTACCCTGCGATGTTCCGCCGAATAGGCGAAACGCTGCTTGTACCCCTAAGCCGATTATCTAAACAAGAACTGCATTCTATAGAATCGACAAAAGCGGTATAACTCTTAATTCAATACGAAGATTGTAATAATTTCCTCATGCAATTCGAGTATGTTAACAATGACTACCGCGTTCTCGGTACTTCTTCTTATTCATGACATCTCCGCTAGTTTTGATCGATGCGGCAACATAAGAAGAGAGATTTAGAATGTCAAGGAATATTAAATTGTAAGGTGGGTTTATACTCGACGCGGACTATTGTCTTACTTTTTTCAAATTAATTGTTGCGCCCTCCCGGCTTCATTGAAGATAATTCCGCCACCCTCCCCTTCGTCTGAACTCAGGGCAGGCCAACGGGAGGGTATGAAGGACCTGACTGATCCCGTCGATACTCAGCACTTGTTGAGATGCTAACTGAACCTCACCGCACCCGCCAAAGCCATTCTTCCGTTCCCAGTTTCGTGGCAATCAAATCCTGCGCGAGCGATTCTTCTTCTTCGGTAATTTCTCCCGGAATACAATTGTATTGTGCGGCGAAGGAGTGCGCGAGGTAGGCGCGCAATTCGTGGTAGGAGTATGAAGTGTACATCGAGAGCGGCGAGACCTGCTTCTCGGCGCTGGGCGTGCCCTTGGATTCGGATTTCGGTTTGCCGAGACGGAGGACGGTGGTAAGCAGCGATGCGTCCATTTCGTATGCCATCGTTGCGTGATGCAGCACCGTACCCCACCGCCGCGCCTGTGCCGCGCCGCCGATCTTGGCGATGGGCGAAGCGATATCGTTGATAGGTTTGTACGTTGCCGGCACACCGATGGTCCGCAGCGCGCGGACAATCCACCGGTCGAGATACGCGAACGACGGCACGTAACTCAATCCGGCAACCACTGCTTCAGGTGCAATGAGCGAGTATGTCACTGTCCGTGACGGCTCGACGATCATTGCGCCGCCGCCGCTCATCCGGCGGACGAAGCGGAATCCTCGTTGCGCCGCGCCGGCCTCGTCAAATTCGTTTGTCACCGATTGGAACGAACCCAGCACCACGGCGGATTCCGCCCAATCCCAAATCCAGAATACCGGCCGACGCTTCCCGGCTGCGCATTGCTTCTGCAGAACGACATCCAGAGCCAGGTTTTCCAGCGCAGGCCGGGGGCGGGAAACGACGACGTCAAAGTCGAGATTCGAGAGCCTGTCGGTGATCGAATCATCCCATGTTGTCTCGCTCCAGCCGGGATTCCAGGCAAGAGGTGCCGGAAAACGGGGTGTATTCGTGAAATCGCTAGTATTCATGTCCTCAAAAATAAAAAAATCGACAAAGATGTGTGAATATACTTGCCTTGCATAGCGTTAATTGCGATTTTTGTAACGAATTGGATTGTTGTACCCATAAGTATCGAAAACTTAACAACATAGTACATGGATTACCGTCTGGCATATAACGACTTCATCCACATCAACGCCATCGTGGCGGTGGTGCGCGCGCCTCGCGTGCGCGGAAGGTCGCGTTCCCGGAAGATCCTCCAGTTCAAGCATTACTGCACCGACGCCCCCATCTGACCCTCCTTCCTCCGTCCGCCGGAACTGTCTGGCCGGGCTAGACTTGCATACAAGCACTATTTCATAGAACATATTTTTTCCACGCCGGTACACGGCACAAACAGGAGCATGACTGTGAAGAAAGATTTTCTTACCGTCCGCGATATGACCAAGGAAGAAATCCTTAACACATTTGAAATCGCGCGCGATATGAAAGCCAACCGCGCAAAGTACATGGAAGCCATGAAGGGAAAAGCGTTGGCGATGATCTTCGAAAAACCCTCGTTGCGCACCCGCACGACATTCGATATCGGTTTCCAGCAACTCGGCGGCTATACCATTTACCTCTCGCCGGCTGAAATCAACCTCGGCAAGCGCGAATCGGTGTACGACGTCGCCAAGAATCTCGAACGCATGGTGCAGGCAATCATGATCCGCACCTTCGCGCATCAGATCGTCGAGGACCTGTCGCAATTTGCATCTATTCCTATCATCAACGGTCTGACCGATTTTGCGCATCCCTGCCAGGCGATGGCCGACTACCTGACGCTGCTCGAAGAAAAGGGATCGCTCGAAGGCCGCAAGCTTACGTATGTCGGCGACGGCAACAATGTCGCACATTCGCTGATGTTCGCAGGCGCGCGTCTCGGCGTGAACGTCACCGTTGCGTGCCCGCGCGGTTACGAACCCAACCTCATCGCATTTCAGATGGCGACCGAAGACGCGAAAGCTACGGGCGCGAAAATTGAAGTTGTGCACGATCCGAAGGAAGGCGTGAAGAATGCCGACGCAGTGTACACCGACGTGTGGGCATCGATGGGACAGGAAGCGGAAGCCGCCGAACGCAAGCGCATTTTCGCGCCGTATCAGGTCAACGAAGCCCTTATGGCTCATGCGAAGTCCGACGCAATCTTCCTGCACTGCCTGCCTGCTCACCGCGGCGACGAAGTGACCGACGGCGTGATCGACGCCCCGTACTCGAAGGTCTTCCCCGAAGCGGAAAACCGTCTGCATGCGCAGAAAGCCGTCATGTATCAGCTGATCAAATAAGAGGCCGCCGTGTCCCAGACCGCATTAATAGCGATTGGAGGAAACAGCCTCATCCGCGCCGGCGAGCGCGGCACTATTGAAGAACAGCTTGCCAACGCGCATGCTACCGCCCGGGCGATTGCCGGGATGATTCAACGCGGCTGGAACGTCGTCATTACGCACGGAAACGGACCGCAGGTGGGCGCCGCCCTCCTGCGCTCCGAACGCGCGGCCGGCGAAGTCTACAATCACCCGCTCGATGTCTGCGTTGCGACGACCCAAAGCGAAATCGGATACCTTCTGCAGCGCGCAATGGAAGCCGAACTCAAAGCGCTCGGTCTGACAAATCAGGTCGCGACCGTGTTGACGAAAGTACAGGTCGATCCTGCCGACCCGGCGTACACGAATCCCACGAAGCCGATCGGACCGTTCTATTCCGAGAAAGTAGCGGAACAGAAGAAGAAAGAACTCGGCTGGGATATCGTCGAGGACGCATCGAGAGGATACCGGCGCGTTGTGCCGTCGCCCGAACCGAAGCATATCTACGAAGTCGGCATTATCCGCATGTTGATCGAGAGCGGCGTCACCGTGATCGCCCTCGGCGGCGGAGGCATTCCCGTCATCGCCAACGGCAATCACGATATTCTCGGTTCCGAAGCGGTGATCGATAAGGACAGAGCGTCGTCGCTGCTTGCGCGCGAACTCGGCGTCGATCTCTTCATCATCAGCACCGACGCCGATCAGGTGTATGTCGATTTCAAGAAGCCGTCTCAGCGGGGTATCCCAAAAGCCACTGCCGGCGAAATGCAGGCGTTTTTCGATGAGGGGCAATTCCCCGCCGGAAGCATGGGTCCGAAAGTGGAATCGGCGATCCGGTTTGTTCGCGGCAGCGGCAAAGACGTGATCATCACATCGTACGAATATCTCACCGATGCGCTCGAAGGCAATGCCGGAACGCGCATCGTTCCATAGGCGAAGGAGCAGAACATGACATTACAGCATATTATCGAATCGCAGCAGTTCACCGTTCCGCTTCTGATGGATTTGTTCGAGCGTACGCGCGCGATGGAGAAGATTGTTGCGCGCGGCGGAACGAGGGACTACGAGCGGTATATCCTTGCGTCGCTGTTTTACAACGCGTCGACCCGGACGCGGTTTTCGTTCGAAGCGGCGATGTACCGCCTCGGCGGCAAGGTGCTGAGCACGGAAAGCGCGCGCGAGTTCTCGTCGGAAGTGGAAGGCGAACAGCTCGAAGATACCATCCGCATCATTGCCAATTATGCCGACGTTATCGTACTTCGCCACGACGAAGAAGGCGCCGCAAAGCGCGCCTCGGCAATCTCTCCCGTGCCGGTCATCAACGCGGGCGACGGTGCGGGCGGCCAGCATCCGACGCAGGCGCTGCTCGACTTATACACCATCTATAACGAATGCAACAAACTGGACGGGCTTTCGGTCGCGCTTATCGGCGCGCTCGACAAGGGCAGAACGGCGCGCTCGCTGGCGTACCTCCTAAGCAAGTTCGAGCGTATCAAACTGTATTTTGTCGCCCCCGATGAAGTCCAGATCCAACCGGATATTCTCCAACACCTCGATGAAAACCGCGTTGCGTACGAGTTGCTTTCCAGTCCGGAACAAATCATCTCGACCGTCGATGTCGTATACCAGACCCGCATCGATCATTCGAGGCTGAGCCGGAAGAACATCGACCTGAAAGCATACAACCTCGACGCCGACGTGCTGAAACGGATGAAGCAGGATGCGCTGATTATGCATCCGCTGCCCCGCTCGGTAGAGATCGATCATTCGATCGACAACGATCCGCGCGCGGCATATTTCCGTCAAACGGCGAACGGACTCTACGTTCGTATGGCGCTTTTAACAATGCTTTTTGAAACAGAGTAATACAGCAATTCTACTACAGGAACACACATGAAAACCAACGATTTTATCGCGCTTGAAGAACAATTCGGCGCGCACAATTACCATCCGCTGGATGTCGTCATCGAGAAAGCCGAAGGCTGCTGGGTCTACGATGTCGAGGGCAATAAGTACCTCGATTGCCTCGCGGCATACTCCGCGGTGAACCAGGGTCACTGTCATCCGAAGATCATGGAAGCCTTCATGGAACAGGCGAAGAAAGTGACGCTGACCAGCCGCGCGTTCCGCAACGATCAGCTTCCGCTGTTGTACAAGGAATTGCACGACCTCACCGGTTTCGATATGTCGTTGCCGATGAACTCCGGCGCGGAAGCAGTTGAAACCGCCGTGAAGGCCGCCCGCCGCTGGGGCTACCGCGTGAAGGGCATTCCGACGGACAAAGCGGAAATCATTTGCGCCTCGAACAACTTCCACGGTCGCACCGTCACCATTATCAGCTTTTCGACCGACGAGCAATACCGCGCCGATTTCGGTCCGATGACGCCGGGTTTCCCGATCGTCAAATACGGCGATGCATCGGAAATCAGGGCGAAAATCACGCCGAACACCGCCGCCGTGCTTCTCGAACCGATTCAGGGCGAAGCCGGTATCGTCGTACCGCCCGACGGTTATCTGAAGGAAGTCGAGCAAATCTGCCGCGAAAACAACGTGTTGTTCATCATGGATGAAATTCAGTCCGGTCTCGGCAGAAGCGGTAAGCTGTTCGCGTACCAGCATGAAGACGTGCATCCGGATATGGTGATTATCGGCAAGGCGCTTTCCGGCGGCTTCATGCCCGTATCGGCAGTGCTTGCGAAGAAAGACGTGCTTGGTGTGTTCCATCCGGGCGACCATGGCTCCACGTTCGGCGGCAGCCCGCTCGCGGCAGCAGTTGCGCGCGCATCCTTGAAGGTCCTCGTCGATGAAAAGCTGGTAGACCGTTCCGCGGAAATGGGCGCCTACTTCATGGAAAAACTCCGCGCCATCGATAGCAAGCATATCGTTGAAATACGCGGCAAGGGCTTGTGGATCGGCTTTGTGCTCGATTGCAAAGCGCGCCCGTACTGCGAAATGCTCATGGGCGAAGGCATTCTGTGCAAAGAGACCCACGAGAACGTCATCCGCATCGCGCCGCCTCTTGTCATCAAGAAAGAAGAAATCGACTGGGCGGTTGAGCGTATTACCAAAGTTGTGAAGGCATTGGATTAATATTCCCGCATGTAGGGGCGAAATATTTTTCGCCCATGAATGCCAGAAAAGAAATGCATTGCCGGGCGAATGATGATTCGCCCCTACGGAAAGACCGAATGCGGGCGAATGGTGATTCGCCCCTACGGAAGGACCGAATGCGGGCGAATGATGATTCGCCCCTACGGAAGAAGAGATTATTAACGCGAATTCTCAGTTCATATTCTATAGGAGAACACAATGGCAGAAAAGAAACGGATCAACACGATTATCATCGGCGCAGCCGGTAGAGATTTTCACAACTTCAATGTAGTCTACCGCGACAACGACTTATACAACGTCGTCGCATTTACCGCCGCACAGATTCCCGATATCGCCGGACGCAAGTATCCTGCTTCGCTTGCAGGCAAACTGTATCCCAAGGGTATCCCCATACATGATGAAGCGGATCTCGAAAAACTGATCAAGAAATTCGACGTCGAAGAATGCGTGTTCGCATATAGCGACGTTCCGTACGATCACGTCATGCACATCGGTGCGCGCGTGAACGCGGCAGGCGCGCACTTCAAAATGCTCGGCGGCGACCTCACCATGATCAAGAGCAAGAAACCGGTCATCTCCATCTGCGCCGTTCGCACCGGATCGGGCAAGAGCCAGACGACCCGCCGCATTTCGTCGCTGTTGCAGAGCATGGGCCTGAAGGTTGCGGCCATCCGCCACCCGATGCCCTACGGCGACCTCGCCAAGCAGAAGGTTCAGCGTTTCGGTTCCGTCGCCGATCTGAAGAAGCATAACTGCACCATCGAGGAAATGGAAGAGTACGAACCGCATATCGTTTCCGGCACCATCATTTATGCCGGCGTCGATTACGGCGCAATTCTCGAGCAGGCCGAAAAGGAAGCCGATATTATTCTGTGGGACGGCGGAAACAACGACATGCCGTTCTACAAACCCGATCTGCATGTGGTCGTTGCCGATCCGTTGCGCGTGGGCGATGAATTGTTCTACTATCCGGGCGAAGTTAACGTCCGCATGGCAGACGTGATCGTGATCAACAAGATCGACAGCGCCGATCCGGATGAAGTACTCGAACTTCGTCAGAACATTCGCAGCGTCAACCCGACCGCAAAGATCGTGGATGCCGCTTCCCCGTTGACCGTGGAACGTGCGGAAATGATTGCCGGCAAGAAAGTCCTCGTCATCGAAGACGGTCCGACGCTCACCCACGGCGAAATGCAGATCGGTGCAGGCACCGTCGCAGCCGAACGTCACGGCGCCGCCGAACTCGTCGATCCGCGTCAGTACGCAGTCGGTACCATTGCCGATACTTTCAAGAAGTACCCGGATATCGGCACGCTTCTTCCGGCAATGGGCTACGGCGAAAAGCAGGTGAAAGACCTCGAAACCACGATCAACAAGGTTCCGTGCGATCTTATCGTCATCGGCACCCCGATCGATCTCAAGCGCATCGTGAAGATGAAGAAGCCGGCTCTCCGCGTTTCCTATGAACTCCAGGAAATCGGCAAACCGGATTTCAAGGGCATCCTCGAAGATTTCGTCGCGAAACTCTAACCCACTTCGTGGGGTTTATGTATGCCGCCCGTTCTATACAGAACGGGCGGTTTTTATTTGTGACTCATGAAATAGACACAACGGTATTTGTGACTCATATTTTGCGTTTCATGAGTCACAAATCACCCGTGTGCTGTTGATATGTTGACTTTGTGACTCATGATTCGCATTTTATGAGTCGCAAATTGCTTAGTCTCTAATACATGAGTCACAAATACGGCAGATTGCGGTAAGTACAAGGCAGAATCATGAACATCCCTGTATCATATCATCATGGTAAGTTTCCCCCAGGTAATTTGGATTGGGAAGCACTTGTCAGTTCCATTGCTGAAGCAAATGCTGCTGTGGCGCGGTATGATGGGCTACTGACAGCTATCCCAAATCCATCAGTCCTACTAAGTCCATTGACAACGCAGGAAGCGGTACTTTCGTCCCGCATTGAAGGCACCCAGGCAACAATGGGAGACGTTTTGAGCTTTGAGGCAGAGGGAGAAAGCTCAAATGCTTTAAAAGAAGCGGATATCCATGAAATTCTCAATTACCGGAAAGCATTGCGGCAGGCAGAATCCGCGCTTGAAACACTGCCACTCTCGCAGCGGTTGATTCTGGATGCTCATAGAACGCTCTTATCCGGTGTCCGGGGACAGGGGAAATCGCCCGGAGAGTACCGGAGGCTTCCAAACTGGATAGGACCTCAGGGATGCAGTATTGAAGAAGCAAAGTATATTCCCATTGAGGCGCATTTCCTTACTGCCGCAATGGGGGTTTGGGAGAAATTCATACACGAGGAGTTTCCGGACAAGTTGGTACAACTCGCAATTCTTCACGCTGAATTCGAGGCGCTACATCCATTTCTCGATGGAAACGGGCGGCTCGGAAGAATGTTTGTTCCACTTTTTCTGTACGAAAAAAGTTTGATCAGCAGTCCCATGTTTTATATCAGCGCGTATCTTGAGGCGAAAAGGGATGAGTATTACGAGAGGTTGCTCGCTGTAACGCGGGATAATGACTGGAATGGATGGGCGCTTTTCTTTTTGAATGCTGTACAGCAACAGGCAGACGAAAACAGATTGAAGGCGCAAGGGATCCTTGATCTCTACAATAACATGAAAACCCGTATAGTAGAGCTTACGCACTCTCAATTCTCCATTCATACACTGGAGTGGATATTTGAGCGGCCAATCTTCAAAGCGTCGGATTTTATCCGCTCAGCACAGATTCCTAAGCCGACAGCCACGCGCATTTTGACAGTATTGAAAACGAACAACGTATTGAAAACCCTGACGGAAGGCGCCGGAAGCCGTTCCGCTGTACTTGCCTATCCTGAACTGTTAAATCTGGCGGAAGGGAAAGTGGTATTTTAACGGTTAGTGCCGGTGGATTTGTTGGTTTCGCTGAATGACTAAATTTGTGACTCATATTTTGCGTTTCATGAGTCACAAATGGTTTTGTCTCTAATACGTGAGACACAAATACCAGTCAAATGAACATCGTCTTTATTAACTTTCCTTCCTAAGCTGTCAGCTTAATTAAAGTTGGTACGGCAATTTTAATTAAACGAACGAAGAGCCATCTCTTAAGAAAAATCTTTTACTAAGGCTGAAGGAGGTAGTAGGTAGAGCCGGGTTCAATCTCCCGTCGGCTGGACGTTTTTCCCTTCCATCATCAGGATAACCGCCGGTTCCTCGACGCGGGTGCGGTGAACGACTCCGTGCGGAACCGTATAGCCCTGGTGCGGCAGCAACCGGACGGTTTCGCTTTCGGTCTCGACGATGAACGATCCCTGAAGCGTGAAAAAGAACTCGTCCTCCAGGTCGTGCTTATGCCAGTGGAACTCCCCTTTTTTGAATACGCCCACGCGCACCACGCAGTCGTTCACCTCGCAGAGCGTCTGGTTGAACCAGTCGTCGGTTACTTCCGACGCGAGTTTTTCAACGTCGATCAGTTTGAGGAAGCCGAACTTTGTATCGAGATGAATGGAATAATTCTGATCCATGGGATGCTCCTTCTGTACTCGTGCGTGTGATTGCAGCAAGTATAGCGATTTAGCGGATGCTGTGGAAGCGGAAAGGGGATTCTGGAAATGGATGTGCGACTGCGGTGATTGTATTTCGTAAACAACGGTTTTCGCCTGGCTTCCAAATCGAATATGGAATGAGGAGGCGAAAACCGCTCGACACTGTCTGCACAGTGACTTGGAGAGAGACTGATCGAATGTCAGCTCGATTTCCGGTTAATGCAATTTCTCGGTGTGATCGACAATCGTTCCATCGATTACCGCCTTTACGGCATCGTCGATGGTGCGGATATCGGTGACGCAGGGGACGATGTTGAACTGTTCCATGCTGGCATAGGCGCCGTAGCCCATCCCGCGGGCGAGCACCATCTGGCAATCGCTGATGGCGTCGGCCATGCCTTTGTGCTTTTCGTGGGAATGATGTCCTTGTCCGTGTCCGCCGTGATCGTGTCCATGATGTTCATGCCCATGACCGCCTTGAATTACGTGCAGTCCGCCGTGATGTTGCTCGCCGGCGTGATGGGTATGATGACCGGGCTTTTCGCGGCGTTCCCGCGCGGTGACGGTTCCGTTTTCGATGGTGATGACTTCGTAATACAATGCGCGGCCGAAATGCGCGCATATCGTCGCGCCGTCGTCGGTAACCGCGGCAATTTTCAGGTTTTTCGTGTCCATAGGTGCTACTCCTGATCTATGAAAAAGGGGTTAGTGATTCTCGCGGCAGCATGGCTGAGGTTCTTCCCTGAGAACTGCGTATTCGGCGCCGGTCATACGCAGCGCCTTGCCGTGAACAAGCGCATCCGCTATTACGCGATGCGCATTTGCAACAATTCGTCCGAAGGTCGGACGCGAGACGCCCATTAATTCCGCCGCCTGCTCCTGTGTCTTTCCTTCGAAATCAGCAAGGCGGATTGCTTCGACCTCGTCGAATGTAATCACGCATTCCTCTAGCTCATGCATCGGGATGCCGCGCGGCTTGAAGTATTGTGCTTCGTGGCGGCAGTGCATCATTCGGCATTTTTTACGTCTCGGCATGGAGTCGTCCTCGTTATGAACATATGTTCATAACGAATATAATGAACATATGTTCATTATGCAAGCCGGATCCAGCTATCCCGGAGAACAAAACGCCGTCCATTTCGGGACGGCGTTTTAGAGGAGGATTTATGCGGGGTGTTGCGCTGTATGTATCTGGTTCCGCTGCCAGTATCAAATGTCCTTGACATCGTCCTTTTTTAGCTTGATGATCTTGACGTGTTTCTTCTTGACTGCATCCTTCTCGCGGTCCATTTCGTTCTTTTCCTGTTCCATCTGTTCCCGTTCGGAATTCATTTCGCCGCGTTCGTCGTTGAGCTGGTCCATGAGCTTTTCGATTTCGATACCGTGTTCGCCGACTTCATCGAGAATCGCATCCCAATCGAGATCCATATCCATGCATTCCTCGTCGTCCATCATTCCCGGAGCCATGATCCGTATGCGGGGCGAGCCCGAATGGCTCATCAATCCTCCGCCGGAGGGATTGAAACGCTTGAAGAAAGCATCCGCTTTGCCGTTGTCGCGGACGTCGTCGTTGAGAACGGCATTGAGTGCGGTGCGGGCATTATTCCTGACGACTTCGATGGTCACTTTGTCGCCTTTCTTCATCCCCTCGAGCGCGCTTTTGATATCGTGCTCGTCCTCTACCGATTCGGAGTTGATCTTGACGATCACATCTCCCGCTTTCATCCCGGCCTGCTTCGCGGGACTGTTTTCGATATCCATCACTTCCGTCACAAGAACTCCCTTTCCATTCGGTGCGTTGAAATACTCGCCAAGCTGTTTGGTGAGGGTTTGAATTTTTATTCCCAATACAGGTTTGCCATTTCCTTCGAACCAGGAGAAGTCGTCGCCAATGGAATACTTCTTCATTATTTTCGGTATAGTCATTGCCATTTGCGACTCGGGACGCTCTTCGAGGAGCACCGCAAGCGTTTGTTCCTTTCCGCCGCGTTGAACCGTTACGTTTACCTTGTCGCCTGGCTTTTTCTCTTTCAGGTATTTTGTGACGTCAGGCGCCGATGCAATTGCCATCTCATCGATTCGAACAATAAGATCTCCATCTTCGATTCCGGCTTTTTCGGCGGGACTGTCATCAACCACTTCGGTGACACGAGCGCCCTTGGTGGATTCTTCGATAGTCTTTTTTCCGCTTTGCTTCTTTACCGTCATCCTCGATTGGAGTTTGACGCCGAGCCATACGCCGTCGCCGCCGGGTTCATCCTTTGCGACGGATATATTGTCGCCGCCTTCAGCGCGCACGGGCGCATCGGACGCAACGACGAGAAAGAGAATTACGGCAAAGAGTAGAATTATCGATCGCATGGCAGCCTCCTGGTTTCGTTGTACGTTGTAAACGGAGAATTAGACGAAGGCAACGAACCGATGTTCCGTCGTTTAAATATTTCTTGAAAAAAAATGCGATAACATTCACGTAATCAATATGTTGCATATTACTTCCAACAATCGCCTAGGACCTTTATCATGGCGCGAAACTATAAAATTGCAGTATATTATTGTATTACTATTTAATCGGGTAGCTAGATATGTTGACTAACGGTTATTGTGAAGGCAAAAACGTGGGGGCTGTTCGTCGTACGTATTGCACTTTCATTGCCCGCGCTTGGTTTGGACTCGCAGCAGCAACGATTATTCTATTCGTGTGCGGCTACAAGGTTGGTTATGCCCAGCAGACAGTACCGAAAAACATCATTCTGATGATCGGCGACGGAATGGGCGAGAACCATATCCGCGCGGCGAATCTCTATCACCATGGCGCATACATAGCGCAGGCATACGAGGATTTTCCTGTGCGGCTGTTCGTCAGTACCTACCCGGCAAAGATGGCGGACTCGGACGAACTAAAAGTCTGGTCGACCGAGTACAACTCCGCCGCCGCATGGAGCGATTTCGACTATGTCAACGATGGGGCGACGGACTCGGCTCCGGCTGGAACCGCCATGGCGACCGGAAAAAAAACGTACTACAAAGCTATCGGCGTTGACGCGTATCATCTGCCATGCGAAAACCTATGCGAACGTGCCAAAGCGCTCGGCAAAGCGGCGGGCGTTGTCACCTCTGTACCCTGGACGCATGCAACGCCTGCGTCGTTCGTGGCGCACAATGTCAACAGAGATGCATACGAGGAAATTGCGCGCGAGATGATTCTCTCCAGCCGCGCCGATGTGATCATGGGAGCGGGGCATCCTATGTGCGATAACGACGGACGGCAGAAAAAAGAGAACTTCGACTATAAATATGTCGGTGGTGAGACTCTCTGGACCGGACTAACGAGCGGTTCGGCGAAATTTGCGGTGTCGAGCATACGAGGCAATAGCGGCGTTCAGGACTGCGACGGCGATGGGACGCCCGATCCGTGGACGCTCGTCGAAACGAAAGCCGGCTTCGAACAACTCGTCCGCGGCTCGGCGCCGAGACGGGTTCTCGGAACCGCCATGGTTGCTTCGACCCTACAAAACGGGAGAGGCGGCGATGGAAAGGAAGACGCCTATACAGTGCCGTTTATCCAGACAGTGCCTTCGCTCAAGACGATGGCGTTAGGCGCTTTGAATGTGCTGAAAAACAACCCGAACGGCTTCTTTCTAATGATCGAAGGCGGCGCTATCGACTGGGCCGCGCATAGCAATCAGCCGGGAAGGCTTATCGAGGAGCAGCAGGAGTTCAACGTTGCCGTCGATGCTGTTATCGGATGGATCGAGAAGAACGGCGGATGGGACGAAAATCTGCTCATCGTCACCGCCGATCATGAGACCGGCTACCTGACAGGGCCTGCGGGCAACGATAATTCGCCCGAGAGCAATCCGCTCGTCAATAATGGACAGAAAAAGATGCCCGGCATGCGGTTCAACAGCGGTAATCACACGAATCAACTCGTTCCCCTCTTCGCGAACGGTGCGGGGAGCGATCTGTTCACACTCTTCGCCGATGAACACGATTACAGGAGAGGGTACTATATCAATAATACCGAAATCGCACAGCTCGTTTTCTTTCTCTGGAAAAAGTGACCTACAAAATTGAACCAGTCCGCTTCAATGCGGACCGGTGTTCGTTTACTGTTGGCGCAAGCAGGCGTTATTCGTAGCGCAAGGCATCGATAGGATCCATGTTCGCGGCTTTCCATGCCGGATACACGCCGAACACCACGCCGATGAGTGACGTAACGAATATCCCCAGAAAAGCCCATCCGATGGGGAATACAACGGGAATTTCGAGGAGGAGCGCTACCACGTTTCCTCCTCCCAAGCCAAGGAAGATACCGATCAGACCTCCGAGCTGACAGATGACGATTGCTTCCACAAGAAATTGTATGAGAATGCTGCGCTTATGTGCGCCAAGCGCCTTCCGGATGCCTATTTCGCGCGTACGTTCCGTTACCGAGACCAGCATGATATTCATGATGCCGATTCCGGCAGCCAGCAAGGCGATAGCCGAGACGGCTCCCGTACCGGCGCGGATGTAGAACGTCATTTCGTTGACTTTTCCGATAAGCGATTCGTTGGAAACGATCTCGAAATCGTTCTCCTCGCCCGGCGGGACGCCGCGCACCGTCCGCAGCAGGCCGATGATCTCGTCTGTCATGGCATCGTAGGTTTCCTGACTCGCAGATTTCGCCATGATGCTCACCCAGCGCGATTTACCGTAGTAGTTTCTGAACGTGGTAATCGGCATGAAAATGAAGTTATCGGCATTCCCTCCGAACACTCCGCCCTGCTTTTCGATGACGCCGATGACGGTCATCGGGCGTCCGTCGATCTTTACCGTTTTTCCGATGGGGTCTTCCATCGGGAACACAAACCTCACAATATCGGCGCCGACAACGACGACATCCTTGCCGAGTTGGAGTTCGTTTTCGGTGAACATACGTCCCGCGCCCATTTCACGGTTCCGGGTCTGCAGAACGTCTGTTGTGCCGCCGATGATTTCCACATTGGGATTGGTTTTCTTGTTCCCATTCTGAACCACGGCGCCGCCCGAGTACATCTCGATATTCACATATGCGGCGAGACGGCTTTTCTCGCGGATGTACATCCCATGTTCGTATGTGATGTCCTTTCTATTCCGGTACTTGGCAAATGTACCCGGACCGGATCCGATCGCAGGGTATTTCTGCACCACAAGCGTATTCGAGCCGAGGACGTTGAATCCTGTCTCGATTGTTTCCTGGAGAACGCTGATCGCGGTCATTACGCCGATGAACGAAAAAACGCCGATCACGACGCCAAGCAACGTCAAAAAGGCGCGAAGTTTATTGGCTTTAAGCGCCGCAAGCGCCATGCCTATCGTTTCCCGTACGTCGAATGCTTTCATTTTCAACCTTTATCGTTCGAAGCAATGTACGCGGTTTCAACCGGATGTAAAACCGCGCTGTGAACCCGCCTTACCGGAATATCCAATCTGCCTTTGGATGACACTGGAAATACAAGTACATTTTACCAGTTTTCGGCGATGATAATAACGGCAGCTCTCCAGTTACTTATTCGAAAAAATTCGGATTGTTGTTTCATGTTTCAAGAGAAATATCCGAACAAAAGCCTCGCCGGGGCGAGGTGTAGCGAATGAACATGTACGAAGGTTTGTACATCCTGGGCGCCGGAGCGACCGGCTTGGGCGCGGCGTATGTTTCGGGAATTCCGGTTTTGGAATCCGACGATATTCCAGGAGGAATTTGCGCGTCATACTATATTGGGTACGACGGCGTACGGCGTCCCGTCCGCGGCAATAATGAGGAGCTTTACCGGTTCGAAAAGGGCGGAGGACACTGGATTTTCGGCGGCGATCCCGAAATCCGGCAAATTTTCGGCTCATTTCAGGAACTTGCCGAGTATGAACGCAAAGCGGCGGTCTACCTGAAAAAATACGAGCAATACCTTCCATATCCGATTCAGGCCAATCTTCAATTGCTTCCACGGGAGCTTCGGGTGTTGAAAGATCAGGAAATCCCCGGTCCCCATCAGAACGCTCCGGTGACGATGAGCGACTGGTTACAGCAGGAATTCGGAGAAACGTTGTATTCTGCCTTTTTCCAACCGTTTCACGAACTTTATACCGCCGGGTTGTTCCAATACATCGCTCCACAGGATGCGTTCAAGTCGCCCAGGAGGGATTCAGACGCGGCGGAGAGCTACGGCTATAACTCGCGCTTCCTGTATCCCCGCGGAGGACTGAGCGCGTTGTTTCGGTCGATTGCGGATTCCTGCAATGTGATGTACGGAAAATGCGTCGTCCGGATCGATCCTAACAACCGCATACTGCACATGAGAGACGGCAGCCAGATACCGTACACGACCGTATTGAACTCCCTTCCTCTGCACGAGACCCTCCAAATGGCAAGGCTGGATCCGGGATCTGCGGGCGACCCCTGGACTTCGGTGCTGGTGCTGAATGCTGCCGCCACCCGCGGCGCATACTGTCCCGATGCGCATTGGGTGTATACGCCGCATAACAAACCCGGTTTTCACCGCGTTGGCTTCTATGACAACGTGGACCCGGAGTTCCTTCCGGTATCCGAACGCGGGAAAAAACGGATTACAAGCCTGTATATAGAAAAAGCCTTCCCCGCGGGCACCATTCTTACCGAACGGGATATCGCCGAGATTTCGCAGTCGATGCTGGAACAGCTCCGCGAATGGGGCTACATCGAGCAGGTACTCATCGCCGATCCGACGCTGATTCCGGTGGCCTACACATGGCGCACTCCAGGCTCTACCTGGCGCGAAGATGCGATCGCGTTGCTCGAAAGCTGCGGAATCATCCAGATGGGCAGATACGGGCGATGGCAATTTCAGGGAATAGCGGCGTCCTTCAGGGAAGGAATGGCGACCGCGCGGCGGCTGACAGACGCTCATTCTGCAACCGGCATATAACAGGGGAAACAAACAGGATGTCAGGTCCGAAACGAAGGCTGATCGATAATGTCCTTTCGCTCGCGACATTGCAGGCATCGACCTATCTCGCCCCGCTTATCATTCTGCCGTACCTTGTCCGCACCCTCGGACCCGCCAATTACGGGGAAGTGGTATTCTCCCAGGCGCTGATCCAGTTCTTTATCCTTTTTACCGATTGGGGGTTATCGCATAACGGTGCGCGCGAAATTGCCGTTCTCCGCGACGACCGGACAGCGCTGAACCGGTACTTCTGGGATACCTTTTTTATGCGAGCCGTTCTTCTTGGCATCGCCGCCTTCATCCTGGCGCTGTTATGTCTTTGTGTACATCCCTTCAATTTGTACCCATTGCTGCATGTATTTACGTTCGGAATGGTGGCGGCCGATATATTGACTCCGCTGTACTTTTTCCAGGGAATGGAGCGGATGAGGTTTTTTGCCGGCGCGGGTATCGCCGTCCGTTTGCTGACGATCGCCGTCGTGTTCGCTTTCGTTCATACAAGCGGCGACTTCATGTTCGTTACGTTGTTGTATTCGCTATGCTATCTCGCGGGAGGTGTATTGACGATTGCCGCCGTTATCCAGAAGGCAGGCTTCCCGGAGAAACTTCCATCGACCGGCGAACTGCTCGCCCGGCTCCGCGCAAATGGGCGTATCTTCGCGACATCGGTTTCGATTACAGCCGGGAACGCCGGAAATACGCTTCTACTCCGTTTGTTCTGTGCTCCCGACATCGTCGGAATCTATGCCGCCGCCGAAAAGCTCGTGATGGGAGCGGTCGGTCTGGCCAATCCCGTTCTGCAGAGTCTATTGCCGTACATTTCAAGGCTCGCCGCGACATCGAGGCAGGTTGCGGTGAAGCGCGTCACTACCGCCGCGCTCGCCGCGTCGCTTGCAGGCGCGTTCTTTTTTGTGCTTGCCGCAGCGGGCGGCGGTACAGTGATAGGCGCGGTTCTTGGGGAATCGTTTGGTCGAAGCGTGCACCTATTCATTTTGTTGAGCGCTCTTCCGGCAGGTTTCTGGGCGACGATGACGCTCGGGAATCTGTATTTCCTTGCCTTCGGGAAATACCGCGCCTGGTCGAACATTTTTATTTCCATCAGCGCGGCGGGCGTCTTGCTTACATTGCTGTTTGTTGCGATGTTGAATATGGGCGCAAACGGTTTGACGTATGCACTGCTGATACGTGTGTACGCCGGGCTGATTCTGATCGCCGTGTTGTTCGTTCGTTCGGCGCAATCCGATAGCGCGGGGCGTGCGGATGCGGCGCAATTTGAACCATTACAGTAATGGATATTTACCGGTATCTCACAAATCGTACCTATCGGGCAGTTCGCAAGCTCATTGCGGCCGAACGCCTGGAGATGTTCCAGAAAGCGGTCGATTACGCGAATTATGAAATGGTGCCGGGCGATATTCTGGAGTTCGGCGTGTTCACCGGACGGTCGCTCGCCGCGCTGGAATATGCCCTCGCCTCCTCGCAATACGATACCGGTTTCCAACGCAGAGTAATGGGATTCGATTCTTTCGAAGGCTTGCCGCCGTCCGCCGATTCCCATCCCCGCTGGGATAAAGACAACTGCGCAGTCAACCATCTGAATCCGGCGGCGGGACTGGAACCGGGGGTGCGCGTCACCGAACAGACGGTACGTAAGCTGTTCGGAACATTACGGCTCCGTCAGCCCGATCTGATTACCGGCGATTTTGCGGAAACCATTCCCGGGATGATCCCGGCGCAATGCTCCGCCGCCGCTGTCGTGCATATAGATTGCGATCTTTACGAATCCGCGCGCACGGTACTCGAACACATCGCTCCGGCGCTGCAGGAAGGAACCGTCATTCTGTTCGACGACTGGTTTCATTACAAAGCGAATCCAGGCAAAGGCGAACAACGCGCATTCCGCGAGTTCCTCGAAACGCATCCCGAGTGGAGCGCTGCGCAATATAAAACGTATGGGGTGTTCTGCAACGCCTTTATTCTCGCGGCACGGTGATCGGATGCAAGAGATCGATATCATACCTGTTCATATAGTCCGGCGAGGTCCGCTGCGGCGGAATACAGGCGGTCCGATCCGTGTCGCTGCCGATATCCTGGACACGTACCGCAGTACGGGCATCTATAGCAGGTACGGATTCGTTTCTGTGAATCAGTCCATCGCCGGCAACGGACTGACTGATGAAACTGTCTATCGGAACGCCGATTCAACGGCGAAGCATGCGGCTGCTGTATCGATGAATGCGACAAACGCCGGTTTGTACCTTCAACTGCTCCGCGACCGTTTCAGACTCCGGAGCCGACTCCGCGGATTTCCGTTCCCGGCGACGGTTGTGCATTCGCACGACCAACTGGTCTCGGGACTGATCGGCTCTTCGATTCGTATTCCGCACGTATTGACGATTCACTCAAAAGGGTCGGTTCTGGAAGACGTAAAGCTGAAAGCGCATCCTCAGATCCGAGGCACATATATGGAACGCCGGTTCAGGGATCTGGAGTGCGAAGGCGTCCGCCGGGCGGACATCGTTACGTTTCCGAGCATTGGCGCGCGCGAACAATTCGAACAGGACCTTCCCGGCGCTCTCGACGGCAAGGATGTTCGCGTCGTGTACAATGGAATCGATTGGCAACGCTTCGAAGCAGTGCCGGTAAGGCGGCCGCGTCCGGGGCTGACGCTGTTATCGGTCTGCGCGCTGACTGAGGAAAAGCGTTTCGACAGGGTGCTGCGAATAGCCGCCGAACTTCTGCGCCGCGGCGTCGATGTGCGCGTGCTTCATGCGGGATCGGGACGGCTGACGGCGGATGTAAAGCGAATGGCTGCGGATCTCGGGATTGCCCGGTCGGTGGTGTTTCTCGGCAGTCTTCCGCTGGGCGCGGTTCTGGAATTATACCGTATCGCCGACGTATTTCTTCTTGCAGGCGAGCGCGTAGTGTTCGATCTGGCTGCCCTCGAAGCGATGGCAAGCGGTCTTCCCGTCGTACTGAGTGATACAGGAGGGAATAGGGAACTGGTGGACGATGGGGTCGACGGCTACCTCTGCGCAGGCGGCGATACCGATGCCTTCGTGGAGCGTATACAGGCTCTTGCGTCCGAATCCTGCAAGCGTTCGGAACTCGGTTCCGCAGCGCGGCGGCGGGTTCGGGAGCGATTCACGCTCGAAGCCATGACGCGCAATTTCGACGAACTGTACCGCGGTTTGATTGCGAGGAATGCGGGAGCGGGAAAATGAGCGAATTTCCGTTGGTGTCCGTCATTATTCCGGCGTACAATTCCGCCCGTTTCATCAGGGTAACCATCGAGAGCGCGTTGAATCAGGACTACCCGAATTTCGAAATTGTGGTTGTCGACGACGGCTCCACCGACGAGACTCCTGAAATTCTGAAAGAATACGCATCGGAACGGTGTCGCGTGTTTCTCGAATCCCATATCGGATGCGTTCCAAATTATAACCGCTGCCTGCGATACGCGCAGGGGCGCTATATCGCAATTCTCGATCATGACGACGTAATGCTGCCCGGCCGGTTGCGGCGGCAGGCAGAGTATCTGGAGAGCCATCCGGAACTTTGCATGGTCGGTTCTGCGTACGAGATCGTCGGCGAAAAAGGCGAGTTCCTTGAATCGCGTCCGATGCCTTCCGGACCGTCGGAAGTCCGAAGGTTCGAAGGCGTGTTCAACGCCGTTCAGCATCCGACCGCAATGTACCGCCGCCATCTTGTCGATGAAATCGGGGAGTACCGGGAGGAGTACTTTCCTTCGCACGATTCGGAATTCATTCTGCGCGCGATTGCCCGGTTCGATGCCGACAATTTGCCCGAATACCTCACGCGCTGGCGCCGGGTCCGCAGTTCGCCGACAACCGGCATGAGCGAGATCCAGAGCAGGTTGCATTATGAAATGCGCAGGGATTACAACGAGAAGGCGTTCGCCGCCGCAAAGGACCGAGGCGTGAAAGGGCAGTTCGCTCTGAATCTTGGAAAGATATCCTATTACCGGGGACGCGTGGCGGAAACCTTCATCTGGCTGACAGCCGCCCTGCGGTACCGCCCTGCCAATCCCGAAATCTACCGGTATCTCTTCGCGCTGCCGCTGATGCCCCTGATCCGGATGCTCAGGAAGCGGGGGATCGTCCTGCCGATTTTCAGGAAACGCAAATCCAACTCCGCCGACTGGCGGTATTATTCGCCATAACCGGGGCTACCGATGAGGTACGGCGATTCCATCAGCGTACTAATGCCGGTGTACAACGGCGCCTCGACCGTCGGCGCGGCGGTGCGGAGTATTCTCGATCAGTCCTACGCGCGGTTCGAATTTCTCATCATCGACGACGGTTCCGACGATGGAACGCAGCGCATTGTAGAGGCATTCGGCGACCCCAGAATCAGGTACGTCAGGCGCGAGCGGGCGGGAATGGGCGCCGCGCTGAATGCAGGCCTTGCGCTGGCGAGGTATCCGGTTGTCGCGCGGATGGATGCGGACGATATCGCCTTCCCCGAGCGGTTCGAAAAGCAGGTGCGGTTTCTGGATGCGCATCCTGAAGTAAGCGTGGTTTCGAGCTGGTACGCAGCATTCGAGGACGGCAGAGTACTGTTTGCAGCGCGCCTGCCGGTATCGCACGACGAAATCGTATCGGGAATGTACCTGCACGCGGGCGTCACGCACGGCGGTTGTATGTTCCGCAAACAGCCGGTGCTGGATGCGGGCGGCTTTGTCAACACGATTGCGCAGGACTATGAACTCTGGAATACGCTCAAACGGACGGTGCGGTTCGCCAACATCCCGGAAGTATTGCTGCTGGTGAGGTACAACAGAAGTTCGCATTCGCGTTCGAGTTTCAGCAAGCGCGACGAGGCGATCCGTTCCATTCAAAAACGGTTCTACGGCGCTCCGACGCTGAGGACAGGCGCAACCGAACCGCTGACCGTCAGGCAATACGGTTGGCAGGAGTATCATTACGGCGATAAGGCGCAGGCGCGCCGTCTCTGGAAGGGAAGCGTCAAGTTCCGCAGCTTCAGAATTCTTCTCGCATACTGCTCGACATTTCTGCCCGGCGGTATGTTTACTCGATTCAAGGAGATACGCATCAGGCTGAAGCTGGACTATGTGCTGCGGTTTTCTTCAATCGAGAAACAACGTATCGAGGCCGTCCTCAGGAAATACACTACAGGATAAGGTGGGGCGTTTCATTTCAAAGACGTCGTCATTTCTTCGTGGCTGTTGACCGGCAAAAAGCGTACATTTCGAACGACAGGCAATGAAAGCCGGGAACAGGCAGGCAGATCTATTGACTGAACCGACTCACAATCGAACACTCCATATCGCGATGGTCAGTCCGGCTGTCCGGTATGTATGCGGCCGCAGCACAATGGTACTGCAGCTTAGCCGGGCATTACATTCCCGCCGTATCAGAGTAACCCTTCTGACCGACGCCGGTTCAGACGGCGGGTTGCTTGCCGAACAGCCGTTTCCGGTCGAATACGTCCCCATCGACCCTACTGCAAAGAGGCTCGCCGATACGGTCCGGTTCGGGAAGGCATTGCGCCGCCTTTCTCCCGATATCGTTCATACGCACCACCGGTATCCGGCATTTCTCATGCGGTTTGCGTCCGGAATGAACGCCGGACACATAACGACCGTTCACAGTTTTATCGAAGGAAAGCACCGGATCGGCATTCGGGCAGACCGCTGGGTGGCTGTAAGCGATGCCGTCAACTCCTGGCTTCAGGAGAAGTACGGTATCGATGCGCGCCGGATAACCACTATCCGGAATGGGATCGAGGCAGGAGAACCCGTCGGCCGGAAACAAAAAAACGGGACAGCGTTTACTGTATTTGCAGCAGGAAGATTCAGCCGCGAAAAGGGCATGGATATCTTGCTGGAGGCATGGAAAGATGTACCCCGCTCCGTTGAAGGACTACCGGTACGGCTTGTGATTGCCGGCGACGGCGAGGAAAAACCGGCGCTGGAATCGCTGGCGAACAAATGCGGCGGAACAGTCGAATTAGTGAACGGCGTCGGAATCATGGAGCGGCTGTATGCCGCCGCCGACCTGGTGGTGATACCCTCGCGCGAAGAGTCGCTCTCGTATGTGTTGCTTGAAGCGGGTATCCGGAATATCCCCGTTGTCTGCGCGGATACGGGAGGGATGAAGGAACTCGTTGCGCATGGCAGAACCGGAACGTTGTTTCCGCCCGGAAACGTCGCTGCGCTGACAAACGCCATTTCCGGAGCCGTACGCAATTATCGCGTATCGCAGGAATATGCCGAACAATTGTATACTGAGCTTATCCGGAATAATACTGTAGAAACGATGACCGATGCGTATATTCGGATCTACAACTCAATAGATGAAACACGCCGGCAATGATCCATAGAGGCACGATTGCAATGAATAAAACTGCGCTCCTTGTACTGCTCTTTTGTATCGGAACAACCGCGGCGCTCGCGCAAACCGCGGGGAAGGCATCGCTGACATACTCGGCGTCGGCGATACAAATAGAATACCGGCCTGTTGCCGTACCGGTTACACCGGTTACCATCGAAGGCCGGAAGTTCGCGGCGTTCGAAAACTGGTTCGACGAAACGCAGCCTGGGAAACGCTCGCTTCCCAGCGAAACCATGATCATCGCCATCCCGCCCGGCTCGAAACCGAGGCTCGCGGTGTCCGGAGCGCGCTATGCGACAGTATCGAACCTTCCCCTGATGCCAAATCCTTCCATCCAGCCGGTAGGCGATACCGCGCTGGAATACCGGTATTCCTCCGTTGCGACGGGTCCCGTGTTGCAGCGACCCGAAGCCGAAATAACCGGATACGGCTGGGTGCGGAATTACTACTGCGCGTATATCGAGGTAGGAAAGTACCGGTACAACGAGAGCGTGTCGCGTTTGGAAGAGATGCTATCGGTTTCGCTGCGGCTTGAATTTTCGGGCGGATTGCCGATGCAGAAGGCGGGAACGGCTCTACCGCCCGACCCCCTCGCCGGCGGTCTGGTGATCAATGCGAAGGATGCCGCCGGATGGCAGGCAAGGCAGCCCCTTCCGGAATCCATTGCACAAGCAAACGATTGGATCGACTACAACGCGACTTATATCAAAATTGCGGTCGGCAACGACGGCATTTACCGTATCAAAGGTTCCGATCTTGAAGCAATGGGAATATCCGCCGGTTCCATCGTCCCTTCGACTCTCAAGGTGTACGAATCGGGCAAGGAGCTTGCAGTCACGGTCAACGCATCGACGGGAACGTTCGGCGCGAACGATTACGTGGAATTTTTCGCTCATAAAAACTATTCCGGGCAGGATTACCGGCGCGTTACCGGCATGGACGAAGAATATCTGAATTACATGGACCGCTATTCCGATACCACGATCTATTGGCTGACGTGGGGCGGCTCCAATGGGTTGCGCGCATCCGCCGGCATTACAGGCGGCGCAACGGCCGATACGATTGATTATTACCGGCATATGGACCATTACGAAACCGATACGTATTACGTCTTTGGCGATCCGGATCAAGGAAAGCAACAGGAAAGCTCCTGGAATTACCGTTATTTCTCATGGTTCGGATTGAAACCGGTAACATGGAGCCTGAACGTCCCGATGACGAAAATTGCGTGGGACAAAGCGCCGGAGTTCAACGCCCGCATGATTTTCAAGGCGCAGAGCACGGAATCGCCCTACGTCTATCCATCGCATACGGTCCGTGGCTTTTTCAACGACGATGTGACTCCGATCGATTCCATCATCATCGATCCGTTCCAGCAGGCATTGTTCGATCGCCCGATTCCTCAGGCGCAACTGAAGGAGGGCGTCAACAAGTTTACCGTGCAGAACGTCGTCCGTCCCTCCGGCGGTCCGAACAGGGTGACGTTCGACTGGTTCGAGTTCGAGTATCCCAGGCGCACCGATGCCATCAATAATAAACTGGCGTTTACCATTCTTGCGTCTGATTCCGTGCGGCGGTACGCCACAATCAAGCTGACGGGATTTAGCTCGCGCTTTGTTGTTGTGTACAAAACACGCGGTTACGGTTTGTATAAAACCTTCAACAATCTTAATGCAATTCAGACCGACTCGGGATACACCGTCTATTTCGCCGATTCCGTGGCCATCGGCGACGGATACTTCGCCTGCATCGCGGACAGCGCCAAAGCTCCCCGGTTCGTGTATACGCGGGCGCCCGGAAAGAAGAATTTCAGGAACCTGCATGCCGCCTCCAACAAAGCGGATTATCTGCTCATCACCAACCCCCGGTTCATGAATGCGGCAACCGAGTATGCACAGTTTATCGGCGCGCAGTTCGGCATTACAGCCCAGGCACTCGACGTGTACGATGTGGTCGACGAGTTTTCGAATGGATATTTCAAGCCCGAAGGCATCCGCGATTTCCTGAGATATGCCCTGGCGGAATGGCAGCAGCCGCAGCCGGAATATGTGTTCTTCGTCGGCGATGCATTGTACGATTATAAAAACGCCATCAAGCAGACATACCCCGACCTTGTCAAGCTTGAACGCAACCAGAACCTCCTTCCTTCGTTCGGGTTGCCCGTCGCCGACGCCTATCTGGTTATGTGGGATTCGACGCGGATGGCGCTGCCACAGTATTTGTACGGTCGTTTGCCGGCGGTTCATGAAAGCGACGTCTACGAGTATCTCGACAGACACAAGGCGTACTATACGAACGGCAATTCGGAGTGGAACAAACGCTATATCATGTTCAGCGGCGGCGAGACCACCAAACCCAGCGAATTGAACGATCTGTTCAAAGCAAACGACAGTATCAAGACATCGATTATCGAACGGCTCCCGGTGAAAGGCCACGCCGACCACTTCTACAAGACCATCACTCCTCCGACATCGTACGGACCCTATTCAGACGCGTATATCGGCAACAGCATCGCGCAGGGCGGCGTGTTTATCTCCTATCTTGGACATAGCGGAACGCAAACATGGGATAACGGCATCAGCCAGTCGAGCCAACTCCGGAACGACGTCGACCGGGCGCCGATTGTTACCGACTTCGGTTGTTCAACCGCTAAATACGCCGAAAACGATGTCGTGAGTTTCAGCGAGCTGTTTACGTTGGGCGACGAAAGCCACGCTATTGCCTATGTGGGCAATTCTTCGCTCGGCTTTATATCGGTGACACAAACGCTTTCGTACCTGTTCTATGAAGCGATGCTGAAAGACACCGTCCATACGCTCGGAATGGCGCATCTCATCGCCAAGTCCCGGCTTCTCATGCGCTACAGTACCGCCCAGCCGAACTATGTCGCGGTGCGTACGAACACCCTTATCGGCGATCCCATCATCGATATCGCAGTACCGAAGAAACCGAATTTCGTGCTTCGCGAACCGGAAGTTGTCAGGTTGAGCGCGAACCTGACGGAAGATGCGGACTCGGCGTATTTCGTGATGTATATACGAAACCACGGCTCCGCCATCGAGCAGCAACTAGAAGTCCGCTTGCAGCACCTCAATGCAGACACCCTGCTCAGCGACCGGGTATTTGCGATTCCGGCGCCCTCGTTTATCGATACGGTCCGGTTCACGCTTCCGGTGCGCGGTCTGAAAGGGCAGCATAAATACACGATCACGCTCGATCCGAACAACCAGATCACGGAGATTCAGGAAAACGACAACGAGGTCAGCGGGCAGTTTGCCGTCGCATCTGCATCCATCAGTCTGTTGGATCAGATCACTCCGGCGGCGGTCTACAAAGATTCCATCCCTTTAATGAATCCATTCTACCGTCCGCCGTACGCCAACGACAGCACGGTATACGTGGAATTCGATAAATCGGAAGCGTTCGGCGCGCCTGTTCTCTCGCAGGTAACGTTTGGGAAGGTTGTCACAAAGATTCCGATTCCCGGATTCATCCAGAACAACTCGCGCGGGTGGTTCCGCTACCGGTTGAATGCATCCGAGAACTGGAACGGTCCGTTTACGTTCTACCGGCTACCGGACAATGCCAAAGTGGCGTTTGTCGATTCGATCTCGCTGGGGAATACCTCGCGCAATTTTTCCTTCAGGAATGGCGAGGTCGTTGTCCCGCCGCGGAATCTCTCGCTCCATCTCGCCTCGGCCGGACTCAATGCCGGGAAGTTTGCCGTTATTTCGCTCGATGGTTTCAATGTCGTTTCGGGCGATCAACTGAAGGGCTACTTTGTTGTCGTCCTCGACGGTGTGACGAAGGAAGTAAAACACCGTGTGCGTCATTATGTTATCGCCGAAAACACTGCGCTATCCGATACGTTGACGCAATTCCTCCGGTCGTTGAACGACGGAGATATTGCCCTGATAGCCGTCGCCGACGAGCCTGCGAGCGGCGTGAAAGCCGATCTGAAAACGGAAATGAAGAATTTCGGAAGTACGCTGTTTGATGCGGTGAAATTTCAGGATTCCTGGTGCATGATCGGCGTGAAGGGGGCGGCACCGGGTACGGCGAACGAAAGACTGCAACCCAAAGCCACGCTTCAGATCGCGGAGATCGATACGGTGCTTGTTTCGAATGTTACAACCGCGCAGCTCGACGCGAAGGATATCGGACCCGCCGGAAAATGGGTCAATGTTAAAAAATCCGCTTCGAACGGCACGGTTTCCACTACTGTCTACGGCGTGAAGGTGGACTACTCGCTCGATACGCTCTACAACGCCATTATCGCGCCCGTCATCGATATCAGCTCCTCCAGCGCGGAGACCTATCCCCGGCTCGATCTGTCCACTCTGGTCACGAGAACTTCGCCTGCGGCGGCAGTGAAAGACTTCAGCATGACGGTTGCCTACGATCGCCCCGCGGAACTTGCACTAAACTATCAGACGGTCGTGCTGTCTTCCGAGCGCCTCAGCCAGGGCAGTCCTCTCAAAGCCGCAAGCCGTGTGTACAACGTCGGCGACCTCCCGGCTTCGAATATCAAAGTGGAGTATTTCCTCCTCACCCCATCGAATGAAAAACGTCCGCTGAAATCCACCGTCGTACCTTCCATTGCGCCGGGCGCTTCCTTCAGCGAGGAGATCGCCATCCCGACAGACGGCTACGCGGGGACCGCCTCCTTCATTGTCGAGGTGGACAACGATAAAAGTGTTCGGGAAATAACGCGCGCAAACAATGTCTACAACGCGGATTTCTACGTCATCGGCGATACGGTGAAACCCGTGATGGAAGTGACGTTCGACGGCGTTCTGCCGATGAACGGCGACTACATCCGTCCCAATCCCGATGTCGTAGTGAAGCTGTTCGACGAAAGCCCGTTACCCATCGCAGGAATCGCCAATTTCAAAGTGTATCTGAACGATACGCTGGTCGTCAACAATCCCGGATATATCACGAGCTATACTGCCGGTTCCGGCGATCTGAAAGGCACGGTACTCTTTCAGCCGCGGTTGGACGACGGGACGCATTATTTCCGGTTCAACGTTCTCGATGCATCGGATAACTACGCTGTAACCCCCGATCTCGAGATTATGGTTATCGTCGAAAGCGAATCGCAGTTGATGAGCTTCTACAATTATCCGAATCCGTTTTCGACAGAAACCGCGTTCGCCTTCAATCTTACCGGTGCGACCGTCCCCGAGGAACTCCGAATCAAAATCTATACCGTGGCAGGGCGGCTTGTCCGAGACCTGTCAGCGCAGGATGGAACCATGCGCACCGGTCTCAACCGCATCCCCTGGGATGGCCGCGATGAAGACGGCGATGCGCTGGCGAACGGTACGTATCTGTATAAAGTCAGTTATACGCTGAACAACCAAAAGAAGGAATTCCTCGGCAAACTGACGATCCTCAAATAGGAGAACAGCCGGAGACGCCCGAATGAATTTCGAAAAGCAGATGTTCGGGGCGCTCTATGCGGACGCCGTGACGAAACGCCAGTTGTACGACGCCATCGAGAGCGCTATCGATGAACGCTCGCCGTTGCGCGTGACGTATGCGAACGCCCATAACGTCAACGTCGCCGAAAGCGATGCCGCGTACCGCGAAGCGCTGCATTCGTTTCATATCGTTTTTCCCGAAGGGATCGGGATGGCGATGGCCGCCCGTATGCTCGGGTATCACAAACACGAACTCTTCCATACGACCGATTTCTGGGCGGATCTGTTTCCCTGTTTCAGGGAGAAGGGGATACGGCTGTTTCTTCTCGGTTCCACGAAGGAAACCCTCGCCCTGGCATCGGAGCGTTTCGCTTCGGAGGGGATAACCGTTGCAGGAACCGCGGACGGCTATGGCGATGTGGAAGACGCAGAACGCCTCCTTGCGCGGATACATTCCGCCGCCGCCGGGGTGCTGTTCGTCGGGATGGGTGTGCCGCGACAGGAGATATGGGTGGCGGAGCATCACTACTCCATCGAAACGCCGGTGATTATCTGCGCCGGGAATTTCTTCGAATTCTTCGCCGGAACAGTTCCGCGCGCGCCGCGCTACATGCGGAAAATGCATCTTGAATGGTTCCACCGGATGCTCGTCGAACCGCGCCGTTTGTGGAAGCGCTACCTTATCGGGATACCCCGTTTTCTTCTCCGGGTACGCAGTTGAATTGTCTCTCAAGCCATTCGCGCTCGTCCGGCTGCGCATCCGGGCGACAAATTCGGCGATAGCCTGCCGTAACATTCCCATCGCGCAATCGTAATAAAGGACATTGCGTCGCTTTTGCTGATCGGACTTCTTCGCGTATTTTGCTGCGATGCAGAAACCATTCCTTCGTTTCAATCCGCATAATCGAAACCAGTGCATAGAACTGAATTCCAATTATTTCTCACCAATCTGGAGAGGCAACATGGCAAAAGCGCTTCTACTGCTCGCCGTGCTTGGAATCCTTGCCGGAGAAAGTCTCATGGCTGAATCCGGGAAAAAGGTATTTCCGTACGACTACACCGTCAAGAAGCTGGAGAACGGGCTGACCGTGATCATGATTCCAATGTCGGGAGCGAACGGAATTGTTTCGTATTACAGCGTGGTGCGTACCGGCAGCCGCGACGAGTTCGAAGCCGGGCATTCCGGTTTCGCGCATTTCTTCGAGCACATGATGTTCCGCGGAACGAAGAAGAATCCGGGCAATGTGTACGACAAGTACATCACCGAAATGGGCGCCGATGCGAACGCCTACACGACCGACGACTATACCGCCTATCACCTTACCTTCGCCGAAAAATATCTGGAAAAGGTGATGGATCTGGAAGCCGACCGGTTCCAGAATCTCTTTTACGAAGTGCCTGCATTCCAGACCGAAGCAGGCGCAGTCTACGGCGAGTACAGGAAAAACGTCACCAATCCGTGGATGGTGCTGATCGAAAAGATGCAAGACGTAGCATTCGATAAACACACGTATAAGCACACAACGATGGGTTTCGAGCGCGACATCAAGGCGATGCCGACCATGTACGAATACAGCCGGTTGTTCTTTCAACGGTACTACCGCCCCGAGAACGTGGTTATCGTCGTTGCCGGCTCGGTGGATGTCGATAACACGATGAAGCTGATGAAGAAGTACTACGGTTCCTGGAAGCCCGGCTATGTAACACCGCAGGTACAAGCCGAGCCGAAACAGAAAGCGCCCCGCACCGCGGATATCTCCTACCCCGGGAAAACCCTTCCATTACTGACCGTTGCCTATAAAGGACCTGCGTTCAATCCGGCTGACAAAAAGGCGATGGCGTCGGTTCTCCTCGGAGATATCGCATTCGGACGGAACAGCGATGTCTACAAGAAGCTCGCGTTGAAAGAACAAAAGGTGGATTTTATCGGAGGCGAGTTCGGAATGAACCGCGATCCGTATCTCTACATGGTCTACACGATGGTCAAGGAGGCAAAGGATGTGCCGTATGTCGAGCAGGAAATCCTTGCCACCGTCGAGCGCTTCCGCAAGGAACCCATGCCCGAAGCGAAATTGCAGGCGGCGAAGAAGAACATGAAGTATTCGTTCCTGATGAATCTCGACACGCCGGACAAGGTTGCCGGAAGTCTTGCCCGTTTTGTGGCGCTGACCGGCGGTATCGAGGCCGTCGAGAAAATGTACGCGACGCTCGACCAGGTGACGGCGCAGGATCTGCTGGCTGCCGCGAACGAATACCTCATACCAGAAGGGCGCACCATCATCAGACTGAAGGGGGCAAAATAATATGAAACGCATCAATCAACTTGCTGTAGCCGTTGCATTCGCGGCAATGTTCATTGCCGGGTGCGGCAAACGGGGCGGTGATACCATGGTACTTATTCCGGTCGAAGACGATCCCACGATATCCTTCAGAGTATTGTTCCATGCCGGTTCGCAAAACGATCCTGCAGGAAAGGAAGGTCTGGCGTACATCACCGCGCAGATGCTCACCGAAGGCGCGACTACGGAGAACTCTTACGACGCGATTCTCGAAAAGCTCTATCCGCTTGCCTCCGGTTATTCGTCGACTGTCGATAAAGAGACGACGGTGATTTACGGCAGAACCCATAAGGACAATATCCAGGAATACTACAAGCTGTACACCGATGCTATTCTCCATCCGGCGTTCAAGGACGAAGACTTCACGCGCATCAAGAGCAGCACGCTCAACTATATTCAGAACCAGCTCCGCTACTCGTCCGACGAAGAACTCGGGAAGGCGGCGTTGTACGATTTTGTCTTCAAAGGCACTTCGTACGGACATCTCGATTACGGGACGGTGGAAAGCCTGAACAGCATCACGCTCGACGACGTGATCAAATTCTATAAGCAATACTATTCGAAGGGCAATTTCATCATCGGCATGGGCGGCGGATACGATGCGGCGCTTCCCAAACAGTTGCAATCCGATCTCGAAAAACTTCCCGAATCGAAACCCGCGCTGCCTGAAGCGCCGAAACCTGCGGCTATCTCCGGGCATGAAGTGCTCATCGTCGAAAAGGACGCCGACGCGACCGCTATCAGCTTTGGATTCCCTATTGGCGTACTTCGCAACGATCCGGACTTCTACGCGCTGGCGTTGTTCAACTCCTGGTTCGGCGAACACCGCAACTCGTCGAGTCACCTGTACCAGGTCATCCGCGAAGCGCGCGGCATGAACTACGGCGATTACAGCTACATCGAAGCGTTCCCGAACGGCGGCGAACTTTCGACTCCCGAGCCGAACCACGCGCGCCGCGTGCAGTTGTTCGAAGTGTGGATTCGTCCGGTGCAGAACGAACACCGCCACTTCGCGTTGCGGGCTGCGATGCGCGAACTGAAAGCCGCGATCGAGAAGGGCATTACCAAAGAGCAGTTCGAGCTGACCCAGAAATTCCTCGATACGTATTCGCTCAGCTATGCCAACACGACGATGCGGCGGGTGGGATACGGACTCGACAGCAAGTTCTACGGCATCGAGGACGATTACATCGAGACATTCCGCAAGAAGATCAGAGAACTGACGCTCGATCAGGTGAATGCAGCGATAAAGAAACATCTGCAGTTCGAGAACATTAAAATCGCCATTGTCACAAGAGGCGCGGAACAGTTCAAGAACGACCTGGTAGCCGGGACGCCCAGTCCGGTGACCTACACCACGCCCAAGCCCGAATCCGTTCTGGCCGAAGACAAGGAGATCGCGGTATTCCCGCTCGGTATCGCAGCGGAGAAGGTGCGGATCGTGCCGGTCGACGAAATGTTCCAGAAATAAGCCCCGCCGGAAAATAAAAGGAAGGCGCACCTCGCGCCTTCCTTTATTTTCAGACGAAGGTTACTTATATTCCCTCGAGCAGTTCTCCCCACGACGTATCCAACGCTTTGCTCGAAGCAGCTTGCTTTCATGAAACAGGGTACGCGCGGCGCAAGGGAATGCAAGACGAATCGGTTGCAAATTGAGAGATTCATGAATCTTAAACGATTGTATTGCATACGATGGAGCACGAGGACAATACTCAACCCGCGAAGCGCCCTATGGTGCTTATTGTGGAAGACGATGAGATGACGATCGATCTGATGCAGGCGATGCTTTCTTCGAAATACGATGTTGTACCTGCAACAAACGCCCATGAAGGGAAGAAACGTCTTCAGAATCATGCCATAGACATCATTCTGGTGGATATTTCCCTTCTCGGTTCGAAGAACGGTCTCGAGTTCACGCAGGAAATCCGGGCGACGGAAGAATGGAAGAATATCCCGGTCATTGCGGTGACCGCGCATGCCTATATGCGCGACAAAAAGAACGCCCTCGAGTCTGGATGCGATTACTATTTCTCCAAACCGATCAATCACTATCAATTGATGGACAAGATGGACGAGCTTTTGGCAAAATACGCCAAACATTGATCCGATTCCGTTTTGATCTTCCCCTACTGTTTGTAGATTAGTGCACATGAACGATTTCTTCATGTGCATTATTATATGAAACGTCCCCTTATTCTTATCTCCAACGACGACGGCTACGATTCTCCGGGAATTATTGCCCTTTCCCGCGCTTTGAAGTCGTTTGCCGACGTTGAAATTGCCGCTCCCGCCACGCAGCAAAGCGCTGTGGGGCATGCCATTACCGTCCAGATGCCTCTTCGCGCCCGGCGGTTCGATCTCGGGAAAAACCACGCCGGGTGGGCTATCGAAGGCACTCCCGCCGACAGCGTCAAACTGGCAGTGTCGTCGCTCATCGACGTGAAGCCGGATCTGGTCGTTTCCGGCATCAATCACGGCATGAATACCTCCATCAACGTGATCTATTCCGGGACGGTTTCCGCCGCGACGGAAGGCGCGATTCTCGGATTCCCCTCCATCGCCATTTCGCACACCTCGCACGATACGGGTTCCGATTTGCGCGGCGCGACGGAGTTCGCCAAGAAGATCTGCAAGGAAGTGCTGATCCGCGGTCTGCCAAAAGGCACGCTTCTGAATGTGAACGTGCCGAATGTCGCGCCCGAGGAAATCAAGGGCGTGGCGCTGACCAAACAGGGGAAATCGTGGTGGGACGACGGGTTCGAGCGCCGCGAGGATCCAAACGGCCGCTCGTACTACTGGCTCTTCGGCAAGTACGTCTGGGACACCGATCCGATGTCCGACGACGCGGCAATCCGCAAGAACATCATCTCCGTCTCGCCGCTGCACTTCCAGCTCACCGATCACGCGCTGTTCGAGAGCATGAAGGGCTGGCATATGACCGACTGGAAGCTCGATATCGGCAAGAAGTAATTCTCTTCGTAGAACAACTACCGTCTCAGGCGGAGCGCAAAAATCCAATCCTTGTAGGGGCGGCCCCCCGTGTCCGTCCGGCGATAACGTTACGGACGTGTACAGATGTACACGGACCAATTGTACCTGCGTAGGGGCGAATTATATTCGCCCTGTTCTTTCGTAGGGGCGTCCGCCTCAGGCGGACTGCTGCGCCCATGGGCGTCCATCAGGACACCCGGTTTGTTTCTGCATTATGCCGCGCTTCATGCTGCCGCAGGGTATTCCGGCAGCGCCTGGGTCCCAATTCACGGACTATTACGGACACGCACGGACGTGCAAGGCCATACAAGTACCAATTTGATCTTTGTAGGGGCTGAATCACATTCGCCCGGTTCTTCCGTCGGGGCGTCCGCCTCAGGCGGACTGCTGCGCCCGAGGGCGTCGACGATACTTGGTCCTTGAGCGTCCCTGTCCGTCCATGGAGGTCAGCAAAACATATACCTGCAGAAGAGATTCCCCCGCCACGACGCAAAGGAAATAGCGTCGTGGCGACCCTCCGGCAAAAGCCCGTCAATGCCGGGTACAGACACCGGATGAAGACACCTTGTCAAGAGGGTATGAAGAACTGGCATTATCCCAACAAAAAAGTCCGGCGTTTGCCGGACTTTAAAACGAATGATGTTTATACGTTATGCAGCTTTCTCGGGGAAGAGCTTCGCAAGGGTTTCTTTCGGCGGCGGGGGAGTAAGTAGACTAACAATAACCAGCATGCCGATGGAAATAACCAGCGCGGGATAAATGCTGGGAATTCCCCACGGATCGCCGTTGATGAGAACGCCAGGCGCGGCCAGCGGAAGCACAACATCGAGGAATACCGCGACAAACGCGCCGGATACAATACTCGCCAGTCCGCCCTGTTTCGTGGCGCGCTTCCAAGTCAGCGCCGCAAGAAGCGCCGGGGTAATAGCCACGCCGTACATGGTATAGGCAAAGTATGCGTACTGCAGGACCGATATCTTCGCCTTCAGTACCGTCGGAATGAAAATGGCGAGAAACGCGCATACGCCGAGAATCACGATAAACACCTTCTGCAGCGCCACCATCTTCTCCTGCGTCGCGCCGGGATTGATGAACCGCTGGTAGATATCGCGCATAATGTTGGTCGACGGACTGAGCAGGTAGTTCATGCCGGTGGATATCACCACCACGCACGCGGCGGCGATGAGGAGAAGTCCGACGGGCGCGGGAGTCATATCGCGCGCAGCCTGAAGGACCACGGACGCCGGATCGATCTGCTTTGTCCAGAAATAGCTCGATGCATAAATGGCGATAACCACAACGACGATCTCGACGACGACGGTGCCGACAATCCACAACGCGACGGCTTTCTTGGCGTCGCCGGGAGTTTTGGCGCTGTAGAATTTCTGGTACATGCTCTGGATACCCAGTAGCAGAAACATCGTTGCGACGAAATACGAGAATCCCTTCAGGAAGGGGTACTGCCCGAAGTCGGGCGAGAACACCGCGAAGTGCGACGCCGGAAGGACCTGCGCCGGGGCGTCCCATCCGCCCGCCGTCATGACGACGAAGGGCACCGAGATGCAGCAGGCGAGAACGATGATGATGCCATTCGGCAGATCGGTATGCGCCACGGCGATCATGCCGCCGAGCGCCGTGAAAAGAATGACGAACGCCGCAGAGATGGTCTGACCCATTTCCACGCTTACCGCGCCTTCCGTCAATACATTGATAATGTAGCCGCCCGCGCGGAACTGGTACGATACAATGGTCGTGAACGCAATCACCAGCGCGATGGCTCCGAACAGACGCGCGAACTTGCCGTAGCGCTCTTCCAAAATATCGCCGATGGTGTACTGCCCGAACGTGCGGATTTTCCCGGCGAGGAAATAGATAATGCCGATGCCCACCCACGCGCCCGCGGGCATCCAGAGCGAACTCCACCCTGCGTTATAGGCATACTCCGCCCCGGCGATAAACGTGCCCGAACCGATCCACGTACACACCAGCGTAAACACCATGGTCGTGATGCCCAGGCTGCGGCCGGCGACCATCATGTCGTCCTGCGATTTCACCTTGCGGGCTTTCATAAAATTGTAGATTGTCAGCGCAATCAGATAAGCGACGATAATGACGATGTACGTTGTCATAACGATTACTCTGATGATGAAGGGATAGGGGACTCGGAACAAGCGCCGCTCCCGCTGCGGAATAACCCTCAGGCGCGGAGCAAACTCCGTAATATAGAAGTTCGCGCGCGCGAATCAAACCATACTATGAAGTCGGTGCGTGGCGTAGAAATTCCGTCTGCCTCTGAAGGCTGGAATGCAGAGATGTCAAATCTGGGCGTCCTTGTAGGTCCTTGCGCGTCCGTGGATGTCCGTTCCTCTCCTCCCTCCGAAAAAATCCGGCGGGCATTTCGCCGCGTTTCGATTTGTTCCCTATATTACGGGGTTTGAAATTCCAGAGTCACAATGAACGAGACAGGCGCCGATATGGAAAAAGGTGAACTCACTTTTGCCGAATATGTCCCCTTCCAGCGTACACGCAGAACCCGCATGACCGAAGGCTTGCGTTCGATGGTGCGCGAAACGGTTCTTACTCCGAAGGATTTTATCTACCCGCTCTTCGTCGTGCCGGGCAAAGGCATCAGGCGCGAGGTGAAATCGATGCCCGGCGTGTACAATCTATCAGTCGACGAAGTCGCCAGGGAATGCAAAGAGGTCTACAAGCTGGGTATCCCGGCAGTGATCCTCTTCGGCATCCCGAATCATAAAGACGAAATCGGATCGGAAGCGTGGGATACGCACGGCGTCGTTCAGGATGCCATCCGTGAAATAAAGAAGAAGGTCAAGGGACTTGTGGTCATTACCGATGTATGCATGTGCGAATACACCTCGCACGGCCATTGCGGCATCGTCCGCGGCGACGAGATCGTCAACGACGAAACCCTCGAGCTTCTTGCGAAGGAAGCCCTTTCGCACGCACTCGCCGGCGCCGATATGGTCGCCCCGTCGGATATGATGGACGGACGCGTGCGCGTGATCCGCGAAATCCTCGACGACAACGGATTCGTGAACCTCCCGATTCTGTCGTATGCAGCAAAGTACGCCTCGGGCTATTACGGTCCCTTCCGCGACGCCGCCGACTCCGCGCCGAAATTCGGCGACCGGCGCTCGCACCAAATGGACCCGGCGAACGCAAACGAAGCGCTGCGGGAAGTGGCAATCGATATCGAAGAAGGCGCGGATATCGTCATGGTGAAACCCGCCGCCGCCTATCAGGATATCATCTATCGCGTGAAGCAGGAATTCGGCCTCCCGACGGCGGCATATCAGGTCAGCGGCGAATACAGCATGATCAAAGCCGCCGCGATGAACGGCTGGATCGATCACGACCGCGTGATGATGGAATCGCTCACCGGCATCAAACGGGCCGGAGCGGATATGATTTTAACCTATTTCGCAAAAGAAGCAGCACGTATTCTCAATAAAGGATAACTGGAGCTATGGCTCAGGCAATGGAACTTACCGCCGAGGAAGTGCGCGTCCTCGGTTCGTTGATAGAGAAAAGCCAGGCGACGCCTGCGTATTACCCGATGACGCTCAACGCGATTACCGCGGCGTGCAACCAAAAATCGAGCCGCGAGCCGATCGTCGATTACAGCGAAGACACGGTGGACTACGCTATCGAGAAGCTGCGTGAAAAGGGGCTTGCCGCCTCGTACAGCGGATCGGGCAGGGTCATGAAATACGGTCACCGTATCGGGCGGGAGGGTCTGGGCTTTACGCCCGCACAGGCGGCGGTCATCAGCCTGTTGATGCTTCGCGGACCGCAGACGCCGGGCGAACTGAAATCGCGCGCCGGGCGGCAGTTCAATTTCCCTTCGGTGGAGTTCGTGCAGGAAATCCTCGCCAGTCTCATGACGGAGGAGAAACGCTACGTCGAAGAACTTTCTCGCCGGCCGGGACAGAAGGAAGTGCGCTTCCGGCATTTGTTCTCGCCGTATGTGGAGCCTGCGTACGATGAAAGCGTCGCCGCGGTATCGCTCTCCATCGGCAGCGAAATCCAGGATATGCGGACGGAGATGGAAGGGCTGCACGCCGAAAGTCATGCTCTTCGCGAACGCGTCACGAAGCTGGAAGCGGAATTGGAAAAGATAAAGTCGGATCTCTACCACTAATCCTCAGAAATGAGCTTATGAAGATTGAACGTTCCCTTGAGTTGCACGAACAGGCAATTCATCTCATCCCCGGAGGCGTGAACTCTCCCGTCCGCGCATTCAAGTCGGTCGGCAGCAATCCCGTGTACTTCGAACGCGCCGCCGGCTCGAAACTGTACGATGTCGACGGCAACGAGTATATCGATTATATCGGGAGCTGGGGCCCGTTCATTCTGGGTCACAGCCATCCCCGCGTGGTGGAAGCTCTGCGGAAGCAGCTCGAAAAAGCCATGAGTTTCGGTGCGCCTACTGAGCTGGAGTACGAGATGGCGAAGCTCATCGTCGAGATGGTTCCGTCCATCGAGATGGTGCGCATGGTGAATTCCGGTACCGAAGCGACGCTTTCGGCAATCAGACTGGCGCGCGCCTACACAAACCGCGAAAAGATCATCAAATTCGAAGGCTGCTATCATGGGCACGGCGATTCGTTTCTTATCAAAGCGGGATCGGGCGTTGCGACGCTCGGTCTGCCCGATTCGCCAGGGGTGACGCGCAGCACAGCGCAGGATACTCTTACGGCGCGGTACAACGACATCGAATCCGTCGCCGCATTGATGGAGGCAAACCGGGACCAGATTGCCGCCGTGATTCTCGAACCGGTGGTAGGCAATATGGGCTGCGTTGTCCCCGATCCTGAATTTCTCGAAAACCTGCGCGACCTCTGTACGGAAGAAGGTTCGCTGCTTGTGTTCGATGAAGTGATGACGGGATTCCGCGTCGCACGCGGCGGCGCACAGGAACTCTACGGTATTGCGCCGGATATCACGACGCTCGGAAAGATTATCGGAGGCGGTCTCCCCGTGGGCGCATACGGCGGCAGAAAGGAGATCATGGAACTTGTCGCGCCTGCAGGACCGATGTACCAGGCAGGGACGCTTTCCGGGAATCCCCTGGCCATGACCGCCGGATTCACGACGCTCTCCATCATAAATGAAGATCCGGAGTTCTATACAAAATTGAATGCGAAGTCTCAGGCGCTTGTCGACGGGATTGGACGCAAGCTCGGAGATCTGGGGTTATCGCTTACCACAAACCGAGTCGGATCGATGTTCACGATGTTCTTTACGGACGCGCCTGTGCGCAACTGGGACGACGCCGTGCGCTGCAGCAAAACCCAGTACGCCGCATATTTCACGGAAATGCTGAACCGCGGCATTTACCTGGCGCCTTCCCAATTCGAGGCCGCATTTATCGGTATCATGCACAGCGACGAAGATATCGAGAGAACGATACAGGCGAGCGGCGAAAGTCTGCGCGCCGTCTTCCACCAATAGCCGATCGATTGTGAACCAAGCAGCACACACGGAAAGGACGCCGTCCATTTCTGTTGTTGTACCGGTGTACAACGGCGCCGGGACGCTGTATCAGCTTTGCGAACGGCTCGCCTATTCCCTTAGTCAGCTCACGCATGAGTTTGAAATAATTCTGGTGAACGACGGCAGCGCCGACGAAAGCTGGGAGCGAATCCAGTCGCTCGCCGCCTCGCTCTCCTATGTCGCCGGTATCAACCTCTCGCGGAACTTCGGACAGCATAATGCGCTGCTGTGCGGAATCCGAGAAGCGCGTTTCGGCGCCGTCGTTACAATCGACGACGATCTGCAAAACCCTCCCGAGGAAATCCCTTTGCTCGCCGCTGAATACGAAAAAGGCTTCGACGTCGTGTATGGAACCCCCCGTCAGGGACAGCACGGCGTGTGGCGCAATATGGCGTCGCGCGTCACGAAACGCGTCCTGAAGCATGCGATGGGAGCGGCGGTCGCAGGCGATGTCAGCGCGTTCAGGATGTTCCGGACTTCTCTGCGAGATGGATTCGAACACTACCGCGGTGCGTTTGTTTCCATCGATGTATTGCTCTCGTGGAGCGCCCGCCGTTATTCGTCAGTGAAGGTTGAACTCGACGAACGCCGCCAGGGGCAGTCCAACTATACGTTCAGAAAACTGCTGACGCATGCCCTCAATATGATGACGGGCTTCAGCAATGTGCCGTTGCAATTGGCGAGCATCACGGGATTCCTCTTTACCGTTTTCGGTTTCGGAGTTCTCGTGTACGTTCTTGTTAAACTGTTGATTATCGGCGTCGTCGTTCCCGGGTTTGCATTTCTCGCGTCGATCATCGCCATATTCTCAGGGGCGCAGTTGTTCGCGATCGGGATCATCGGAGAATATCTCGCCCGGATGCATTTCCGTATCATGGACAAACCGGCATACGTTATCCGGGAGCAGACAAACAATCCGCAGGGAGGGTGAATGAAAATCGTCCTTTGTTGCGGTACGCAGCGTGGAGTGGAGTTTATCCGTTCCCTTGCAAAGCTGTGCCGTCCGATGGAGCTGTGGACGATATCCTATCCGGAAGAAACATTCGAGCCGCCCTTTTTGCGCGATATCGAATCTGCGACGCGGGAAACGGGAGGCGTGCCGCTGATGGCGGAAGCCGGCAACCTCGATACTTGTGGGATCGATTGGGATGCTCTGGAATGCGATCTTCTCTTCGCAGTGAGCTGGAGGTATATGATTCCGGAGCGCATTTTTAGCCGTGCGTCCAAAGGCGCGTATGTGTTTCACGATTCGTTGCTGCCGGATTACAGGGGCTTTGCGCCAACAGTGTGGGCGATGGTCAGAGGGCGCGATTATTCCGGAGTGTCCCTTATCGAGATGTCCCCGCGCGCCGACGAAGGCGCTCTCGTCGATAGCGAACGCGTGCCCATCTATCCCTCCGATACGATAGCAGATGTGCTGCCGCGCGTAACCGGGGCGTATCTTACAGTACTGGAGCGTTTTCTGGACTCGTTACGTCGAGGCACAGTACGATTCGTGCCGCAGGACGCAAGCCGTGCGACGTACAATCCAAGACGCACCCGCGACGACGACAGGATAATCTGGACGAAATCAGCCGGAGAAATCCACAATCTCATCAAAGCGGTAACCCGGCCCTACCGTGGAGCCTGGACGACGCTTGACGGCAGCGAACTGATCGTGTGGTCGGGGGTGGTTCTGCATACAGCAACGAAAGGATTCCCCGGGCGGGTGTGCGAACTGCATCCCGGAAAAGGCGCGGCGGTTCAGTGCGGCGCAGGTATGTTACTGATCCAGTCCGTCTCTCACGGCAGCGGACCAGCGGCGGCGGATTCTGTTCTCGATTCAGGGACAATAGTGGGAAGGTGACTATGGATTTGCTGAAAGGAATCAGCGTTCCGTTCAATAAACCCTCGATTGTGGGCAGCGAGCTCGAATATGTCAGGGCTTCCATAGCGTCGGGACATATTTCCGGCGACGGGGGATTTACGAAGAAGTGTCAGACGTTTTTCGAAACGAACTACCCCGTCAAAAAAGCGCTTCTGACAACGTCGTGTACGCATGCTCTCGAAATGTCGGCACTATTGGTTGGCATTCAGCCGGGCGATAACGTGATAATGCCGTCGTACACCTTCGTGAGCACAGCCAACGCATTCGTTCTCCGGGGAGCGAAGCCGGTATTTATCGATATCCGCAGCGATACGTTGAATATCAACGAACAGCGCATCGCAGAACGGATTTCGCCGAAGACGAAGGCTATCGTGGTGGTTCATTACGGCGGCGTTGCCTGCGAAATGGACGACATCATGGCGATCTCGAAAAAGCACGAGATTCCGGTTATCGAAGATAACGCGCATGGATTGTTCGGGCGGTACTACGAGCAGCCGCTCGGGACGTTCGGCGCGATGTCGGCGCAGAGCTTCCATGAAACGAAGAATATCCAATGCGGCGAAGGAGGCGCGTTGTTCATCAACGACCCGTTATATATCGAGCGCGCCGAAATCCTCAGAGAAAAAGGCACCGACAGATCGAAATACTTCCGGGGCGAGATCGACAAGTATAGTTGGGTTGATACCGGTTCCAGTTACGTGCCTTCGGATATGCTTGCGGCGTTCCTGTACGGGCAATTGGAGCGGTGGCGTGCGGTTCAGGAAAAGCGGCAGAATATCTGGTACGCGTACAAAACGGCGCTCTCGGACTGGGCGTTCAGGGAAGGTGTTCGGCTGCCGGCGATTCCCCGGCAATGCGATCAGAGTTTTCATATGTTTTATCTGCTGTTACCAAACGCACATGAACGCGGCCGGTTTATCGATCATATGCGGAACAAAGGCGTGCTGGCCATTTTTCATTACGTCCCGCTTCATCTTTCGACGATGGGGCGGACCTACGGCTACATGGATGGGATGCTGCCGGTAACAGAAGAGGTGAGCGCGAGAATCGTCAGGCTGCCGATGTATTATT
Source organism: uncultured Ectothiorhodospiraceae bacterium (assembly GCA_964408855.1). GTDB lineage: Bacteria > Bacteroidota > Ignavibacteria > SZUA-365 > CAYPBB01. The sequence continues at coordinate 70,609 of CAYPBB010000011.1, forward strand.
CCATGACCGAATCGGAGCTATCGCGCGTGATCGATGCCGTGAAGGAGTTCCATGTTCCTCTGGATTCCGTTCCCTATGTCCGGCTTTAGCTCGCGCTCGCATATCTCGAAGTTGCTCAGGTTTCCCGGGCGTTTCCCGTTCCTCTTCTTCTCTGTGTGGGCGGCGTTTTGTTCGTTTCCGTATTGGATCCTCGGGCGCGATTCCTACGTGCGGATTTTCGATAATGCCGACAGCACGCTGGGCGCAAAACTGGGCTTGGCGTCGACAATCGCAAAGCACGGTTTTTCCCTATGGTGGCCGGCTGCCGTTTCCGGCGCAGATACCGTCGCCCAGGCTGTAGCATGCGAAGCCGACATGCTGCTGTTTTTGATTCTACCCGGATGGCTGGCGTACGGGCTGCTCATGTTTCTGCAGCGGTTTATCGCCGGATATTTCATGTATCTGTTCGCGCGGAAATCGCTCCAATTACGGGAGATTCCTTCACTCTACGCGGGAATGGCGTATGCTCTGTTCGCCCAGCTTTGGCTGAATGTTTCATGGAACGGATTCACAACCTACGACGGTCTGGCGCTGCCCGGTTTGCCTTTTGTCCTCCTTGCATTGCACGCGATTATTTCCCGATCCGCAGGGAAAAAGTATCTCTGGGCTGGTTTGTTGGGAGCGCATTTCGCGTTGACATCGTACCTGGTGTTCACGTTTTTCATGTTCCCGCTTGTCGTTTGCTGGCTGCTGTGGGTAAGCGAGTTGAAATGGCGCGATTCGTGGAAGCCTCTCGCGGTGTTTGCCGTCTGCTGGCTTGTCCTCGAACTGCCCGCACAAATTCCCGCGATTCTCAACGCTCCGCTTTCGCACCGCGCGGACTGGACGGCGGAATCGCTCTGGTACGGCTGGGCGTTTCAGTTTCGTCTGGTGTGGAACACCATATCGCAGAACGCGCTGCCCCTTTCTCTTGCGTTTATCGCGCTGCCGCTTGGCTATTCGCATTCCCGGAGGATTCGGAAGATGCTGCTGCTCATCGCCGTAGTATTCGGGGCACTATTGACGCTTCCATACATTGCCACGACTGCGGGCGGGTACACAGGTTTCCTGAGGGGCGTGTCGTTCATGCGTGTCTTTCTGAATCTGCCGTTTCTATTCATTACGGCAGGTGCCGCCGGTCTCGACGCGATTCTTTCGGTACGCGACGCCAACGAGTTATCCGGATGGGTTTCGAGATATTTCAGACGCTTTGGGTATATCCCCGCCGGGATTGCCGTTCTTGCCCTGCTCTTGACGCTTGTGGAGTGGGGACAGGTTACCCGGAAAACCGTGTATTGGTGGGCGCACGGTAGCCGGTACTCGGCGCTCTACGAACAACCGCAAATGCAGAAACTGGCTCGCTCTACAAAGAACGATCCGCCATTCCGCGTTGCAACCATCGCTCCGCATGGGTATGCTTCGGCAGGGCGCGTAGCGCTGATGCCGCTGTTCAATTCCGCCTTTCTCTGGCATGAAGGATTCGAGACACCCGACGGCTATGTGCTGTTGTATCCGCAACGGTATCAGGATTACTGGGAGCTGGCGATGAAACCGCTGTTCACGCGGAACGAATACTACCGCCGGCGGTTCCATAACTGGGGCAATCAGGTGTATCTCTTTTACCCGATTGAAGAAATCCATTCCTTACGCGATACCATCCAATTCGCCGAAAATTACAACCTCGATATGCTCTCACTATTCAACGTGCGCTTCATCGTCTCGAACCTACCGATTACCGACAGCCGCCTGCGTCTGGTGTCCGATGGAAGCCGGTATCTCGATCCCTGGCTGGATATGCCCGGTAGCGGACAGATACTGATGGAGCTCCTGCAGCGTAGGAAACGGACAATCCCGTTGTATATCTATGAGAATCCTGAATGTTTTCAGCGTTTTTTCGCTGTTTCGACTGCAGATGTCTACTCATCGAAGACCGGCGCGATGAACGCCCTGGCTGTTTCGCCGCTGGAACAACTGAGGCGGAGGATTGTGATAGAGCAAGCCGATTGTAAGCACATGCTTCCCGCCGGAGAAGAAAATGGGAAAGGGACCGTTTCGATTGTCACTCTGCAGCCGGACAGGATTCAATTGAATATCGATGCAAGCGCAGGTTGCTATCTCGTTGCCTCGATGAACTATAGCCCCTTTTGGAACGCTGCAGTCGACGGAGTATCTGCAGACATCATACCCGTCAATCTCGCAATGCTATCGGTATATATCCCTTCCGGCGTCCACCGTCTCACGCTGACGTATTGTCCTCCCTACTCGCTCTTCTGAACCCGAGGTGCTTGTTTATTAACGACTTGAACTTTTCGAGCCATAATTCTTGTTGGCTTTCTCAGGAAAAATACCTAAATACATCGTTGCATGATTCTCACCGAATTTGAGGTGTTCCCGTGAATGCTGCTCTTATCGTTCTTTTCGGCGTCGCATGGCTTGTGTTCGCCTACTTCTGGTATGGAGGAAGGATAAACAGGCATGTCATCCGTCCCGACGATTCTCAGCCGACTCCTTCAAACACCGTCAACGATGGGAAGGACTTCGTGCCGACGCATCCGCTGGTACTGTTCGGACATCATTTCTCCAGCATTGCGGGAGCGGGGCCCATCATCGGACCGATCCTTGCCTTTGCGTTGTTCGGCTGGCTACCGGCGCTCATATGGATTCTCGTCGGTGTGGTGTTCATGGGAGCGGTACACGACTATACGTCGCTCATGGCTTCGGTGCGGAGTAAAGGTGTATCGATCGTGGAAATCGCCGAAGGCGCCGTTTCCCGTACCGCACGCAACATCTTTGCAATTTTTGTATGGTTGGCGCTGATACTCGTGCAGGCGGTCTTTGCCGATTTGACGGCAAAGACGATGGTCGAACAACCTGAAATCGTTCTGCCGACACTGGGAGTAATTGTAATAGCCACGGTATTCGGATTCTTTATCTACCGGAAAGGGGCAAACCTCGTTCTTGGGACGATTCTTGCGCTTGCGGCGTTGTTCGGAGCTATTCTGCTAGGGAATGCATACCCGATACCCGCGAGTTACCATACATGGCTTGTCGTGATCATGATATACTGTTTCATCGCCGCGACGATTCCTGTATGGGTGCTCCTTCAGCCGAGAGATTATCTTTCGAATTATCTCCTTTTTGCGGGTATGTCGCTCGGTTTCATCGGAATCGCAGTAACGAATCCGACCATCAACGCGCCCGCGTTTATCTCTTTCGACAGCGTCAACGGACCGTTGTTTCCGATTTTGTTCATTACAGTCGCCTGCGGGGCAGTTTCCGGATTCCACTCGCTCGTTGCGAGCGGGACCTCGGCAAAGCAATTGCGCAGAGAACGCGACGGTCAACGAATCGCATTCGGCGGCATGCTCACCGAGGGCGCTTTGGCACTGCTTGTCGTCATGATGGTGTCGAGTCTTCTCGTCTGGAATAGCGGAACGGGCGCTGTTTCAGCGTTCGATTTTCACGCATTGCTTGGAAAAAGCGCCAACATCGTTTTCGGAACCGCCCTCGGCCGCGGAGTCGAATCCATCGGTATTCCGTTGGCAATCGGCACAGCGTTCGGTATTCTGATGCTCAACGCATTTATTCTGACTACCCTCGATACCACTGTTCGTCTTACGCGGTACATCATGCAGGAAACAGTCGGGGCGAAGTACGGCGGCGTGTTCAATAACAGGCATTTTGCGGCGGGTATTTCCGTATTGCTTGCATTTGTTCTGTGTCTGGGTAACGGATACAAGGCGTTATGGCCGGTATTCGGAGCGTCGAACCAGCTGATCGCCGCGCTGGCGCTGTTTGTCGCCACGGCGTACTGGTTCGGGCATCACGGGAAACGCAGATATATGCTTATTCCGGGGGTGTTCATGCTGGTTGTGACCGAAGCGGCGCTCGCCTATCAATGTTTTTGGCTTTACATTCCCAAAAACGAATGGCTGCTTGCCTCCATAAGCCTTGTTCTTATGGTTCTCGGGGCGGTTGTTGCATTCGAGGTGTACCGCCGTATCGCAGGAAAAACAGTTACGGGCATAGCCCCGGCGGGCGCCAGACCGATGAAGTAATCCGCCTTATTCCGCACTATTCAGAGGAGCGGAAACTTTTTCGTACATTGACGGGTACGTACAGAAGAACCGCCGGAATGCCGGCAACATGGAAACAAGGAGTGGTTTAGCGCTTCAATTGATACATGTACATGACGAATGGGCGGAAACGTCCGGTATCTGAAAACGCCTTGATTTGCGTCGGGGCGGGCATGTACCTTTGTATGATGTATCATGACCGATTGAAGATCACAATGAAGCGCTTACATTCGCATAATCCGGGGATAATAGTGCTCGTCATCCTGTTCGTAGCAGGATGCTCCCTCTCGAGCGATATCACAAAAATGGAAGGACCGGAGGATTTCGACGCCTACATCAGGAAATGGGCGCCGAACGAGGACGCATTTCTTGCCGTTCAGAAAACCGCCGAGCCGTACATTACCCGTAAAAGCTGGGACAGCGCGGTCGCTGTGTACGAGAAGTACCGCTCGTTTTTCCCGCAGATGGAAAAGCGCTTTAACGTCATCGTCGACGATCTGCAATTGAGTACACCCGAGTTGGAAGTCGAAAACCTCGGCGTAAGCATCAACACGAAGTACGACGAGATCAAGCCGACGATCAGCATTAACGGGAAGAGGATTTTCTTCGCCAGCGACCGTCCGGGTGGGATCGGCAAACAAGACATTTACGTCGCCGTTCTGGGCGAGGACGGCAGGTGGCAACCTGCGCAGAATATCGGCGACAAAATCAACACTCCCGAACACGAAACAATCAATGGATTGTCGTTCGACGGAACGTCTATTTTACTCTTCGGTAAGTTCAATCCGCATCTCGGACGGGGAGATAACTACTACTACGAAAAGACCGAGCAGGGCTGGTCTCCGGTCAAGAATTTCCCCTACCCGGTCAACAGCAAGTTCTACGATTCGGACGGCTTTCTTACCGCCGACGGAAACGCATTCATCTTCACTTCGGACAGGGAAGGTAATATCGGGAAATTCGTCCCCAAGGAAACCCGGTTTCACGGCAGTGACGGAGGAAATACCGATATCTGGGTCTGCACCCGGCAGGGGAAGGGAAGATGGAGCCAGCCTGTCAATCTCGGTCCAGCCATCAACACTCCGTACTCCGAGCGTACGGCCTTCCTTCATCCAGACGGGAAGACGCTGTATTTCAGCTCCGACGGCCACCCCGGATTTGGAGGCCTCGATGTATACAAATCTGTTCGTCTGAAGGAGAATAGCTGGACTGAATGGAGCACACCGATCAACCTCGGCAAACAAATCAACACTGCCCAAAACGATTGGGGATATAAAGTTTCAACCGATGGTAGATATGCCTACTATTCCGCGACTTCGGGCAAAAATTCCTTCGGAGAAAATGACATCTACCGGATTACACTACCTTCATCTGCCCGGCCTGAAGGACCTGTCGCGCTTCGAGAAGGAAGAATCACCGATGCGGACGGCAATCCTTTGGCAGCCGATATCGTTGTGCAGGATCTCAATACCGGCGATACGCTGGCGACCTTGAAAACCGATCCGCAGACAGGTGCGTTCTCGTACGCGCTTCCCGACGACTCCACGAAAAAGGTTGGATTGTTCGCCACACGCGAAGGATATTACCCCAGCTCGCTGAGCGACGATCTGCTGAAAGCTAACGACGGGAAGAACGGGAAAAACGGCCAAAACGGAAACAACAACGGCGATGATGGAACCAACGGAAACAACGGGAATAACGGAAACAACGGGAATAACGGCAACAACGGGAATAACGGCAACAACGGGAATAACGGCGATAACGAGAATAACGGCGATAACGGAGACGACCGGAACCGCTTGAACGAAGGCGATTACGGCACAATTGTACTCAACTCTATCGATGATCTACTAAAGCTTCGCGATCAATGGGGCGACCGTCTGGCGCAGCGCGTGAATAATATATTTTTCGATTTCGGGAAGTGGGATCTGCGTCAGGAATCGTATTTGGAGCTCGACAGGTTGTACGCGTTTCTGGAATCCAATCCTGCAATCCGGATTCAGGTTGGCGCCCACACCGACGATGTCGGGTCGGATGAATTCAACATGGATCTATCCCAGAAACGCGCCAAATCCGTCGTAGACTATCTTATCACAAAGGGTATAGCGGAAAGCCGGTTGGTGGCGAAAGGCTTCGGCGAAACGCGCCCCGAGGTTCCGAACGATAGCGATGAAAACCGCCAGTTGAACAGGCGCGTTGAATTCAGAATCGCGGAATAGTCTTCTGCATATAGTGTACTGCAACGGGGCGCCGGCGGCGCCCCGTTTTATTTCAGTGTGATGATTCCGTAGGCAGGAGTAGCGTTGTACCGGATCGGCGCTACGGATGTGCCAACGCCGTTGCATACGTAGACCGTCGTCCTTCCTTCCCGATAAATTCCAGAAGTGTAGCGGGAATCCATGAGAAGCGATGTCAGGTTATAGCCGAAGAAATCGATTGCTATTTGTGTCCCATGTGTATGTCCGGCAACGACGAGGTCGACGTTATGCCCGGAGCATCGCTTCACTATCCAGTCTTTGACATCGTGGACCAGGACAATCGTCGGTCCTTTAGCCCGTGGTACCACGAGAAGCGAGTCGAGGATTTCCGGTCTCAGGCGGGCCGGAAGGCAGTTTGTCAGACCGATAAGGTTCACAGTGTCTTGTCTCACAGGGATATGAAACAAGGCGTTTTCCAATAAAACGAAACCAGCATTTCTAATCTGTAGCGCTGTCGAATCTATAACGGACCAGAAATCATGATCGCCGAGAACGGCATATTTTCCGGAGTTCGCAGCTAACCGGGCGAGTACCTGCCCTGCGGGGCGGGCGTCGGCCGGATCTATCGTTGTCAGATCACCCGCGAACAGAATAAGATCCGGCTTCGCTGGGTTGATTTGCGATACCATGGGATTGAGACGAGCAGCTTGAGTGAAGTCATCGAATTGGGTATCAGCGGCGATTGCCAGCTTGAGTTTTTCCGTCAATCCCGGTATCGGAACAACGTGTGTATCCCGAACAATCGACGTTGCGTCATGAACGGTACGAAAAGGTACATAGAGCGCAACACTGGTAATGAGTGCTATCCGGAGAGCATGAAAGGTTTTTGTATGCGAATACCTTTGCGGCAGCCAGCTAACGCGACCCGCAGCAAGTTTGAATGCGAAAAACGATACGATACGCATAGGAACGTAATATACGAGAGCCTGAGCCGATACGATTAATGCCCCGATCCAGAGATATGTACCTGCCAGCAACCTGAACGAAATCGTAGGATTTCCATCGTATGCGTTCGCTGTAAGGATAAACACGAGAGCAAGAGCGGGAATGATGTGCAGGGTAAAGGCGGATAGTAGTACGGCGAGCGCGGTTCTACGTACGGATGTCCGGCTATGTAACGGGGTCTTACTACTGACTACATGCCAGGAACGCGCCAGAAACACAGCGATACACGTATACACCGGTATCGCTACGACGGAGAGCGTAAAGATATTTTTCGGCATGAGATAGTAGTATTGCCACATTCTAGCGTCTTCCTTGTTGAATAAACTCAATCATCTGGAAATCTGTTTAATGTAAGGCTACCGAAAAGTTACTTTTTCGAATGATTATCCGCGAAGATTGTAACCTTAGAAAGAATGTTAATGTCTTTCTTCCGGCTCGGAGATCCTCCAAAGGCCGGCAACGGCCATCTGAGCTGTGTATGACAGTAAGCGCGTATTGCGAGTGCCGCTTACTACTAGCGTAAACCGGAATAGTACCTCCATGCTGTTCCGGTTTTTAATTGCGTAACCCGAAGGTTTTCACCATTTCCCAAACCAATGCGGGATGCTTTATCAGCGCTGTCCGGAATACGCCCCAGATGGTGCGCTTTTCGGGTTTCAGTTTCAGGACGTTCCGGGCGATGTCGTTGAGCGTTTCGTCGGGGAATTTATATACGGCGTTTTTCATCTTGTAGTACGTTGCATGCTTCTTGCCGATGGTTTTATTCCATTGGTGTTCGTATTCGGCAAGATGTCTCAAATCATTTCGCCGCAAGGCCTCCGCGATGATTTCACCGGCAAGTTTCCCGGCTTTCATCCCGCTGGTAATCCCTCCGCCTGAAATGGGGTTCACCTGATGCGCCGCATCGCCGGCAAGCACGACATTTTCCTTTACGATGCGTTCAAGCGATTGCGCGCAAGGGACGCCCCCGGCGATGGTCGTAAGCACGCCGGCGGAAGGGTACTTCCGATCCACAAACTCTTTAAGGTAGCTGATCGGGCTTCGATGTTTTGCCGCCGTTCCGCTGATGCCGATGCCGACGTTCGCCATGCGGTTGCCTTTTGGAAACACCCACAGATATCCCATCGGCGCGGTGTCCTGTCCGAAATAAAACTCGCAGGTATCGTCTCCTACGTCGATGTTGGAAAGCGTCATTTGCGCGCAGCATTCCATATCGCGGAAATGGGTCGTTGTATCGATTCCTGCCCACTTGCCGACGCGCGATTCGACTCCGTCGGCGCCGGCGATAATACGAGCCTTCACCTGCCGGGGTTCGCCTTTCCACTGAAATTCGACGCCTTCGATTCTCCCGCCGGTGATTATCAGATTTGAGGCGTATGCCTTTGTGAGCAATTCCGCGCCGGCTTCGACCGCCAGTCGCGCCAGATCGTAATCGAACAGGCGGCGTTCAAGAACGTATCCGAATCCGCCGAGGTCCGGTTCGACCATCGATCCGTTGGGAGCGATGAGTCTGAAATGTTTTATCGTCGAGGCGATCCATTTCGGATCGATGGAAACCACTTCCTCGAGACTCTTGTCGCTGACAGCCTCTGCGCAACGAACAGGCACGCCCACATCCCGGTCTTTTTCAAGAATCAGCACGCTTGCGCCGCCCAGCGCGGCGTAGCGTGCGAGCGTTGTTCCCGCAGGTCCGGCGCCGATCACGACGACGTCGTACGATTCCTTCATACAGGCTGCTCCCGTTTGATTTTCTCACGGTTGAATACAAGGGCTTCAAACGGACAGACCCAGACGCATTTTGCACAATTTGTGCATCGCGTCTCGATGATTGCAATACTCGCTTCCTTCAGTTCGATGGCGTCTTCGGGGCAAACGCCGACGCAGCATCCGCAGAAATCGCAGGTATCGGGTTTTATTTCTATGAGTAGCAATGTTTGGCTTTCGGCAGTGTCACATACTACAAGTTTAGAGTTCGGGAGCATAAAAGAAAAGCGAACCCCGCAAGGTTCGCTTTTACAGGACGCCAGAAGCGTTATCTTATTATCTGCAACCGTACCGCGGCTTTTTGTACCGCGCCGGATTCAAGTCCCGTTGATGTCAGGGTAGCGATATACATGCCCGGCGCAAGATTGTCCGGAATCCATGTCTGCGCATAGTGACCCGCAGGGAACGAGGAGTTGACCACCTCGCCTACCACTTTACCGAGCGTATTGGTTACGACCAGGCTGGTCTGACTGCGTTCGGCGAGCGAAAACTTGAAGACGGTTCCCTGCGCCGATCCGGCAGTCACAGGATTGGGATAGTTCTGTTCAAGGGCAAACCCGCTGACGCTGGAGGAATACTCGACAGTACGGACAGGACTGATTTCCTTCTTGCCGTCGAAATCCTGCTGTACAAGCCGGTACTCGTACGTGCCCGATCCCTGCAATTCCTGATCGAAATGGATGTAGGTGATATCGGACGATGTTGTGCCTCTGCCTTCCACGAATGCGACTTGTTTCCAGTCCTGCTCGTTACCTGAAATAAACCGCCGTTGAACAAAGAAACCGTAGTTGTTGTATTCGGATGCCGTCACCCAGCGCAGCACAACCGCGCTCCCCTGCTGGTTGGCCGTGAACGAGATGTATTCGACCGGGGTCCAGTGGTAGTTGAGCAATTCGTAGACGGGACTGAAGGGCACGTTGTTGATCTGTGTGGTGATGTAATACCCGCTATAGGCTGCCGTAGGCGCGTTTCCGATGAGGACGAACGAACCCTGATCGGGCTCCGTTTTCGGGAAGAACGTAAAGTTGCACACAGCAAGCGGCGCGTTGGGCGGAATCGTGACTCCTACCCCGACGGTCACGGTCGATTCTCCGTACTGAATCGTGTCTTCGTTATCGGTATTGTTGAACGCTCTGAACAGCGGATCGGAATCGCTGTTCCACCCGAGACGGGCAAAATACTGGTTATAGATCGAACGGGCGTCTGCGTAAAGTTTCTGCGTCGGATATGTCATGGTTATGTAGATCGCCTCCATCACATAGGCGTTTGTTCCGGTGTTTTTAATCTTCGCAATCATCCGAACGCTGTCCTGGTCGCCGCCGAGGGCTTCGAAACGAAGTTCGGTCGTTGGTTGCGCCTTCGCGATGCCTTGGATGAAGCAGAAGGACAGCATCAATAGAAATGCGAGGGTAACAGAGCGTTTCATCGTGTACTCGGGCTTTTGTAGAGAAGTAGAGCAGTATCAAACAAAATACAGACGATAATATATTCATTCAAGGGCAAAAATGCAGAACCTTCGGCTATAAAAAGAAACGGCGGTTCGTAACGGCTGGTTCCTGGATTATTGAAGCGCGGTGAACCGGCCGGTCGCCTGCAAGTGTACGTTGGTCTGCACGCCGTACGCATCGAGCGCGATGAAGTATACCCCCGCCGCAAGCCGTTCCGGTCGCCATGCGATATCATTATCGCCGCGCCCGAATTCTCCGTTAACTGCTTCGGCCACTATTTTTCCGCCTGAATCCATCAAATGGATACGAACAATGCTGGGTTCAGGAAGAGAGAACCTGAATGATATTGCCGTGCCGCTTGATAGAATAACCGGATTCGGGGCTATCGGATACAGAGCAATCGATTGAGGGATGTACTCAAATTTCGCCATGGTTTCGGGACCTTCCGAGGTTCCGCCGGAATAATACTGTTCCCGAAGACGGTACTTGTATTCTCCTGATTCGGGAATGCCGTCGTCATGGAACGTATACGTATGGTCCGTCGGTGATATTCCCATTCCGGCGACAAACCCGATGTGCGACCAAAGAGGAACTGAATCCGCTGCGTTTCTGCGCTCGATGATGAAGCCGCTGATGGACTCTTCATAAATCGTTGTCCACTGCAGTGCCACCGACTGCTCCACCTGACCGGCGCTGAACGAGCGGTACTTTATCGGCATTGCGAGGTGTCCGCCGAAACAGAGAAACGGCACGCTTTGCGACGAACGGGCATGTTTGTATCCGGTCTGACCTGAAGTAGAGTCGTTGCCCAGAATGAACAGCGAGCCTATGTCATCGCTGCCCTTCCGAGGGAAGAGCGTGATGGTACACAGTATTACCGGCGCATTTGGCGGGATCGTAATCCCGACGCCGGCAGTTGGAGATGTTTCGCTGTATGTGATGGTGTCTGAATTCGACGGATCATTGAACGTTCCAATAACGGGATCAGAAATCCATCCCAACCGCGCAAAAAACTGATTGCTAATAGAACTCGAATCTGCGCGGAGCTTATCCCCGGCAAAGTTCAGTGTAAGCTTGACCGATTCCAGTACAAACGCACGCGAGGATATGTTTTTCATCTTGACGATGAACACAACACTATCTCGCCAGAAATAGACCGGTTCAATCCGAAGTTCGCATTCATACTGCTGCGCAAGAGCCGAAGGGCATGAAATTGCGATGAGCAATGCGGTCCATGCGATTGTAGCTTGAATCGGGCGTGTCATGAAAAATCTCCTGATAGGATGCATCGAATCTATGGTTCTGCGATTACCGTATCAAGGCAAAAATTCATACCTTGATACACAGGACAAGAGATTACCGTCGTATCGTGTCTCTGGTATCGTAGCTCCAAGTCCAGCCTATCCTACAGTTGTATGACGACACTTAGTTTCAGCACAGTATTCCAGGCGCAAGCCTCGGATGTGTTTCGTTTCCATGAGCATCCGGAAAATCTGCTCCGGATTAGCCCGCCTGAGTTCAGGCTGTCTATTCTTGAAGCAGACGCCCCGGGTCCCGGTGGAAAAGTCGTACTTGAACTGCGCCCGTTGCCTATGTTCAACATCCGGTGGACGGTACGATTCACACGCTACGAACCGAACAATGTGATCGAAGATACCATGGAATCCGGGCCGTTCGAATCGTGGCGGCATACGCGGATGTTTTCAGAGACCGGATACGGCACGGTCTTCACCGAGCATATTCAATACCGGTTACCGTACGGGGCGTTAGGTAGGCTTATCGACCGTTTGTTCGTCAGAAAGCGCATCATTGCGATGTTTGGCGAACGTCACAAGGAGATGAAACGCTTCATCGACGGAGCGGAGTAATTGATGTCTGGCGAATAATCCATAATTTAGGGTATGAGCGAACTCATCGTCAACGAGCTGTTCTACAGCATTCAGGGGGAAGGCGCGCGCGCCGGATTTCCGTGCTTTTTTATCCGTCTGCAAGGGTGCGGGTTGCGGTGTTCCTGGTGCGATACGCCGTATGCGCTCGACGCGAAATCGGGCGGCGAGAGGATGCCTCTCGAAGAGATCGAACGGCAGGTCGAAGCCTCCGGATGCAGGTTTGTCGAACTTACCGGCGGCGAACCGCTGGAGCAACAGGCATGCTTCGAACTCATCGAGCGGTTATGCGGCAAAGGGTACACCGTCGCCATTGAAACAGGCGGGCATGTGGATATCAGCCGGGTTGACGCCCGCTCCGTGGTAATCATGGACATGAAGTGCCCGGGATCCGGGATGATGAAGAAAAACCGCATCGAAAACCTCGAGTACCTGAAACCCGGTGACGAGGTGAAATTCGTCATTCGCGACCGCGCCGATTATGAGTGGGCGAAAGAGTTCGTCTCCGTTCTCGGTTCCCATCTGGAAGGCAGGGAAGTGTTGTTTTCGCCCGTTTTCGGCGTTTGCGCAAACGAGCAACTCGCAAGGTGGATCCTCGACGACAAACTGAATGTGCGTATGCAACTGCAGTTGCACAAGTATATCTGGGACCCGGCGATGCGCGGAGTGTAGCGCTCGATACCCTTACACATCAACAGTATAACGATTGACAACCAATGGCAACGATCGAGACCTTCGATAACAAATATCCCAACCGGAACTACGGAATTACCCATGTCAATCCGGAATTCACATCCGTATGTCCGATAACCGGACTGCCGGACTTCGCGACGATCACGGTGTACTATATCCCCGATAAGCTGTGCATCGAGCTTAAGTCGCTGAAATACTATTACCTGGAATTCCGCAACAAGGGTATCTTCTTCGAATCGTCGATCAATGAAATCCTCGACGACCTCGTAGGGGTCTGCTCGCCGAGGTACATGAAGGTGACGGGCAAATTCAACACGAGGGGCGGTATTTATTCCGTGATCGAAGTGGAGTACGCCGCTCCGGGATTCACCGCCGCCGCAACGAAACGCACCGATGAATGACAGACCGCTCGCCGTTGTCCTGGTTTCGGGCGGAATGGATTCCTGCGTTACCGCCGCTATTGCCGCCCGGGAATACCGCCTGGCATTTCTTCATGTGAATTACGGACAGCGAACGCAGGAACGCGAACTGCAAGCCTTCAACGGGATCGCCGATTATTATTCCATCCCTGCGTCACATAGGTTGGTGATCTCGATCGAGCATCTGGCCAGGATCGGCGGTTCAAGCCTCACCGATTCCGCGCTTTCCATTCCTGATGCTCAAAAAAACCCGCACGGGATTCCGAACACCTATGTGCCGTTCCGGAATGCGAATATGATGAGCATTGCAGTCAGTTGGGCGGAGGTGCTTGCTGCCGCTGCGGTTTTTATCGGAGCGGTTGAGGAAGATTCCTCCGGGTATCCCGATTGCCGCGAAGAATTCTACAAGGCGTTTCAGGAAGTGATCCGGACCGGGACGAAATACGAGACGCCTCTGACGGTTCATACGCCTCTCATTCACCTGACAAAGGCGGAAATCGTCAGAAAGGGAATGGAGTTGGGCGCGCCTCTGCATCTCAGCTGGAGCTGCTATCGGGGTAGCGATACGGCTTGCGGTGTGTGCGAATCGTGCGTGTTGCGCCTGCGCGGCTTTCGGCGCGCCGGACACGATGACCCTATCACATACGAACGTTTCCCTGATGAGGACTTGCTTCGGTAGCGAGGCAATGAGACCAATAAACGAACAATCCGGTATTTGCCGGATTGTTCGTTTAGTAGCCTTGAATGTCTTCGAACTGGGGAATCGTACGATTCAGCCTGTTACTTCTTCCTTGTGGATCGCGCTTTCAGGTCCGCGATCTTCACTTTCGCCATTGCAGCAACGGCTTCGGCGTCTTCCTTTGTCCGGATGTTGATGGTAATCCACTTCACCTTCGGGGAGAGTTTGAAGTTCGTAAACTGATTACGGACTTTATCGTTCAGCTCCTTCAGCGTAAAGAATTCTTCCTCCTTCGCCAGCGGGATTCCCAAGGTGACGGCATAATAGCCGCGGTAGAAATTCAGTACGCATACTACGCGTTCAAGGTATGACGCCCGGTATCCCCAGCCGCCATCGTCGTACCATTGAAACGACCAGTTGATGCGAGGCTCGATGAGCTCGAGGAGTTCTTCGTACCGCTTCAGCAAAATCGCTGGTTGCATCCCAAGCACCAGGTCGATTTCGGCGCGGCTGGGGATGTGTTTGTAGTCGTTGAACGGAAGTTTCGGCGCGTCGGATTCGCTCATGGGTTATACCGTCAGATCCTTCCCCGAGATAAGCTTGTACGCTTCCAGGTATTTTTCCGTCGTTTTTGCGATAACTTCCGCCGGCAGTCTCGGCGCGGGAGGTGTTTTGTTCCATCCTGTTTCGGACAGATAGTCGCGGACATACTGCTTGTCGAAACTGGGCTGCGCCGTTCCGGGCACATACTGCGACATCGGCCAGAAACGCGAACTGTCCGGCGTCAATACTTCGTCGATCAGAATTACTTCGCCGTCGGCGACGCCGAATTCGAATTTCGTATCGGCAATGATGATGCCGCGTTCGCGGGCAGAATTGCGGGCGAAGGAATACACTGCAATGCTCAGGTCGCGCACCTTCGCGGCGTACTCTCCGCCGATAAGCGATGCCGCTTCATCGAATGAAATGTTCTCGTCGTGTCCTTCTTCCGCCTTCGTAGAAGGAGTGAACAACACCTCGGGAAGTTCCGATCCGTCGACGAGCCCGGCGGGTAGGGGAATTCCGCAGACCGCTTGCGTCTTCTGATAGTCTTTCAGCCCCGATCCGGTCAGATACCCGCGGACGATGCATTCCACCGGCAGCGGCTGGGTTTTCTTTACCAGCATGCTCCTGCCGCGGAGTATGTCCTTGTATGGCGCGCATTCTTCGGGATATTCATCCACATTCATGGTGATGAAGTGGTGTTTCGTCACTTCGCCAAGATGATCGAACCAGAATTTGGATATTGCCGTGAGGACGGCGCCCTTCATCGGTATGGGATCGGGCAATACAACGTCGAATGCGGACAGGCGGTCGGTGGCGACAAAGAGAATGTGTCCGCCGACTTCGTAGACGTCGCGTACCTTGCCGCGCCGGAAAAGCTTCAGTGTGGGGAAATCGGTAGTGGATATTGCCTGCATCATGGTATACTCCGCTCTTGGTCTTCACATTCGTTCAACATAAGAAGAGTACAAAACTACAAAAGACGGCATGGGGAACCAAGAATGAACGGAACATAGGGTCACTGCTCCATGATGAGATGCGGCGTTAATACACTGTCATTCAGCCTTCGTGTTTTGCTACCCTATCCCCGGCTTGACTTTTTGCGAGGTTCTGTTATCTTCCCTATATCAAAAAGCCGAACCTGACACTCCACTTCGATGGACCGGGAATAGTGTTACGCCCAACGGCGAAGGTCTGCCTCTAATTCACAGTCAACAATTCACCACAAATCAGGAGTACAGCAATGGACATGAGAGTACTATCTCCGCCAGGCAGGGTAAAGGTGCATTCGTATCTGCCCTCCACTTCCCGCAACGCCGATTTCGTTTACTACACAGAAAAAAACATAGACTCGATTCCGCAACTGGCAGGGCTTCCCGCCGATATCCGGTTTGACATGAAAGCAGTAGCCCAAGTTCTGCCTTTCAAGGTCAACCGGTACATTACCGAGGAACTCATCGATTGGAACGACCTTCCCGACGATCCGATCTACCAGTTGACATTTCCGCAGCGGGGCATGTTGCCGGATGAGGATTTCGAGACCATCGCGTCCCTGCTCAGAAAAAACGCATCCCAGCAGGAACTCCGCTCTGCCGCGGACGCCATCAGATTGAAGCTCAATCCTCATCCCGCGGGACAGACAACGCTGAACATTCCCCACCTCGACGGAAATCCGGTGCAGGGAGCGCAGCATAAATACCGCGAAACAGTGCTGTTTTTCCCTGCATCGGGGCAGACATGCCACGCGTATTGCACGTTCTGTTTCAGATGGGCGCAATTCACGGGCATGACCGATTTGCGTTTTGCCGCGAAAGAAACCGGACCACTCAAGGACTATCTCAGAAAGCATCAGGAAGTGACGAACGTGCTCATCACCGGCGGCGATCCGATGGTGATGAAGACGTCCGTCCTGGAACGCTATATCGAGCCTCTTCTCGATCCGGCTCTCGATAGTCTTCATTCCATCAGGTTCGGCACAAAGGCAATTGCGTATCGTCCGCAGCGGTTTGTCACCGACGCCGACGCCGATGCCCTCTTACGGCTGTTCGAGCGCATCGTCGCAACAGGACGGCACGTGGCAGTGATGGCGCATTTCAATCATTATCGTGAACTCGAAACTCCGGTTGCCAGGGAAGCCGTGCGCCGCATACGCAACACCGGAGCGGTGATCAGAGCGCAATCGCCGGTGCTGGCGCATATCAACGACGACGCGGCGGTGTGGGAGCTCCTATGGCGCGAACAGGTGCGGCTTGGAATCATTCCATATTATATGTTCGTCGAACGCGATACAGGCGCGAAGCAGTATTTTAGTATTCCGCTGGCAAAGACCTATAAAATCTTCCGCGAAGCGTATAAGCGCATAGCCGGATTGGGGCGAACCGTGCGCGGTCCCTCAATGTCGGCGACGCCGGGAAAGATCGAAATCGCCGGAATTACCGAAATCGCAGGCGAGAAGGTCTTCATGCTCCGGTTCCTTCAGGGCAGAAATCCGGATTGGGTGGGAAAACCGTTTTTCGCCCGGTATAATCCGGAGGCAACATGGATCGACGAACTGGAGCCAGCGTTCGGCGAATCGCGCTTCTTCTATGAGGATGAGATGGACAGACTTGAGGTATCGCAAAGCGCGTAATTCAATTCGAGCGCGGTATTCTCTGTTCCTCGTGCAATGAGATCAACTCTGCGACAGCCGGACGATCCCCAACCGCCCGGCTGTTTGATTCTTCTCCCCCATTGCGGTATTTTGACGATCATTGCTCTGCGGTTTACCATGCTGAAAGAATTCCAGGAATTAGCCCAAGACAACACCAGCGGCGCCACCGAACTGATTCACCGCCTCCTCGCGCTGTGCGAGAATTGCGCAATGGCGAACAGTTTCGACGAAATGCGCGACGGTCTCGACCTGCTGGACGAGGCGCAGATCAGTATGCCGTCGCTGCATACGGTGATCCATATCCTCAAATCGGAGCTGCTTCCCAGCCTCGATTCCGAGACCGGTATGGAAGCCGCGTTGGGATATATCCTCTCTCTGCAACGTATCCTCGAAGAATCGGGGGCGACAATTGCCTCTAATCTTGCCGATAAACTCAAAGGTCCGACCAGCATTCTGACGATGAGCCGCAGTTCCACGGTGATCGCCTCCCTTAAACACCTGCATTCGGTGCATAAAATATCGCATCTCTATGTCCTGGAATCGCGCCCGGTGAACGAAGGCTGGAAAACCATCCGCGATTGTTCCGGTTTCGGCATCAAATCAACGCTCCTTATCGACGCCGCCATGACCGAGGCGCTCCGCAAAAGCGACTGCGTGGTTGTGGGCGCCGACAGCGTGAGTTCCGACGGCTATCTGCTCAACAAGACCGGAACCAACGCTCTGGCGATCTGCGCCCGCGAACTTGAAGTGCCCGTCTACGTATTGTGCGATTCGCTGAAGTTTTCGCCCCAGACCAGAGAGCATGTCGTGATCGAAGCTCGCCCGGTTGAGGAAATCATCGAACTTCAGGCGGCGGACAAATTCAACGTGATCAACCGGTACTTCGAGTGGATTCCCATTCAGTACATCACCGCGTTCATTACCGAACGGGGAGCATTCCCTCCCGAGAAGCTTTCGAGCCTCAGCGCCGAACCCGAACACGCATAACCACGCCATAAAGGAACAATCCGATGCGACGTATCTGTACTATCGTCCTGGCTGTGCTGGCAACGGCATCCGTCTATGCACAGCAAACGCCGTATTACGGACCCCACTCGTGGCAGGAGCAGAACCGGCAAGTGCTCGGCGATGCGCCGGGAGTTGGAATTGCGGAAAACAGGCAAGCAGCTACCTTTCGCAAAGCGTCAGGCGGGCAGGCATTATTGAAAAAGGTTATGGGTTACCACCCCTATTGGCGCAGCAACGAAACCATCAAGCGCTACCGCTACGACCTGCTCTCGCACGTAGTCTATTTCTCCGCCGAGGTCAACTCGGCGACAGGTCAGGTAAGCTCTGCGCACGAATGGCTGACGACGCCGCTGGTCGATTCCGCCAAAGCGAACGGATGCAAGGTGCATTTGTGCTTCACTTGTTTCGGCAGCAGCAGGCTCAACGCGCTCCTGGGCTCGCAAAGCGCGCGCGATACATTGATCGCGAATATCATCCGTCTTGTGAAAGCGCGCAATGCAGACGGAGCGAATATCGATTTTGAAAGCATGCCTGCCGCGCGAAAAACGGAACTCGTGCAGTTCTTCTCCGACCTCAGTTCGCGTCTCAAAGCGGCAGTTCCCGGCGCGGAGGTCTCCTCCGCAATGCCGGCCGTCGACTGGAGCAACGCATGGGATATGCCCGCGCTGGCGCCGTTTATCGATCAGTTCTTCATTATGTGTTACGACTATTACTGGTCCGGCGCTTCGACGGCGGGACCGGTTTCGCCGGTACAGGGCGGGGGATATAACGTCACCAATACGCTGAACTGGTACATCGGGCAGGGTATTCCGAAAGCGAAGCTGCTGATGGGCGTTCCCTACTACGGATACGATTGGCCTGTCGCAAGCGATGCACAAAACGCCCCGACAACCGGCGCGGGAAATGCCTATATCTACACGTCGATCATGAACGAATTGCCGAACCACACCCGCAATTGGTCTACCGGATTCCTCAATCCCTGGTACAGCTACCAGACCACCTCATGGCATCAATGCTGGTACGACGACGTCGAAAGCATGACGTATAAGTACGATCTGGCGAACTCGCTCGATATCGGCGGCATCGGTATGTGGGCGCTCGGTTACGACGATGGACGGACAGAATTGTGGGATCTTCTGGAAGATAAGTTCACTTCTTCAACCGGTATTCCCGCTCTGGCGGAAGAAGGCGCATTCTCGATTGGCGAGCCGTATCCTCAGCCGGTGATTGCTGGAACCGGGTATCTCTCGGTCCCGTATGTCTCCAACGGCTCTGTCTCAGCAGCCGCCGTGACGATCTACGATGTTCATGGGAGAGCGGTGCGCACATCGGCGCATATGGCTTCGGGAAACAGAGGTGTGTTCACGCTCCCGTTGCAGGGTCTGCCGCAGGGTTGTTATCTGTGCGCTATCGCAGCAGGAAGCGCAGTTCGTACCCGCGCGTTCGTGATCGCCGAATAGCAGGTATCCTCCTCCATAATTCCAGGATTTTTACTAACTTCTGCTTGTTCAACAACGGATTGAACGAGCAGAAGTATATGTTTTCATACTGAGGATATTTGAATGGCAGACAGCACCCCGAGAGTGATTCGGGCGCCGAAAGGCACGGAACTGACATGCAAGGGCTGGCAACAGGAAGCCGCCTTGCGTATGATCATGAACAATCTCGATCCGGACGTGGCGGAACACCCGGAAGAACTGATTGTGTACGGCGGACTCGGCAAAGCCGCGCGCAACTGGGAAGCGTTCGACGCCATCATCGCCGCGCTGAAGGAGCTTGAATCCGACGAGACCATGCTTGTGCAATCCGGTAAACCGGTCGGCATCTTCAAATCGCATACCGACGCGCCGCGAGTGCTGATAGCCAACTCTAATCTCGTCCCTAAATGGGCGACGTGGGATGAATTCCGCCGTCTCGACGAGCTGGGTTTGATTATGTACGGTCAGATGACCGCCGGTTCGTGGATCTATATCGGGACGCAGGGCATTCTTCAGGGCACGTACGAGACGTTCGCTTCGCTGGCGACAAAGCATTTCAACGGCGACCTGAGCGGACGGTTTGTCCTCAGCGCCGGTCTCGGCGGAATGGGCGGCGCTCAGCCGCTGGCTGCTACGATGAACGGCGCCGCCTGTTTGATGGTGGAAATCGATCCTTCCCGCATTCAGAAGCGCCTCGATACCCGGTACCTCGACGTCTGGGCCGACGATCTGGATCAGGCGCTTGATATGGTGCTGAAAGCAAAGGAAGAGAAAAAGCCTCTCTCCGTCGCCGTGCTGGGCAACGCCGCGGACATCCTGCCCGAAATTCATCGCCGGGGCATCATCCCCGACGTTGTGACCGATCAGACATCGGCGCATGACATGCTGAACGGCTACGTGCCCGACGGCATGACCTATGACGCCGCCGTGGAACTCCGCAAACACAATCCCGGCGAATATCAGAAACTTGCCCGCGCCACGTGCGTCCGGCACGTGAAAGCCATGATCGATCTTCAGGCTGCGGGCGCGGTGACGTTCGACTATGGCAACAATATCCGCGGCGAAGCGCTTGCGAACGGCCTCGAAAACGCATTCGCATTCCCCGGCTTCGTTCCCGAATACATTCGTCCGCTGTTCTGCGACGGCAAAGGACCCTTCCGCTGGGTGGCGCTTTCAGGCGATCCGGAGGATATCTACCGCACCGACCGCGCCGTGCTCGAAACCTTCCCGGAAGACAAACAGCTTGCCCGGTGGATCGAAAAAGCGCAGAAGCAGGTAGCGTTCCAGGGTCTGCCTTCGCGTATTTGCTGGCTCGGCTACGGCGACAGAATGAAGATGGGGAAGGTTTTCAACGATCTCGTCCGCAAAGGCGAAGTGAAGGCTCCCATCGTCATCGGCAGGGACCACCTGGATTGCGGCTCCGTCGCTTCCCCGAACCGCGAAACAGAAGCGATGAAAGACGGCAGCGACGCTATCGCCGACTGGCCGATTCTCAATGCAATGCTGAACGCCATCGGCGGCGCAACGTGGGTGTCGTTCCATCACGGCGGCGGCGTGGGCATGGGCTATAGTCTTCATGCCGGCATGGTCATCGTTGCCGACGGCAGCGACGAAGCCGACCGCCGTCTTGAGCGCGTCCTGACCTACGATCCGGGCATGGGCATTCTCCGTCATGCCGACGCCGGCTACGACCGCGCCATCGACAACGCCCGCAAACACGGCGTCAAAGTCCCGATGATGAAGTAGAAAACGTTCGGTCGATCCCGTAGGGGCGAATCACATTCGCCCTTTCTTATATTCCCTCCGAATTAGCAGCGTATTCAAAGAAAGCCGGACGTCCACTTGCCGAACCCCTGAAGTCGATGCGGAAGTCATCGCATCGACTTCGTCCCCTATTAGGGGAATGAAGACGTACTTAATAAGGCGTAATTAGAAAGTGTAATGGTAGCGTTACGCCGACGCTATTTCTTTTGCGTCGTGGCGGGGGAATCTCTTCTGACGCTGCACGTTCTCGTGGACCCGAAAGGACGTTCAATGACCAAGTTGTTACCGATCCAATCCGTCATGGGCGTAGCTCGCTACGCCCATGGGCGTCCGAAAGGACGCCCGTTTATGTTCTGACAATGTCGAATCCTGTAGGGGCGAATTACATTCGCCCCTTTTTTATATTCCCTCCGAATTAACAGCGTATTCAAAGAAAGCCGGCCGTCCACTTGCCGAACCCCTGAAGTCGATGCGGAAGTCATCGCATAGACTTCGTCCCCTATTAGGGGAAAGAAGAAAGAAATGATATCAAGTCAGGTGTGAACGAAATCCGTACTCATCGCGCAGCGTTTCCCGCGCCCCTCTTCACTCCCCGCGTCGTTTTCTCTCCAGATACGCCTCAATCGCCGTTTCCCATTCGCCGATCCATGCGGCGAAGGCAGTCTCATCCATGCTGCGAGCGAAAGCATTCCCGCGCTCCGTCAGTCCGGTGATTTCGTACCGGACCGCTACCATCGTGCTGTTGTTCCCGGCATCAGAGGCGCGGATGCGAATCACCGTTACATCCGATGCAGGCGTGAAGCGCGTGTAATCGGCCGTCCCTGCGCCGGGATTGTACGATGTCATCACCCATACAACCGGATGCGGGATGGATTCATCCTTGTGCATGGTGAAAAATATCTTCCCGGCGTATTGCGGCTCGGCGCCGTCGATAAATACCGGCTGAAACGTCGGCAGCCACAGGGATTCGTACGCCGGAGTGAAGAGCGGGAACGCCTCTTCCAGCGCGGCCTGCACGATAATCGTGGCTTCGCGGATAATGCGGTGCGGCGCAAACTCCTCCCGCGTATCGAATACCAGCGGTTCTTCCATTGTCTGCGTCACGGTTTTACTCCTGCTCCACAAGGAAGTGGCTGTCCTCCGCCGTAAGATCGAGGTCGTACACCTCCCGAAGCGCTGCAATTCGCTTCAGGCTTTCTTCTCCGAACGGACACTTCCCCTCGAAATTGTGCAATGCGATACCTTCGATCAGATCGCCGAGCGTGATATCGCGGGCTTCGGCAAAGCCTTTCAGCACTTTGAGTATGCGCTTTTCGATGCGCACGCCGGTTTGCACGCGCTCGATCTGTCTGCGTGCAGGAGTTTCCTCCGGCTGAGGATGCTCCAGTGTTGCTTTCTTTGCTGACATGATGATTGTTTCTTTCTTATGTTACCAGGGTATATAGATAACACTTCCTGATGTGAAAATCAAATCGTCACGCATCGAAAGCTGGAAGATGAAAGCTGTCCGGGAATGCTTCGGATGCTGTTCGCTGCCCCCGTCTTTTGTTCCTCTCCCCGAATCGGGGTAATTTAGCGGGAGTATGAGTGAAGAAACGAAAAAAACCGTCCTTGTTGTCACGTACTACTTCCCGCCGTCCGGGGGACCGGGCGTGCAACGGGTGCTGAAATTCGTCAAGTACCTGCGCGAATTCGGCTGGCAGCCGGTGGTGCTCACGGTCAAAGACGCCGATTATCCCGCCCGCGACGAAAGTCTCCTCGCGGAAATCCCTGCGGACGTCCCTGTGTACCGCACGAAGATTTTCGAGCCGTACGACCTCTACCGCAAACTCACCGGCAAGAAAGCCGGCACGGCGGTGGACGTGAACACCATCCCGAAACCGGGCGAAAAACGCAAGCTGTCCGAAGCCGTCGCGGAGTTCATCCGCGCGACGTTCTTCATTCCCGATGCGCGTATGGGCTGGCGCAAGCACGCCGTTCGCGAGGGACTGGAGATTATCCGCAATCACAATATCAAAGCCATCTACTCGTCTTCGCCGCCGTACACGTGCTCGGTCATTGCGCGCGATCTGAAACACCGCACGGGACTACCGTGGGTGGCGGGCTTTCGCGATCCGTGGCGGGGTTTCCTCTCCGCGCCCGTGCGCTGGTGGCTGCCGGATATGTTTGACCGCGCAATGGAGCGCTCCACCTTCGCCGAGTGCGACCGCATGGAGGTTGCCTGGAAGGGCATCCTGAAGGATTTCCACGGCAAGTACCCCGATCTGCCGACGGACAAAGTGTATCACCTGCCCAATGGTTTCGACAGCGCGGATTTCCCGACGGTCGAGGTTGTGGACAGGAAGCGGTTCCAGGTCACTTATACCGGCTCGATGTACGGCAAGCGCAATCCGGAGACGTTTTTCGCCGCCGTGGCGTCGCTGGTGGAAGCGGGGCATGTCGATCCGGCGAAGATCGATCTGCAGTTCATCGGGCGGTTCGGAGGCGAGGTGCGCGCCATGTTCGAGCATCCTCTGCTGAAGGATTCCATTACGGTGAAGGACTACATGGCGCACGCCGCCAGCGTGCGGCATTTGTTTCAGTCCGACGCGCTGCTGATGGTGGTGGACGATTTCAAGGGGAACGAAGAAATCGTGCCCGGCAAGGTGTATGAGTACATGGGCTCGGGCAAGCCGATTATCACGCTTGCGCCCGAGGGCGCGGTGACGGAGGTCATAGCCGAGACCAACTCCGGCAGGTCCGCGCGCTCGAACGATATACCGGGTATTGCCGAGATATTCCTGTATTACTACCGCCAGTGGCTCGACGGCAAACTGGGACTCGACCAAAAGAAGGAGCTTGTCGCCACCCTCGAACGCCGCGAAGTCGCCCGCACCCTTGCCCGGCTCCTGGATGAAGTGAGCGGGTAGGGATATACCAACATCATCCGAAAATTGTAGGGGCGAATAACCTGTCCAGAATTCGGCGTAGCCGAAAGAAGGATTATTCGCCCTGTTTGTTTGTTACCCGCCAACAGTGAGCATACCACTGACACCGGCGTTGTAGCGGGGGAATCTCTTCCACACGTACGCATTCACAAGGACCCGCAAGGACCTACAAGGACGCACACAGACCACACGTACGCACACATCCTCCCCAGACTGGGGATGTGTCCGGCCGCCTGAGCTCGTCAATCGCCGGGTGAAGACACCGGACGGGCGGAGGGGCATTCTTCAGGCGGGGATAGCGTAGCCCTTCTGCAGCACCACACCCCGGACACTTGCACCCTTCCCGTTTCCCGATCCTCGTAACCTATTGATTTGCTATGGTTTGCGGGTATTCGGATGTACCGGTATTTTATTTTCAAAGTCTGTCACAAGTGAAGGGGCTGAGGTGTCTATGAAGGAAAGAGGTGGATACTTAATCTCATCCTGATGGAGTTCATATTTGGTTAATTCTACTATCCATTATCGTACTGCGTTCGACTTATACCCCACCGATGGCATGATAAACGAACGCTTTTTCAAAGACATTCTTGATTCAATCAAAGAATGGGTGAACGGTAAAAATAATAGTGGTTGGAAAGCCATCGGAAAATCTCACCCATTTGCAGGAAAAGGCATGTGGTTCGGAGGACAATGGATAGGTGATAAGCATTTAAATACGAAGGCGACGGTTAAAGTGGCAGGATACAATGAAGACATAAAAATCTCTAAATATTGGGCGCTAAGACTAGAACATAATGATAATGAGGTTAATGGCAGGCGTTGGTATGTTGATTTTGGACTCCAAACGTCAGAAGATGAGAAAAGTATCCGGCTCAGAACAAAAGTAAGCTATTGCATGTTGCCAGGTTTTCTTGGTTCGTTTGAAGCTCCATTAAGTTCAATCCCAAATATAATTAAAAATATCTTGAAACAATCAGACAAATGGACTGCAAGATGCGGCTCTATAATTATTACGCCCGGATATCGAACGATAAAAGTTGGTGCAGGAAGAGATTTTGTTAACAATATACTTAAGAACAGAGAAAGAAAAATACCCATTCTATTGATTTCCACAGATTACAGAACCAGCCAGCCTCTTGTAAATCCAGCGATGTTTTCTAGCGCCTTGTTTGGTACTGTGAAAGTATACATAACACAAGACCGAGATACTGACGAAGAAATCAGAATTTACTTAGGTGATGACTATAGATGCATGAATGGTACGATTCGATTATATGTTCCGATGGATGTAGACAGTTTGGGAGATTCAAAAATTCACAGATATTACTTACCATTTGATATAGCTGAAAAAGGTGAGAATACAATAATCCAGGAATTAATTAACGGCTTATCTCGATTTGGCAAATCTTGGCTGGAAAGAAGTGTCGAGGATATAGATAACGTAGATCGCGAGAAATACAAATATTTATTAACCGTCTTTAAAAAAGATGCTGAGCGGTACGCCGAAAAATTCGGCAAGAAGGAGGAGGAATTCGATCAATTTATAACATATTTTGACAGAGAAGAAGAAATACTAAATAATAAGATAGAGCGATTAGAGGAGGAGCTTGATAATACAAAGAAGGAATATGATGCCGAAAAGCATAAAAACAGCCAATTAAAGCGTTCTCTTGATGCCAAGCAAAGCGCGACCGAGATAACAGGCGTCAATGATATCAGAGATTTAATGACTACTCTCCCACGTACAATTGAGGAATGCCTTGTTTTGATAACCAAGTTGTTTCCAAAGCGTATCGTAATAGACGACGAAGAAAAAGCTCTAAATTCAGCAAGAAAAACTGCTTTTGATGATATTCACTCTTGTTGGGATGCTTTATTTTCTATTGCAACAATCCTGTATGATGCTAAATTTGAAGGCGGCACAAGCACTACGGATCTTATGACCATCTATAGCACAAACAAGCCCTACGAATTAACTTTCACGGAGGGGAAGCTTACCAAAAAGAACGCCAAGCTAATGAAGGAACGACAGGTTTTGTACGAAGGCGTGAGTTATGACATTACCCCGCATGTCAAAATTAATAAAAAAACTTGTCTAAGAATCCACTTCGCATTTATTGAATCAAATAATTTGATATTAATTGGGCATTGCGGTGACCATCTTCCTACTGCAGGGACCCAAAAACGGAAAGAATGATAAAATAAGCTAATTCGTGAATGGGCAATCATACGATTACGGTGGCATTCGATGTAATTGCTGTAATCGTCCGTATTCGTAAACGATTAGCATGTATTGCTATTCGCTGATCGATGAACCAAAGCGATATTCGGCTATACTAAGTCGCGCGGAGCGTGATAATATCATTGAATTAATAAATAAGTACTATTAGCCAACCAAAGCAAATATGAGGTCGAAAGATGTCGGAACTGAAAGCGCTTATGATGTGGACTTTCACATCAGAAACCACTGTATCTGCGGAAGTGCAAGAGATTCTTATTGATGGCGAAGCACCAATCATTGCATACAAAACAATCCGTGATGTTGCAGTTATTACGAACAAACGCATTATTATTTCTGATAAACAAGGAATGACCGGCAAAAAGATCGAGATTTATACAATTCCCTTCAAATCCATCGTCATGTATTCGAGCGAGAATGCTGGCAACTTCATCGATATCAATTCAGAATTGGAATTGTGGACTCGTGCCGGCAATTTTAAACTTCGATTAAACAAAGGTGTTGATATTAGGAAGCTTGATCGAATAATTGGCGCTGCAATACTATAGGAATCTTCGCTGTATAAGATTGGAGATGTAGATATCGTGAGAGTAATGCTGGAAGCATCTCTTACTTGGTATCAATTTATGTGGATGGTCGGATTGAATTTGCATTGCAGCACGAGAACGGCACTGCGAGTTCGAATAGAGACCTAAGATGAGAGGTGAAAACGTATGAAATGCCTACTTCCGTTTGTTTTGTTTGCAGTATTAGCTTGCTCTGTGTATGCTCAAGAAAGAGATACAAGCCTGCAAGTTGGAAAAGTAACGCAGGACTGTGATTATATCAGAAATGCAACATTCAGGAATAACGGTACGTATCCGTCAACACATGAGTTTTC
>CAYPBB010000012.1:0-96976 GCA_964408855.1 uncultured Ectothiorhodospiraceae bacterium
CCTTCTGTTTTCCGGATTTCGGATTCCAGATTCCGGAATGAAGTATTTCTGAACGAATGAATGGAGAGGAAGATATAGTATATAATCGGATCATGAAGCGGGTAACGGGGAGGAGGGCGATGAAGGATAATATGCTTATATACTAAACGGGCAGGAACCGCGATGCATGCAAAGTTCCTGCCCGTTATGTGCGCAGACGCGCGGGGCTATTTAAGATCGAGAGACGCCGAAGCCTGGATTAATGCGTCGGCGTCGGCGATACTCTCAAATTCGAAGGTCACACGTCCTGATTCTAAGTCGACGGTATCTGATGTGGTAATATCATATTCTACAATTCTGGTTGTAAGAGGCATGTATACCGCAACACCTTTCATGCTTTTGAGTTTTGTTTTATTACCTTCGGGGGACGTCCAATATGCATGAAGATTTCCGTATATCGATTTTGTCCCTTCGCGGTGAATAACCACTTTCGCGGATGCTGTCTTTTTATCTTTATCGGTGGCTGAGATTGCGATGCCGGATAGACTGACGTTGGCTGTCAGAGTTCCTTGCCGAACGATTACCGGAATTGAAATACCGTAGATCGCCGCAAGTTTAATTGCCAATGCGGTCGAATCTGCGCCCGCATTTACGTTCGAGCCAAGCTCGACTGCTTTTTCAGATCGAAAGTATATGTGTGAACGATACTCTCCCTCGGCAAGTCCAGCCGGCTTCCGAATCTGAACCCTTACAGTTTGAGATTCTCGGGGTGCGAGGGTGACGGAACGCGGGAAGAAACGGATCATTGTCGCCGCGGATGATTTATCTGATTCTGAAAGCTGGATTTGTTCCAGATTCCCGCCTTCATTCATTTTATATTCTATGATAGAGATGGCAAATGTCGCCGTGTCGCTACCGGTATTTACAAGCGTGAGAACATCGGCCTGTTTGTTGCTTTCGAACACGAGCCGTGTTGGTGTGATAAGAAGATCTCCACCGATCTGCGCCGATAATTCGGAAGAGAGGATAAGCATAAGTAGTGCGGACAGAAACGGTATTGAGCAGCGTGTAGAAATGCGTGTATTCATTGTATAGCCCCGTGCAAAGTGAAAGGGCGCGTCTTTCGACGCGCCCCGTTGCGTTGATTAGTTATATGCTGCGGTAACCGTGAATTCGCCGGAGTAGAGGCCGGTTTTCTGATTGGCGTCCACATTCAGCGTCGCGCCGATGGTGAACTCGTCTTCGCCATTGATATCCAGCGCGCCTGTGTTGGCAAGGCCGAGCGAGCTTGTGAATTGATCGACGGTCATTGTGGCGTTGCTGTTGGCTTTTGCGATGGTGATGCTCTGCGGCAGAGTCACTGCATACGTGTACTCGCCTTCGCCGGCTGCGGAAAATTTCGCAACCTGATATCCGCCGTTCTGTCCAAGCGTCACACCGCCGAATGCCGAGCGGTCGCCGGTCGACGGATCGAGCGTGACGGTACCGGCGGCGCTGCTG
The DNA here is from genome assembly GCA_964408855.1 of uncultured Ectothiorhodospiraceae bacterium. GTDB lineage: Bacteria > Bacteroidota > Ignavibacteria > SZUA-365 > CAYPBB01. Next base: position 1,480 of record CAYPBB010000012.1, read on the forward strand.
CGCACGATCTGTCCAAATTGCATGTCGTCGATCTTCTCGAGGGAGATACCGGAGACAATCTTCGCTTCCGCGGAGGCGGTTGCCGAAGCGTTGTTCTGGGCGTACATGGTTGCGCCGAGGACGAAGAAAATTCCGCCTGCGAGGATGGCGAGAAGGTTGGTTTTTTTCATGATGAGAACTCCTATAGTAATAATGTTGATGAAGATGGTTGTGTTTGCAACTCAGTTATACCTATAGGAATACAAGCGGCATGCCAAATATGAAAATCGCAAATTCAAGCAGAAATCTCGATGTTTGAGAAGTATTTCCTTCTGTTTTCCGGATTTCGGATTCCAGATTCCGGAATGAAGTATTTCTGAACGCGCTTTTCGCTTCCGCATTCATTTACCATTTCCCGGAATAAAACTATTTTGTTGCATCGCAATCCATACCACCATCGGATCATGCCATGAAACTTGCTACGTTCCTATCAGCGATATTGTTCGTTCTTCCTTTATTCGTATCCGCCCAGCCGGCAACATACAAATCGCGGGGCGTAACGAGTTATATCGTGAACTACTCGGCAATCAACGGCGACAGGTATCTTGCCGAATTCGCCGCCCGGCGATTCGCGCTCGTCGACGAAGGTTCGAAAACCGACATCAAGTTGATCCACGCGATCGAACCATCGCTCCCGATATTGCATTACAAGGATATCGTCGCCCTCTATCCCTCATTTCAGGAATACGCCTTTGTGAACCGCGACGAGGAAGCATTCATCCATTCGGCTGAACCGTCATGCGTGACAATAATTCCCGGCGTCTCGAAGGCGCGGATATGCTGGCTCTACGATAGACGTCCATTATCCATTCAGGGCTATACCCTTCAATGGATGACTGATTCGCTGTCGGCGCCGCAATTGCTTGCTGACACGGTTCTTGCAACACCGCTCTTTGAATGTCTTCTCCCAACACAGGCGAAATTTCTCCAGGTCGCGACGCGGCTTCAGGATGGATCTTCCGTATTCTATGGATATCCTGTCCGCATTCCATTGCAAATGGATACCGTTCCCTGGGTTGTACCCGATTCAATCAACGAGACGCGGTCTCTGGACAGCGTAAAGGTTGCGTTGCAGTTTTCCGCGCCCGGTTCTTCGATTCCGGATTCGATATTCATCATTGCTGACTGGGACAGGAACAATACGCTGTCGCGGAGCGTCGAACGCACGCTGTTGCAAAAGCAGGGAAGCGTTTGGAGGTATTCGCGGAGCGTCGGGATTTCTGGTTTGCGTACAAACAGCGGATACGAGTTCAGGATCGAAGCATGGCGGCAGGGCAAAGCGGCGACGTTCCCGGCGCAGGGCAGCTGGCATACGAACATCAATAACAGACTGAAGAACGATTACTACGGCTTTTTCGTCATGGATGTGCGTAGCAGTACGTGGCGGAGCGCCTATATTTCCGAGATAAAAAAATCGTTCGCAAACAGCGGATACACCGGACTGTTCGAAGACGATTGCTGGTACCGCATTGCCAGCTACGGCGGCGATGCCTACCCGCCGTTTCCGTACGATGAAATATCGTGGCGCACCGGTTTGTATGAAATGCTCGACAGCATACGATTGAGTATCCATCCCAAGCCCGCGTATTTTAACGGATTATATACCGATATATCCGATAGCCTGCTGTTGTATACAACCGGCGGCATGACGGAAGGGTTCGCCTGCACGCATTGGTCGGGACTGGTGGGCGGTACCTCATGGCAGACGCAATGCGAACGCGGGCTTTCGGCATCGCACCGGTACAGGAAAGAATGGATGGCGCTCGGGGGATTATACAATAATACGATCCAGGAACGATTATACGCGTTAGGAAGCTATCTGCTTGTCGCCGATAGTCTGTCGATGTTCGGAAACGCCGTCAACTATCAGGAGTTCGCGCACTATCCCGAATTCGATATTCCGCTCGGCGCGCCGCTCGAATCGGCGGACGTACGCATCTCGGATCTCCGCATCGAGGATGCCGGCGGCGTCTATTATAAACGCGAGTATACCGGGGGAACCGTGGTCGTGAATCCGGGGGATCAACCGGTCAATTATTCAGGCAGAAACAACCGTCCGATGATCGGCATCGATGGCGGGAATACGATCGACGGCGGCAGAGTACTAACAGTCGCCGGTGCAGATACGATAGCGCCGCGTTCGTGCCATATCTATCTATCTGGTCTCGTAGGGCAACTGCTCGAGTCGCCGGTTATCGATTCTGTTACCGTTATTCCGGCGGCGATACCGGCAGACGGCGTAACGTTATGCACGGTAAGCGTTCTCGCACATGACGGGTCATCATCGCATTTCAGAAGCGATACGACGCTTCCTTTATATATCGTTCTCGATGCAGGCGTAGCTGGAGGACCAAGAAACCTTGTTCTCAATCCAGCGCTTCCCGGACCGCCGGTAACCCCGGTGTGGTACACCGGCTCGTTTTCTATTCCTCCAGGCGCTCAACCGGATACCGTATTGCTTCCGTTCACTGTGTATTCAACCACGGGGCTCCTCGCTTGCGGCAAGGCTCCGCTCATTGTCCAAAACGGCGACCCCGGCAATCTGGCGCTGAATTTCAGCTTCGAGATCGATAACAACGACGACGGAATTCCGGATTTCTGGCGGGGATATGTGAAGGGCTTCGACTACGATACGTCAAGCGTCAATGCAAAAACCGGCACGAGGTCTGTGCATCTTGTCAATGACAGCGCGACTGATTCGCGCGGCGTGTATCTTTCGATAACACTCAATCAAACCGTACCGGAAAAACTGCATCTCTCCGGCTGGTCGAAATGCAACAACGTCTCGGGCGCTCAAGGGAACGATTACTCGCTCTACGTCGATGCATATTATGTATCGGGAAAACCGCTCTACGGACAAACCGCGCGATTCAACACGGGCACCCACGATTGGCAGTATGCATCGTATATCATCGATCCTCAGGAACCTGTGAAGTCGCTTAACCTCTATGCGTTATTCAGGAACCGCACCGGTGAAGTGTGGTTCGATCAGTTGTCCCTGTCGACGCATATCCCGACAGACATTGAATCCGAGAGTCTTCCAGACGAGTACTCAATCGAAGTGTTCCCGAATCCGGCGACGACTGAACTCCAAGTCGAATACCGCGTCGCGAAACGGGGACATATAAAAGTATCTCTGATCGACTGCCTGGGAAGCGAAGTCGCGCGGCTGCGCGAAGGTGAGGTGGAAGAGGGAAGATATATGTTTCGGGAACCGGTATCCCGATTATCGCCGGGTATGTATTATATCGTGCTACGCACCGCCGCATCATACAGGGTCGCTCCGGTGATTATACAATAACATTGAAGGAAACGCAACGATGCGAATCATACAGAAACCGGCACTCATTCATGCAGCAGGCGAGCCGCCGAAACGGATCGAGGAATACTTCGGCAGGGTGAATTCCGCGACTCCGGAGATCAGCATAGCCCGGATGGTGAGTCCGCAGGGATGGCGCGAGCCGGGACAAACGCCGGAGTTCGACGAGTACACCATTGTGCTCGGCGGCACATTGGTGGTCGAGACGCGCGACGAACGAATGGAACTAGCTGCCGGGAGCGCTGTGATGATACCGCGCGGTATCTGGGTGCGGTACAGCACTCCGTATCCTGAGGGCGCTGAGTATATGTCAGTGTGTCTTCCCGCCTTCTCGCCGGATACCGTTCATAGAGACGCCGGTAACGGAGAACGGTCTTGATTGAATCCGGAAAGTGCTATATTGACGGCTTTATTGTAGCACGAATTGTACGAACGGCTCCTTGAATACACTTACAATTATCGGAATCGCTATCGGTCTCTCCATGGACGCATTTGCCGTCGCGGTGGCGGGCAGCGTCGCTCTCGGTAGAATTACCGGACGGCAGGTATTCCGGTTTGCATTCCACTTCGGGTTGTTTCAGGCGTTGATGCCAATCATCGGCTGGCTGGCTGGAAGAACCGCCGCAGGATTCATCCAATCGTGGGATCACTGGATCGCGTTTGCGCTTCTGCTTCTTATCGGCGGCAAGGCGATCCACGAAGCATTGAAGGGCGGCGAAGACCAATCGGAGCGGTCCGATCCGACGCGGGGATTATCGCTCATTATGTATTCCGTCGCGACGAGCATCGATGCGCTCGCAGTCGGACTGAGCATGGCATTGATCGGGACCGAGATAATCATGCCTGCAATCATTATCGGTATTATAACTGCGAGTCTTACCACCGTTGGTATGGTGTTTGGAAGCAGGTTGGGGACGAAATTCGGCACAAGAATGGAAATAGCCGGCGGGATTGTTCTCATTGGTATCGGGATCAAGATTCTTCTTTCGCACACGACCTGAGTGCGATTCTCGCGGCGATGGTCGGTTATAACGCAGCCGGTGTATGAAGTAACGTAAAATAGTATTGAAAGGAATACAATGAGAAAGGTCATCTATTACGCCGCCGTTTCACTCGACGGTTATATCGCGCGTCCGGACGGAAGCGTGGATTGGCTCTACGATGCCGAGGATTATGATACTGAATCGTTTTTCGATTCCATCGATACGATCATACAAGGAAGAAAAACATACGAACAGGCGCTGACGTTTGGCGAATGGCCGTTTGGAAACAAAGAGAGCTTCATCTTTTCGAAAACCAAAGCGGGAGAAGTGAGTCAGCATGGTTTGTTCGTCGATCAGGATATCCCAGTATTCATCAACCAAATGCGATCTGTGCCGGGGAAGGATATCTGGCTTATCGGCGGCGGCGAGCTCGCCGGAGCATTTCTCGATGCATGTTGTATCGATACGCTCTGGCTCTTTGTGCATCCGGTTCTGCTTGGCGAAGGGATACCGCTGTTTCAGTTACCTCACAACGAAACACAACTTACACTGGACTATGCCATTGCTCGAAGTAGAGGCGTCGTTGAAATGAAGTACACCAGGACTACCGGTAACACGTAGCCGATATTCCCCTGAGACCCCGGAAATACATACACCCCGTCAATGGAATTGCTTCAATTGGCGGGGTGCTTGGAGGTACGCGTGCGACGAGGCACCACGTAGATACTCCGTTGTTGCGCTGTATGCCCCCGAGATATCCATGCATAACATCGTTCAATCAGCAGCGGAATTACATCTCATTCCGAAGGGTATGATCCGGCTCGCGCCGTCTGCGATAGAGAACGCACGAAAGACTTCCAGCGTAATAACACCTCAAGCGGCAAAAGGATACATCCGCAATAAAAAAACCCGGCTGAGCCGGGTGGATGCGCATACGCGTGGAATCATGGTAAGAACAACAACATGCTCAATAGAGCCGCGCCTTTCCTTCACATCGGCTTGACAGGCAGACAGAGATCGACGATCATCGTCGAGCCCGCTTCTGATTTTTCCTCTTTGACATACAGTTCCATGCACGGTTTGTCGTCGGGCTGATAGCCGCTGTTGGGCAGCCATTCCATGAACAATTGATTCCACGGATCCTGGAAATTGCTGTTCACGATCTCGGTGCGTAGCACGGCGAACTCGCCACCTTGAATAGTCATTTTTCCGATATCGCCCGTCACGGCGGTATCTTCGGGTACGGTGATGCAGGCGTCGTATCTGCATTTTTCGGGAGGCGTAATCTCTGGATTGTCCCAACTCAGACCGATGAATGCAGCTTTCTCGTTGATCAAACCGCGAGGACCGGCCCATGCGCATAATTTATCGTACACGGGACCGATCGTCGTCGGCGAATACGCGCCGAGATGTCTGGCGTACGCGACAGTGTAGGTTGGAAGTGTCTTTACTTCGACATGCATTGCGATAATCCTTTCATAAAGTGGTTGTTGTAATACGCTGCTATGTACCCCTGCAATTTGTTCGAAATACTTCCCGGAAACTTTTCCATTATTGCGTTCGGTTTTTCCAATCTTGCGGAAATCGAACGATGCCCTCATTCCGCTTGGAGTGATGTTGAAGTGCTTCCGGAACGCCTTTGCGAAATTCGCCTGCGATGAAAAGCCGCATTCCAATGCGATATCCAGAACCGGCTTCCCCCGGTCGAATAGCAGCAGATTCGCGGATTTTTCCAACCGTATCCTCCGGATATAATCGGTCAATGTTTCGCGTAGAAATGCATTGAATATCCTGTGAAAATGATATTTCGAAAACATTGCGATTTCCGCGAGCATTTCGAGATTCATCTCTTCCGCGAGATGATCGTTGATGTAATCGAGCACGCAGTTGATCCGCCGGGCGTATTCCTGCTGCGTAGAATGTGGGACTGTTATCATGGATCGCTACAATAGTTAGCCGTAAGACTAATATACCTTGTTTGAATGCTAAAAACAATACCGCGCAAAAAAAATGCCGGTTGCATGCGGAACGCAGCACGGAAATCACTGTGAGAATTCCGGGTATTTCCTTCAATTGCCAAAATCGTTATAATAGAACCGGCTGGTCAGTTATTCTCACCCCACAGGTCATCAAGAAGAGCAGAGAGCATGCGTAACGATTCAACAGAGCTTCAACGGAAACGCAGGCAGACGATATTGGAAGCTGCCGCAAAGGTGTTTTCCAAAGTTGATTATCATTCCGCTCAGATCGACGAAGTCGCACTTCTCGCGAAAGTCGGGAAGGGAACCATCTACCGGTATTTCTCGGATAAGCGGGAATTATACATTGCGGCAATCAGGGGTGAAACGCTAAAGGCGTTCGAGTATCTCGAAGAAAAAACAAAGAATATGGAATCCCCGGTGGAATTCATCACCGCTCTTGTTTCGGGATACGTGGAGTATTTCCAGCGATGTCCGCTGTCGCTCGATATTGTTCACAGCTCACAAGCTGCTCTTATCGACGACGTCATCGATATTGTCAAAGAGGTAAGGGAGCCGTCGTACGCCCGGTTCGAGGCGATGTACAAAAAGGGGGTGCTCGACGGCAGTTTGAAGGCATTTTCTCCCCGTACGGTTATCCGCATCATCGATTCGAGCATTCTTCATCTTCTCTACGAAAACCGTCAAACGAGGTCGGTCAACACGCCCGAATTACTGCAAACGCTGGTGAGCGTTCTCCTGACGGGAATCACACGCATCCCGTTGACGCATGTAGAAACGAAGAAATAAGTCAAGGTAGTTACCGAATGCAGGAACGTCACCTCGAATTCCATTTTCGTCTGCAGAATAAATCAATTGAAGCGTTCGCCTGGTTCCCGTGTTCATGTTCGACTTCGCACTGTTACCAATTTAAGGAGGGCACAAAATGGATATCCATCAACTGGTAAAAAACGCCGGCGTGTACCTTGCGCTGTACGGCTGGAACGTCGTCTACGCGTTGGTCATTCTGATTGTCGGCTACGTGCTGGCAAAGTCTCTCCGGAAAGGTCTCCGCAAAATGATGAACAAGCGGAAACTGGATGCAACGCTGGTTTCATTCGTGGCGAATCTTGCCTACGCGCTTGTTCTCGCATTCGTCGTACTGGCAGCCTTGAATAGAATCGGTATCGATACAACGACCTTTGTCGCGGTGATCGGCGCCGCCGGCCTTGCGATCGGTCTCGCGCTTCAGGGATCGCTTGCAAATTTCGCGGCGGGGTTTCTGCTCATCATTTTCCGGCCCTTCAAGGCCGGCGATTTTGTCGAGGCAGGGGGAAGTACCGGCGTCGTATCCGAGGTTTCGATTTTCACGACGATCATGAAAACCCCGGACAATGTTCTTATCATCATACCGAACTCAAATATTCTTGGCGATACGATAAAGAATTTCAGCCGCGAAGATCTGCGGCGCGTGGACTTGACCATAACCCTGGCTTACGGCGACGATCTTCCCCGGGCGAAAGAGGCATTGCTTTCCATACTCTCCGAAGATGAGCGCATCCTCGCCGATCCGGAGCCTGCAGTTGTCGTCACCGATCTTTCCGATACTGGAATCAGGTTTGCGGTTCGCTCGTGGGTCAAAAACTCCGACTACTGGGTGGTACACGGCTCGCTGCTCGAGGCAATCAGGCTTCGGTTCGAGAAGGAAGGTTTTACCGCACCGCTGCAGTTCAGAGAGCTTCGGATGATTCAGGAAAAGGCGAAACAATGATACGACGCATGATTCAGGCCTCGGGCGTTGTAGTCCTCATTCCATTGATTGGAGCGCTTGTTTGCATTCTGCTTGCCGCTTCTGCATGCGAAACAGGGAACGCACGTTCCGTTGATACGGCAGACACCCTGGCATACCGCATGAATGGGGATTCTCTGTTCTATTCTCTTCCGGAAATCGATATCGATTCGCGTACTATGTACAGGATCGTGTACCCACTCTTCGAGGACAAAGAGGAATCGGTGGTCGATACGCTTCAGCGGGAGATTATCGAATGGGCGAACATGTGCGGTGCGGACGGTAGCGCGTTTGATGACATTCCATCGATCATGCGCCGATTCATCGAGATGTACCGGGAGTATCGGGATGAGGAGTCTGAAGCGGCGTTACCCTGGACTGTCGACGCGTGGATAGGCGTGCAGCAAAACACAGCCGATTTCGTTGCTCTCGAATTCAACGCCGAAACGTACCTTGGCGGCGCGCACGGCAACAGAGCGGCGTATTTCCGTGCGTTTCATCGGCCCAGCGGACGCCGTCTGAATTTCGAGGAATTCATCTCTCCCGGCTCTTATTCGCAGATCGAGCGTACCGCCGAAAAAATTTTCAGAGAAATGACGGACATTCCGGCGAAGGCAAATCTTGAAGAATCGGGGTACTGGTTCAAAGACAACCGGTTTGCTCTCAACGATAACTTTGCGGTAACCGATTCCGGGTTTTATTTCTTCTATAATAACTATGAAATCGCAGCGTATGCAGTGGGTCCGACGGAGTTGTTGATACCGTATGAATCGATACGGAAAGCGCTGCCTCAAAACGGATACATCAGAAGGATGTTGACGAAGAAGAAGTAGCCGGATGACCAGACAGGTTTCGACGACGTACAATAATTAATTCATTTGATCGTCTTGTTCTGTGTACGATAACCGGATATTACACTGAGACGCGAATGAATAATAGAATACTGCATACGCTTGATAACCCCACTGGTCTTGCCGGAAAGGTCGCCGGTCTGATTTTATCGCTGAATTCAAGAAACGCTGCGGAGCGGGTCATCGACTCGTTGGACATGAGGCCAGGGGCTTCGGTCATGGAAATCGGCGCAGGCGCCGGGCAGGCATTGAGCAGATTGCTCCGCAGCAATCCGACAGCGCGCGTTACCGCCGTCGACAGGTCGCCTGAGATGATCGCGAAAGCGCGAAAGCGGATTCACGGCGAGTTTCCGGATGCGAATGTATACTGGCTCGCCGAGCCCATCGAGTCCGCGCTGATTCAACCGTATGATTACGATTGCATGTATTCGATCAACACGGTTCCGTTCTGGACCGGTTCTTCCATTGTGCTACCAAAACTCTACAAAGGATTGAGACCCGGCGGAAGGCTGCATCTTGCGCTTCATTCCCGCCTGTTGAACGACGAAACCGTGATTCGTTTACTGGAGCGCACGTTTATTCAGGTTCGTGAAGCCGGATTTGACGATATTCATTCCGAAGAATTCACCGTCGATTCATCCCTGATGTTCATTGTCACTGCGACGCGTGCATAATGCCGGGTATCGTTGAATAAAGCGCATCCGATAACCGATTCGATTCGAAAGGAAAGCAAACGCCTTTTTGCCTTTCTCAGGAGTGCATTGCCGACCCGCGAAGACGCCGAGGATTTGCTTCATGATACTATTCTTCAGGCGCTTGAATCGTACACATCACTCGAACGAATCGAATCGTTTTCCGCATGGTTCACAAAGATTGCCAAAAACCGGGTGGTGGATTTTTACAGGAAGAAAAAACCCGTCCCGGAATCGTCGCTTCTCAGGACAGGCGACGCGGATGCTGAACCCGTTATGCTTGCGGATATTATTCCCGGCGAAGCCTATGAGCCGGAACAAATGCTGCTCCGAGACCGGATATGGAACGAGATACAAGCCGGGCTCGATGCGCTTCCTGTGGAACAACGAGAGGCGTTTGTCTGTAATGAATTCGAAGGAGAGTCGTTCCGCGAAATGGAAATACGGACAAACGTGCCAATGAACACGCTGCTGGCCAGGAAAAGATATGCCGTGCTATCGCTTCGAAAGCGCCTGCTGCCGGTCTACAATGAATTATTCGTGGAAAAGAACTGAGGAAACAATAACATGATGAATATGGAAGGCAACCACAACAAAAGGCTGGCAAGGCATGGTATTCTGTTGATTGGAATTACGGCAATCGTAGGTTTCGTCGTTCAACTTCTCTGGAACTGGCTCATCCCCGATTTGTTCAATGGGCCGTCAATTTCGTATCTGCAGGCATTAGGATTATTTATCCTAACCAAGCTGCTTTTTTCACACCCACACCATGTCGCGGCGCGACCTCATTTCGATCAGCGGTACTGGCGCGACTCATACCGCTCGTGGCAGCGATGCTGTACCGGCGAAGAGGAACCTGCAGCGTCTGAAGAACAACGAAATTCCCAACCCGGAATCAACGATACCGGGACTACTGCCTGACACCGCCTGAACCGTTTTGGTGCGAATCCGTCAGGTTTCGTATGTTGCGCCTATCGGAAACCATTCTCCCTGGAACATGCGGATTCTGTTACTATTCATTGTTGTATTCCTCTCTTGTGGAACATGCGGAATGCAGGGGCAAACAAACGGATTCTATCGTGCGGAACAACCTACGCCCGTTGCGCCTGATTCAGATGAAGAAACCGAGGGAAGCGCACTTCCGCCGCAAACATTCATATTGGAGACCACTACCGCCTGGGTAGAAGATTTTTTTATGGCTGGGGTGTTGGCGAAGATCGAGTTTTACCCGCCAATGAGTATCGCCGTCCGCGCCAGTGTCGATTTATACGAAGGCACGTCATTCATTATCCCGTACTTTGGGTGCACCATCCCGAAAATCGGCGGTTTCGAGATCGGAGTGAAGAAGCGATACGAGAGCGCGAACTTCTTCGTACCCGGCTGGGTCACATACCGCATTTTCGGCGGCGACGAGCGAATTTTCGCAATTTCCGCCGATATTCTAACGCACGTCCCTATCGGGAATATCGGATATTATTCAGCGGGCGTTACATTCCGAGTTGCCCGCGAAGGCAGTACGATTTTCGTCGGGTTCGCAAATTATGGTAAAGACAAGGAAGAGATACGGATATTCGGTCCGGCGGCAAAACTGAACTTGTATGCCGGCAACAATTCTTTCGTTGTGGTTTCCGGATCATATATCCTTAATAATCCAGGAGATAATTACATCCGCTATACGATGAGCATCGGTTGGAGGATGGTATTTTAGAAAATATTGCCGATTTTGGATCACTCGCGTTAAGGAATTTGTAAGATTTGCACGATGTCTCCTTTTCCATGGAAGGAGAAATCGAAAAAAACATGTACATTTCACCGTAGTTTTCATACGCTCGAATGCAGGCATGACTCTTAAAATCATTCTTCAGCAGGTAGTACTTGCGCTTGTCCTCATTGCGATTATCGCAATTATGGTGATCGGACTCTGGCCTGAAGCGGAAGTACATCAGAATCCGGGAGTTCTCGCAAAAAGCGCGCCTGTGTTCAGCCGTGCAATCTCCAACACTCCCGTCTTCAAAGGCGGATACGAATTGCAGCAGGTAGGCACTGTTCGCTGTATCGTGCGTGTTCTCCAAAAACACAAGTATTACTACATCGGCGGATTGAACCTCTTTTCGTTCGACCGGGAAGCCGCCATCTCATCTCATGATATCGTTGTCGGCTGGAAGGAAATGTCCGATGAGGATGTACTGAAAGATTTCCGCTTCTACCTGCAGGACCGCGAGTATTCATGGAAACCTGCCGATATAAACGACCGTTTGATTGTGAAGAACATGGTCGAAATGAACACAGCTCTTTTCCATCTTATCCCTTCGGCAATTGATATCGAAAAGCGTTTCGAGGAAATAAAAGTCGGGAACATCATTCAACTCGATGGCGCCATCATGAAGGTGACAGTTAAAGGTTCAAAATACACTTGGGGAGAGCGGCAATTCGTGACCGGCGGTCCGATGGGAAAATTTGTCGTCTACGTCAACACCATCAAGATCGTCAAATAACGATCTGAGGTTTGAGATATCGGAATTCGAGGCACTTCGCAACCGGCTTGCGATGATGCAGCCGCTCGTTTTACGGCGTATCGCGCTTCATTGAATCTGGGCGGTCTTCCTATTTATCTTCCATCAAATCAGCTATATTTGTCCACCACGAAACGGTTCACGATCCATCCGTTCCACGAATTTAGATGAGCGATGAAGAAAGCGATTCTCTGTGTCGACGACGAAATCATTGTCCTGAAAAGCTTGAGGACTCAAATCAAAAACTATTTCGGCGACCGGTATCGTTACGAAATTGCGGAAAGCGCTGAAGAAGCATGGGAAGTCATCGGAGAGCTCGTACACGATGGAATTCGCATTATGGTCATCGTCTCCGACTGGCTGATGCCCGGGGTCAAAGGCGACGAATTCCTTATTGAAGTCTACAGGAGATATCCTCAGATTGTTACCGTCATGCTCACCGGGCAGGCGAACAACGATGCAATCGAAAACGCGCGAATGAACGCCCGTCTGCACGCATGCGTACATAAGCCCTGGACTGAACGCGAATTGATCGATGTTATCGAAAGCGGTTTGGAGCGGAACGTATGAATAAACCGGTGCTCCTGTGCGTCGACGATGAGGAAATGATTCTGCTGAGCCTGAAGGATCAGTTGAAAGAACATTTCGCGCGGGATTATTCCATTGAAACGGTTGAGAGCGGCGACGACGCTCTGGAGTTCTTCAAGGAGCTGATCGCCTCATCGACCGATGTTCCGCTTCTCATCTGCGATCAGATTATGCCCGGAATGAAAGGCGATGAGTTGTTGCGCGAGGTACATAAACTCTCGCCGCGGACGCTGAAAATTCTTCTCACCGGCCAGGCCGATGTGCAAGCCGTCGGAAAGGCGGTGAATTCCGCGAATTTGTACCGGTACATCGCCAAACCATGGGACGAAACCGATTTAATCCTTACAATAAAAGAAGCTGTCCGGAGCTACTACCAGGACAAAAAGCTCGAGGAACAGAACCAGGTACTCCGCGAAATGAATGAAAACCTCGAAACTCTTGTCGTTGAACGCACCGCCGAAGTGGTTACGCAGAACAGGAGGATTCAGGCGCAGCTCGAGAGTATAGAACAGCAGCGTGAGGAACTGGAACTGCGCAACGAGTTTATCCAGAGTATTTTCGGAAGGTATGTTACCGACGATGTGATGGCCACGCTGCTTGAAAATCCCGAAGGACTGAAATTCGGCGGCGAGCGAAGGCAGATCAGTATGCTGATTTCGGACATTCGCGGTTTCACGTCGATTACAGAACGCCTCACTCCTGAGCGCGTCGTGGCTATGCTCAACAATTACCTCGGTAAAATGATCGATATCGTGATGCGCTTTCAGGGTACGGTCATCGAGTTTCTCGGCGACGGAATCATGGTAGTGTTCGGCGCGCCGAAGCGGATGCAGCATCATTCCGCTTCAGCCATTGCCTGTGCGCTCAGCATGCAGCAGGCAATGATCGAGGTTAACGAAGAAAACAAACGGAGCGGGTTTCCCGAAATGCAGATGGGAATCGGAATCAATACCGGCGAGGTCGTCGTCGGTAATATCGGTTCGGATAAACGCGCAAAGTATGGGGTTGTCGGTCTCGCTGTGAATCTCGCGTCGCGGCTCGAAAGTCTTGCGGTCGGCGAACAGGTGCTCATCAGCGAATCGACGAAGGCTTCATGCACTTGCGATCTCGAAATCGTGTCCGAGTTCACAGCGCGATTGAAAGGCGTCGAGGAACCGGTACCGATTTATGATATTTCGGGTATCTCCGGCCCATTCAATATTCAGGCGCCGCGCCGGGAAACCAATATGCAGGACATTCCGCGGGGACTGCATGTTTCGTTATGGTGCCTTGAAGGGAATTCCGTCATGCCCGAGAAACTCGACGCCAGCATCATTCAGATCTCCTCAATGAGCGCATCGCTGGTTTGCGAGGAGCCGCTTGAACTTCTTTCCAATGTGAAGCTGGAATGGAAGTATTCGAAGCAACACGATATCCTCGCCGAGGTGTACGGAAAAGTACTGGGAATGAAGGGCGGCTGTTATCATATTCGGTTCACATCCGTGTCTCCGGAGGCAGAAATGTACATTCACAACATTGTCGGAGTGCATCCATGACGCCGAACCGTCAACGATGCGGGATTGCAAGGATTGCAGGCATGGAAACGATGAACCATGAAGGAAGATTCCTATTCGTATTCAGGGTTGCCCTCCTTTGTCTTTGCGCGCCAATGTCGATGTCGGCTCAGGGAATCGGCGATTGGCAATGGTTCGGATCCCTGCAAACGATGTTTTTTTATCAGCGCGCCGAAGCCGAAAATACGGTTCGCACCCTCCCATGCAATCCATGTCAGGTGGAGTTTTCTGTCGACCGGAGCACATTTGCGCTTCAACAAATGGATTTCTTCATCAGCAAACCCATCGACGACAACTTCGATGTCTTCATCGATCTCGAATTTAAGATGAACTACAACTCCGAGCACAACTGGGGATCGCTTTCCGTGCAGGAGGCCTGGCTGAATTACACTTACAGCAATAAACTCAATTTAAAGGCAGGTTTGCTCTATCCGGAGTTCAATCAGCTAAACACCGTCAAGAACAGGCTTGCGTTGCTTCCGTATGTATTCCGCCCGATGGTCTACGAGCGGTTGCTCACCGAGCGCTTTTTCATCGAGGATTTCGTTCCCGAATTCGCGTTCCTTCAACTTCACGGTTCATTCCCGATGATGAACCGTCATTATTTGGACTACGCCATATATATGGGAAATTCCGAATCGTCGTATCATTCTTCGCGAAACGGCGGGATGATTGAATCGTGGATGGAACCGAATTTCGAGTTTCTTAGCGGCGCCGATCCGAACGGATTCTCGAAGAAGCTTTACGGAGCGCGCGTCGGTTTGCGGTCGATGAATGAGAATGTCAAAGTGGGCGTCTCGGCCACACACGACTACAACAATCTACGTGATACCACAAAGCTCAGAGAGTATTTTATCACAGTGCAGCATCTCGATTCCCTTCGAGGCGATGCACCGAGAATCCGACTGGGAGCCGATTTTTCCGTGAAGTATGGGAATTTTACGCTGGAATCGGAATTCATCAAGGTATTGTACGATTACGACCGGGCAAACGACCTCGATTTGACAATGGAACAGGATTACCTCAATGTGTTCCTCGGGTATAATATTCTCCCGGATCTGATGGCCTATTCGATGGTGTGCTGGAGCAAGTATCAGATCGGAGATACGCACCGCTTCGGTCTATACAGCGGAGGCGTATCGTATTCCGTTAACAACAATATTTCGTTGAAGGCGCAATACATCAGATATTTCGAAAAAGTAACTCCCTGGTATGTCGAGGCAGAATCCGAACTGGATTTTGTGTTTCTTGGATGCAGCATTCTTCTATGAAACGAAATTCTATACGCATCGGGTTGACCACGCTGCTCGCGGTTCTCCTTTTCGCCGGTTTCACCGCCGCCGCATCCGCACAGGTAGTCGTTATCGCGAATAAAAACGTGACCGAAGAAAAGCTTTCGAAGAAGGAATTACTGGAACTCTATACCCTGAATCAATCCCGGTGGGAAGACGGCTCGCGCGTCGTGATTTTCGATCTCAAGAAAAACGACCCGGTGAAGCAGTCGTTCTACGAATTCATCGAAATCGAACAGGACGAGCTTCGAAAAATCTGGCTCAGAAAGCAGTTTACGGGTAAAGCGGTTCCGCCGCGCGTTCTGGATTCAGAAGACGATGTGCTTGAACATGTCGCCACAACGCCAGGCGCCATCGGCTATGTATCGCTTGCCACGGCGAAAAAGAACAAAGATGTTCGAATTGTATCGCGAATTCGATAATCCGGCGGAACAAGCATGCGCATCAACGTCCGACAGAAAATACAATTGCCCATTATTGGATTCATTTCCTTTCTGTCGCTCTTTGCGTATTTGTATTTCCCATACGTTCAGCGTGAAGCACTGCTCGACAGCTACCGGAACGAAGTCGAGTCGCTTGCCAGGATGGCTGCGCACGGTATCACCACCGGGTTGAACAACGACGATTACACGAGTATTCGCAGCGCGCTCGATTTCGTGAAGACAGCGCCGTCGGTGCGTTTCGTGGCGCTTGTATCGAACGGCGAAACCGTGGCGTCCTATCCCGATGGATTCGTGTATAAAGATAGCCTCGAGCATATCGATTCCCTGATGATCGCCAATTTTCCGGTGACGAGCTATATCATACCGGGAAGAATCTATGTTGGAAGCAGCACGCGGGGAATTCAAAAGGCGATTCAACGCACCAGGCTTACCGCATCGTGGGTGGCGTTTGCAACGCTGCTGCTTGGTATTTTCGTTGGAATGGGGCAGGCGCGTCTAATTGTCCGTCCGTTGCGCCTGTTGCAGTTGGCTGCGATGAAGGTAGGGCAGGGCGATCTCAATACACTCGTTACCCGGCAGACTGCGGATGAAATCGGCGACCTCGCCGAGGAGTTCGGCAAAATGGTGCTGAACGTCAGGCAGGCACAATTGCGCGTGCAGGAAGCCAACCAGAAATTACAGGAACAAAACCATATCATCGAACTCGACAGGCGCCGCCTCGAAGAAGCGCTGATCCACCTCAAGGAAACGCAGGCGCAGCTAATCAACTCGGAGAAAATGGCGGCGCTGGGGCATCTCATTTCCGGCATCGCGCATGAAATAAATACGCCGCTCGGCGCGATCCGCGCATCCATCAACAATATCGAAAAGGCGCTTACGCAAACGCTGATGCAGTTGCCGGATGTACTCGCGGAGCTGGATACACAACAACGGGCCGATTTCTACGCGCTTGTCGAAGATTCGTTGGAACGCAATGTCATGCTCTCCGCGAAAGAGGAGCGGATGAATAAACGGACGCTTCTCGAATCGCTCGCATCGATGGAGTTTGAACACTCAGACGAAATTGGCGAATTGCTCTCCGATATGGGTGTATACGACAACGTCGAGCTGTACACATCGCTTCTTCGCGCGCCCAAATCGATCGAAATACTGAGGGCGGCGTCGAAGCTCGCTCTGCAACAGCGGAACGCTCGGAATATCAATATTGCCGTCGAGCGCGCAGCGAAAATCGTGTTTGCGCTAAAAAGCTATTCGCGTCACGATACATCGGGGAAGAAGCTCTACGCCAATATCGTCGAAGGCATCGAAACAGTGCTGACGCTGTACCATAATCTCCTGAAACACGGAATCGAGGTACACCGGCACTATGAACCGATTCCGGATATCATGTGCCATCCAGACGAATTGAACCAGGTGTGGACAAACTTGATTCACAACGCGATTCAGGCCATGGACGGTCACGGGACGCTCGAATTATCGGCGACGATGAAGGGACCTGCAGTTGTGATAACAATCTGCGATACCGGACACGGAATTCCGGATGAAATCAGGGAGAAGATTTTCCAGCCGTTCTTTACCACAAAACCTGCGGGCGAGGGAACAGGGCTGGGGCTTGATATCGTCAAACAGATCCTTCAGAAACACGAAGGCTCGATTTCCGTCGTATCAAGACCGGGTAGAACGGAGTTTTCCGTAACACTCCCATATATTCCTGCAGCCTGACAGCCGGGGGATCAAGACACGATTATTTTCACGCCGAGATAAGCCGAATGCCGGATTCGGCTGAAAACCGTTCCAGAATATCGTTCCAGATACGCGCCTCCGATTCGCGACGGCCGTCGATGCGGCACGAGTAACGGAGGCGGAGAACGATTTTCCCGTCCTCGACGCTGACGCTTGTGGAGGGCTGCGACGTCGTGAAAAGCGCTTCTTCGACAGAAACCATGATGCTTTCGTAATCGGCGTCGCTCAGTTGTACGCTGTACTTCCGCCCGATCTGGTCGAGGATGGAACGCGCCGTTTTCCAGTCGCTGCCGATCTCGATCTCAACTCTGATCTCGCTCCAGATCACAGCCAGGCCCCGGGTGAAATTCGCGATCGGATTCGTCAGTACGAGACTGTTGGGGAGCTTTATGATTCTGCCGGTTGGATCGCCGTCGTTCTCCTTCTGTCCGATCTCCGCGAGTGTGATATACATCGGACCGATCTGAACTACATCGCCGATATAATCCTGTATTTGCACCCGGTCGCCTACGGAAAACAGCGCCCTCCAAACGATCACCGCATGCGCCAGAATATTGACCAGCATTTCGCGGGTCAGAATGACGATTGCGACGGCGATAACGGAGATGACTGCGAAAACGGATTGGAACCAATCTATCCAGAGCGGAATAATTACCGCAATACCGGCGAGAGTAACGATATAGTTTGAAATCTGACGATTGACGATTCGGCGGTAAATATCCTTAGTGCGCCGTGCGATTATTCCGTGGATCACCATACGCAATAAGATGAGCCCAATAATCAGGCTGACCGTCGCTATGATCCGCGCTTCAAAGGACAGGAGAAAGGAATACGATCGAAACATGAGAGTTTCAGAGACCCGATTGTTCGTACACATGCATCATAGGATACGGCAAGGATGCCGTCCTGAAAGGAAATATAAAAAAAGGGGCGCGAATGTTATCGCGCCCGAAACCGGTTCATTAGCGAAAAGCGGCTTGTATACCGGCACCGGTCCGGTACGGTACGGTGTACGCTTCTTCCATAAAATGTGCGGCAACCGCCGCTACGAACCCTTGATCAATTCGTCGATGGTCTTGATCAGGTCCGCGCGGTTGAACGGCTTCGAGAAGAATGCGTTACAGCCTGCGGCAAGAGCGTTTTCGCGGTCGCGTGCGAAGGCGTGTGCCGTAAGCGCAATGATTGGAATCTCTTTCCATTTCGGGTGATTCCTGATCGCCTTTGTAAGAGTGATTCCATCCTCGTTGCCTTTGATCGACAAGTCCATCAGGATGATTTGGACCGGCTGTGAGTCCAGGATCACATTCGCCTCGGAAGCGCTGACGGCAAAATGCTTTGTATACTTTTTGCCGAGCAGGATCTTCATAAAATCCTGGGTCAATGGATCGTCTTCAACAACGAGAATGACCGGGAGGTTCGCGGGAGCTTGCTGCGGTGTTGGGTTCATTTGTTCTTGTGTCTCCTTCATGTTGAGTCCGCCGTCGGGATGGAGAGGGAAGCAGATGTAGAATGCGGTCCATTCTCCTTTCATACTATCGACGGTAATGGAACCTCCGCTGGCATCGACGAATTTCTTCGTTAGCGCCAATCCTAAGCCGGTTCCTTCAAAAGTACGATCGTATCCGCCTTCTTCCTGAGAGAACTCAACGAATATTTGAGGTAAAAACTCTTTTGATATTCCGATTCCTGTGTCGATAACGCTTATTGTGAGTTCGTCGCAGCCGGTTTTCCTGACCGAGACGGAAACGCTACCTTGCTGAGTGTATTTGATGGCGTTGCCGATGACATTCGTCAACGATTCGGCAACAGCGTATTGATCGGCATAAATTAAGAATTCATCATTGTCCATGTCCAGCGTAAGGGCAAGATTTTTCTTCTGGGCCAGTACACGGAACCCGTTCACGCAGTCCTTCACCATATGGCAGACCGGAAGCTCCTGCGGAGTGAGCGGGAAATCCTCTATGTGGAAACGGGAAATATCGATGATTTTATCGATCGTTTGCGTGAGCTGCGAACTCGCATTGTGGATGTAATTGAAATACGTATCGCACTGATGATCGCTTTGCTTATGGAAAATGCTCTTCACGAGATCCGAGTACCCGAGAATAATGTTCAGAGGGGTACGGATTTCGTGGCTCATGTTCGCGAGAAACTCGGACTTCAGGCGGTTCGCCTTCTCCGCGAGTTGTTTTGCGTTCGCTAGATTTTGCTCGTACTCCATCCGCTCGGTAATGTCGTTTAAATAGACGCGGATAATCTCGGTGGCGGGCACGCGCGAAACCAACTCGGAGTAGATTCTATCTCCGATGGTTGTTTCCTGCGAATGAATATGGCTGCCCGTTTCGTTCAATGTTCTGATTCCATCGCGAATCGAGATTACTAGGGGGTGTTCGCTCTCAAGGAGCGGCAGAGATGGGAAGGTTTCGAGCGCCGCCTGGTTGAGATATGATATCTCGCCTTCGAGCGTGACCTCGAGAATCGGATTCGGGTTGAGATCGGGGATGCTTGCGAGCCGGGTAAGTTCCTGTTCAAGCTTCTGGTTCTGCGTCCGGTCGAGAATGGTGCCGATGACAAATTCCTGACCGAAAAACTCAACTTTGCTGATTTCCATTTCGACAACGGCGGGCGACCGGCTGACGAATGTGAATTCGCAGGTACGCTTGCCTCCATACTGGTTTTCTTCGTCGAACCACTTCTTCACCGTCGCTTTATCCCGTTCGGTGACGAGATTGAGGAAGGGAAGTCCCCGAAGCGCCTTCGCATCGTATTGTACCAATTCCGAAAACGCGGAATTCGCATAGCGGATGACGTCGCCCTTGAGAAACACCAACCCGGCGCCTACGCCGTTCGAAAGCAGTTCGAGCGCCATATCCACCGTGTTTTTCAAGGTCTCTTCGGTTTCATTCCTGCCGTTGAGATTGACGATAACCCCGTGATACGAACCGTTTCCATCGTCGGCAATGGGAACCGCTTCTTCGTGATACCACCGGACGTTGTTCTCCTTTGTCACGATACGGTAATCCATGATGAACGGCCGGCGCGTCTGAATCGCATCCTGATATTGCTGGAATACTTTTTGCCTGTCTTCCGGATGAATATGCTTTTCGAGCGTATCCCGGATCATGGTCTGTTGCACCGCGCTATTGTTACCGAAGAGCTCGGCGATATCCGGGCTCATGAAGGTCGGTTTCAGGTCGTCTTTCGTCGATGCTATGTATGTCACCGCAGAGGCGTAATTGAATACAGAGAAGGGGACGAATGCCGAATGCTGGGAAGCCGGCGGATTTTCTTTTTGATTGCCGATGTCCCTGATATGGATAAAGAGACTACTTTCATCCGGCTCGATGAAGATGGAGAACGTCCTCGCCGGAAGCCCGTTGACGGACGGCAACATAATTGTCACGTTGGAATCTGAGAGCGATGCCTGCCGGAGAATATTCTCGGATACCATCGGCTCGACGCCGTAAAACATATCGGGAAGATAGGAGCCGATTGCTTTTGATGCAGGAACGCCGAGCAGCACTTCGCATGCCGCGTCCCATGTCTCGCAATACAGTTCGGCATCGGTGACGAGGATGCATTCGCGGATGCAGCCAGCGATGCGCCGGGGAAGCACAGGATCGGCAATTATATCGGGTGCTGAGCCACCACCGGGGTCGTGGGTCGTCTGTGATTCTGTCATTAAAGTACCACCCTTTTCAGTATGAAACACGCCTCTGGGAGAGAAACGGGGCTTGAGGCTGATTCCGAATAGACCGGCGAAGGCTCCGGCGAACTCCAGAGGGAATGGTTCGCCAGCGGAGAAGGGAAACAGGAATTCGGAACGAGCATCCATACCGAAGACGCAGGAGAGCACAAGCGTCAGTATGGAGCCGCCGCAAAACATACTCCATGCGGTACAGCAGGACATGCGGTCAACGGCGCCGGTACATCGGCGTAGTTCCGCGGCATACTTGCCCGCTGTAATTTGCATAAGAAACGAATGAATCATAGACACGATCTGGTAGTATGTCTCTCTCGGGCAATACAACACGAATAGGCAATGAAAAATACGATCAGGCGCTGTATGATATGAGCGAAAAAACGCTTTCACATGCAATTATTGCACTGCAACAGGGGTTGGCGGTTCCTAAACGATGCCTTGTCTGATAACGGATTTCTACACATTTTGAACTTTTCATCTCTTAATCCGTCATCTTTGAATGAATTTTTATAGCCTCATCGCCCTCCTTTCTTTCATCTGCTTTCTGATCGCCGGCGCCGGCGTGCTTGTCGCGCAGGGGCAGAGGTTCAGAGTCGTCAACGATGAAAGCGGGGAACCACTGACAGGGGCAACCGTCTTTTCGAAAAAACTCTCAAAAGGATGTATGACAGACGACGTTGGACAGTGTCGTATCGCTATGGCAGAGGAAGGAACGGATACATTGACCGTCTCCGCGCCGGGATACCTTTCACTTTCAATCCCTGTACGCTATTCCCGGAAGGATATCCTCATTGCTCTTCGTCAAAAAGTCTACGAAATGGAAGCTGTGCCTGTGACAACAGACCGGGATGATCTATCGCCGGAGATATTCGGGGCGGTCAGGTATGACCGGGCGATGCTTGCAGGGTCTTCGTTGGCTGGAGGCGAAAGCGATCCCTTCGCATCCGTTGCGTCGGAACCAGGACTGACTCCCATGTCGGATTTTTCCGCCGGTCTTCGGGTGCGGGGACTTGGATTCATGCATAACCAGATTCTGTTCGACGGGGTTGAACTCTATCACCCATATCATCTTGTCGGATTCATCAGTACGTTCCCCGGTCCCATTATCGATGAGCTGGTGTTGTACCGCGACGGCACACCGCCTTCATACGGCGGCAAGCTGTCCTCCGTCATCGATATCCGCTCTGTTACGCCTGACACTACAGCCATTCATGGCACATTCAATCTGAGTCTCATCAATGCGTCGGCGTCCGTCAACATCCCTCTGGGCAAATCCGTCGCTTCCTTGATTTCGATCCGTTCGCTCTATCTCGATCCGGTTGTACGGTCGATTACCGACGACGCAATACAGTATTCGTTTCAGGATGGATTCATGAAGACAATGTGGAAGCCCGGGAAAAACGGGACTCTTTCCGTGTCGGCGTTGTATTCGAGAGATAATTCCAGAATCGACGAGGGTTTTTGGCGCGGTACAATCTGGCGTGCTGCGTGGTCGTCTTGGATGAGCGGGGTCGAATACGATCACTCCTTCTCGGACGGCGCCACGCTTCGATTGTCGGCGGGTCTATCCGAATTTGCCGTCTATCAGTTTAAGGATATGGAAGGATGGGAGAGCTGGGATAGCTGGTTGCGCGATTACAGCGCACGGTTCCTGTTTTCGAGGCCATTTCAACACCATAGGCTGAATTGCGGGTTTGACATCGTACTGCATGCAACTAAATATAGCCGGGCGGATGCAATCATCATTTACGATATCGAACCCCTCCGCCCGGATATTCCACATTATGCATCCGAATCGGCGGCATACGTCGAAGATATTCTGGATATCGCTGGTTGCGCGACACTCACCGGCGGTATGCGATTCGTACACTACAACCGGGGCGACTTTGTTTTTGCCGAGCCTCGGGTTGCCATTCACTCGTCCGTCTCAGACCGGATTCAACTTCGGTTGGGATATCAGCAAATCCACCAATTCACGCATGCAATTCCGGAAACGGGCTTGCCGTTTCCCATGGTTGAACGGTTTCATTGTTCGAAGGATATCACACCGGCGAGTATCAACAGCATCGCCGCAGGAGTAAGTATACAAGGCATCTTCGGCGTCTCCCTAAACGCAGAGATCAATTCATACTACCGGACATATTCGAACCTGTACGAAATGAACGGCTATTACAACTATGACGGCTATTACAGAATACATATTTCGAAATCGACCGGTGAGGCGTATGGACTTGAAGCCTCTCTCAGAGGAATATGGAGCCGTGTTATCGGGTCCCTTAACCTGAGCATCGGCAGATCGCTCATGCAATCGCCTGAAATCGATGAAGGGAATATTTATCCTTCCCGTTATGAAATTCGCGCTGAGACAGGGGCCGCCATCTCATACAAGCCTTGGAACCAATGGCAATTCGATCTTTCATGGGCATATATGACGGGTGCTCCAATGACTGTACCTATTGGGAAAACAACGACCGGATATATCTACTCTCACAGGAATGCATACTATCTGCCTTCTCAGCATTGGCTCGACATCAAAGCGACATACTACACCACCATGTTCGGTCTGCAATCCACATTGTATCTGCATATCCATAATGTTTACAACAAAAACAACGCCTTTTATAGTTATGTTTTCGAGAAGGACGATCCGTTCATCCCTGAGAGTACGAATTTCTATGAATTCACAAGAACATCGGTATTGCCCATTGTGCCGAGTATCGGTTTTTCGATGGCTTTTTAGCTCGCTCGTGTTTTCCATTCTTATGCTGCCCGCATGCGATATGCCCGTGACCGGCGACGACGGGACCATTGACGCAGAATGCCTTATTGCAGGCGTTTCGATAGTGCAATCCGATGACAGCGCTAACGTTGATTGTTATGTCTGGAAGTCCGCAGGACCGCGAAGCGCAGATATCAATCAAGCGGAATTAACAAATGCTTCCGTATCTATTACATTAGGCGGGAACACATTTCCGCTGGAATGGACGCCGGACACTATATATCCTCACCATGAACAGAACCTGTATCAAACGAAAGTTCCATTACAGGAAACGCAGCGCGCGACCATTACCGTCTCCTGGAACGGCAGGATGCTGAATGGCTCAATCGATTGCATTTCTATGTCCGAAACATCGCTGTTTGTCCGTAAAATCGAAAGTTCATTATACACCGGCAAGGACTCCGTTTATGAACTTAGCTTCAATCTAAAAACCATAAACGATGATGAACGATATTATTTTCTTGTCACTGAATACTCAAACGGTCATGAATTGCCTTGGAGCGGTGCTGAGTTCAGAATTCCAGATTGCAGATACTTCACAAAAGTTGAAAATAACGGGAAAACGATTGTATCGCTGCCTGTTTATGGTCTATACGCAGATTCGTTGCTAGTACATATGTCCTACATAAACGGCTCATCAGCGGTCTACAGGGCTCCGTACTTCACCGATCCAAATATGTGCCCAATCGGGAACTTATTCGGTCTCGAACCGGTATTCTCTTATCACCTGTTCAACATGCGTGGCGATGGGTATGGTGTAACACAATACCGATCGGACTTGGTGTCTCTAATAAAAATACATTAACGGCAGCAACACGATTTTCGAGCGATTATGAAAACGAATGCTTTCTTCCTTGCTGTAGGGTTTTTGCTTGCCATCTCCTCCGTCTCTCTTCGCGCCCAGTCGATTTCCGGTACGGTCGTTGAAGAGGGGACGGGCGAAGCGGTGGTTGGTGCAAACATCATTATTACCGGCTCCACGCGGGGTGCGGCAACTAACCAATACGGTTTTTTCTCAATTCCCGATCTCAAACCCGGCGCGTACCTTATACGGATCAGCGCTCTGGGGTTCAAAACCGATTCAGTACGCGTCGATCTCGTCAAACAGAGCAACACACGTCTCACAATAGAACTCAAGTCCGTCACCATCGAGATGGGCGAGGTGCTGGTGCAGGCTTCGCGCGGACCGCTGGAATCGCGCACCGTCAGCCAGGTGGAAATGCCGATGGAACAAATTCAGCGCATTCCATCGCTCGGCGGAGAACCGGATATCTTCAAGGCGCTCCTGCTGCTTCCGGGTGTGAAATCGTCCTCCGAGATATCGAGCGGGTTGAATATCCGCGGCGGCAGCCCCGACCAGAACCTGGTGTTGCTCGACGAGATGATCATGTACAACCCGTACCATCTGGGCGGATTTCTCAGCACGTTTAACTCCGACGCCATCAATCACGTCAAGCTCATCAAGGGAGCGATGCCTGCGGAATACGGCGGACGGCTTTCCTCGGTGATCGATGTGACGATGAAAGAGGGAAGCAAGGACAAACTGCACGGCGCCGGGGGCATCAGCATGATCGACTCCCGCCTGACGCTCGACGGGCCGATTACCGAGGACATGACCTTTATGGTGTCCGGCAGAAGGGTATACCTCGATGTGATGACGAAATTATTCTCGGAGGAGGCGCTGCCGTATTATTTCTACGACTTTCTCGCGAAAACGAATTACCGGCTCGACGATAATAATCGTTTCTTCCTATCAGGCTTTTTCGGACGCGACGTCATTGAAAACGAAGACGACGACGGACAGGTAGACTGGGGCAGCACTGCGGTGAATCTTCGCTGGACGCATGTTTACTCGGACAACCTCTTCAGCAAGCTCTCGCTGGTTTATTCCGACTATATGTTCGAGATGGAAGAACAGGAAAACGAGTGGGATTCTCAAAGCGGAACTTCAAGACCTACGGAAATTTTTAAATCGGTTTCCGGCATCGAGGATATTTCGCTCCGAGGCGAACTGGAGTATTTCCACAACGCCGAACATTCTATTAAAACCGGCGTTGAACTCTTCAGTCACGGGTTCCGTTCCGACGCGACCGATCAGCTCGAAGAGTTTGTGGAACTCGTTTCGGACCTCCCGAAACAGCGCAGTACACAAATCAGTTTTTTTGCGCAGGACGAATGGCAGATTAACGACCGGCTGAAGGCGAATATCGGCGGCAGGCTTTTCTACTTCGATAGAGGTAATTATTTGAAAGCCGAACCACGGTTGAACGTGCTGTACACGTTCGAAGACCGCACCGTCGTAAAGGCGGCCATCACCGGCGCAAACCAGTTCCTGCATCTGGTAAACCGCACCGACCTCGCATTGCCTATCGATATGTGGTTCCCGTCGACATCCAGGCTACAGCCGTCGTACTCGATGCAATACACCGTCGGCGCATCGCGTCCCGTGCTGGACGATTATCTCTTCACTGTTGAAGCGTATTACAAAACGATGGACCATATTCTTGAGTTCAAGGATAACGCCGTCTTTTCATTCCTGATGCCGCTCGAGAACGAGTTAACCTCCGGGAAAGGCACTGCTTACGGTGCTGAATTCATGTTTCAACGCAGCGCAGGAGCATTGACAGGGTGGATCAGCTATACGCTTTCCTGGGCCGACCGGCAGTTTCCGGCGCTTAATAACGGGAAGCCGTTTCCGCCCCGGTACGACCGCCGACACGACATTGCCTGCGTATTGAATTACCGGATCGGAGAAAGCTGGGAATTCACAGCAGTCTGGGTATATTCAACCGGTCAGGCGATGACATTCCCGGTCGCAAAATACGGATTGGAAGATCCAGACGGATATTCGGGATGGAATAACTCCAATTACCTATATACGGAGAAAAACGGGTACAGACTTCCCGCATATCACCGGCTCGACCTCAATTTCTCGCATTCGTATTCATGGTTCGGCTGGGACTGGAAGGTTCATCTGAACGTCTACAACGCATACAACCGCATGAATCCATTCACACGGTACATCGAAGATGTCTACGATCCATCCACCGGGAAAACGAAAATCGAGATGAAACAGGGCACCATTTTACCGTTCGTACCTACGGTCGGACTCAGCTTCAGGTTCTGATATGAAAACAACGTACATACTACTCCCTCTCGTTGTTCTTGCATTTGCCGGGTGCGAAAACACCGTCGATAATCCCGAATGGCCCGAATACAAAGAACAGCTCGTCGTCACGGCGTTTGTTCGCCACAACACTGATGATTCAGTCTTTGTCCATACGAACGTACGGAAGACGCTTCCGGTATGGGAAAAATACGAAGTGACAAAATGCCTCGTTCCGGACGCGCAGGTCGTATTAACCGGAGGGAACGGATCGCACACGATTGCATTGACCTCGCAGCAGTCCTCCTCGTACGATAAAACGGTTATACTTTCGCCCGACAATAACAAGTACACGCTCAGAACCGACTGGCACGGTCTTTCGGCATACTCCACTGTAGAATTGCCCGTCGAAAAGACAGCCGCGCTGGAGGCGGCGTTCATTACCCAGCAGTACTCGGATTATCCCTACATCGGTATCCGTTTCCCGCGAGCAACCGATCCCGGATTATCGTACCGAATCGAGGTGGAATACAAAAATGACGCCGCGCAGGAATGGACATTCTACCGTTCGCAGAGGTATGTACCCGACGATTATAATTGGGGTTTTGAGAATAACGCGGACGGAACCATCATGTTCCGCTTCGCTGTGGGTATCGGAACGGTGAAATTCCATATACGGGTCCGAATCAACGTCATCAGCAAGCAGTATAAAGAGTACGTCAATTCGGTCTGGTCCTATTACAGCGGAGATGATTTCTTCGACGCGCCGAACAAGAACCCAGATTTCAACGTACATGGCGACGGTATTGGATTCTTCTATGCCGAAGTTGAAGGAGAGTGGAAAGAGTTTACCGTGTCGAAGTAGCAACCTGCAAAACACAAGAAAAGTCCGGCAACCGCCGGACTTTTCTTGTTGAATTCATTCGAAGCGTGATACTGTATTATTTCTTCGATTTCGATTTCGCAGGACCCATACCGGAAGGGTAATTGCGGATTTCGGAGCGGTACTCGCGAAGCGAATGCTTGTATCTGTTCAACCGTTCCTTGTACTGATTGATCTGAAAATACGGCGAGCCTGGCTGCGCATCGCGTTGCTCGTATTCGTAATAATCGGGACGGATTTCCACTCCCGGCGGTTCAGGCTGCGTATTGATATCCTTCAACATGCGCAACTCGGGGATGTTCATGCCGGTACTATCGAAGCGCAGATTGATGGAATTCATGATGCTGTCGATTCGAATGAAGATGTTCTTTGTATTGATCATGATATGCACGCCGTTTTCCGTATCGATCGATTCCAGTTCGCGCTCCATCTGTTGCACCTGCCGTTCGTAAAACATCACAATGCTGTCCATGTCGCGGGGCTGCCATTGCGGTACACCGGCCGGCTCTTGTCCCGGGGCGAGCGTTCCGCGCCGCTGGACGGCATAGACCGATCCGGCTCCCGGTCTGCGCGGCTCGACATACGTCGCGACAAACCGCTGGTTATCGACCGGCATCTCATCGGGCGCCAGATACATCTGTATCCGCACTTCCGAACCGTTGGATGAAATTCGAATTTCGCTCCCGCTGCCTGTGCGTACCATTCTTCCCATTTCGGTTTCGACGCGGGCCTCTACTTCAAGCTGATGCGCCATATTCCGCGCCCATTGATCATATTCAGCCTGATAGCTCCTGCGCTGCGCCGTCAGTTGTTCCATCTGTTCCCGAACTTGTGTCCGGTCGATCTTCAGGCGGGAATACAGAATCGTATCCTTCGATAAAAGCAGATAATTGTTGTCTCCCGACCGCTCGCTCAACTGCCGTACGAGTACTGCCCGTGGAACGGCGGGACGATCCGAAGGACGGACCGTGTAAGCGGCGTTGCACGCTTCGAAGAACCGGCCCATCTTTTTGCGCCGGTCGACGTCGAGGCTGGCGGCGACCTTTGCCAGCAGCGACTGCTGTAAGTCGATAACCATGGGAGAGATGGCGAGGTTCTCATTCTGATCGAACAGAACGCCTTCCTCGATCTGTTTGCTTGCGAGAAGGAATATTGTATCAAGCGCCTGTCGTTGAGCCTCCGTAGGTTGAATTTCTGAATACAAATCGTCGACGGTAATGGACGAATGCTTCGGATGGCTTCCTTGTCCGATTTCAAACACATAGCCTTTCTCCGTGGAGTTATCGATTCTCAGAACGGTCTGGCTTGAATCGTCGAGCCGCAGAACGCCGAACATGGCATATTGCAGCGCTTCATCCTTACCGGTTTTGTTGAACAGAGGCATGAGCCATCCGTTGACAACATTCTGTTCGTATGCTTGCTGCACGTTGTGCGATGTTTCGGTAAAGAGCTGCTTGATATCTCCGAACCGGAACACGGTGAATAGTACGATAAGAGCGAACGCAAGCGCGCCTACTCCGGCGAACGCCGGGAAAAACTTGCGCTGAAGCACTGTTTCCTGACCGGAGTGGTAGACAGGGCGGGGAAGCCTGCGCTCGACCGCGGAATAAAAGTCGTTGTTCGGCGGGAGGCTCGGTGTTTGCGATAGCGCCTGCCGCAACGCAACCAGTTGCTCGTACCGTTTGCCTACTTCGGGAGAAGCGGCAAGCAGCGTCTCGATGTACATCTTGTCCTGGGGTGAGATCTCATTGTCGAGATACGAGGAGAGCAGCAAATCGAGCTGCCTGTTCGATACGCCGGTCATAACACCCCCTCCAGGTATGGTCGTAGATAATCTCTCATCATTGTTCTTGCTCGTGATAGTCTCGATTTAACGGTACCCATTTCGCAATCCATCACTTCGGCAATCTCCTCGTACGAAAGCCCCTGAACGTCCTTCAGCACAATGGGAATCCGGTACTTTTCCGGAAGCTGCTGAAGATACGATGAAAGGATATCGTGAAGTTCGCCGTCGTGAGGCTGCACCGAATGTTTGTTATGGATGAACTCCTGCATCGTTTCCGATAAACCTTCGAAGGAAAGAAAACGCCGCGTTTTCCGTTTTCTCATCTCGTCGCGGCATGTGTTGACCGCAATGCGATACAACCATGTATAGAACGATGAGTGAAACCGGAAATGTTTGAGACCTTCATATGCCTTGATAAAGACGTCCTGCGCAATATCATCCACCACATCCGAATCGCGGAAGATTGAGTAGATCAAATTGCGGATTTTCTCCTGGTAGCGTTCGACAAGCTGGCGGTACGTACTTTCGTCGCCGCTCTGGAACAGCGTCACCAAGACTTCATCGTTCATTTCGCGCGGCCGAAGATCCACGTGTTGTTCAGATGTAAGAGTTTCCATTCGCCTCCGTCGGTTTGCACGGTTATCGGATTAGACGGAGCCGTATCTTGAATGTTCCGTGAATATACGATTTTCATTCACCCCTTGCCTGGATCTGTCATCTCACGATGGAAATCGTTATTTTTCTAACGAACCAAAACATTTCCACAGCTTCTACGTTATACCCCGCATCGGGACGACTTTTGTCCTGCATTGCCGTCCATTGTTTGGAAATCATTCATTTTCGAGGAGTATATATGAGAGTATTCATTGTCGGTCTTTTCTGCGCCGTATTCCTGGCCGGTTCTGCCAAAGCTCAGGATGGATTCCAGAGCTACCATCGGCAGACCGATCTGTTATTGAGTTCGCCCGGTTCGTTGCGGTTCGGACTGAACGGTTTCGAAAATCCTGCAATGTTGAGTTATATCCGGAACTTCGATCTTTCCTATTCCTGGACAACGCAGGATACCGTCAACGGCGATTACAACAGATGGGGAGCGTTCGCCGGATTCCATAACTTCGGATTCGGCGCGATGCATGAACGCTACAACGATGCCGAGGTGACCGACTACCGGCTTTCGTTCGCCGGCGGAGACAAGAGTTTCTCGACCGGCATTTCCTATGGTTGGTCGAACGGCAACCGCGCAGCATTTAACCGCGCATCCGTCTGGAATATTGGTTTCCTTGTACGACCGGCAGAATACGTTTCCATTGGTCTCGTCGGCACGCAGCAGGTAGGAGGCAGCGGCAAGCAGGGGGTAATCGATATCGCAGCGCGCCCCTTCGGCAACGAATGGTTGACGCTCTTCGCGGATTACTCCATCACAAACGATCAACGATTGAAAGAGGGCAACTGGAGCGGCGGCGCGGTCGTCGAAGTGTTGCCGGGGCTGCGGCTGGCGGGAAGGTATTTCGATACCAAAACGGTTACAGCGGGCGTACAGATCGGACTTGGGGAAATCGGATTCACATCCCAGTCGCATATCCACGAGAACAAGGACGCGAATTACAATACGTACACGATCCGCGTCGGCGATAGGGATAGAAACCTATACAAGACGATCATTCCCGAAGAAAAATATTTAAAAATGGAGATGAAGGGACCTATCGCATACCAGCGATACAAGCTCTTCGACGAACGTATTACGCTCTATGAGCTACTGAAGGGTATCGACGCTGCGAGGAACGATCCGGAAATCAAAGGTATCGCCATCAATCTGTCCTCGCTTGAAACAAACCGCGAATTTGTATGGGAGTTGCGCGAGCGGCTGAAGGAATTCAGATCGGCAGGGAAGAAGGTCGTTGCTTATATCGACCGGGCGAATATCGATCTCTATCAGCTTGCCTCCGTGTGCGATAACATCGTCATGGATCCGATTGGTATGATCTCGCTTGAAGGATTCATCATGGGAAGAACCTTCATGAAGAACACTCTGGAAAAAATCGGTATCGGCTTCGACGAATGGAGATTTTTCACCTACAAGTCGGCAATGGAATCGTTCTCGCGCGAATCGATGTCCGACGGCGACCGCGAACAACGGCAGGCTGTGATAGACGATTACTATGCATTGGCGAAAAAGGACATATGCGAAGGCAGGAGTATCGATCCCGGCGCATTCGATGAGATGGTAGACAATGTCGTGCTGTTCCAGGCAACGATGGCGCTCGAACGTGGATTGGTGGATACTCTCGGCAGGTGGGATGCCGTTGAGGCCGTTGTCAAGAAGCTCGAAGACGGATCGGTGCCATACACATCTGTTTCGACGCTGGATGAATTCACGCGTCCATACGATGCCAAATGGGGTGAAGAACCAAAAATCGCGATCGTGTATGCTCTCGGAGCCTGCGCGATGGACGAAGGCATCAAGGCGCGGTCGCTGTCGAAGGTCATTCAGGGTATCGGTAAAAATCCGCAGATCAAGGCGGTCGTATTCAGAGTCGATTCCCCCGGAGGCGACGGCATGGCATCGGATATCGTAGCCGAGGCGTTGAAAGAATGCCGTAAATCGAAACCGGTCATTATTTCGCAGGGCTATGTCGCTGCTTCCGGCGGCTATTGGCTAAGCATGTACGGCGATACAATTGTTGCGGCTCCGAACACAATTACAGGCTCCATCGGCGTTATCGGCGGATGGTTCTATAACAAGACGCTGAAAGACGAGCTTGGATTCACGACCGATCACGTTAAGAAGGGCAAACATGCGGACCTCGGTTTCGGCGCGACCATGCCGCTCCTCGGACTTACTATCCCGGATAGAAACCTGACCCCTGAAGAGCATGCCAAAATGAAAGAGTACATCATGTATCACTATTACGATTTCGCAGGGAAGGTCGCTTCAGGCAGGGATATGGATACATCGAAGGTGCTTGAGATTGCACAGGGCAGAATATGGTCGGGAACAGACGGCGCTTCGAACGGTCTCGTCGATGTACTCGGCGGTATGATGGATGCGGTGAGAATTGCAAAAGAACGGGCGGGGATAGGGAAAGATGAACCGGTGACAATTTACCAGTATCCTGAACCGGAGCTTTTCAATCTGAGCGGACTGTTTCAGCCCTCCCTCGTCGGCGTAAATGTCATGAATGATCCGCTGGTCAGACATTTGAAATTCCGACTGGAAAACAACGGTATACCAATGCCGATGCTTCCGGCTGAAGACTGGGATGCAACGATGCTGCATCTCGGATTCGATCTAAACAATTGATAGTACTCAATATCACAATCAAAGCGGGCTGTTCGAAAGACAACCCGCTACGTTATCTGTCGCGAGGCGGGAATCTCCGTCGCTCACCGTCTTTACCGGGACCGGGACCGCGATCGCGGAAGGACTCGAGTATTCTGCGAACCTCTTCGGCGAACCGGTACTCGAACACCACCATTTTCGCTATCTGTTGTACGGAGAGAATATCCTTGAGCGTATACGGGAAATCATGTCTCGTCTTCTGAATCTGCTCGGTTATAGACTGTACAGTCTGAATACCGTTTAACAGTTCGTCCTCGGATGCATTGTCCTTCACCAGTTTATGAAGGCTTTGAACGGCCTCGGCGCGCTTCTCGTTCAGCGCTTTGACTGCCTTTTTGTTATCCTTTTCTCTTGTGAAAAGGCGAGTTGCCTGGTCTTCCGTCAAATCGAGCGCTTCGATGAGTTTGATCCGCCGGAGCTGTTCGAGTTTTTCTGAAGCGGGTCCGTCGTCGGGAGGATCGGGCATCTGAGCTGCCGCCCGCACGCCCGGAAGGAATACGACCAGGCCGAAAACAAGTACGATAACTAGTCTCATATTGAACTCATAAAATGTTTCACAGAATCGATTTACCGTCAAGTTGCTCAAGTAATTCGCTCGCCGATTTCGTGGTCAGCGAACGTAATACATCATCGGTGGAAAGATACTCGTTGCTCGCAGCTAAGAACTCTTTATAAGCGATGTTTTCGAACATCTCTTCATGTACCGCAGCGATGAATGCCGTTTCTTCCTCTCCCGACAGTACCACGACGGCATTGTCGAGGCTCAGGTCGGAAAGCAGAATGTCATCCGGCGTCTGAATCCGAATTTGCGCCAGGGGGTCTGGGTCGGTCAAAACAAGGGTCTCTTCTATTGTTGCCGAGGTTCCTCCTGGAAGGATGTCGTCACTCTGCGGCGACATTAAAAGAAAGAACGAAGCAATCACAACCGCGAGCCCACCGGCCGGAACAAAAATACGGAATGGAACGAAATCGAACAGATGCCGCCGTTTTTGCCTGTCAATTTCATCGTTTACATGTACAAGAAGGCGACTAAGCGCAGCCGACTGCACCGGTATTGCTCGTTCTTCGTGCATGAGTTGCATTACCGGCAGAAGACGGTTGTATTCTTCCCGTAGCGCCGGATCCTGGTCCAGCATGCGCTGCACCTCGACTTTTTCGGGGTCGGAAAGGGCGCCGTTGATGTAATCGGGCAGCAAATATTTCAATTCTTCATGTTTCACGCTTTATATACTCCTCGATCTTCCGCACTGCATGGTAATAGTTCGCTTTCAATCCTCCAACCGACGTATTGAGGATTTTGGATATCTCCTCATACGGGGTTTCCTGATAATATCGAAGAACAAAGACTATCCGCTGTTTTTCCGGCAGAGTGGTTATTGCCTTTTCTATCAACGATTTAAGCTCGCGTTTTTCAAGTTCTTCTGAAGGTTCGTCATCGTCCGATGGCACAGATTCAGCCACATCGTCGAGAGAAAAAAACGACCGGAGCTTTTTCTTGCGCAGCAGATTGATGCTGAGATTCGTCGCTATGCTGAAAAGCCAGGTCGAAAACTGACTATCGCCTCTAAAGGACATAATGTTTTTATATGCGCGAACAAACACGTCCTGAGTAATATCGAGTGCGTCGTCATGATCGGCGACAATTCGCCGAACCGTCCAATACACGCGATCCTGGTTACGCAGCACTAATTGATTGAAAGCCAAGCGGTTTCCCTGCTT
The DNA here is from genome assembly GCA_964408855.1 of uncultured Ectothiorhodospiraceae bacterium. Lineage (GTDB taxonomy): Bacteria > Bacteroidota > Ignavibacteria > SZUA-365 > CAYPBB01. The sequence goes on from CAYPBB010000012.1 coordinate 36,559, forward strand.
ACATTCAAGTACAAGCTTTGCGTCGGTTCTTTCGCTCATCCAGGTCCACGTCGTTGTTTCTGTCAGTTTGACATTGAATCGCTGTGGGAGTTTAACAGGGGAACATAGAAAAATAAAACTTGAAAAACTTGCATGAATCATTTGCTTTTGAGCACATTTCTGGTAAATTGCACGTTGATTCATGTTGAATCTTAGCCCACACACACAACCAAGTTTCATAATTACTGTTTTTGCATTATGCAAATTCGCGCGGTTGCGGATACTTTTGTAGAATCTTCCCGCATACCTCTCATTCTGATTAAAAATGAAGAGGGCGAGATGATACTGAATGATCTTGCAAAAGACATTCTACAAAAATTTCACATCCGCGGACAGTATAAGGATATCTGCGCTTCGATTGGGCGCTCCCTGAACGGGATTACTATCGATGAACTTGTTACCGTTGTACGAAACAGCGGCGAACCGCTGACCGAATACTATGCTTTTGCGCCTCCTCAATCCAGCGACATTCTGGCTTGCACCGGTTTTCCGGTAGGAAACGGCGACGTTCCGCTCGTCTGTCTGCAGCTACGCGCCGATTCGATGCAGGGAATGACGCCCGGTTCGGATACGAACCACCTGCTTATGCAGGAACGCGCCGCGGAATATGCCGACCTGAACAGCTTCCTCACAGCTATTCTCGATAGCTCCACCGAAACATTTATTATTGCTGTCAGCCAGAATGGAACAATCCTGAGCTTCAACAACGGCGCATGCAATATGTTTCAGTATGCGAAACGGGAAGTGGTCGGCAGGTTGCATATCTCGGACCTGTTCGCGCCGTCGGACAGGGAAAGCGGCGTCTGGGAAGAGATGGTTGCCGACGCATTCGCGAGAGAGAAAAGCGAACGTACCACCAACCTCCTTCGTCACGACGGCACAATATTTCCTGCGCTCGTCGATCTCACGCCGTTGAGAAACTCCGAGAACCAGACTCTTGGGACGTTGTTCCTCGGCAGGGATATGAGCGAGACGCTGAAAACGCAGCGCGCATTGGCAGACAGGAAAGAAGAGCTCGAGTTCATCAATCTCATGTCGCTTCAGATGAGCGAGTCCCTCAAGGTCGAAGAGGTCGCCGCCATCGCGCTGAAGCAGCTTCATCACAAATTCTACGGCATGTACAGCGCGCTTTACCTCCTGAACCGGGAGGAAATGCTGTACCGGCTGACTGCGTCCATCCCGGCAGGCTTGCCCGACGAGCGCGAGCAACTGATGTATCCGACTATCGATGATTCTCTTTTAATGGAGAACGGCGAGCTTCTCATCCGCGGAGCGGGAAAGATCACCGAATTGGGCGATTACACCGTGCCGAAGCCGGCCGTAAAGCTGATGATTCCGCTGACGCAAAAGGCTTCGCTCATCGGCGTCGCCGTCGTCATTACGCCGAGGTTGTACAACCGCGACGATGAATTGATCCGGTTCGGCGCAGCCTTGGGCGCGACAATCGGAAGCACGCTCGAAAACTCCATCCTCTTCAACGACTCGATAACCAAGTCGCAGGAAATCAAAAAGCAGAATCAGGAACTCGACGAATTTGCGTACGTCGTATCGCACGACCTGAAAGAACCGCTGGCGGGGATTTCGTTTATCTCCAATCTCCTTGTTGACGAGTACTATAACTCGTTCGACGAGACAGGGAAGACGTACATCGCCTCGCTGATCGATTTCTCGAAACGGCTTGGAGCGTTGATCGATGCGTTGCTCGATCTCAGCCGGATCGGACGCATCACCAATCAACTTGAACGCGTCGATTTGCAAGAGGTGTTGTTCAACGTCAAGCAAAACCTCTCGCACCGTCTCAACCGCGACGAAGTGGAATTTCTCGTGCCGAGAACCGTTCCCTACGTCTACGGCGACAAAACGAGAATCGAACAGGTCTTCTTCAACCTGGTCGGGAACGCCATCAAATTCAACGACAAGCCGCGTCCGCGGGTTGAGATTGGATACGCCGAGTACAGCGGGGAGCAGTGGCAATTCTATGTACGCGACAACGGTATCGGGATTGAATCGGAATATTTCGAAAAAATCTTCAAGATATTTGAACGGCTGCAGCCCCGCGAAGAATACGAAGGCAATGGCGCCGGTCTGACAATCGTCAAAAAGATTGTCGAACATCACGGCGGTAAAGTGTGGTTGGAATCGGTGCTCGACGAGGGCACCACATTCTATTTCACGCTTCCCAAATTCAACGAAACATCATAACAAACGTGAGAATCACATTGAGCGAATCAAAAACTACACAAGGAGCATCCGTACTTGTCGTCGACGACGAGAAACTGTTTCGTGATGTGCTCTGCTCCAAGCTCAACGACCACGGCTATGTTACAGATAAAGCCATCAACGGAATCGAGGCAATCAATAAAATACAGCGGCAGCAGTACGACGTTATCCTGCTCGATATTAAAATGCCCCGCGTCGACGGCATCGAGGTGTTGAAGCACATTAACGAGAATACGCTCGGCTCGGAAGTCATTATGCTGACAACCTTTACCGATGTCCGCACCGCAGTCGAAACGGTGAAACTCGGCGCGTACGACTACGTGACGAAACCCTACGATTTGTCGGAATTGCTTCAGACAATCGAACGGGCGCTCGAACACAGGAAGCTGAAACTCGAGAACGTGTACCTGAAATCGGAACTCGACCGCCGTCAGCAGGCAAAGAATGTTGTGGGCAGCAGCGGCTCGTTCCAGTCAATCCTCGAAACGATTTACAAAGTGGCTCCCACCGATAGCAACTTGCTGATTCAGGGACCCAGCGGATCGGGTAAAGAGGTAATCGCGAATCTTGCATTCAAGATGAGTTCGCGAAAAGACAAACCGTTCGTCGCGCTCGACTGCGCGTCGATTCCTGAAAATCTCCTTGAAAGCGAATTGTTCGGACACGAGAAGGGCGCATTTACCGATGCCCAGGTGCTGAAACACGGCATGGTCGAGGTCGCCAACAACGGCACCCTGTTCCTGGACGAAATCGGGGAGGTCAGCATGAGCATTCAACCGAAGCTCCTGCGCTTTATCCAGACCGGCGAATTCCGCCGTATCGGCGGCACGCAGACGATGAAGGCGAATGTCCGCATCATTGCCGCGACCAACCGCAATCTGAAGGAAGCGGTGAAGAACGGCGCGTTTCGCGAGGATTTGCTCTTCCGTCTGAACGTGATCACACTGACTCTTCCATCGCTGGCCGAACGCCGCGAAGATATCCCGGAACTTGCCCAGCATTTCCTGCTCACCAAATCGCGCGGGAAAGAACCGAAACAGTTGACCGATGACGCAATGGAAAAGCTCCAGACCTATCATTGGCCGGGCAACGTCCGTGAATTGGAGAACGTCATCGAACGCGCCATCATTCTGACCTCGGGCGACCGAATCGACGCGCAGGATATCGTACTCGACTACGCCGCGGCCACGGAAATGGACGGCGTCACCGGAAGCGAGCTGGCAAAAATGTCGCTGAGCGATATCGAACGCATCCACATCGAGCGCGTTCTGAAGGAGACGAACTTCAGCAAAAAAGACGCCGCCGAGGTTCTTGGTATCAGCCTGCGTACGCTATACACGAAAATCTATGACTACCAGATTCCCGTACCTGGTAGCAGGGCCAACAAAGGCGACAGTTGAGGTTGCGAAGAGCAACTGCTTGATTTTCAACGAATTACAGACTGCAATTCATGTCAGATACTCGTAAAAGAACTCTTGTAACGTCGGCTCTGCCGTACGCGAACGGAGATGTTCATCTCGGACATCTCGCTGGCGCGTATTTACCCGCCGATATGTATGTCCGGTATCTTCGGGCCAAACAGGAAGATGTGCTCTTCATCTGCGGATCGGACGAACACGGCGTCAGCATCCTTATCTCGGCTACAAAGGAAGGCGTTTCACCGAACGAAATCATTGACCGCTATCATACGGCGAACAAACGCGCATTCGAACGCGTCGGAATGAGCTTCGATAATTATTCGCGAACTTCGCTGCCGGTGCACCACAAGACAGCCCAGGATTTTTTCCTCGAGTTTCATGAAAAGGGCGTCCTCGAATCAAAGGAAGAAGAACAGCTCTACGACGAAAAAGCTGAGATGTTCCTTCCCGACAGGTTCGTGACCGGTACCTGCCCGCATTGCGGTTTTGAACGCGCGTACGGCGACCAATGCGAAAATTGCAGCAAATACTACAAGCAGACCGAGCTTATCAATCCCCGCAGCCTTCTCTCCGATTCCACGCCCGTCATCAGGAAGGGCATTCAATGGTATTTCCCGCTGGGCAAATATCAGGAGCGCCTCGAACAGTACGTCGAACAGCACCGGCAGGACTGGAAGGATAATGTCTACGGGCAGGTGCAAAGTTGGCTGAAGGCGGGTCTTTCCGACCGGCCCATTACCCGCGATATGAACTGGGGCGTGCAGGTTCCGCTCGCCGACTCGAACGGTAAGGTCATTTATGTATGGTTCGAAGCAGTTCTCGGCTATGTCTCCTCGACGAAGGAATGGGCGGAACGGCAGGGCGATCCGGATAAATGGAAGGAATACTGGTGTTCGAAGGATACCCGGTACCTTGCGTTTATCGGCAAGGATAACATCGTATTCCATTGCCTGATGTTCCCGGCAATGCTCATGGAAAAAGGGGACTACGTTATACCGGATAATGTGCCGGCGAACGAATTCCTGAATCTCGAAGGAAAGAAATTCTCGAAGAGCATGAATTGGAGCATCGAACTGAACGAGTTTCTGGACCGCTTCCCGGCCGATTCGCTCCGGTATGCCCTCGCTCTCAATCTGCCCGAATCGAAGGATAGCGATTTTTACTGGAAGGATTTCCAGGCGCGGAACAACAACGAGCTTGCCGATATTCTCGGCAATTTCGTGAACCGCACTTTTCACTTCGTGAAAAAGAATTTCGACGGTGCGGTTCCGCAATCTGGAACGCGCACGGCAGAGGACGATGCCTTTTTCGATGAACTCCGCCAGACGCGCGATGCCATTGCCGGATACTATGACCGCTTCCGTTTCCGCGACGCGGTAAACGCGACAATGAACCTTGCGCGCATCGGAAATAAGTATTTCAACGATCAGGAACCGTGGAAGACCATCAAATCCGACCGCGGCCGTTGCGCAGCTACGTTGAACAATTGCCTTCAGGCGATCTATGCGATGTCCGTATTGTTCGAGCCTGTAATACCCGAGTCGATGCAAAAGCTGCGAACCATGTTGAATGTCGATGACTCCATGCAAATTGGTTGGACAACCGCGCTTGAATCGTCGTTGCCGGACGGGCATATACTCGGCGAAAGCGAGATTCTTTTCAAAAAGATCGAGGACGAACAGATCGAAGCCGAGATTCAGAGACTCGGTCCTACGGCAGTTCCGCAACCTGCGCCGGTAATCGAGTATCCTGCGCTGAAAGAACAGATCGCGATCGACGATGTGACGAAGCTCGATCTGCGCACAGCAACCGTGCTCGAAGCCGAAAGAGTTCCAAAATCCAACAAGCTGATCAAACTGAAAGTGGATCTGGGTTTCGAAACCCGCCAGATTGTCGCAGGCATCGGACATAAATATACGCCCGGGGATCTGGTAGGAAAGTCCATCGTCGTTGTCGCCAATCTTGCGCCGGCAAAGCTGATGGGCGTTGAATCGCAGGGGATGTTGCTTGCCGCTTCGCTCGGCGAGGAAGGACCGGTAGTCATCACACCATCGGCGCAGATCGCGGACGGCAGCGTTGTGAAGTGATCTCCAAACCATTAATAGCGCAATCGAAACAGTATCCGGCAATACTGCCTAACTCCTTTCTGTTACTTGTGTTATTGCTCACTGTTTCATGCGACGACCATGGGCTTGCCCCTGTACCCAGCGAAAAGCCGGGCTTCGGCGGGACAATTACCGTTGTTTCTGCATGGCCGCCCGCCGACAGCCTCGTCGATCTCAGAGTGGTCGCATTTGAAAAATACCCGCCCGAAAATATCCTGCTGGAGGTTGCGAGCGGCAGGGCGCTCATCTCAGCGCCGCTGCAGTTCAACATCGAACGCCAGAGTTACACCATTCCCGCCGATGGAATCGCCAAGACCTACAAGTATATAGCCGTGGCGCATCAATACGGCGACAGCCTTATGACGAACTGGCGCGCCGTGGGTGTGTACTCTGCCGAAGGCTTGCCTGAACAACCCTATGAAATCGCGCTCGACGGCTCGCGCTTTTTGGGAGATGTCGATATCAAGGTTGATTTCTACAATCTCCCTCCTCAGCCGTTTTAACGCCAAAAAGAGGTTAACGGCCCAGAACCCAAACACATCGACGCACGTTTTTGATAAAGTCCGCCGAAACTCGGATATTGGTACGACGTACACAATCCACCAAACCGGCAGGTTGTTTTTATTCATTAACCGGAGTCAGCCGTGCAACCCCCTGTTGAACATTGGAGCGAAGAATCAATCGAAGTCAAGGCGTATAAGTCTGTCGAAAGCGTCCCCACCGTTGAAATGAATGACAGCAACAGACTCGGATACTACGTGTACCTCTACCTTACCGGACAGTATTCCTCACTGAAACAGGCTATCAAACTTGCACAGGCGCGGCTTCTGGTTTCCGAGGAGGAAGCTTTCAACAGAATCGCGAACCATCTTCAACAAGCAGGACTGGAAGTGCAGGCATGAACGAGAATACTTCGCATGCCGGGCAGTTGCGGGATGAAATGCGCCTTTGCCCACAATGCGGCTATGAAATTGCCAATCCAATGACCGACCGGTGTCCCCGCTGTTTTGCGCCCGTGGCGCGGCGCGAGGTGAATTGCGGAAGTTGTACCCATCAGGGGAATTGCGAATTCGCACACCTGCAGGCGTCGTTGAACCGTACGAAACAACACTGAACTTTTATATAATGGTGTAAATATGACCATCAAAGAAACAATTCAAGGCGATGTCGTGATACTTTCCCTCAAGGGAAATCTCATGGGCGAGCCCGAGACCTCCGAGCTTCGGGATAAAATAAAAGGACTTCTGACCGACGGCTTTCTGAAAATCGTGCTCGACGCATCGGGCGTCAAATGGATGAACAGCTCCGGACTGGGCGCCATTATCTCCGCGCTTACGTCGGTGAATAACAAAGGCGGCGATATACGCATCGCACATGTGACCGAAAAAATCAAAAGCCTGTTCATGATCACCCAACTTATCAAGGTGTTCAAGACGTTCGATTCGAACGAACGCGCCGTCGCGAGCTTCATTGTCGATCCAATAAAGGGCGTCGCGCAGCCTTCCGAGGAAGTGCCGCCCGAGGAATAGCATCATTCTCGACACAAAAAAAGGCGCTCCCACAAAGCGCCTTTTTGGTTTCATCCACATCATTCACGGGAGGGATAGAGCAGTCATTCAATCCATTTTGTTCGACTATCGTCCCGCACCAATAAGACCATTGTAACGACGAAAAATCACGCTACCAGCGCGCAATTACTGTCGCGCGCGCTACGCTTCCCGAATGCACAATAACGCCGTATGCTCCGCGGGGCAACGATTGCAGTCCGATTGTCATTCGCGTTGCATTCGCCTCATACTCTGCAATGGTTTTACCGAGCATGTCAACAAGCAAGACCGACACTCCCGGCTGCGGTTGCGCTGGAAAGCTGACATAGAGTGTACTCCCTGTAGAGTAGACTTGAATATCCTCTGACAGTATGCTATGCGGGTCGACGCTGCTGACGCCGTTATCTCCCGCAGTGATTGGGGTCCCCGGCGTTGTCTGCACGGCACAATCCTTGATCTTCATGTTGGGAATATGCTCAGGTATATCGAGCCGTACCCAGCCGTAACACAATCCACCCTGTGTCTGGACGGCGACGCCGAGGTAATGATCCATCGCGCCGTCCCATTCAAGACCCGTGAGATCGTTCATCGTGAACAGGATCGAGTTCTGGATCGCGTTGGTGTTCTTCCATGTACCAGTGGATGAAGGCCCGATGACCGCGCCGAAATCCAGCGCGGCGGCGGTGGTGCCCCATTCGACGAGCATCACACTTTGGACGTCGCCCGCGGTATTCCAGGCAACTCCGGACAGCAATCCAAACTGCCCCTGCGAGTGAGAGAAGATCAGGTCGTCGCGTCCGTCGCGGTTGAGATCGAGCGAGTATTCGCCGGGATTGCCGATTGCCCTGGCAGCGATCACAGTATCCGGTGCGATGTCGGTGTAGAGAATTTGGCCTTCGAGAAGGGAAGGAGAGAGGAGAAGCGCCAGCACGCAGACCGGCAACAACGCAGTATAACTGTATTTCATAATTACCCCGTAGTGTGATGTTGTAAACTGCAAAACGTTTCGTGATTATTTCATACATTATGAAATTGAATTGGAGAATAGCTTTCGCAATTTGATATGTAAAGAGAACTAGTGTCTATCTTTGATTCTTATCTTTCAGAGAATAGAAATATTGCGAGCTAGAGGACCATGGTAGTTGAACCATATTTCAAACGAAACCTTTGCATTAATATACAATTTATCAAATACCAAATGATCTACATACTTCATTGTGATGTATATGCTATCTCCAAATGCATCTCTTGTTATATATCCATACGAGCCACCTAAAGATTTGACCTTGCCAGTAAATATAATGTTTGTAGTATTCTTTAGTGGAAAGCGAGCTTTTTTTGCAATTGATTGATCAAGTCTCTGAATTTTCAAATTATCAAATATTTCTTGCGCTTCGTCGATTTTGTTATCTTGGTAAAGGAAGCGTGCATATAGGAATTGTGCGTCATATCGTTTGTCACCTTTTACGAATGAATTTCTTAGTAAGTGCAATATTTCCAATGTTTCATGTTTCCGTTCGCATAGATATAAAGCGAGTTGATAAAATGCATCTTTTGCTAATGGATTGTGATCAACACATGCTCGCAGAGTAACTACAGCCTGTTCTTCTTTACCTGCAGATCTATATAGTTTAGCAAGCCGAATAGCATTGTATTGATTTCGGGGATTTCCATAAAATGCGCTTTCCATTGATTTTATAGCACTTGGGTAATCATTCATTAATTGATAATACTTTGATTCGAAATCCTTTATGAATTCCTCGTCACGATGTTTTTGCAATGTATCGAACAATACTCTTTCGATTTCCTTAGCAATTTCATTAACATCGATTGTCTCATCGTTCACTTTTAGAGCTTGTTCGAACTGGCTCAGCAATATTTTTAAAAGTGTATGGGTTGAGTATAAATCATCAGGATTCGATCGAATCATATCCTTGACCATTTTTTTTGATTTGTGACGATATGATTCCCTTGTGTGAAGATCGCGCTCCAATTCTGATCTCCAGAAATATATTTCAGACATCGTATGATCAATTGTACTGTTACGTGGAGCCAAAGACTTTGCGCGTTTGATGTGTGTTAGTGCCTTATCAAAATTTTTATTTTTGCGCTTCATTTCAAAGATTGCTCTCTGTTGCCAATAGTAATCAGAGTTTCTATATGATTCTTCTAGGGAGAAATAGAGTTTTTCTGAGTTGTCATCATTTGGAAACATATCTCTTATTGCGGCTGCTTTGATTAACCCCCTGAATGCCTTATAATCTGACGAGTAGTCCAAATCCAAAGTAAGCAATATCTTTTCGAGTTGATCGTATTTATCGTCTTGATCTATCAGCACTCTTTCAAATACCTCATTCGCAATATGTGGATGTCGCGCAACATAATTAATGTCTCCAGTTTTACGTGAATATATACTATAGATTATACTTTCAAGTGGTTTAAATATGCAGGTCTCGAATTCATCGAAGGCAATATTATGAACTCTACTGATAAAACCAGCACGCACCTCAACATTTAATCGATGCAATACGCATATTGTCAAATAAACTTTTTTCGCGGATTCGTTTGTGATAGAATTGTACTCATCCAATATTATATCAGAAAAAGGCTTGCCTAACGTCGCTTCATGAAGTGCTACCAATAGTTGACGTCCGCTTCTGCTCTCCAGTTCCTTGTAACGTTCTTCTGTGGCTAATGACGACAAATAGCCCAATGAATTGTGCGTTTCAAGCAATTTTAACAACTCAGTGATTTCTGATCGAGACAAATATTCGAGATCATACGATTTCGTTACCATGGAATTGATCATGTCACGTTTATCATTCAACTCATTATAGCGATCGGTCGCAAATATTGTTATCGGTAGATCGTCTTGAATTGCAGCTTTTAGTATTGATGAAATGGTGTCCATCCATGTGGATGCAGAGTCAATAAATAAATATATACGATCGCCGCATAGTTCGTAAAGTTCTTTGATAGCTTTGTAATCTGGAGAAGCATCGTTTCGCAGGTAAAGGCACAAAACATCGTAAGCCACTGCACCATCCCATGCCATTCTGCGAAGAAGAATGGACTTCCCAGAACCAGCATAGCCCTGTATTAGTATTAATTGCTGATTGTAGCTGCAAATGTCTTCAGCATCGAGAAATATATCAGTTTCGATTCGATACGCCAAATCACGTTTAACATCAAGATTGCACTCGATTGGAGCCCAATTGTTTGAATACCCTCTGTAGAAATCTTTTGGCGAAACAGTTTCCTTGTTCATTGATGCATGGACAAATTCGAAATCGCGATTTAGTAATATATTGATCATATCACTATGAGCCAGATCAGTTCCACCTCTGTACCGCCTTTTAATTGGATGATCAACTTCTATGACTTTTGTAAGTAGAGACTTGTTAGCGTCGCTTATTTCATGATTCAGTGCAATCATGAAATTTCCAAAAGTAGCATTGATCGTTGTCACTCGCTTGGATTCCCAATAACGAACTACTTCCTCGCTGATATTTGGGGCAACATAATAATATCGCGGCCTGGATATTGCCATTCTATCCATTCTATTTAAAAATATCCGAATATCGCTGTCATCCAAACTAGAGCCAATAAATACAATTGGATACCGCCGTCCATGTTCCTCGAGTTTTGTAAATAAACTATTCCTGTTATTTTCATAATTTGCATATTGGTCGTGATCTAGAATAAGGGGTGTATTGATGTCATATATATTGTCAATACATCCATGTAGTTTGACATACATCAAATAGCTCTCATCTATTAGCAGCTCCTCAACTCGTTCGCCATCTTTTTTGAAAACAGCTAACTTTTGTACTGATTTTTTGCATTCATCGTATGCATTCTCTATTATCAAATCGTAGTTAATAGTGAAAATAGCTTTCCAAGGTATTTCCGGAAGAAGTAAATGGCATTTTGCAGGCATGAACGATTTAAAAATCTCTCTGATATATTCTTGAACGCTTATTAGATCATGTTCACTTATTGCTAAGCCAGCAACAGTTGCCAAATTGGAAGTATTATATTTCCCAGATAGAAATCGTGTACTAAGCATTTTCGCGAGATCACTTGATAGAGGTGGCTTACTCCCATCGTTTGAGCGAGCGTCTCTTGTAACCCCAGCTCCAAAAAAAAGTACTACTTTTCTTTCGAGAATATTATTGAGCAATGTATCGGGTATATTCATGTTGGCATGATATTTGTTAAATAAATAGATACTTGACAGCTAAAACATTGAATTAGCTGTCAAGTATCAAAAATCGATTATTTCTTCTTCGCTGCGGGCTTTTTCGCTGGGGCTTTGGGAGCCGGAGCAGCTTTTTTGGCGGGAGCTGCTTTCTTTGCCGGAGCCTTCTTTGCTGGCGCTTTGGCAGGGGGAGCGACAGGCATCGGTAATTCTTCCATACCCATGATGGTAGAATTGGCGTCAACGGCGCGTCTGCCGCCGGCCATTCTCCTGATCTCATCGTCGCTTTCGTCGGCGACAAACGCAACCGTCGCGATCGTCGTACGCAGTTCGTTGGCGTCAAGGTTCGCGCCGGCAATCGTATGGCTGTAGGTAATGGTATCGTCGAACAGCAGTCCGTACGCGCCCATGAGCGTATTGGCGTTCAGACGCATCAGATGCTGAAGAAGTTTCGGACCGATCTTCGCGTCCTGCACCACGTACGCCATCGCCTTCACGAGGCATTCGTCCTTATGAAGCGGCAACACGTACACATGCACCGCCGCGGAGCCGCGCCTGACCACCCATTCGCCGTCGAATTCCTGTACGATATCCTTATACTGTTTGCCGTAGGTATCCTTCAGGTACTGCTTGATCTTGCTTTTGGTTTGATTCACGATATTTGCCATGGCTCTCTACTCCGCTACTCTTTAACTTCAGGTGATGTTTTTCCAGCGGCGGCTTTTAACAGCGCCAGTTCGTCTTCGACGGCGCTGCCGCTTTCCAGCTTCGCGAACTCGTCTTCCAGCTTGGTGGAGGAATCGCCCGCAAGTTCGGCGTAGGCTTCCGCTTCCGATTCCGCTTTCAGCACCTTCTGTTCGTACTTGTCGAAGTTCGCGAACGCGCCGTCGCCGAGACCGGCAAGATTCTTGGAAATGGTTTTCTTCGCCTGCGCGGCCTGATGGCGGGCAATGAGCGTGCTTTCGCGGACGCGCGCCTCGTCGAGCTTCTTCTTGAGCTGATCGAGCTGATCGCGCAGCGTAGCGGCGGTTTTCTTCGCTTCGGCGAGCGGCATTTCAAGGTCGGACACCGCTTTGACGAAGGAGTTCTTCTTTTCGAGCGCCATGCGCGCCATGTCGTCGCGTCCGGCGGTCACGGCTTTCATTGCGCGTTCCTGCCATTCGTCGGCTTGTTTCTTCTTGTCGTTGTACTGCTTTTCCAGATGTTTTTCGTTCGCGATTGCGGAGCCGACAGCGGTCGTCGCCTTGTTCACGGCTTCCTGCATCTCGATAACCATCTGCTTGATCATTTTCTCGGGATCTTCCGCCTTATCCAACAGGTCGTTGATATTCGCTTTGAAGATGTCCGAAATCCGGGAGAAGATGCCTGCCATCCCGATTCCTCCATTATGGTGATGATGATTCAGTGTGTTCCGATAGAATGCCGCAATATAGGCATTTGCCGTAGCAGGCACAATGCGATTGCGGCGTTTCGTTCAATAACGATGGTATTCGCAGAAGCGCCGCGAATGTTTCAGACCCGGTATGAATGTTTCACACCCGGTATGAAAGTCGCCGCCGATTACCTGCTCCAAGCCGCATGCAGATAAAATCTCTCGTCAGCGGCGGATGCATCTTCCCATTCATTCCAAAAATAAATACATTGTCATATCCGTCAGGCAACCAAACGGGCGCAACTCACAGCGTCCACTATCGTATAGAACTACGCACCATCAACGAGTCTTCCCATGCTGACGCTTTATTTAGTATGTCTGATGTTCGGCGGTACGCTGCTGGCGATCTCGCTGTTCACCGGCGGCGATCACGATTCCGGCCACGGCGGTATCGGGCACGGCGACGGCGACCTTCACCTCGGCGACACCCATATCGGCGGTGATGTGCATGGCGAGATCGGTCACGGGGGAGGCGACGCGCATATCCTCGACTCAGGCGGAGCGGATGCGCATACGGACATCGCCACACATGCCGATTTCCACGGCGGCGGTCACGACGTAGCCCATACAGGTGATGTTCACACCGAAGTGCAGGGGCAGAACGTAGGCGAAGCGTTCAAATTCATCAGTCTCCGCAGCCTCATCTTTTTCACCGCGTTTTTCGGTTTAACCGGCAGCGTCCTCACCTGGCTGACCATAGGTTCCGTGCTGACATTCGTATCCGCATTAGGCATGGGTTCTTTCGCATCGGTGTTGACGCACAAACTGATGAACTATTTCAAACGCACCGAATCGGGCGAGAGCATCGATCTCAAGCAGCTCGAAGGGCATTCCGCGCAGATCGTGATTCCGCCCACGAAGACGGCGAAAGGAAAGATCATGCTGGAAGCGCACGGACAGCGGCATGTGTTGCTGGCGCTTGTAGACGCCGATTCCGAGAAGGAAACATTTCCGCCGAATGCCTGGGTACTCATCCTCCGGGTCGAGGGGCAACTCGCATATATTATCGAAGCAGATTATATCCAATGACCATATACACAGACTATTGGAGTGCCGCTTATGGAAGCTGAATTCATCGTATCAATCGGCGTAATCGGATTTTTCGCCGTTCTCATTATCATGTTCTTTATCAGCAGGTTCCTGTTGATCTGCCACCCGAACCAGGTCATTATCCTCTCAGGCCGGAGGAGAAAGCTCGCCGACGGAAGCACGGTCGGATACCGCATGATTCGCGGCGGGAGGGCGTTCCGGATGCCGATAATCGAACGCGCGGCGAAAATGTCGCTCGAGACAATCCCGATCGACCTCACGGTCATCAACGCGTACTCGCGCGGCGGTATTCCTCTGAAGGTCGACGGTATTGCGAACATAAAAATCGATTCTACCGAGCCGACCTTCGGCAACGCGGTTGAACGCTTTCTTGCCAAGACGCAGGAAGAGATCCACGAGATCGCAAAGGACACGCTTGAAGGCAACCTGCGCGGCGTCGTTGCCAGCCTCACCCCTGAAGAAATCAACGAAGACCGTCTGAAATTCGCACAGACGCTTATCGATGAGGCCGATAACGACCTGAAGCAGCTCGGTCTGCAACTTGACACATTGAAGATTCAAAATGTAAGCGACGAATCGGGATATCTTGATTCAATCGGACGCAGAAAGACAGCCGAGGTGATTGCCGAAGCCCGGAAGGCCGAAGCAACGAAGTCGGCGGAAGCCGAGCAGGCGGAGGCCGAATCGCGCAGGGCTGCCGAAGTGGCGAAAGCGGAATCCGAGCGGGATATCGAAAGCGCGCGGATCGACAAAGTACGCACCGTCGAAGTGAACCAGGCAAAAGCCAGCATCGATGTTGAAACGGAACGCAATACGCTGCGTATTCGTAAAGCAGAACTCGAAAAAGAGGCGATCATCCGCGAGAAAGAAGCCGAGGTAGCAGGCGAGAAAGCGCGCGCGATGTTCGAACAGGAAGTTCAGGAACAGCGCATCATCCTCCAAAACAAAAAGCTCATGGCGGATGTCATTGAACCGGCGCGCGCGAAGAAAGAGGCGATGGAAATGGAAGCCAAAGGCGCCGCGGCATCGATCATCGAAAACGGTAACGCAAAAGTGGAAGTGCTCCACCGGATGATCGAAGCGTACAAGAGCGCCGAAGGCGACGGCGAACGCGTCTTCATGCTGAACATGCTTCCGGAAATCATCGAAGAGCTTACCGCGACGGTCAACAGAGTGACTATCGACAAGGTCAGCGTGATCGATAACGGCGGTAACAACGGCGGCGGAGTCGGGAAGTTCATCAATCAGCTTCCGACTGCCGTACTCACGTTAGCGGAAACCATTGAAAACGCAACCGGCATCAATATTCTCAAGCAGTTGCAGGATTCAATCGGTACGGGCGAGCATAAAGATAAACCGGTTGGAATCCGTCCTCCCGGAACTCCTCCGAAAACCGCTGTCCACACACCGATAGCGCCGAAGGAAGACCAGCATCAGGATGAAAAGAAAGAGAACCCGTTTATTCCGCCTGATCTCCCGAAGTTCCCCTAATCGCGCAATCGCATTTCAGGAAAACAGACAGGGACGGAGCAATCCGTCCCTGTTTCATTATATGCTGTCTGTTTTATTTACCGCCGATGGCAGGAAGGATCAGTTTTTCCGCGGAGAGCTCGTTCACGGTTTCCTTTGCATTATTCTGCATCAGGAGTTCGAGGTTCGCAAGCGCGGTGCGTTCGGTAATCGAGAAGCCGAGCCAGACAATCTGTCCCGTCTGTACATCGTACAACCGGAGGGAAAATTTCCCAAGATCGCCTGTATAAAGCGGCTCGCGGTCCGGAATTGTTGCAAGCGGATTATCGTAGTAGGAGAGGGAGTTCGCCCAACTGAGACTCCTCGACTTGAAAAGCGGCGATTTATCCGAAGCCGATTCGATATCGAGCGTGCGCGAGGGCACAAGAGTCAGCACCGCCTGGATGTCCTGCTGCTTCATAATATCGAGCGCCTGCTGCTGTGTGGTCTTGCGGATCGAAGGAAAGACATCGGAAGCAACGAGCAGTTTCAATCCTCTGGCTTCGAATTCCTTGACAAACAAGCCTTCTATCATGACTCGATCATTGACATCGGGTATATCGACGACAAGCATCATGTGGTCGTAATACCGGCCGATAAGATTATTCGATCTGAATGAATGCACCTCGGTTGATGTGCATCCGGCAATGACTGCAGATGAGACGAGAGCGGCAAAGAGAAGTTTTGGGTAGGAGACCATTCTTATCCTGATAAGCCAAAAACATCAACAAGCTAATAACATACGAGTCTTTTCCTTTCTTATCAAACATCGATCCGAATGTGGGCGTTCCGAGGCGGGTACGAGTTATACGGGTTACGCTAGAGATCGCCGATTGCTTTCGCCAATGCCTTTTTATTTTTCCGGGAGAACAACAGCTTCCACTGAGCCGGCAGCACGCGCGCGACCCGTTCGGACTCGCTTGCGAGAAGCGCTTTGTATGCATTCCACGCTCCGCTTTCCGGCGCTGTATAGTGACGTTCGATGGTATCTATATATCCAAGCATTACTGTCGCGTCGTTCATCTCGCCGAGCAGGTCCTGGATGTTTTTCAGGGCGGCGACCATCTGCAGATGTCCATCGCCGAGCAACGCCGAAAACGATTCGAGCGTGTAGCGTAATCGTTTGCACCTGATCCGGAGGTTGTGGTACTCTTCCGGATGAAGCGTGCCGGCGAGCACCGGGACGTCCTGTACATCGGCGATACGTTTGTAGACGATGGATGGCACCATCGAGCCGATTGTCGTGTACGAGCTGCCTTTCGGCAGTGTTGAAGGGGAGAGCGGTTGCGAAAGCAACTCAAACGCTTCGTGTTGGAATCTGCCGTACCTGGGACTATCGAGCCACAGCAACAGCGATCGTCTGGATTTCTGCCGCTTCGAGCGCAACGCGGTGAACAGACGTTTCATTTCGGAAGCTACATCCACTGAACCGCCTGTGTATTGCCCGAGCTTGCTCAACAACACATCCATGTCGCGCACAGCGCCGAGCGCGTTCGCCGTCCGCCGTATCGGTTTGTACACTGTCCGCTCGTACACATCCGGAAATGCGCTCCTGAAAATGGAGTACGCACTGCGCAACCGGCGGGTTGAAACGCGCATCTGGTGTACGCCTTCGATATCGCTTCCCTCCATAGCGGCGAACTCATGCCGTTTCATCGATTGCAAATGGAATAAAACGACTTTCCGGCCCGCCTCGGCGAAGAGGTCGGTCGCCAGGAGTGCAGGGGATTCGGAGAGACCGGTATCGACCGGCGAGATGGATTTGTCCTGTCCCGGAGAGAGAATAACTGAAGGCATCGGCTCTTTCACGGCTGATTACTGTGGCGGAATGTTGCTGCCGCTTGTTCTCATTCGTCTTCACACACGGTTCAACATACTTCAAAATTGTGTTGTTTTCAAGGATATAAGTGAATACCGGGAATTGTCGTATGTTGGTATATGAGACATACCGAAAGAAACGCCGGAGTACATTGCGATGAACGCTAACACCCGGCACCTGATTATGCTCTTTACCCTCGCGGGGATGTGGGCGCCTTCTTTTCTCTTCATCAAAATCGGGCTCCAAGGGTTCGAGCCAATAACGCTTGGATTTTTCAGACTGCTGCTCTCCGCCGTTTTGATGTACGGCATACTACGCTGGAACCGGCTGTCGCTGCCCTCGACCTGGAAGGAATGGAAATACATTGCCGCGATGGGACTGACGGCAAACGCGATACCGTTTGTCCTGTTTCCGTTCGGCGAACAATACGCAGAAAGCGGGGCAGCATCGGTAATTAACGGAACGACGCCCATTTTCACTGCCATCTTTGCTCATCTTTTCATCGCGAATGAGCGAATGAACGCCCGGCGCATCGGCGGCATTGCTGTAGGATTTGCTGGCATCGTCGTCATGTTTCTGCCATCATTCCTGAAGAAAGAGTTTCAACACGATTCGCCCTGGGGACTGGCTGCATTTGGAGTTGCGGCGCTTTTGTACGGTCTGGCAGGAATTATCGCGAAAAAGAAACTGACTGTATTTCCGCCCCTCGTAGTGAGCACCGGACAGTTTGTAAGCGCCTCCGCCATGCTGCTGCCTGTTTCATTCATCGTCGAGTCTCCGCTCTCATCGCGTCCTACATTCGCCGCTACCGCATCCGTTGCGTTTCTTGCTGTCGTTGGTACGGTCGCGGCGTATATTCTGTATTATCGATTCATTGCAACGGCGAACATTACGTTCGTTGCGTTGACAACGTTCCTCATGCCGCCATTGGGACTGATTCTCGGCATCATTTTTCTGAAAGAGCATCCATCGATGTTCAGTTTTCTCGGTTGCGCTCTCATTCTCGCGTCCGTGTTTATCCTCAATCGCACCGGCGATGTCGTGAAGCAATTCTTCAGAAAACAGACGGCAAATACGTACGCGGTAGTTGTTCACTCGGTGAACGATACGGAATAGAAATGGATCCGGAGGCAGGTTAGTCGAGGAATTTCCAGTCGACGCCGAACTGCAGGCCGCGTTCCGGCATTGGGTAGAAACCGGTCGTGATGTAGCGTTCGTCCAGCGCATTGTACAACACCAGATGCAGTGTCGCAGTGTCCCTGATCGTCGCATAGAGATAGAGGTCCAACCGCAAGTGACCGGTATATTTCCGTGTGTAGGTTTGAGGGGAAAGCAGGGAAGGAACCGCGAAGACGCCGTCTTCGGGAAGGAAGAGAAGCGGCGTGTATTCACCCGCGTACTCAACGGATGCGCCGGTTTTAAGATCAAGGGTCTCGATAAGATTCTTATTCGCGCGGACAAACAGCCCTGCGGAACCCTGCCATTCCGGAGTCAGGTTGTACCCAGCGAGCGCGCCGGTATTGGTCTCGACGAGCATCGTCCCTTTTACATCGGCGCCAAAGATCCACCATTGTGCGCACACAGATCCGGAAAACCCGTAATACTCAGCGGTTTCGTCGATGAGCGAGTATTTCCAGGCATAGCGGGAAAACATGCGGTCGCCTGTATGTATCTGACCGGTAACCAACAGCGATTGCGAGGATTTTCGGAAAAAGGCCGCGATCGAAGAAGTAGTGTATTGCGAGTTGTACCGCAACCCTGCTTCTGCAATAATCGAGTGTTCGTAATCGGGTTCCGCGCCTGCGGAACCGAGCGTCCGCCGGTTGATGTACTGCGTCTCGAACAGCGAGTATGGTCTTGTACCGGTTGAAAGACCCGCCCATAGCGTCAATTCATCAGTCAAGTCGGTTTCGACAGTCGTTCCAGCTCCGTACGTGTACTGCCAGTATGTATTCTCGAGCCTTCCTAAAATCTGAAGCCGGAATGCATCGAGCGCAAATCGAAGCGATGCCTTTCCCATTGAAGTCATGGTTTCGCGCAACTGGTAGTAGCCGCCTCCGTCGCGGAACTGCCATCCACCCATCGCGCCCGCAAGTTCGAGTTGCGCCCAGCCGGTATTCACCGAATGCATGGCTTCGAAAAATATGTTGCTCCACTTCCTCGTCGTTTGCAAACGCGACGCAGACCACGCAAGACTATCGTTACGCGGCACACCTTCGTCTCTGTAGAGCCGTGCGCCGTTGTGAAAGCCGAGTCTGGCAGTGGTAATCATACTGGAATTACCGAACCACCTGTACGAACCTTCGCCGTACACTGTGTTCGATTGTTCCCGGAGATATATCGTTGAGTTGAATAGTTGGGCAAGAATGGCGCTGAACGCTGTATCGCGGAACGGTTCTGTATCCGGATCGGGATAGATGAACGCCGTCGAGTCCGCGTTAATCGTTCCTTCGATTCCGCCGTTGATATGTGTATAGTGATCGTTGTACCAGTCGGCAATTTTTATCGACAGGCGTTCGTTCAAATCGCTTCGGTATTCAAGCCTGACATTCCAGCGTTCGTTGGTCGTATTGCGGAACCGGCCTGCGTCGCCCGATCCGTATGACTGACGCGTCAATCCAGCGGCGAAGTTATCTGCGACTCCGGTATTGAGAGAAAAATCCACGTCGGTGTAGAGATAATCGTACGGACCAAACATGTGCCGTAACCGCGTTTCGGGATGGGGGGAATTTCGGACCGGGGTCACGATTTCCGCCGTAGCGAGCGCGCCTGTGCCACCGTACCAGAACGCCTGATGCATCGGATACACGATGATCGCCGATGCGTCTTCCATCGCGGCCATCTCCCAGCGCGGTAGAAAAGTCATAGGATCCGTAATAGCGATGCCGTTCCTGCTGATGCGCTGATGTACCGGCAGCGATCCATGCATCCCGGTCCAGGACGGCGCGCCGGATACTCCGAGAGAATACATGGAAATACCGTGGGCAAGAGTCAACGCTTCGCCGGCGTCCCGGTAATTGTAGCGGAGAAGGGAATCGCGGCGGATGTATTGTATTGCTGCCGAACGCACTTCCTCTGTGTCGATCAGGGCGGGACGAAGCGTGTCCGCCGGCGCGGTTGCCGGGCGGGCGGCAAGCCGCAGCGAATCCGATTTCTGCGCGATCGCCGTCGATACAATGAAAACAGTTGCCGCACACAGGATCAACGCTCTGCTCATAACCTCCTCCTCAGGCGCGTCAGACGGGCTTTCATTCCCTGAAGCGCCGAGATGATGGACGAGCCGTTGTATACCGCCTCGGAATAAGGAACAAGCGCTCCGCCGAAACTGCGCTTGAATTCAATAACTCCGGGCGTGTTCGCTCCCCGGAAATCGAACGAGGTATATCCGTCCCGCGAAAATGTCCTCAGAACGGCATCGACAAGCGCATGGTTGGCGGATACTTCTTCGCTTTGTTCGGAGCTCCCGGCTATCCAGTCGTACACATGCGGATGCCGGTGAATCGTCATTCTCGATGCAAGAGGCGTTCCCGCCTTGTCATACGCGATGAACATTCTTCCACCGCGTTGTAAGGCGCCTGAAATCCATGTTTGCACCGTTTCGACGGGGATCGGCGGTTTTATGCCGTGCCTTGCATAGCTGTACCGGTGCTGCTCAAGAAATATATCCACATCCGCGCGTTCGGCAACGACGATTCCCGCTTCCTGCGCGCGGCGCAGTTTGCGGCGAAGGCTCGACGAATAGCCACGCCATACGGAATCGATATCCCGGATGTCGATAATATATGTATAGAGGTGATGGAGGTTCCAGCCCGCCCACGCGAACGGCCGCAGGTCGGTGCACGCCGGATGCAGCGAAAGCGATGCGAACCCGGTATCCGCTGTTACCAACCGGAGCGTTCCCTCGACCGCTCTGAGGAATACTGTTTCGTTCTCCGCATGATGCGAGATGATCAGATTTTGATAAGGAGTCAACGGATGCGAGGTTGCAACCGGAATACCGAGCACCCTCTTTCGAAAGCAGGGGATCGCGCATAGGAGCTTCCCATCTTCGCGTACCGCGCGGATCGATAATTCCATGCCTCTTGTCTCGGCGGCAAAACGGAGCCATTCCGTGCTGCTGAATACCGTCCCTTGCGGGGATGACGACTGAAACGATTCCCATTCGGGGAGGTCGTCGATGGAATATGTCGCGGCTGCGAGTGAGCTCATTTCCCGGGTTGTTGGTACATACTATCCATGGTCAGAGTTGCGACGAGACGCAATAAGTAGTATTCATACTCCAGCGCCGCGGCCATTTGTTCCCCGATTGTCTGTGCCGATAATAGTTTGTTCCTGAATGCCGATTTTATCTGGTTTACCTTCGGCGACGCATCGACATCCAGTTGAAGAGCCCAAACCTGCGAAAGCTCGAACAACCGGTACGCTGCATTCAGATAACGGTCTTCGCCGCTCCCAGCCGCTGTATTTCCTTCCGCATAGAGCGAGTCGGAACGCTTGAACATCGATTCGAGCCTGTTTTCCTGATCGATATCTCTTAGAATGTCCTTGAGCATGATATACGAGTAATCCGACATTTTGCTCATGGGATTGATCATGAGATCGTTTTTCGCAATCAGCCTGTCGATCTCGTTCTTCCATCGCGGCAAATGCTCGAGGCGTTCGGGTGTATGCTGAAAACGCATCGTATACAGAAGCGTGTACGCGGTATAGATACCCATCATGGAATTGGTCAATCTGACGCCCAATGCAGCCCCGGCGTCGGGCGCGAACCGCTTGGAGTACTCCTCGATAGGAGGGGTATTGACGCCCTGAGCGTCCAGCGTCCGGGCGATGATCATCAATTGCTGCGCGTTGGCATATTGCAGCATTGCCAATCGTTCCAGCGGATCGTCTTCGGGGGCATTGCGGAAAGTCTTATCCGCGCGCGCCTGCAGCGTTTCGAGCACGGAACGCGGCTGGCGGGGCTGAGGCGCAGCGGCAGCCGTTGTATCCTGCTGCGGTGAAGGCGTCTGTTCCTGTTGACGGGTCGGCTCGCGCTGGGTACCGTTTTCACCGCATCCGGCGGCGAATAAAAGCGCGGCAAGAAGAACGAGAGGGAAATTTCGCATCGATTGTTACTTGATGATGGAGAATGAGCGGACCAAATCGTTAATCGATTCGGCATAATTGTCGTACCGGGTAACGGTTGTATCGACGGCGCCGAATATGGCGATGATCCGTTTTCGCGCCGGATTGTATAACCAGAACATTTTTCCCATGAGGTTCGGCTCGGTGATGGATACGGTCAGTTCCTCGCGTAACGGTTTGAGTCTATGAATCGATGTATCCGCAACCAGTTGCTGTTCGACCATCCATTCCGGCAATTCGGCTATCCGGACGATTGTTTCCAGCTTTTGCGAAGACGGATTCTGATACGACAACAGAACGCCTTCAGTCGCCTCATGCACGAATGGGATTTTCACCGGCGTCCGTTTATTGATATCCCAGGCTACCGGATACTTGAATTCAACCCCGAGCAAGTCGGAAGCATAGGATGAAATGCCCGCTTCCCGGACGGTAACATCGAAGTTGTCTTCCTTCTGCCACCATCCGCGGATATAATCCCCGCGGTCGGCGAATGGCACTTTCCAGGAGCCTCGTTCGCGGTTCAGAGTGAAAAGCCCCGAACTTTCGAACTGCTGCCCTTCCACTGTCACCACGAACGTTACCGTCATCTGTGCGCGGGTTGTGTCTTTCAAATCGATTTCAAGCACATCGATCCTCGAGAACGAATACACGAACGGTTCCTTGCCCGCAGTACGCTGACCGTCGAACCATGCCGCGAATGTTGAAGGATCCACGACGCCCTGAGCTTTCAGGTTCTCTCTCGATTTCCATGTGAGCATAGTATAGAAGCCGGCAGGATCGGCGGCATCCTGAAACAGCGTCGTCCATCGTTCGAATGTTTCCTTTGCCTCGCGATACAGAATCTGTTCGGGGGGGAGAGTAGTCGGAATATCCAAATCGTCGGGTTCAACCTGCCGTTTTCCACCACAGGAAAACAGACCTGCTGAAAGCACAAGGAATAGAGAAACGGATATGGTTCGATGGATTGAAGTATGCACGCTGTCAGGGTAGAATAGTTTGTTCGACTTTTTCTTTCTCGATGCTCGATTCCGGGGCTACCCAGCGCTTGATCTTCGGCGCCGCGGTCCGTGTCTCGACAGGGCTGCATTTATAGAACGCCGCGGAAACCGGCGGAACCTTCTGCCGCGCAGGAACGAGATCGATGGATCCGGCCGGAATACCATCGTGTCCGATATATTTCCGGTCGAGTACAATCGTTGAATAGGACCTCGTCAGCCTGTTGCCTTCATATAAATCGCGCAATCGCGCGGCGTACAGGGAACGCACTTCTTCGACGGCGTAATGCGTCGTATCGATGATACTGCTATCGGGCAGAAAGGTCACGACACGCGCGGCATCTCCAGCATGCACGAACACCGGCGTTCCGACGACGACCTTCCGGTAGATTTCCTTTGCGTCCTCGCGGCTGAGACGGACACAACCATGCGACGATGGACGTTTGCCGAGATAATTATAATATCGCCAGCCGAGGAGGGAGTGAAAACCGACTCCCCAATTAAAGCCCAGCCAGTTGAACACCTTCGTTGAGTCGAACTGTACCGAGTATAGCCAGTCGATTTTGTTCTGTACAAGAAAGACACCTTTGCGTGTGGCAATGCCTTTGTCGAGGCGCGGAGTGCCGGTGGAGATTTTGTAGATTTTGGTAGCGCTGTCGCGGCTGTGCAGATAGAGCTGTTGTTCGTCGAGACGGATCTCAAGAATGTGAAGCATCGACGTGTAGACGGTATCCTTCATCCGTCCAATCTGCGAAAGGAAGGTGTATTCCTCCGGCGCCTGACCGGCGGGATGCGCTCCGCTGCCGTGATGATACATCACCGATGAATGGTTGTACGTATCTGACCCGGCAAACAGATCTATCAGCCCGGAGGTGAAAAACCAGAATACGGGCAGAGTCAGGGCTACGCTGAACAAGCGCACCCGTATGCGTCTATAATAGCCTTCTTTTAGCTCGTCGAGATCGGGCATAGAACCTTTCAAGGTAACATGCAATGAAATATCGATGTAAAATATCGAAAAGAAGAGTAGGGAGCAATCCTGAACAGCTGCAAACCTGCCTGTGTACCGCCTTTTTGCCTTTCCATCAATTTCCGAGGATATTATTGTAGAAACCGGATTCTCCAAACGGAACTGGGCGGTCAGTTCCATGTTTCCGGGAGCCGGGAGCTGTCCTCTGCAAATGTTTGCATCTCGGAATGTTTTTCCTCATTTTATTTGTTCAATTCCATGAGAAATTCATCGAATAATACCGCGCATACGCGTAGCGACACGAACAAAGACTCAAACCGGGACCGCACATCATTCAGGACGAACCTTGCATTTACTCAACATCGGTCAGGAAACAAAGGTATGATTACCCGGAAGACGAGACATTCCTCCATCCCATTTCAATATTCACATACATAGAACACGAAAGGAATTCGGCTATGCAAAGGACCATCAAGGACTTTGACGATTCCGTTCATATAGACGCCCTCGCGGGCGATACGATTGCCACACCCGAACTGGTTGATTCGTACATCGAAAAGCTGCTGCAACGCGAACGTCTCCGGCTTTCGAAAGAATTCGGATTGAACGACGCGCCCATCGAACATGCGAGCCGGGCGGCGGAACACCCGTTCACGGCTGAGCAGCGCAGTACAACAACTGTCCTTTTCGGGGGATTGACATGGAAACACGAACGGCTGATTCAGGCGCATTTACAGTCGCTCGGATACCGGTGCGAATACCTGCCCACGCCCAATGTCAAGGCATTCCAGACCGGGAAAGAGTACGGCAACAACGGGCAATGCAATCCGACGTATTTCACAGTCGGGAATCTGGTTAATTACCTTCAGCATCTGGAAGAACAGGGAATCGGCAGAAGGGATATCATCGAGAACTATGTGTTTTTTACTGCCGGGGCATGCGGTCCTTGCCGTTTCGGCATGTATGAATCGGAATACCGGCTTGCGTTGAGGAATTCCGGTTTCGAAGGCTTCCGTGTCCTGCTGTTTCAGCAAACCGGCGGATTGAATCAGATCGATGCGAGCGCAGGACTGGAGATGAATCTCGATTTCTTCCTTGGGATTCTCAATGCGCTCAATATCGGGGATCTCCTCAACGACATAGCGTATCAGATCAGACCGTATGAAACGGTCCCAGGAGCGACGGACGAGGCGTTGAGTGAGAGCATCGAGCATCTCGCCGGAATCCTTGAAAAGAAACAGCCATACACACTCGGTGAAACCGGCATCGCGTCCGCGCTCTCATCCGGATTAAAAGGGCAGGTCGAAGTGCTCATGAAGTACTTTGAACAACTCTTCGGATCGGACCTCGTCGAAGGAATGGAACATTGCCGGCGAATCTTCAGCGCTGTCGAAGTCGACAGGACGCGCATTCGTCCGATAGTGAAAGTTACCGGCGAGTTCTGGGCGCAGACAACTGAAGGCGATGGAAATTTCAACATGTTCCCATTCCTCGAACGCGAGGGCGCCCAGGTGCTTGTGGAACCGATTGCCACATGGCTGCTATACATGCTCCATCAGGTCAAGCAGGAACTCGACGACAGAAAATATATCGAAATCTCCGCCAACGCCGGATTTATGGAGCGCTTTCTCCCGAAATTCAAAAGCTGGAAGAACCACAAACAATCCAAATTCCTGCTGACCCTCGGCGAATCGCTGTTCATCAGGGAATACAACAAGCTGCGCAATGCGCTTGGCGGCGTCCCGCATCCTCTTTCCGATCAGTACGAGATGCAACGGATAGCGCATCCGTATTATAATACGCGCGTGGAAGGCGGCGAAGGTCACCTGGAAGTCGCAAAGAACATCTATTATTCGAGCAAAAATCTCTGCCATATGGTGCTCTCGCTGAAGCCGTTCGGTTGCATGCCCAGCACGCAATCAGACGGAGTACAGTCCGCGGTGACATCGCATTTCCGCGATATCATCTACCTGCCCATAGAAACCTCCGGCGAAGGCGAAATCAACGCCCACAGCCGCGTTCAGATGGCGCTGGGCGACGCCCGCGCAAAGGCGAAGACCGAATTTGCCCATGCGATGGAAACGCGCTCGCTCACGATCGATGAGCTGAAACAGCACGTCGAAGAGCATCCGGATTTAAAAGATCCTTTCCATCGTATCCCGAAGCAGGCGCATCTCGCCGGAACCGCGGCGAATTTTGCCTGGTATGTTGCCGACAGGATGAATAAACCCGGGAAGGCGGTGAACGCATGACGACCAGGTACTACATAGGGCTGGACGTTGGTTCCACTACCGTTAAAGCCGTCGTTGTAGACGCAGCCAGAGACGCAATAATCTGGAGAGATTACCAGCGCCACGAAACGAAGCAAGCGGAAAAAGTGCTCGACTTTCTTACCCGGATGAAAGAAGAAACAGGTTTCGAGAACGACTCGACCAGGATCTATATCACAGGGTCGGGCGGGAGCAATCTGGCGCAGTACATCGGAGCGAAATTTGTTCAGGAAGTGAACGCCGTCTGTCTCGCCGTCGAGAAACTGTACCCGGAAACCGGATCGGTCATCGAACTCGGCGGTCAGGATGCGAAAATCATTATCTTCAAAGAAGACCCCGAAACCGGAAAGAAGAAGAAAATCCCTTCCATGAACGATAAATGCGCGGGAGGAACGGGCGCGGTTATCGATAAAATCAACGCCAAACTGAGAATTCCCGCAGCGCAACTTTGCGAACAACGCTACAACAACATCAAGCTGCATCCCGTCGCAGGGAAATGCGGCGTGTTCGCGGAAACGGATATCAACGGGCTGCAGAAGCAGGGCGTTCCTGCCGACGAACTGATGGCTTCGCTCTTTGAATCGCTGGTTCAACAGAACCTCTCGGTGCTGACGAGAGGTCACACGCTTCGTCCTCATGTGCTGTTGCTCGGCGGTCCGAATACCTTCATCAAAGGGATGGTGGAATGCTGGCGGTACAACATTCCGAAAATCTGGCACGAGCGGGAATTCTCGCTCCCCGAAGGCGTCAGCCCTGAAGAACTCATCCTCGTCCCCGACAACGCCGTCTATTTTGCCGCCCTCGGCGCGGTTGAATTCGGGATGGAAGACGAAAACGGCGCCGGAATCTTCCGCGGAACAGCCGAACTCGAAACCTACCTGGCGCATGGCCGCGATCTGGAAAAACAGAAACGCGGCGGTGGCGCAAAGTTGTACAAAACCGAGGAAGAGCTTGCGGCATTCAAGGATGAGTATAAACCGTACGAATTCCAGCCTAAAACGCTTGCACATGGAACAGTATTCCGGGCGTACCTGGGAATAGACGGGGGATCGACATCCACGAAGGGCGTTCTGATAGATGAGAACAAGGATGTCGCATTCATCGCCTACCAGCTTTCGAAGGGCAATCCGATCGAAGACACGATGCATATCATTTCGCTGCTCGAAGAACAGGTCGCTGCGCAGGGAGCGACGCTGAAAATCCTCGGCGCGGGGACTACCGGGTATGCAAAGGACATCCTGAAAGACACCATCGGCGGCGACGTGGCGCTGGTGGAAACCGTCGCGCACACACAGGCCGCTCTGCACTTCTATGACGATGTCGACGTGATCTGCGATGTCGGAGGTCAGGACATCAAAATCATTATCCTGAAAGATGGTAGGGTCACTGACTTCAAGTTGAATACACAGTGTTCGGCAGGGAACGGGTACTTCCTTCAGGGCACTGCCGAAACCTTCGGATTCCCGGTCGAGGAATTTGCCGACCGCGCATTCAGCGCTGCGGCGTTTCCGGAATTTGGTTACGGATGCGCCGTGTTCATGCAAAGCGATATCGTCGATTTCCAGCGGCAGGGATGGCAGCCCGAAGAAATAATGGCAGGATTAGCCAACGTTTTGCCGAAGAATATCTGGCTTTATGTATCGCAGATCCCCAACCTCGCGAAGCTCGGCGCGCGGTTCGTGTTGCAGGGCGGAACGCAACGTAATCTCGCAGCAGTAAAGACCCAGGTCGATTTTATCCGGTCGCGGTTCAGAGGATTGGACATCCAGCCTGATATTATCGTCCACCGGCATACAGGCGAAGCCGGAGCGATCGGTGCGGCGGTTGAATCGGCACGGCTTCACAGGCTTGGCCGGGAGACGACATTCATCGGACTGGAGGCTGTCAGAACTATCCGCTATAAGACCACCCGAAGCGAGGATACCCGTTGTTATTTCTGTAAAAATAAGTGCCTTCGCACGTTCATCGACGTCGAAACCGCAGCGAATACAACAGCGGAGGATGTGGTTCTTCCGGTCTTCGAGACACCCGCCGAACCTGCTCATGAGAGCAAGGTTCCGCTGGCTCCGGGCGCAAACCGCCTCATCCTGGCCACATGCGAAAAAGGAACGGTGGAAGACGTAGCTGAAATGCGCGTCATCGCCAAGGGATTGAACGACAACAGAAAGAAATACCCAAATCTGGTGGAATATACAGCGAAGGAAGCATGGAGAGCGCAGAACCCGAAACCCGCTCCGGCACCCCAGACGCGCAAAGGTTTGTTCTCGCGGAGCAGCGGCAAAGAGGATACGCGCGCCCGCAGAGGCGAAGTGCGGATCGGTATTCCGCGGGCGCTGAACATGTACCAGCACATGCCGTTCTTCTCCGCCTATTTCGAGAGTCTCGGAATCCGCAGCGACCGAATCGTGTATTCGGATTTTACGACCGAGGAGCTCTATAAGGAAGGCTCAAAGCGGGGAAGTATCGATCCGTGTTTCCCAAGCAAGGTATCTCTGGCGCATGTCCATAACCTGCTGTTCCATAAGCATCAAGCCACGCCGCTCGATTTTATCTTTTTCCCGATCGTCGACGACATGCCGACCGATTTATACCGCGTGCAGGCTTCGAAAGCCTGCCCAACCGTGACGGGCACTGTCGAGACGGTAAAAGCCGCATTCACAAAAGAGGGCGATCTGTTCGAGAAGCAGGGGACGAAATACATCGATCCATTCCTGAGCATGAACAATAATGAATTGGTAAAGCGTCAGTTATACCAGACATTTAAAGACATACTCGAGCTATCCGAAGAGGAAAACGCCTTTGCGGTCGAAGAAGGATACCGGGCGCTGGAACGGTTTTTCGTAACGACGAGGGAAAAGGCGCGGGAGATCATCGACGAGCTGGAACGGGAAAATCGTATCGGCATCGTACTCCTCGCTCGTCCGTATCACTCCGATCCGGGCATCAATCATCTCATTCTCGAAGAATTCCAGAAACTCGGTTATCCGGTGCTTTCGCAGGATTCGCTTCCGACCGATCCGGAAATCCTTGAACGGGTATTCGGCGACGATGTCCGGGCCGGAACAATCGCCCATCCCATGGATATCAGCGATGTCTGGAAAAACTCGTACAGCGAGAACACCTCGAGGAAAATCTGGGCGGCAAAATACGTTGCCCGGCACCCCAATCTGGTGGCCCTTGAACTCAGTAGTTTCAAGTGCGGGCACGACGCTCCGATTTATTCTTTGATCCAGGAGATTATAGAATGTTCGGAAACTCCGTATTTTGCATTCAAGGATATTGATGAAAACAAGCCTTCGGGTAGCATCAAGATCCGCGTCGAAACCATCGGGTATTTCCTGAAGCGTTACCGCGAAGACATGGTCGAGCGGACCCGGCAGAAGGAAGAGATTGCCCAGCGGTTGCGAGACTACGAGCTTCGGTTGCGAAAAGCTCTCGAACAGAAACCTGTTACGCGCACGTACACGCTTCATGGTACAACGCCTCATTCCGAACCGGTTGTGCAGATTCAGTTGCCTGAGTATGCAAACGCCGCCATGGGGGATGAGCAATGAACAAGAGCAAGGTGATGTTCGAAATATACCGGGAGAGTGAATACAACAGACGATTCCATGTTGTATATTTCACTGAATTGAACGAAGGCAATAAGGAATTCGAAATAAACCGTGCGATGGCTGGCGAACACTTTATCGACGGCTTTTTCCTCGAGGATGCGCAGCACGAAGCAAAGGAAGCAATCCAACGCCTGTTGACCGAACTGAACAGCGGTTCGCCGGTATCGGAATACGATGCCGAGGAGATGTTGAAGGGTGTTCTGGTCAGCTGAATTCGTTTACGTCTGCGTTACCATGGCGAAAATCCGGATGCACCGATGGATCGATTGGAGCGTAAAGAAGGCCGGCATTGCCGGCTTTCTCTATCTCACGTTTGTAAGCCTGGAATGTCTTATGGCGCAATCGCGTATCGTGTATTTTGGCGATTCGATTACGGAAGGCTGGATTGATGCCAGAAAAGCACCTGAAAATGCGTTTCCCGCAAAAACCGATTCCATCCTCCAGGGATGGGGGTACCGTGTGGAATCCGTCAATGCCGGTATTGGAGGTCAGACAACATCCGATGCGTTACAGCGCATTTCCGAGGATGTGCTTTTCAAGCATCCGGATATTGCCGTTATCGCGTTCGGCTCCAACGACTATTTCATTCTCGACGTGAACACCGGTTCACGCGTAGCGCAAGCGGCATTCAAGCGGAATATCTCCACAATAGTGGAAATGTGTCTCGGGGTAGGAATAAAACCGGTGCTGTTGGGAATTCCTCCTATCCTCGAACGCAGATTTTATCAGTATACCGCCGAGGAAGCATACGTACCCTTGGGCGGCGCACAAACACTGAATGCCGAATACGACGCAATCATCGAAGCGGCGGCTCAGCATTTCAATGTTCCGTATGTCCATATCGATTTCGGCGACGAAACCGAACGGGCGGTCTGGCTTGGCTTTGACGGGGTGCATCCACTAGCTTCGGGGCATATGTTGATTGCGCACGCGCTTGCCCAGACTCTCGAAAACCAGATTAAAGTGGGTCCCCTCGAACCGCTGATCATGGAAAACATGGAGTTGTATCCGTCCCCGGTCAATTTTACTACAACCGGATACGTCGTATTTCGCGTGGGCGTGAACCGTCCGCACCAGTTTGCGCTGCACATATATAACAACGCAGGAATGCGTCTGCGGTCAATCATTTATAACGCGACCAAGAAGGGCACACACTACGTCCTTTGGGATGGGAAAACGGACAGGGGAACAATTGTCGAGTCCGGAGCATATTTCCTTCAGATCGTGTCGCCGACCGGTAGAATATCCAAGCATCTCATCGTCTTGTAGGAGCTATAATGAAGATCATCTCACCGCTTTTCCTGATTGCCGCTCTGGCGCTGCCCATATTGCAGGCGCCGGCTCAGCGGAATGTCAGAATCGATGCGGGGGCATATAAACCTGGAAACGACATCCCCCTCGGGATTCCTCACGGTACATGGGATTTCGACGAATGGCCCGGCGTCGATCATGAGGTCAAATACAGAGACCCGTTCATGTATAACCGGAATCCCGGAGACAAAGTCAAGATCGATTACACGCTGTCGGTGTTCGACGAGAACGATCACGAAGGGTACTTGAAGACCCCCGATCAACTCACGATGCACGGTTTCATCTCCCTGAACCAGATCCTTGCCGAGGGCGGCGGGAAAACCATCGTCGGCATTTTCACGCATCCCGACGATGAAATCCTTCTTGCGGGCGGTTTGTTCGCCGCGGCGGCAAAAAACGGCTGGAAAGCGAAAATCTACCTCGTCTCGAACGGCGCCGACGGTTCCGAAGGGGTGGATTCCGAACCCTCGCCGATTGTCGGTGGATACAACTCGTTCGGAGTCATGCCCAACGGTAAAATCCGCGTGGATACGGATATCAAAGGGCAGCGAAAAGTCGGAGTTATTGCCGGGTACGCGAGGAAGCTCGGAGTTCCCATCTCGGTGATGCAACTTGATATGGAAATCGACGGCAAGAAGGTTGTGCAAGTCGGGGAAACGCCGGGGCTGGACTGGGAGAAAACCTTCGGCGAAGGCACACCTTACAGGAAAGCCATATATGACCAGATACTCAATATCATCCGGAACGAATCGCCGGATATCCTTATTACCCATGGCACGAACGGCGAATACAACAACTTTCTGCACAAAACAGTTAACCGCTCGGTGATAGCAGCTGCGGAGGCATCGCAACAACCGCTGACGCTGTTCACCGCGTTTCCCGAATACAACTACAACGACCATATCACACATTTCGTCGATCTCGATGAAAACGACAAAGCCGCGCGTCAGAAGAAATTCGATGCATTCAAGGCGATTACATTCCTTCATACCCCCGGCATGGATTATGACAAGCCCTGGAACCCGGATGATGATTTGATGGACGGGGCGTTCGTGAAGGACTACGGCTATACTCCCTCGGAAGGCTATCCTCCGCGCTACGAGTTTTTCCAGAAGGTCGATCTGAATCGTTAAGCACGGTCGATGAACATCGTATTCGTCTGCAACCATTTTCTGCCACGCATAGGCGGGGTGGAACTCAGCGTACATCACACCGCCCGGGCGCTTGCCCGGGCTGGTCACAATGTGACCATCGTCACGGAAACTCCCGCATCTCGCGAAGATCGATCAAACGAAGCATATACTGTAGAGCGGTTTCAGGTGCCTGTTGTCCGCCCGATTACCAGGCTCTTTTACTGGCGCGAGATGTGGCGTCGGCGGCGGATTTTTCGCAGAGCGGACGCCCTTCATTTTCACGATTACACGCCGTTCATCCACTGGTACCTGCCGCTCGCACTCATCATCCGTAGACCGCGATACGGCATTACCTTCCATGGCTTCGAAGGCTTTCCGATAAAACTGAGACATAAGTTCCTTCGAACGCTCTGCATTCCTTTCATGGATGTCGTATTCGGCGTCGGCAATTACCTGAAGAAATATTACGGTCACCGGTTCGATGCGTTCTATATCGGCGCGCCAGTTACACACGTGGAAGAGACAGAAGTTCATATGACCTGGGATTTCTTCTTCGCCGGGCGGCTCGAACCCGACACCGGCATTTTCGAATGCGCCTCGGCAATTGCGCAAGCGGCATCCGGACTGCGCCGTCAGGTAACCATGTGCTGCGCCGGTGAAGGATCGCTCAAAGAAGCCATACGTTCGCTCGGCAATGAGTGTTGCCACATATCGACGCCGGGGAATATCGCCAATCCCGCAGGAGAGTACCGGCAATCGCGCTTTGTCGTTGCGACCGGATTTCTTGCAATCTTCGACGCGTTTGCATCGGGCGCTCCGGCGTTGATTCCCGCGCTCACCCCGATAAAACGCGATTATCTGGCTTCGATTCCCGGTATCGGGTCGATGGCATTTATTGCCGGCGACCGATTGCAGTTGGCTCAGGTCGTATCCGATCTTCTTGACAATCCTGACCGGGTGGAAGAGAAAGTCCGCACCGCCCGCAAATTCGCAAACGCGCTTTCATGGGATAATATCGCTTCTATGTATATTGACGCGTACGAAAAAGCCGGTCCGGAGCGTACCCGGTAGCGGGCGCGGTTTGGCACGGCCAATGACGGTCATCAAGGTTTCCTCCAGGAATGAATCTATCTGAATATCACCACCTGTTTCTCGGATTGTCGACATTCGAAAGTCTGCCGCAACGCGAACAGGGAATCGCGTTCGATCTTGCGGGAAGAGGGGCAAAGGTGGATTTCGTTGAAATCGTACCGTCGCTTGCCGGCTTGTTCAGGCGGCAGTTCGACCGGCTCTTCAGGCGATCGGCTGTCGACAGCCGCAGGTTCATGAAACCGTTGCCGGAAGGATTTCACATTCACATTCCGCCGAGAGTACCGACGTCTTTTCGTAACAGCGTGACACCGTTTTATGACCGGTTTGCATTCCGGTCATGGTTCCGTAGAACATTCAGAAATCAACCGTGGGACAGGACAATTGTGTGGAATATGTTTCCGCTCTGGTGGAAATGGTACCTCGACCGCGATTTCATCAATCCAAGGTTAGTGATATACGATATCGCCGACGATTTATCGGTATTCTGTTCATCCAGCTATGCAATGAACCGTATGCAGGCAGCCGAAACGCTCCTTGCGAAGGAAGCCGATCTAGTCACATTCAGCGCGCGCGAAATGCGCGGCGATATCGAGCGGCGATTGCCCGGCAAGGAAGCGGTCTTTCTTCCGAACGCCATGTCGGATCTGTTCATTGCAGTTGCGAACGAACAAGCGGGAAACGCTGCGGATACAAAGAAGATAATCGGGTTTGTCGGATTCCTGAGCGAGAAATGGATCGACACAGAACTTCTTCTGCAGGTCGCGGAACGATATTCCGATTGCACCGTCTCTATTATCGGTCCGATGCAGAAAGGGTTGGCTGAACGTTTCCAGCAATATGCGAATGTTTCAATGACCGGCTTTGTGGATCAGGAACGAGCCGTCGAGTACATGAAAACATTCGATGTCGCGTTGATCCCATTCCGGCAGAACGAGATTACACGCGTCGTGAACCCGTTGAAGCTCTACGAGTATGCCGCCGCGGGTTTACCCATTGTAACGATTTCAACCGACGAATTACAGCATTACTCCGAGTTCCTCTATCTGTCGGCATCGAGGGAAGAGTTTCTGGGAAATATCGAAATTGCGTTGCGCGACAATTCGCCCTCTTCGATCGCAGCGCGAAAAGCATTCGCGCTTCGTCATACGTGGCATTCCAGAATCGACGATTTCCAATCCGCAATACACGAAAACACCTTTCTACCCGGGAAAGGAGAGTGACCACATTGGTTCAGGCGCTGAAACAACATCTGAAAGAGTATATCGGTTTGGCTGCGAAGCAAAGCGGGATCGTTCTTATCGGAGATGTTGTAGCGAAGGCATTGACATTCGCGATATCCCTGACGGTGATGAAATTCGTGTCTCCGGCGGAATACATCGTATTTGGAATGTTCCTCACCGTACAAGCCATCATCGCGCAGCTCGCCGATAGCGGCGTCAATCAGAGTTTCACACGCTTTTATGCGCTGTACGCACCAGGCAATCCGGCACGAGCGAACGCGCATTACCGTCTTGCGCTGCAGATAAAGATCGTCGTACTGGCGGCATTCGGGGTCGTACTATACATCTTCGCCGAACCGCTCGCTGTGCTGAGCAAGTATCCCGAACTCAAGGATGCATACCGCTTATTGAGTATCGGAGTTATCGGCGTCGGTTTTTTCGAGTTCTTCCAGGCGGTATTTCAGGCGAGACAGGATTTCAAGCAACTCACCGCGCTCCGTGTAAGCGAGGCGGCATTGAAAATCGGCTTCATTTATCTTTTCGCTTCGGTTGCTACCTTCTCGCTGACCACTGTCTACATCGCCTATGCAGCTGTGCCGTTGGCGGTGATATTGGTGGTCTTTGCGTTTTCGAAGAAACTCCGGGTTCACGCCGAATATGATAAAAAGGATATCGGCGGAGAGTTGTTTTCGTTCGTGCGCTGGTTGATGCTGACCTCGTTCGCAATGATCTTCCTTCAGCACCTCGATGTATTGCTCATCGGACCGATGCTTGTTCACAATGCGCACGATGCAGGGTTATTCGTCGCGGGGAAGAAACTCTGCACGCCCTTCTTCGTGCTTTCGGCATCCATCGCGACCGTTTTCTTCCCCAAGGCCATGGCGCTGCGCACCGTCGAGGAGATGAAGCGGTACGTCAAACGGACGCTCCAGGTATCGGTTCCCGTAGCTGCGGGTTCCGCCTTTTATGTCGTCGCACTATATCTGCTCATCCCGGCATATTTTCCGGATTATACATCGGCATTACCGGTTGTCTATATACTTTACATCGGGTGGGCCTGGACAATCATTGGCAACCCGCTTACCATGCTGATGCTGAGTCTCAACAAAGCGAACGTCGCCACCGCCGTAAGCATTGTACAGCTTGTGGTGACCATTGTATCGCATTATCTGTTCATTCAATGGCTCGGCGGGGTAGGAGCGGCGCTCAGCAACGTTGTTATCTGGTTTGCAGCCGGAAGTTATTCTCTTTGGTATATTTACACACACAGAAAAGACATCGAACACGTGCACCGGCTTGAACCATGATTGGATTGTTGCTGCGTCTGATACATAGGATTGTACGCCGAGCGGAACGCGAGTCGTTCATGCATCGTATCGCAACATTGAATCGCGAAGGACACGATATCGATACCGGCGCAATATTCGGTCCGCGTCTTGAAGTACACGCTGCGCCGGATAGCCTGATCACCATTGAACGCGGCGTTGAAATCCTTCACGATTCATGGATAATAACGCATGAAGGAAACCGCTTGACACTGCGCGAAAATGTGTTCATCTCTCAGCATTGCACGATATCGGGCAACGTCGAAATAGGGAAGAACACCCTTCTCGGCGGATTCATCAGCGTCATCGATGCAAACCATAACTTCGACCGCTCTGATCTTCCCATCCGCGATCAGGGCGGTTCGAACGCGCCGGTCGTCATCGGAGAAGATGTTTGGATTGGCGCTTCCTCGGTCATCCTTGGCGGCGTCACCATCGGCGATCATTCCATCATCGGGGCGAACAGCACGGTAACCGGCGATATTCCGCCCTGGTCGGTTGCTGTCGGTTCGCCCGCGCGCGTCGTGAAAATACGCGAACATTAATCCGTATGGATATCCGGCAGACATCGTTCGAAGACCCCATGTTGCAGGCGGCATGGCAGGAACTATACAATGCGGATGACCTTGCGACCGGAACGTACTTTCAATCCTACGAATGGAACCGAACGTGGTGGGAATTCTACGGCAAGCCGGCATCCAACCATTCGCTACTATTATTACTGCTTACCGAGGGTTCACGGATTACGGCCATTGCGCCATTGTATTCCGGCACGCGTAGCATGTTGAACCTTCCGCTCTGGCGACGGATACGCTGGATCGGCGACGCGCTGCCGCCATATCCTGATATTCTCGTCCGAAGCATGCATGCTTCCGAGGCATGGCGCGCAATCTTTGATTACATCGGCGCACGCTATCCTTCGGCATGGTTGGAATTGGGAGGAGCGCTTTCCAGCGGCTCGCTCGACGGAATTTCTGATGCCGCCTATGAACGCCGTACACAACCCGACGACGTCTACCACTGGGTTGATATACCTGTGAGAGCGGGGGATGATTCATGGTTTACCGCCGGTCTCTCGAAAACGCTGCGGCGGTATAGGGCGTCGGGTTCCATTACTTGGGAATTTTCCCAGCGCGTCCTGAGGACCGAACTGCTCGGACACATGATATCATATAATACATCAACTTTTGGAGCGAAGAGTTATTTTGCTTCCGCGCAAAACGAAGCATTCTTCTCCGCTCTCGCCGAGCGCGATGCATCGAAGACATGGTATTCTACGCTGTCATTCGAAGGCGTCCCGGTAAGTGTGATGTTCGGGTTCCGCCGCCGGGATGTTCTTTACTTTTTTCTGAGCGGCACGACGCATGCGTTTCCCGATCCGAATGTCCGTTTGGGCGGATTGAACCGGTATCTTTTATTCAAGCACATGCAGGAAAGCGGTATCCGGCGTTTCGATTTTCTTCGCGGCGACGATGCATATAAACTCGAGTACAGACCGGAGACGATGTACTCGAAAACATGTACTTTCATACCGCATCGAAAGACCGGGTATTACGCAGCAACTGCACTGCGAAAGCTCCGAAAACTGGCAGGCTAATCCATGAAGGCGGTGAAAACAAATACGCTCGACTTTTTCCGGATGCCCCTGGAGGCGATTGTTGCGCCTTTCGCTGGTATTGATATGGCCGTAAGAATTGCTGATGGTCCGGATGATATCGACGAGGTATTTTTTTCGCATCATCATTTCCGTGATATCTACGAGAGCAGATACGCAGCCGGACACCGTGCGATAATTGCTTCTCTTTCAGGTCAACCGGCGCATATTGCCTGGATCGCCACAGGTAAATTGAGAATCGACGAACTGGCGTACACATGGCAGCTCAGCGAAGGAATCGTATGTTTGTACGATTGCCGCACCCTCGAACCGATGCGGGGCAGGGGCGCATATCCTTCAACTTTACGATGGATTTCGGACCATTGCAGCGCGCAACGAATAATCGGCATCTGGATTTACTGCGAACCCGGGAACATTGCATCCGTCCGCGGAATAGAAAAGGCAGGATTCGAACTTATTGGCAAGGCGGCGGCGATGTTTTTTTTGGGTATGTGCGTGCAACGGAGATGGGATAAGAGGCTCAGGGAATGTTTATAATTTCTCAACTTCTCGAAAAATTGACATACCGGCGGCTGAAACAGCGCGCGGACCAGATAACGCAGCTCTGGCGCAATCCTCTTTATACCGTATACCCCCGGCAAATAAATATCGAGAGCGGCCCGCCCCGGCGGGTAGTTGTTTTAACGCCGCATGCCGACGACGAAACATTCGGCGCCGGTGGCGCGATTCATCTGCATTGCCTGCGCTCCGACGATGTCCGTATCCTCTTGTTTTCAGATAATATAGCGAGCGTGGTCGCTGGACAGATGCCGGAAGAAGAAATTCTCTTGCACCGCGAACGCGAGTTCTCCGGGGCGATGAACGCGCTTGGCGTCTCGAAATTCAGTTCGCTTCGTTTATCTGACGAGGATTTTACGCCGGAATCGGTGAAAAATACAATTCTCCGGGACTATCTCATTGAGAATCAACCCGATCTTTTGTATCTTCCATCTTTGTTTGATAACCATCAGGATCACCGAACGTTAAATCTTTGGGCGGTTTCTGCTCTAAAACAAATCCCACACCACACCATTCTCTGCAGAGGATACGAAGTGTGGAGTCCGTTACCCGCCACGTCGGCGCTGAATATCTCCCCGGTTATCGGCATCAAGCAACAGGCAATGCGGTGTTATGCAAGCCAGTTGCAGAATATTCGTTACGATCATCACATTACAGGGCTCAACGCGTACCGCGCGATGACGTTCGGCGATACGGCTCTGTATGCGGAAGCGTTTCTTGAAACGCCCGCGGATGATTATATAGCACTAGTTGAATCGTACCTTGCAAGTTAACTGATTTACGTTCTATCAGGAGGAATGTATCAATGCGGCACATGATAAACCCGCTTCGTGCGTTACTGACGCTGGCTGCGTGCATTGCGATCTCGACCGCTCTGCAAGCGCAGGTCGGTAAAAACCTCATTATCAACAACTTCCTCTCAGACCCCGAAAACGTTGAGACCCATTTCGTTATCAGCGACGTCGACGGTGTGGGACCCAATGTGAAGATTTCCATTTTCAGCGAAGACGGAAAACTTGTCTACGAGCGCTACGAAACGCTGAATGCCTACGGAAAGCTCAATTACAATCCGCTGACGCATCTCAACGCCTACCAGCACGGGTACAATCAGAACCCGAAATTCCGCGGCACGGTACGTATCGAAAGCGACGGCGCGAATGTCATCGGTCAGTACTGGGAATTCTACAAGGCGAAGGAACAGACCTACAAGAATATCGCGGTGCCTGCAGCCGACGGCATCGGTTACGACAAGCTTATCTGCCAGCACTTCGTTTCCGATAAAGGAATCGAGTCGGCAATCGTGATCGCCAACGCCGAAGCAGTCCGTCCCGTGACATTGAACATCAAGTTCTACTCCGATCAGGGCGGTCTGGTTGCGAGCGAAAAAGCCATTATTCAACCGAACGGCATTATCCGCCTCGACCCGTACAAGGTCACTCGCGGTATCGTCATGACGGGCACGGCATATATTACCGTTGTCGGCGCCGGTAAAGTAACGGGCGAATACTGGCAGGCATCCGAAAAAGAAAAATACCAGGTGGCGCTGCCGCTTGAAGGCGTAACGAAAGTGCGGTAGGAGAGTGGTCCGCCGCATTTCCATAGCGCTTGGAATAAGCATCCT
This sequence comes from uncultured Ectothiorhodospiraceae bacterium, assembly GCA_964408855.1. Taxonomy (GTDB): domain Bacteria; phylum Bacteroidota; class Ignavibacteria; order SZUA-365; genus CAYPBB01. The sequence goes on from CAYPBB010000012.1 coordinate 76,750, forward strand.
TCTATTGTGCATACACGGTAGCGTGTATGCACAATTTTTGGGTTTGCAGGGACAGATCCCGACGCTGCGCGTCGGCGATCAGCTTGTCGTGAATTATTTCGATTCCGATCCGGACAAGTATGAAACCCACCTTGTCATTACGGATGTGGAAGGCGCCGGACCTGTTGTGAACGTCCTGGTGTACGACGCCGAGGGCACGCTTTTGGATCAGCAGTTCTATTTTCTGCCGATTTTCGGCAAGGTGAACTACAATCCCGCCGAGCATATCGGCAACAAGAAATTCCGAGGTTCGATACGTATCCTCTCGGACGGCGGAAACGTCGCCGCCCAATACTGGCAGTTTTACAGGGACGAGGACGAGAGCGCGTTCAACACCGCCATTCCCGCATCCGATGCAGCCGGAAGTTCGGCGCTTCTGGTGCAGCATTTCGTCTCCGATCCAAACATCGACGCAAAGCTCATCTTCGTGAATCCATCCGGCGACAGCGCAGCGACGGTTGCGGTAACGTTTTATCTCGATAGCGGCAAGCAACTGACGCGCGACAAACACCGAATCCCTCCAAACGGCTGCATCGTTCTCAATCCATTCGAGGAAAACGAGGGACTGATCAAAACCGGTGTTGCGTACTGCGAAGTGCTTTCAGGACGTACCATTACCGGCGAGTACTGGCAGGCATCGGAACGCGAACGCTATCAGATTTCTCTTCCCATGGAAATTATTCCGGAACGCGGCAGAAACTGGTGATATCATTCGATACGCATGTTCATCTGCTGTGTTCGTTCAGTAAATTGTTCTTATCTTTAAGAAAAGGGCATATTTCAAATACGCTCAACTTTACATAACATTTATTATGAGCAATCAACTGGACCAAGCAGATAGATGAAAGTCTCGACCAAACAAAACTGGGAAACCTTCTGGGAGGAAAAATCCAACCTCGAAGAAGTCTACGCCAACAGCGACCGCATCAGAAAAAATCTGCTGCAACTCATGCCGCTTAACGGCAAGTATGTACTCGAAGTCGGCGCCGGAACCGGCAGAGACAGTTTTTACATGGCTCAGGACGGCGCGAAAATCGTTTGTCTCGACTACTCCATGAACTCGCTGAAAATAATCCGGAAAGCGCTGCCCGATCCGGAAATCATTTCTGCCGTCGGCGGCGATGCGTTCCGGCTTCCGTTCCCGGACGGTACATTCGACGTCGTTTTCCATCAGGGGCTTCTCGAGCATTTCCGTGAAACCGAAGCCTTGAATCTCCTCAAGGAAAACGTCCGCGTCCTCAAACAAGGAGGACTGATTATCGTGGATGTGCCGCAGCGCTGGCATATCTATACTATAATCAAGCATATCCTCATCGCGTTGAACTCGTGGTTCGCCGGTTGGGAACGCGAATTCTCTGAACGCGAAATCAGGCGCATCCTTGCCGGACTGGGTATGAAACACCGGCATTCCTATGGCGAGTGGATGTATCCGAGTCTCTTTTACCGGATGTTTCGCGAAGGGTTCCGAAAAATTGGGCTGAAATTACCCTTGTACCCTCGTATATTCCCACCGTTGAGCCGCCTGCGCTCAAAAGTCCGCGATGCTATGGACGGCACATCGGTGAAAATCAATACCGCGCTCTCCATCGGCATCATCGCAGAGAAACTTTAATAGGACGAGCTTTAGATAATGCCGCGTAAACCATTGAAAATACTGGTCTTTAACTGGCAGGATGTCACAAATCCTCTCGCTGGAGGAGCCGAAGTACATCTCCATGAAGTATTCGAACGCATCGCCTCGCGCGGTCACGAAGTAACGCTTTTCTGTCATTACTTCGAGGGCGCCGCCCGCGATGAAGTACGCAACGGAATTCGTATCATCCGTCATGGAGGACGGTCACTGTTCAATTTTCAGGTGCCGCTCTGGTACTGGAAGCGGTTCAAGAAGGAGGGGTACGATGTCATCATCGACGACGTGAACAAGATTCCCTTCTATACTCCCCTGTTCGTCGATAAACCGGTGCAGGGGGTCACGCACCACTTGTTCGGCAAGAGTATTTTTCTAGAGACGATCTTTCCCTTCGCCCTCTATGTCCACCTTGCGGAAAAGCTGATCAAGCCAATCTACCGGCACGTGCATTTCATCATCGGGTCGCCGAGCACGCATAAGGAATACATCGAATGGGGGTTCCCGGCGGAGCTGGTATCGGTCGTCAATTACTGCGTCAATAAAACAGTGTATTATTCCGAGCCGGCCAATGCTTTCGATAAGAATCGGGTCGGCTATTTCGGCAGACTGAAGAAGTACAAGAGCGTGGATCATTTTATTCAGGCGTTCGCGATGATCAAGGATCAGTACCCGGCCTTGAAAATTGAGATCATCGGCGACGGCGACGACAAGCCCCGCCTTGAGGCCGAAGCCAAACAGTGCGGTGTGGAGGATCGGGTTGTTTTCCATGGCTTTATACCTGAAGAAGCGAAGGCTCCCCTGCTGCAAAAAATGAATTTCGTCGTCAACACCTCGTCCAAGGAAGGATGGGGACTGACCGTCGTCGAGGCGAATGCCTGCGGCGCGCCGGTCATTGCGGCGAATGTCCAGGGCTTGCGCGACTCCGTCGTCGACGGGAAGACGGGCATGCTCTACGAATTTGCCAACGTCCACGAGCTTGCCTCGCGGATGCGCACGCTTCTCGATAATCCCGCGCGCCGGAACGAGCTTCGCGAAGGCGCCCTGAAATGGGCGGCGGGCTTCGACTGGGAAGTGGCGACGGACCAGACGCTGGACCTGATATACAAAACAATCGACCGGTGGAACGAGCGTAAAAACGGCGTCCGTTAGCGGCGTTGTTTTCGCCGGTAATTCCCGTACATTTGAACCAAGCACATCATAACTGATTACAGGGTTTTACATTATGCGTTACGCACTTCTTCCTTTCTTCCTGTTGTTACTTGTTGCCGGATGCGCAACCGACCGCGAACTCCAAATGGATCCGGAAATAGATCTCACTTCCCTGCCCGCCGAGGCGCAAAGCTGGTTGTGCGATTTCGAAGATATCTGTATCTCCGTCGCAGATAACAAAAGCTTCAACGAAGCGAAGCAGCTCGAAGCCGATATTAATCGCGCAATCAATCTTCTTGCTGAGCTGGATACCGACAATCCGCATTCCTGGTACAGCATGCTCGATAAAACCCAGCGCGACCGCATGCAATCGCTCATCATCGGTATTGCCGTACATTACGGGATCAAAGGGCTGCTGAAGATATAGGGAAATCCTTCGCATACATTTCTGTCTAAGCCTACCTACATACTGGTAATTTTAATTACTTAGACTTTTGACTTGACAAACCTCGATTGTTGAGTTATATTCGCTTTGTAACAGCCATTACCGGAATTCGTATTCTCTTATTCTTTGTTTATTTCAAACAGAGACAAGAAATACCGCCAAAGGCGCTGTCTCGATGATTTCGCGGGAGTGAATGATGTCGAGACATTCCACACTCATTTTACGAAGGGTATCGATGTGACTGTACCTTGTAGCCAATCGCGCAGATATCAAGCGATCTTCGTTCTGGTTCTCGTAGTTATAATGTATTGCAATATATCTGTCGAAGCACAAACAGTGACAAACGAGGTGACCGCCGAACTTCGGCTTCGAGGTATCGCAAAGAAGTACGGCGGGTTCATCTTCGACGTCAAGGTGACCAACAACACCGACTTCCCTATTCGCCTGTACTACACCGGCACAGACGAAAACCTTGTTCTGACCGACAACAAAGGCGGACGCTGGGAAACGGTATTGCCTGTGCGATCAATTGGGAGCCCGTACAAAATACTTGAACATCAGACGTTTTCGGATGCTTTTGAGGTAACAACACTTGGCGTGACGGATACAGTAATTGACAACTACCGGTTTGGACCTGTTTTTGAGGCAGGAGAGTATACAGCAACATTTCCGCTATACTATCAATATGCAAACTCTTATAATCCAGCAATAAGACTAGAAGTTGCGACTCGCTTCGCCGTACTCCCAGCAACAAAGGATGAAATTGACGCTGTGGATAGATTTAGGGTTCTAGTAGCCGCGGTCGAGCTACGATTCAACGGAATACCTGAGCAGGATAGCGAAAGGTTAAAGGACGAGTATTGGGAATTGAGATCTCATATTGAAATTTGCAAGGGAATGGCCGTTCATCGAAGGTTTATGCAATCTGTTCTTACCGTAGTAATGAAAAATCACGAACAGCAACCAGAGGAAAGGAGGCGCTTATTACATGAGTATATCTTAATGTATCCAGATGCTCCTTATGTTCGCCGTGCTGTCAATGAGCTTCAGAATATTGGTGTTGGCGAAGCGTTTCAAGACGAAATAAATTCAATACATCCTGAATCTCTTGCTGTTAGACTATTAAATAATACGGCAAGTGTTGGGTTCAACAATATTCAAAGGAGGTAGATCATGAGCAACAAAATCACTTTTGTATTCGTAATTTTATCAATACTCATCGCTTGCACAGAGAAACCGACTGAACCGGCGCAGCGTTATGCAACTAATATGCCGGGTGAATTATTCTTTGGTCCATATAACTCAGATAATCCTTATGATTCGGTAGGAATACAGCACAATATATGCGTCAATTATGCATTAAGCTGTATGCAGTCCACGGATACCACAAAAGAACTATGTCTAGCATCTATTCGTAGTGCGTTAATTAATTATGGAGTGAATCATACATCGTTAAGTCGATCGGCTCTTGAGGTAATTTACGATTCTTCATATGCACTTGTGATTAGAACACGCTATTCACAACCATCGGAACTGAATTCTGATCCTGGAATTTGGAACCCTTCGGAGCATGCATTTATTAGACGGCTTTCCGTTATACTGACATCCAGCCTCTCCTTTGATATTGTTCGAGATAGTATTGCAGTAGTAGAAGGAGAGATTTTATCATCATCTAATAGATCTCGGAGAATTTTGGAATTCGTTTCTATCTTGAAGCATTCATGCTACTATTGGAATGCTTCTGCATCCGGATTATCCAAGCAGTCATTCTCCAAATATACGAACTGCCAAGAAGAATACATCTATCCTGATATAGTAAGAGTGGCCGATGATATTGGGTATAAATATGGCATTGAAATTGGAGATAACGATTTTTGTCTTGCAAAAGAACTTGCTTGTATGTCGTCGACTGTTGCAGCCATTATGTATTATTCAGGTTCCGAGTATCCCATCCATATTACTGTATTCCTTGGATTATGATAACATTGCCTATTGCACACACTAACAAACAACGAAATATGCATATGAAAACACTACTTAATCTCACAATGCTTGTGGCTTGTCTGTCGTCAATTACGATAGCGCAGCCCGGCTTAATTACTCGGCACCCTTCCGAAGATTCATGCGAAGTAATAGAATCGATGCTCACTCTTCCAATACCCATCATTCGAAATGATATGAGTTGGGAAGTGGTGACAACCTATCTTGTTGCTGATACGGTATGCAAAGCACTAAATAAGATGCAAATCGATAGTCTTGTCAAACTACTATCAGACGATTCTCTGCTCGTAGCGATCCGAAGTTGCCTAAAATGCCAGGATTACGATTATCTTTTATATTACCATCAAACCATACAAACGATCCTCAACAAGCCAGACAATTACAAGGCCTCATTCTTCGATCTGGAGAAATCGCTTTTCGCGGAATGGGAAAATCGACATGGGCCTTTTAGCAAAATCACTAATATTCTTCGCAAGTGCATAATTATAAGGGCAAGAGTTACAAATGTTATTGAGAGAACTGATATCGGTTTTAGTGGAGATATACTCCCACCGTTTGATACCACTGTAACGCATACATTCTGTGCTGAATTGCAACTTGTGGATATTATTTTTGGAAATCCACGCTACTACTTTATCCGCAATTCATCCGAAGACGGCGATCAACGCATGCAGTGTTCTTGGGGTACATTTGAGTCACTTCCAATAAATGGCGTTTTCGAACCACCTTTGACATCTTACGTACCCTTGCAAATTAACAGTGAGTATATATTTGTTATCTCAATGGGACCACTTCTTTTTCGCCAACCAAATGTATGCAATATCACTCCATGGCGTATATACACATTCCCTATTGATAGCGATGAAATAGTATTTGATCCTGACAACACACTTGGTAATGGCACCGAAGGCGCCTACCAAGCATTTAAGTACCACATACAATCATTAATAGGCTTTTAGATAAGAAGGGTGTTATTATGATACAGCATTTCATTTCCCATATAGCATTACTTGTTTGCTTGACACAGATCTCTTTTACTCAATGCCTCCCTGAGTATAGTATATCATGCAAGCATGCACTTACAGGCGCCAATATCTGCATGCCTGTAAATGACAATTTAGATTATATAACAAAATGTCGATTGCCCATTAATATATGCGTTCAAGAAAGATACGAAGAAAAACCCCCACAAGCTACGCTTTTGTCCGCTCACATTTGCCCACATTCAGGATCCGATATTTTTGGAATGCTTAAACAGGCTACTGCATGGGCTGCAAACAGCTTGTGGATGATATGCAATAATGTGCAAATCAATGTACACGGTAGATCCGATTGCCCAGCTGCTGGCCAGGAAAAGACGGTAGTACTTAATCTTATTACTGATAATTACAATATCTTCAAAATCGATCAATATGAAGAAGGCGCAAAGGTACATAGGAATTGGACGCAAGACCCAAATACAGGTTTAATCTATACATATACTGATCGTATTTGGATAAATGGAACCAAAGAAGCTATGGATTGGGTAAAACCAAGCCGTTCATTTTGCTTCTCAACGGACTGCCTTCAATATAATGTATTTGGAACCTCAATGTACTGTAAAAACCTTACTACCTTGATCATGCATGAGTTGTTACATATTATTGGAATCGATCATATCACTGATTGCATGGATCCTGCAACATACCCATGGGTAAAGAACGAGGTAACGGCTCCATATTCCGAACACAATGTCTCAAGTGGACTTTCGATATCATCATGGCTATGCTGCGCGGTTCGTGCGATGTACTGCCCGGTAATGGGTAAAATCAGCAACGACCCTTGCCCTGATCCTACATCCGTCGCCTCTCCGAGAATTCCATCTCTTCATATCCCAACCGTTCTAGCGTATCCAAATCCTGCAACGCACTCTTTAAATGTTGTGCTTTTCTCGCAATGCGTAGCCGGCGTATTGACCGTGTATAACGAAAACGGCGAAGTGATCGAAGAGCGTAGGATTAGCGATATTTACGACAACAATGGCAGCCTTTCTATCGATACACAACGCTATGTATCCGGCGTGTATTATATCGTTTTCAGCGACTCGAATGGGATCGGCGCAAAGCGGGTCTCAATTGTACATTGAGCGGTACGGAGGCAAGGCAGGTCTAGTACCCCAACTCCATCAGCTTGTCTGTTGAGAGACCTTCGCCTTCGCGGGCGTGGAGGAAATTGAGGACGTACTTCCCTATCATATCCAGTTCGATATTCACTACCGTTCCTTCTCCGTAAGTGCGGAACAGCGTATTCTCGTATGTGTGCGGAATAACCGAAACCGTGAACAGCCCGTCCTTCTTTTCCGCCACCGTCAGGCTCACCCCGTCGATCGAGATGCTGCCGACGGGTATGATGTTCGCGTCGTATTCGCGTGGATAATCGAACGTAAACATCCAGCTTTCCGCCCGGCGCTCGATGGACTGAAGAGCCGCCGTACAGTCGACGTGTCCTTGTACAAAGTGTCCGCCCAGCTTTCCGCCGACGCGCAAGGCGCGCTCGAGATTGACGCTGTCGCCGTTCCGCAATTTCCCGAGGCTGGATTTTATCATCGTCTCTTCAACCGCTTCCAGCTTGAACGTGCCCGCGGTAAAATCCACCACCGTCAGGCAGACGCCGTTGATGGCGATACTGTCGCCCAGGGCAATGTCCTGAAGAACCACCGTCCCGTTGATCTCAAGGGTACGACCGTTCCCGAGCGGAGCAATATTCCGCACGGTGTTGACTTCTTCTATGATTCCGGTGAACATGGGATGTGCCTATGGGTAATGTCTCAGGACGACTATTCATTCTGGGCGAATATCGGGCGAATAGCAATTCGCCCCTACGGGAATTCGGGCGAATGATGATTCGCCCCTGAGATTGTTTGTCCGGCATACAGGGCGAATGATGATTCGCCCCTACGGGACCATGGTTAATTGACCCTGCGCATGACGGCATGAATGTCGTTGCCGATAGTACGCAACGACGACACGGTAAACCGCGGCGCGGTTTCAACCGTCTTCGGCTGGAGATACTGGAAGCTTCCGGTTCCGCTGCCGAATACGCGCGCCGCCATGAATAAATCTATCCGGTCGACTATACCTGCATCCATGAACGAGGAATACAGTCCGGCGCCGCCTTCCACCATCAGATCGCAAATGCCTTCCTGCCATAGAACGCGCATCGTATCGCCGATGTCGGCCATACCGTAGGAGTCCGTTTTCACAAATACCGTTTTCACACCGATAGTGTCGAGCGCCGATAGGATTGCCTCGTTTTCGCGGGCATTTTCCGTTACGACGACCAGCGTCTCAGCCGCATATTCGTCGGTGAAGAGCTGAGCATCGAGGGGGATTTCAAGCGTATCGGTGAGAAGGACCCTTCTCGGCTGCTCTCCGGGAACATGCCGCACAGTCAGCGCCGGGTTGTCTGTCAACAACGTGTTGGCGCCGACAATCACTGCATCCGCCTGCGACCGAAGGGCGTGCGCTTCGGTGCGCGCTTCCTCGCCGGTAATCCATTTCGAATTACCATCCGGGGGCGCGATAAAACCGTCGATTGTCTGAGCAATCTTCAGCCGCACAAACGGACGCTTTTCAAGAATATTGACGATAAACACTTCATTCTGTAAACGGCAGTCTTCTTCCAGCACTCCTAATGTACACGGTATCCCCTGCTGCCGCAGGTACTCGGCGCCTGCGCCGGCCACATCAGGATTCGGGTCCGCCATTCCAGCGAACACCTCTTTGATTCCTGCCTCCACGATGCCATGCGTACAGGGCGGAGTTTTACCGAAATGGTTGCACGGCTCAAGGGTGACATACATCGTTCCGCCGCGCGCGCGTTCGCCTGCGTCGGCTATCGCTTCGCGTTCGGCGTGCGGCGCCCCAAACCGTGTGTGGTAGCCCCTCCCGGCAATCTCGCCCTCGCGTACAATGACCGCTCCGACAAGCGGATTCGGGCGGACGGCCTTTCCACCGTGCGCGGCAAGCTCGAGAGCGATCTTCATATATTCTTCATGAGAAGACATTGTGTAACGTCTTTAATTCCAATTATTTGACATTCATAAATTGATTCTTTGGCGATTGTGGAGAAAACACTGTTTCGCGCCCGACCAAAAACGCCGTCGATATTTTTCTTGTGTATGGATTGCCGTTGTTCGATACCGCGACGCCGCCAACAACCATCGTTGCAGAGCTGCCCCCGTCGAAATTAATTGCATGATAGGCGCCGTTCTTCACCTGCAGTTCCGCAAGCGAAGGTAGCGAGATACCGCGCGTTCGAGGCGTTCTCCCCCGATGGTACGGCTCGACAGTGATGAGAATCAGTTTCGATCCGTCCTTCGAAATGCCGATGGAACTGCGCCCGTAATTCCCCATGACAAAGCGCTTTTTCCGAAGTCCTTCCTCCGACCACTCTACGGAAACATTTCCATCGCGTACCAGTCGTGGCGATCCGCCCGCCATCTGAAGCACAGGTTCGTTGATTTCCGGATAGACGCGGGATACAAGAGAAAACGTATCGCCGACAAACAGCGAAAAGAACAACGGGAAGCTCCCCCGGCCGAACGAAATAATACCGCCATTGCGCGGTATCGCAACGATGCCCGTATCGATGCCGGTGACGCGGCATGTCGTGATAGTATTGGCTTTCGGTTTGGATACGTATTCGTATTGCATCTTGAGCATCCCCGCTTCCTGAATCGATCCCCAAAGCGAGTCGATTGCCATGGCGACAATATTTTCCACCTCCGAATCGTCGGTTATCGTGTCTTTCGACGCCTGGACAATTCCGAGCGTATCGATGAATGGCACGGTGCTTCCGAAATACCGGTTGTAGATCACGACTGAGAGGCTGTCCGTCCTCAAATTGTATTTATCTATCTCTATTTCGCCGTATTTCGTTTTAATCGCGGCTTGAATGTCGAAATTATCCATCAGCACATTGCCGCTTTCGGTAACCGCGATTGAGGACCAGTTCTTGTACTTCCGCGCTTTCAGAATTTCGCCGTTCGAAACCGTGGGGCCCATCGGATGATTGGTGCCCGCTTTCCAGAAGTTGGCGTTCACTCCTGCAAAAATGGCGGTTCGCGCGTTCAGACTATCGAAACGCTTCGCGATATCGCCCACACGCTCCAGCCCGGCGATGTTTTCCAGCCCTTTTATGACATGCAGTCGTGTGCCCGGCACCTTCAGATCAACCACCAGCGTATGCACGGACCAGCGCGATTTCGCGTAGTAGGAATGTGTATACGTCACGCCTTCGGCAATGATACGGCGCTCCTCGGTTGCCGGCTTGGGCGATGGGTCCTTGCCGGCCAGCGAAAAAGCGTAAATAAAAACAACTGCGAAAACGAACAACGTAGTCTTCAAATGAATCGCGTCACTTATGTAATGTTACCGTAAATGTACTACCTCCGCCGGGAGTTTCCGAAACGTCGACCGTGCCTCGATGCGCAATGACGATGTGCTTGACGATTGCGAGTCCAAGTCCTGTGCCGCCGATGGCGCGCGACCGGTCTTTGTCGACACGGTAAAACCGTTCAAAGATCCTCGACCGATGCTCCTCCGGTATGCCGATGCCATTGTCGATGACCGCGACTTCGGCTGTCCGTTTTCGGAGCGCCAGCGCAATCGCGACCGAACCTCGTTCGACGTTGTATTTGATGGCGTTTTCAACCAGGTTATCAAACACCTGCTTCAGCCGCTTCTTATCGCCAAGAACCATCGGTTCGCCGCCGGTATGATCGAATGAATAAGTTAACTCGATTTCACGTTGCGCCGCAACTGGTTGCATTTCTGCAATGGTTTGTTTCAGGAATTCGTCGAGATCGAAGTACCGTAACGTGAGTTTCATCTCGCCCGATTCGATCCGGCTTATTTCGATCAGATCCGATAGAAGATTATTGAGCCTTGTGGTCTGATGGTAGGCACGTTCGAGGAATTTCCGGTTTACTTCCGGATCGTCTATCGCGCCGTTGAGGAGTGTTTCGATGAATCCCTGCAGCGTAAAAATCGGCGTGCGTAGCTCGTGAGATACGTTTCCGAGAAACTCGCTTCGTACCATCTCCATCTTCCGGAACGATGCAAGGTCATCCTCCATTTTCACCGACAACTTTTCAATGATACGGGATAGCTCGGGAAGATCGTCGCTGCGCAGCGATTGCTGACGCTCGGCGGTGTTACCGAGATCGAGGAGTTTTTCCGTATACATCGAAAGCCGTTTCAGAGGTTGTTCAATCCTGTAACGGATGAACGAGAGCCAGAGAAACGTAATCAGAATGGCAACAATAACGGCAGGTATGAGAAATGTCTCGGTCCAGCCCGGAGGCTTGTGAGCGCCTGAGAGTAGAGTCGAAGCGCTGATATCGAACGCAATCCAGACCGCCCCGACAGTCACGACGGATATGACGACAGCCAATAATGTGTTTTGCGGATGCCGGAACATTCCCTATGCCGCTTTGAATCTGTAGCCGACGCCCTTTATCGTTTCGATATAATCGGCATGACCGCCGAGTTTCTCGCGGATTTTGCGGATATGCACATCGACCGTTCTGTCGATAACATACACGTCCTGACCCCAAATTGCATTCAAGAGATGCTGGCGCGAAAACACCTTTCCTCTGTGCATGACAAGATAACTCAACAATTCGAACTCTTTCTTCGGAAATACAACCTCCGCTTCCGCGATTGCCGCACTGTAACTGTTGCGGTCGATAATAAGCCCGATCTCTTCGACGGTGAGGGTTTTATCGGAAGTTCTCGCCTGTCCGTGGCTTCGCCGCAGGAGCGCTTTTATCCGCGCTATCAGCACATGGAGGCTGATGGGCTTCTGCATATAGTCGTCGGCGCCAAGCTCAAGCCCGATGATTTCGTCGATCTCCGTGGTCTTTGCCGTAAGAATTAAAATGGGAATCTTCGCTGTCGCCTCGTTCGCCCGCAGCCGCTTGCACACTTCGAGTCCGTCGAGTTCGGGCATCATGATATCGAGTACAATCAAATCCGGTAATGTCGCCGCATGGTGCAATGCCTGCTGACCGTCTCTGGCGAGGAGAATTTCGTATCCTTCCTTGCGGAGATTGTACTGAAGCATTTCAAGAATGTCCTGTTCATCGTCGACGATGAGTATTTTGGCAGACATGTGAATCCTGAATAGTTGAGAAGTCCGTTACTCGCGCCATCGGTTCAATGGCAACGGCGACCCGGTTGTTGCCGAATGTCGCCGTTCAAATGTAATCAAACCTGTATAACCATTTTGTTACGTTTTCTTGTTCTTGGCGGCTCGGACAAGCGTCCAATTCTCGTCGCCGGCTCATTCATGCGATCGGCTCGGCGGCGAGCTCGAAGGGTATTCCCATCATTGCGCAGATCCGCCGCGCTATACCGAGCGGGTCGAGTTCGATACTGCGGTACAGTTCTTCCTGAGTGCCCTGTTCGATGAACTCGTCCGGGATGCCGTGTAGTTTCAGGTCTACATCGTGAATGCACCGGGACACCATGTATTCCGCGACACCGCTTCCGAATCCGCCGACAATCGTATTGTCTTCCACGGTGATGACATATTTGAACCGCGAGAACACGCCGTCGAGAAGCTCCGTATCGAGCGGTTTGATAAAGCGCATATCGGCGACGTATGCGTTGATGCCTTTGTTTATGAGCAGTTCTGCAGCCTTCAGCGCCGGTTGCACCATGCTGCCCGTAGCGAGAACAGCGACATCGCTACCTTCGCGCAGCACGCGCGCCTTTCCGATTTCAAGGAGTTCAAATTCTTTGCGAAGATCGACGCCGATGGCGTTTCCTCTCGGATAGCGCAGAACAATCGGTCCCTGCCTGTACTCGGTAGCAGTGTAGAGCATATCGCGGAGTTCCTGTTCGTCGCTCGGCGCCATAATCGTCATGTGAGGGATTAACCGAAGATACGCAAGATCGAAGGAGCCGTGATGCGTCGGACCGTCGGCCCCGACAAGACCTCCGCGATCGAGAGCGAATACGACATTCAGATGCTGAATTGCCACATCGTGAATAATCTGATCGAATGCGCGCTGAAGAAATGTCGAATAGATGGCCACGACAGGCGTGTACCCCTCCGTCGCCATTCCGGCGCTGAATGTGACGGCATGTTGTTCGGCAATACCTACATCGAAATACCGGTCGGGTACTTCCTGCTGCAGTTTATCGAGACCCGTCCCCGATGCCATTGCCGCCGTAATCCCGACGACTTTCGGATTCGATTTGCAGATCTGCACAAGCGCATCGGCAAAGACCGCCGTGTAGCTTTGCGCGGCGCCCGCTTTTTTCGGCGATTTGCCCGTCACTTTATCGAACGGCATTACACCGTGCAGGTTCATTCCATCGTCTTCGGCAGGTTTATATCCTTTTCCCTTCTGGGTAACCACATGAACCAGCATCGGTCCGCGCAATTGCCGGATTTCCTTGAAGAGCTTCACCATGTGGTTGATATTGTGACCGTTGACCGGTCCGAAATACCGGAATCCAAGCGCTTCGAATAACATACCGGGAGTGAGAACGCTCTTGATTCCGCCTTCAACCTTCGACGCGACCTTTCTGAACCTATCCCCCAGTTCGTCGAAATGACCCGCCAGTTGCCAGATATTCGTCCGGATTTTATTGAACGTTTCCGATGCCACAACTTCGTTGAAATAGTTTGAAATGGCCCAGACATTCGGCGAGATGGACATGTTATTGTCGTTGAGGATAACGATGATATCCTTTTTCAGAAGACCGCAATTATTCATCGCTTCGTAGGCCATACCGCCTGTCATGGCGCCGTCGCCGATAACCGCGACGACTTTCCGGCCGGAATTGTCGTAATCGGCGGCGCAGGCGATACCGAGCGCCGCGGAAATGGAGGTGCTGGCGTGTCCAGCGCCGAATACGTCGAACTCGCTTTCCTTGCGCTTGAGAAAGCCAGAGATACCCTGATATTGACGGAGCGTGTGAAATCTGTCTTTCCTGCCGGTGAGCAGTTTATGCGGATACGCCTGATGCCCGACATCCCAGATAATTCGGTCCTCCGGTGTATTGAACGCATAGTGCAACGCAATAGTAAGCTCTACCGTCCCCAGCCCTGGTCCGAGATGGCCGCCAGTTTTTGAAACCGAATCAATAAGGAAGTCGCGGATCTCCGAAGCAATCTGCTTGAGCTGCGTTAGATCATACTTCCTCAAATCTTCGGGAGAATTGATCAGATCGAAAAGCCGACTGCCGTTATCGGCGGTCCCACCGTTTTCTATTTCATTCATCGTTTGTCATCCATGTCCAACAATTCAAAAATTCCGTCGCTGCGTTTGCGTAGTTCGGTTATTGTCAGTTCGGCTTGCCGAAGGTCCTGAATGCATTGTTCGAGAAGACCGACGCCTTCCTTGTACAATTTCAACGAAGCATCGAGATGCGTCGAATCGGACTCCAGCTCTGCGATAATGCCGTCGAGCCGTTCGATATTCTCTTCAAACGTTGGTTTCTCTTTTTTCGCCATGGTGTTCGTGAATTGTGATAACATCTATCGAAACAGATCCGTCGCGCAATTCGGCCTGTATCCGGTCGAGGGGGTGCAGTTCGTACACGCTCGACACAACCCCGCGATGCGATCGAAGGATCGAAAATCCTTTTTTCAGAATCCGGTCTGCGTTATGTGCTTCAAGTTGAGTACCGAGAAGGGTTAACCTGTGGCGCGTTCGTTCGAAGTAGAGGTTGCAGGCATCCGCCAACCGTTCTGCTTGTTCGTCAGTCGTTTGAGTGAGAGAACGCAGACGGTTTTCCATCCTGAGAAATACACGCTGTTGCGCTGCTGTTTTCACATGTTCTCTGCTTTCTTCCAACATCAAATGTACAACATTATTGAGCTTTACGGAAATCTGCCGGAGCGTTTCCAGCATCGCCGCCCGGTCGGGAACGAGAAGTTCCGCTGCAACCGAAGGTGTGGCGGCGCGGGCGTCGGCAACGTAATCCGAAATGGTCACGTCCACCTCATGCCCGACCGCGCTGACAATTGGAATTGCGGAAGAGGCAATGGCGCGGGCGACGATTTCTTCATTGAACGCCCATAAATCCTCGAGGCTTCCTCCGCCCCTCCCGACGATAATGGCGTCGATTCCGCCGTATTCGTTGCACAACCCGATAGCATCGGCTATTTGCCGCCCTGCATCGGCGCCCTGTACCTGTACGGGGACAAGCAATACACGGATCGCCGGATTTTTCCGCCGGATGATGGAAAGCATGTCGTGGATCGCCGCGCCGGTCGGCGACGTGATGATGGCAATTGTCTCGGGATAACCCGGAACCGGTTTCTTTCGGGCTTCATCGAAAAGCCCTTCTTCGAACAATTGCTGTTTCAGCTTTTCGAACGCCACCCGCAACGCGCCTTCGCCGCGCGGGTTCATTTCCTTCACCAGGATCTGGTAATTACCGCGGGGTTCGTAGACGGTAATGCTTCCCCGGACAATGACTTCCATCCCGTCGCGCGGCGAAAAGAACATATTCAGCGTATTACCTCGGAACATTACTGCCGCCATCTGCGCCGAATCGTCCTTCAGCGTGAAATACAGGTGCCCGCTGCTATGCCTTTTGAAGTTCGAGATCTCGCCATACAGCGCGATATCTTCGAAATTCGTTTCAAGCAGCGATTTTATGCCCTTCGTCAGCTGCCAAACGGATAGGATATTTTCGGATTGTTGAGCCATCAGTTCGAAATCTAGCATTTCTCCGGCGATGAGGCAAATGTCATAGCTGCCCGGCTATGTTTTAATCTGCCCGCGATTACCGCTTCGCCGTATGGTTTCCTTCGCGTGCTTAGACGCGGATAGCCGCGCGTATGTTCAAAATCAGCAAGGACAGCAGGTACGTCGGGATGAGGATTCGGTTGTTTCCATTCCCCGTCTGCGATGGAAACAAAGTATTAACCTCAACCGTCAAACAGCAGGTCGCGGTTCCATCGAATCACGAATGCTGCTGCGGGTTGCAGCTTCCTTTGACGAGGAATGGAAGCGCCGTATTTTAAGAGTTTTGTAAACCTGAGATAACGGTAAGAAAGCAGATGAAGCGAAGAACGTTTATACAGGCGCTGGGGGCTTTCGGAGCCGCAACGGTGCTTTCGGGCGCAGGACGGTTTTCCCGGACTGTTATGCCGGTTCCAATTCCGGATCATCCGGAAAACATATTGCTCGATCTGATTAAAGCTGCGAAATCGAGCGGCGCTGTTTACGCCGATGCGCGCTTTGTATTGCTGCAAAGCGAATCGCTGCAAGTACGCCGCGACCTGTTCTACAGCGCTCTGGAGAACGAGTCGGCAGGTATCGCGTTGCGCGTTTATAAGGGTGGGAATTGGGGTATGGCGGCAACCGCCTTCACTGGAGAGACTGATACCCGGGCGCTGGCTCAAACAGCATGCTCGCTGGCGGCAGCAAAAGGCGCGGTACAAAAAGTACCGTTCAGCGAAGCCGGACGGATAGTAAAAGCGCATACTCCCTGGAAATCAGCCTGCAAAATAGACCCGTTTGATGTTCCACTTGGGCAAAAGGTGGATTTTCTCCTCGAACTCAGCGCCCCGCCGCTATCCAAAGAAGGGATCGCATATTCCGTCGCGAACCTCTTCGTCAGTAAAAAGCGCGTCTGGTATGTGAACTCTCTGGGCGGATCGACCGATCAAACCTATACTGTGACCTATCCGAACTTTGGTCTGACTGCATTTTTGCAGTCCAGGGGTAGGATCGATTCACGAAACAGCGATATCGAACCTGTTCAGGCAGGTTGGGAAATAGCCGCTGAATACGGCTTTAAAGAAGAGGTGCAACGCGCTGTAAATGAAGTACTTGAGAAGAATAACCTCGCACAGTTTGTAGCCCCTGCATCGTTCGATTTGGTGCTTGCATCGTCGCACCTCTGGAAAGTGATCTACGATACGCTTGCGCCCCATATCGATCCCTATACCATACTTGGGCTCGACGGCGATTCGACGAAAAATGCGCTTTTCAGCCGTACAGATATCGGAAGAAAAACATTCAGCACGCCCCGGTTCAATTTGGAATTCGATAACCGCATCCCCCGCGGTCTTGCTTCTACCGAAGTCGACGACGCAGGCATGCCATCCGCCAACGGCACATTCTTCCGGAAAGGAATATTCCAATCACTTCCGGGAAGCGACGAGCTTGCCGGCTTTGAGACCGAATGGAAGGGATCGTCAACTCGCGCCGAATCATGGGATCAGCAGCCGAAATTCGCGATGCCGAACCTGATCTTCCTTCCCGGCACTCAGCCTCTGTCTGCCAAGGACCTTATTCGCGATGTAAAAAAAGGTTTGTACATAACAGGCCGGAGCCAGACATTGCTTAGTCCCGACAGAAAAAGCTTCAGGGCAACCGGTCAACTCGGATGGCTCATCGAAAACGGCGAGATCAAGCACATGGTCAGGGATTTTGTATACGAAGGCAGCACAATATCGTTCTGGAACATGCTCGACGAGCTCGGTGGAAATGAAACCGTCACGATCGGCGGCGACATTTTCCCTCAGAACAATTCGCCGATCTGGCTATCGCCGTATTCAATAGCCGCGCCTGCAGCGCGGTTCACGAACATCAACGTCTTCTCGACGCAGGGAGGTGCGAAATGATTTCCAAAGCGCGCGCAGGAGAAATCGTATCCCTGCTTCTGAATGCCTCCAAATCTGACGAAGCGTTTATTTCGATGAACGCGAGCGAATCCACTTCGGTACAATTCGCGAACAATACCATATTGAGGGCGGTATCGTCAGAGGGAATAACAATTCAGGTAACCATTCGGAAGGGAAAGCAGTACGGCACGGCAACCGGCAATCAAACCGACGCCGATAGCCTCCAGCGACTGATGCGCCTTGCAGAACAGCAAACAGGCAGGCTGCCGGAGCACGATGCGATTGTACCCTTTCCCGGCGCTACGGAGGTCAGGGAAGCGCCGATGTCGTCGAGTACACGCCCGGCGGATTCATGGCGGATGGAGCAGGCGGCTGCGGCTATCGATGAAGCGAAGAAAAAAGACCTCCTGGCCACGGGCGTTCTGACAACATCGGTTAACAGTACAGCGCTTGCCAGTTCAAACGGGCTGTTCCTGTTTCAACCCTCGACTCCGAACCATCTGCTTGTCCGGATACTGAATCGCAACGGATCCAGCACAGGTTTTCGCGAACGGCATTCGTACGATTCCGCCGAAATCGATGCGGCAGCGGTTGCATTGTCCGCTATCGCCAAATGCCGGGCATGGAGCTATCCGAAAGAAATAAAAGCCGAACGGTTGACAACGATTTTCGAACCGCAGGCGTTCGCGGAAATGCTGCTCCCCTATTTCAGGCAGTTCGACTATACCGCTTACAAGGAACGAAGAAGTTTCCTTACCAAACTCGACGGCAGTTCGAGGCAGGGGGAAACATTGTTCGATCCATGGATTACCGTGACGTCGGATCCGTATCTCAGATCCATCGCTTCCATGCCCTTCTCGACCGACGGGACGCCTGTAACTCCCCGGACATGGATAAACAAGGGAGTCATCGAGACAGTGGCGCTTTCAAGATTCGAAGCGGATGCCCAAAAGAAGGATGCAATACCCTTTCCTACGAATTTCACGATAAGCGGAGGCGACGAACGACTGGATGCTATGATCGCATCGACAAAGCGCGGGCTTCTTGTGACCGGTTTTGCGAGTCTGAACGTCGAGGATGTCAATAATTGCCTTGTCACCGGTTCCACCCGCGATGGATTGTTTATGATCGAGGATGGAAAGATTACAGGAGCCGTGAGCAACTTGCTTATACGCGAAACGCCCATCTACCTTCTCAAACGGAAGGATGCGCTTGGCATTGCCGAGAAAACGTCGCCGAAAAATGCATTTCTCCCGATGCTCGTCCCGCCCATCCGCGTCGAGGATGTGATGTATGAACGGCACAGCGGTTTGATCTAACCGGTCTGCCTGGATTTCATCGCACTGTACACCTCCGAGATGAGCAACCCGGCAAGCATGACGGACGCGCCGAGCAGCGCGGAATTGCTGAGGATTTCACCGAGCGCGAAGTATGCAATGACCGCTGCCAGAACCGGCTCCATGGTGTAAATAATTGCCGCCTTTGTGGGCGTTGTTTCGCGCTGATATTTCGATTGAATGAACAGCGATATCGTGCTGGCAAACAGACTGAGATAGAGAACGGATACGATCAGACCCGGCGTCGGAACCAGCTTCGGAGTTTCGATAAACCACGTACATCCCAACCCCATCGCCGCCGTAACGACGAACTGGTAGAAAACGATTTCCCGGTCGAACTTCTCTTTGGTAAAAATATCCAGATAGACGATATAGAAGGCAAAGACCAACGCACAAATCAAGACCAGAATATCACCGGTATTGATCGGATCGCCTCCCGGGGCGCTAAAAATGTAAACGCCGGCGCTGACCAGAAGCACGCCGATAATATTGCCGAGTGTAGGAATTTTGCGCTCGAGAGCGATTTGAAGCAGCGGCGTCAACACTACCAGCGTACCGGTGAAGAAGCCCGCTTTCGATGCCGTGGTGTATTTCAACCCGATCGTCTGCAGCGCGAATCCCGCACCAAGCAATACACCAAGAATGACGCCGGCTTTGAGGGATTTTTTCGTAGTTTGCCGGATATCCTTCCATGTCCACACACCGACCATCATAGTGGCAAGAAGGAAACGGACTCCCTGCATCATGAGCGGGGAAATGTCTCCCAATGCATGTTTTGTGACGGAGAATGTCGAACCCCATATGAATGTAATGAGAAGTAAATACAGATCTGCTCTTGGTAAAAGGCGTTTGGCGCTGCTGGTCGCCGTCGTCGTGTTGTTCATTTCTTCCTGCGGTGAAAAGGCAGAACCGGCGTCCTGCCCGATGAAAAACTCGCTCATATTTATGCCGGCATGGCATTCATCAAGGAATTGTATGCCGGCAATC
>CAYPBB010000013.1:0-94955 GCA_964408855.1 uncultured Ectothiorhodospiraceae bacterium
CGTTGTCGATAAATTTATCGTCGGCCGACCACCAGAAGGGGTTGTTGATGACGTAGGTCCCGCGCAGGGCGGCATGTTTGAGCATCGACCGGTAAAATGGAATTTCGTGAGATATCCGGTCGATGATGACGTCATATTTTTTCCCTGTGATATCGGCGATACCGCCGGTTTTGAGGTATTCGGCCTGCACCTTGTCGCCTGCCAACGCATTGATCCGGTCCACTAAGGCTCCCGGAAATGTATTTTCCATACCGAAGACGATAGCAATTCGTTTCATACGCACTCACAATTGAATGATGACAATCCCGCGGCGCTGCCGCATACGGGCATGTTGCCGGAGAGGAGGAGATATACGATGTTGAAAGCGTTCGAACAATATAGAGATGCGGATGTCACTCTGTCAAGCGGGGCGGCGAGTCTGGCACAGGCACCGGACTCGCATTCCGGCAGCCGGTAAAGGGGTACACTACGCGGTCGTCGGTAGTTTGTGCGGTCGTCGGTAGTTTGTCCCTTTCTTTGTACATTGCATATACGGCAATAGATCAATATTTTTCAATTTTGTAACATTTTTCACCGAGCATTGAACAGCGATAACGAAAACCACGGCAAATCCCCGGAGCAACGGCGTCAGCATGAATCCGGGCAGAATCCAAAACCGGCTGGAAAAAAACACGGCAAGCCGCGTTTCAAAGGCAATCAACCAGGGGAACGTACCACGCCGCAACTCGCACAGCCGGGAACCCATCCGGCACAGCAACGAGCTTCCAACGATCGGCAACCGCAACGCCGAGCAGGTCATCATCGCGTTGAAGTATCGATCGTCATTCCGCTGTACAATGAAGAAGAATCGTTGAAGGAACTGGCATCCCAAATCAAGTCGGCAATGCAGACAGTGTCCGGCAATTGGGAGGTGTGGTTCGTCGACGACGGAAGCAACGACAGATCATACTCGGTGCTACAATCGCTGCATCAGCAGGACGACCGGTTCAAGGCGATTCGCTTCCGAAGGAATTACGGCAAATCCGCCGCGTTGGCGACCGGATTTCAATACGCGCAGGGCAAGTATGTCATTACCATGGATGCCGACCTTCAGGACGATCCGGCGGAGATTCCCGCCTTGATCGATGCGATGAATTCAGGGTACGACATGGTTTCCGGGTGGAAGAAAAAACGCTACGATCCGATCACAAAAACCCTTCCTTCGAAGCTGTTCAATTTCGTTACCTCGCGCGTGTTCAAACTCAAACTCCACGATTTTAACTGCGGTTTGAAAGGGTACCGGCGCGATGTCGTGAAAACCGTACGCGTGTACGGCGAAATGCACAGATACATTCCCGTCCTTGCGAAGGTTGCCGGATTCAGCGTCACGGAAATACCCGTCCAACATCATGCGCGTAAGTACGGCAAAACGAAATTCGGGTTCAGCCGCTCATATAAGGGCTTTCTCGATTTGATCACCGTATATTTTGTATCGAAGTACACGACCCGGCCGCTGCATATTTTTGGTTTGCTCGGTCTGGCGATGTTCTTTCTCGGAACGGGCATCAATCTCTGGCTGTCCATCGAATGGCTGCTGGGGCATCCGATAAGCAACCGTCCCATGCTCATGCTCGGCGTTTTACTGATGCTGATGGGTATTCAACTGGTATCGACCGGTCTTTTAGCGGAGATGGTTACTAACGCAGGTCAGCATTCTTCTGAATATGGAATAAAACAGGTCTTACAATAATTCTTCATGATGCTTCAACCGATTTATAAATCCGACTGCCGGCTGTTTCGCGGCGATATCCCCTGCGTGCCGCATAAAAAAGAAGGCGTGCATTGCGCAGATTGCCCGCACTACCAGCCGACCGACCGCAACATCCTTATCATCAAACTTGGCGCGATCGGCGACGTAATCAGGACGACACCGATTCTCCGGAAGTTGCGCGCGCTCTATCCCAACGCCCGGATATGGTGGTTGACGCAAACACCGGAAATACTGCCGCAGGATGTGGACGTGAAGATGAAGTTCGATATTACCAGCGTCATCACCATGCTTTCCATCAACTTCGACCTGGTTATGAATCTGGATAAGGACCGCGAAGCCTGTGCGCTTGCCGACAGAGTTGAAGCCAGCGTGAAAAAAGGTTTTTATCTGAAAAACGGCGTTTGCGCTCCCATCAACCCGGATGCGGAACACAAATTCCTCACCGGTATTTTCGACGACGTAAACAAGGCGAATACCAAACATTACATGCAGGAGATATTCGAAATCGCCGGTTACGAGTGGAACGGGGAAGAGTATATTCTGGATGTGAGAGAAGAAGAGTTTGGTATCCCCAAAAACAAGCCGGTGATTGGACTGAATACCGGGTGCGGCGGTCGGTGGACATCGCGGCTGTGGCCCGACGAAAGCTGGCGCGCATTTATCAGGATGCTTCAGGATGCCGGGTACCAACCATTATTGCTGGGCGGAGAGCAGGAGCACGAGAAGAACCGGCAATTCGCCGCTGAAACCGGCGCCTTGTATATCGGATATTTCCCGTTGCCGCGCTTTATCGCGTTGATGAACCACTGCGATGTCGTTGTGTCGGCGGTGACGATGGCGATGCACCTGGCCATTGGATTGAAGAAAAATCTGATACTCTTCAACAATATTTTCAATCCGCACGAGTTCGAATTGTACGGTCGCGGCGAGATTGTGCAGCCCTCGAAGGAATGCACGTGCTTCTTCCGTTCGACCTGTACGAATGAAGAATACCAATGCATGAATCACCTCGAACCCGAGCGGATGTTCGAGGCGGTCAAACGCTGGATTCCTGTCAAGGCGTAAGGAGATGAACATTGTCCTGATCGGTACCGCGTATCCGCTTCGCGGGGGTATTGCCCATTATATGGGCTTGTTGTATAAGTACCTCTCGAAACGGCACACCGTGACCGTCGTCACTTTTTCGAGGCAATATCCAAAACTGCTCTTCCCCGGGAAATCGCAGGAAGAAAGCGGCGACGCGGGGATTCCGCTTACATCGCACGCGTGGATCGATTCCATCAATCCATTCTCCTGGATCTCTGCCGGAAGGAAAATCCGCGCATTGAAACCCGATCTCCTGATCTTCAAATTCTGGATGCCGTTCTTTGCTCCTGCATACGGCGTCATTGCCCGGATCGTGCGGAAGGGTACCGGCGCGAAATCCGTCTTTATCGACGACAACGTTATCCCGCACGAGAAGCGTCCCGGCGATAAGCTGCTTACCCAATTCGCCTTCAGAGCGATCGACGGACATATCGTGCAGTCAAAAGCCGTCGAAGCCGATCTGAAAAAATGGCATCCCAAGCCGGTATACGCGTTGCTTCCTCATCCGGTCTACGAGATTTTCGGAGAAGAAATTGAAAAGAACGAAGCGCGGAAGCGTCTCAAAGCGATAAATCCTGCGTTCGATCTAACACCCGGCGACGAGACGATTCTATTTTTCGGCTACGTCCGCGACTACAAGGGGCTGGATGTGTTGCTCGACGCGATGCCGCATGTATTAAAGCACCGGAATATCACGCTGCTGGTGGTAGGGGAGTTCTACAGTAACGAAGAACAATACCGCACCCAGGTACAGCGGCTCGGAATCGGCGACAGCGTCATATTTCACGCTGATTATGTCGCAAACGAGGACGTCGCACCGTTTTTCTCGGCCGCCGACTGCCTGACGCTGCCGTATAAGTCCGCAACGCAGAGCGGTATCATACAAATTGCATACAATTTCAACCGGCCTGTTATTGCCACCGATGTGGGCGGGCTTGCGGAAGTTGTGCCCGACAGCATAGCCGGTTACATCGTTCCACCGCTTGACTCGCAGGCGCTGGCGGATGCGATAATCCGGTTCTTCGAAGAGAAGCAGTTCGAAACGATGCGGCAGAATGTCATCGAGGAACGAAAGAAGTATTCCTGGGAGTATTTTGCCGAGGGCATCGAGCGGCTGTACGCACAGCTCGCGGAGACGAATCCTACTCGATAATAGTATCACCATCAAGGCACGATGAACTATGGCAAAGAGAGAAACCACGAGATCCAAAGCAAAGGATAAACCGGCCGGTCAGATGATCGATTCGTTCGATCTCGACGCGTTCATCGGTAACTACATCTGGTTTATCGTACCGCTGCTGGTGCTTGTGTATTACTGGTTCAGCACCCAGTCGACCGGTTTTTATCAGGACGACGAGATCGGGCATTTCCGCAATATCCGCGGATTCTGGGAAGATCCGTTCAGCATCATGGGGAACCAGCCGAAACCGGGTTGGAAAATTCTCCTTGTCATTCCTGGATTGTTCGGGTTTCCGGGCGTTGTGTTGGCGCACAGCCTCATTGCGGCTTTCACCGTTGTTGCAACGTACTATACCGGCAGATCGCTGAAGTGGAAGAACGCTTCTCTAGGAGCGGTTCTTCTAGCCGTCCAACCGCTGTTTCTCCAACTTTCGTTCAGATCGTACAGTGAGATCACTGCCGGCCTCTTCGCAGTGCTGATGATTTACTTCTTCGCGAAAGAACGCTACATTCTGGCTGCTCTCACATCCTCGTATATCTTTTCCATTCGACAGGAATTCGCACTTGTAAGCATTGCGCTCGGGGTATGGTTCCTGATGAAGAAGCACTATGTCCCGTTCCTACTTCTCGGGTGGACCCCTGTCGTCCTCGGTCTCATCGGATGGCTCCACACCGGCAATATCATGTGGTTGCTCGACGATATGCGCCGGATCGGCCTGGGCGTGGAAGTGCCTCATAAACCATTCTGGCATTACTTCGAGGCGTACCCATTCATTGCCGGACCGGTGACGGTCGCGTTATTCCTCGTGGGGTACTTCGCCTTCCTCAATCCGGTAAAAGATTGGAAGCGGACACTTAAAGCCGAAGGGCTGTTGTTTTTTACGTTCACTGTCATGTGGGCGTGGTCTGTCTTCTCGGCCTGGGACGTGCCGAATTTCGGCGCGAATCCGGGACACTGGCGCTATGTGCTTTCGTTTTCACCGCTTGCGGCATTATATGCAGCAAAGGGATTCAATGTCTTCCTTCACCGGGATAAACGGCGGTTTGCCTTTAGTGTTCTCGGTTTATATGCATTGATAACTCTTGTTTTCCTGTCGAAGGAGACGAACGGACTTATCATGCTGGAGCAGGCATCGTACACCAATCTTGTATTTGTGCTGATCGTTCTGGCGCTTTTTGCTGCGTATGCAATGCTACGGATTCTTCCGGCGGCAGTCTGTGCCGGATTACTGCTCGTTGCCGGCGTTGCATATACAGCTACTCAGGAAAAGCCTCGTCAGCTCGACGATGAAGCTACGACGGTGAAACAGGCTGCGGAATGGTATCTTGCTCAATCGCCGGAAATTCAATCCCGCCCGTTATATGGCAACCATGCGTTGTTCCGTTACTTCGCGGATATCAGCATCTCCGATAAAAACAGAGACAGGCAGATGGTGCAGGATTCGCTCCACACTGCGGCGCAGGGTTCAGTCATTTTCTGGGATAGCCATTACGGCAACAGCCAGTTCGGCGGAGATGTCCCGGTAACATATTTCGAGGGAAACCCGGCATACAAACTTCTGCATCAGATTATTTCTCCGCAACAGACGTTTGGAGTGCTGGTGTTCGAAAAGGTTGTACCAGCCGGAACCGCTGATACAATCGCGGCGCCGCAACAAATACAACCGCCCTCTCCCGGCGGGGAAGTACCGCAATAGACCAGTTTCTGTATTCGCCGGCAGAGCAATACGGCAACAGGCCGTTTGAAATTCTTGTCACTGCGGGGAAATCAATCCTTGCATAGCTGGAAGAAGCTGTGTACATTTCTATCGAAGAAATCGTATATTTTGCAATGGATTAGCAGGCAAGAGTTCAAGCTATCCTGAACATACGTCACGATAATTACAGATGTTTATACAGAACCGATTTACCGTAATGGCAAACCGATTGAAGGAGTCTGCATTTCGTTGCAGACCGTATTCCGTTGCGGTGCGTTTCCTGGCGGTTCTCATTGTTGCGGCGATTGCAGCGGCTTGTTCTTCTCAACCCGAACTTATTGAAGAAGAATCAGCCGTCGCAGACGAGCAAACCGCTCCAATCGCTACAAACCTGAGTCCCGAACCGCTGCTGGAACGCCCGCCGCTTATCATCGATAGTCTACCACCCGTTCCGGACATCGATCTCTCGGAATTTGAAGGCATCCTGGACCGCGCGCGCCTCCATATTGTATTTGCACAGAAAGCTCTCGAAAAAGGCGATACTCTGAAGGCAATCGAAGAAGTGGAGATCGCATCGCAGAAGCTCGACAAAGCGAGTTACTATCCGAATATCGAAGATAGTCCCGAGTTCATCGAGCTTTCGAAGCAGATCGTCCTGGTGTATCAGCAAAGCGCGCATGTTATTCCCGAGTCCACGCTTGACGTGTCCATTTCCGCGCTTCAGTATTTAATCGACGACGCAGTCGAACACACAGAGGAGATGGATCTCTCGAAAATCACTTTCAAGCCGCCTCCGATGACGACCGTACCGCTGCCCTTGAATGAGGAAGTGGAGAAGAATATTCTGTTCTATTCCACGAAAGGAAAGAAGTTTTTCGGCAGGTGGCTGGAGCGCTCCGGGAAGTATTTCCCGCTCATGGCGCCGATCCTGGAGGAGGAAGGCGTCCCGCCGGAGCTGATTTATCTGACGATGATAGAAAGCGGTGTCAACCCAACGGCTCGCAGTTGGGCGAAATGCGTCGGTCTATGGCAATTCCTGAAATCCACCGGAGAAGCGTATGGATTGCGCGGCGATTATTATTGCGACGACCGCCGCGATCCGGAAAAGGCGACCCGCGCAGCCGCCCGGCATCTCCGCGATTTGTATAACCGTTATAACGACTGGCATCTCGCGCTTGCTGCATACAATGCCGGCGCCGGACGTATCGACAGGTGCATCCGGAAAGCAGCGAATGGCGAACCGGTTGGCAATTCGAATAGCGAACTGAACACCCGCGTCTCTGCGCTTACCGATGGAAAGATAGATTATTGGGATATTCGGCCGTATCTACCCGAGGAAACGCAGAACTACGTGCCCCGGTACATTGCCGCGACCATCATCGCACTCAATCCGGAAGCATACGACTTTACCGAACTGGAATACGACCAGCCCTTCGATTCGAAAAAGGTGTACGTCAATAAATCGTATCTCGACGAAAGCCTCGCCGAATGCGTCGGCATTCCTGTCGATTTGTTCCGGGAGATGAATCCTCATCTCCTCCAGAATATCACTCCCCCCGACCGAGGCAAGTTCGAGATTTATATCCCCCGGTACCGTGCGCAAACATTCGCTTCGAATATAGGTTCGCTGCCCGAGGCGAGAAGCGCCGGGAGCGGTGTACACAATGTCCGCAAGGGTGAAACGCTTTCCGGGATCGCGCGTAAATATGGCGTATCTCTCGCCGATCTGAAAGACGCAAACGACATCGGCAAAACGCGTAAGCTCAAGAAGGGTGAAGTTCTCGTTATCCCGGGACGCGCGATGGCGAACGACAATACATCCTCGAAAATTGCGCAGGATAATCTGTCGAGCACATCCAATCCGGAGAAGTATGACGATCCTACTCTGCGCACTCGCGGCAGGGAACAAGTGGCGCTCGTGGTACGGGAAGGCATGACGCTCGGTTCGATTGCCGATCAGTATAACGTCAAGGTTCACGATCTGCTGACCTGGAACTCCATGAAGGCGAACGATGTACTGATTCCAGGCAAGAAATTGATGGTATGGGTTCGTCCCTCCGATCTCGAAAATACCGGCAAGCAGGATATCAGAAATACCGAAATGGAACAACCGGCGCTTGCCGTCGTAAAGGCGCTCGATACACAGGAAATTGTACGCCCTGCAGCGTCTGAATCGGTCAGCTCCGGAATCAGGCACACGGTGAAACGCGGCGAAACGCTGGAGAAAATTTCCAAGGACTACGGCATTCCGGTCGAAAGTCTGAAAGCGTGGAACGATTTGAAATCGGATAAACTGCGTACCGGTGCGACGATAGAAATCCGAAAGGGCATGCCTCCGAAGCAGGAGAAGATTAAAACTGCTCCGGCAACCCAGACCATGAAACAGTCGTTCGCGCTGCAGACAAAACCCAAATCCGATGGGACTGAACTCGTGCATGAAGTGAAGGAAGGGGAGACGCTTTGGAGCATCGCGGCGCGGTACGATTGCGAACTGCATGCGCTTCGCACCCGCAACGAACTCAAGGGCGACGCGATCCAACTCGGTCAGAAACTCGTGATTCCGGGTACGAGCGTCAGCGATCATCTGCAGGCGAAGAAGGATCCCCCGGGCGTTCACACCGTTCAACGCGGCGAAAACCTCTGGACGATTGCATCCAACGCGGGAATCCATATCGATAGTCTCAGAGAGTGGAACAAGCTCAGAAAGTCGAATGTGCATGCCGGACAGGTTTTGGTACTCCGGAACCCTGGCGCAGCTCAGTCGCTGATTGCCAGAAATGAAGCGGATACGGAAAAAACCAGCGCCCAATCCTATGTGGTCAAACCCGGCGACAATCTGAACCGTATTGCCGGCAAGCTCGGCTTGAGCGTTGACGACCTGAAAAAGGCGAACAATCTATCTTCCGATATTGTCGTGACGGGGCAGGTGCTGAAATCGGTTGCGGCGGATATTGGAAAGAAGAAGGCGGACGAGTCGCTGGCAAGGACGCTTGAGGCGGGTAAGAAACTGACCGAACAGGTGTATATCGTTTCCGAAGGCGATACGCTGTACAGCATTTCCAAAAAGCTTGGCGTCAATCTGGCGGATTTACAGAAGTGGAACGACGTGGGCAGGTTCCTCCGCACAGGACAAAAACTTGTGTATTACGCTCAATAGAGCGGATCTGCAACTGAAAAGGAAAGGGCGTCCACTGTGAAGGACGCCCTTTTTAATTACTCGTATTTCCATTCCTTTTGCCGCTTCAGCCGTTCGTCCAGTTTATACTTTTTGAACAGCGCGATCATTTCTTCGTCGTTGTGTCTGTGGAAGGATGCGCGGGGAGCGTTCGCGAATTCATACGCAAGGATGCTGACCACAGCCGCCGCCTCGGACATGTAACGTTTGCCTGCCTTGTCGAAGGTATCGCCGAGGTCGTGATAGTAATCGTACATGGGGAGATCGAGATGCGCCTGGAGAGAGATGGTCGGAATGCCCGCGAACATGAAGTACATGTGATCGCTGTTGGTCCATGGGTGGCTGGCGATTTCGGGAGACAGTTCGAACCCGGAGACATTTGTTGCGATATCTTTCAGTATGGGGATCACTTCGTCAAAACCCATTGCGTTGAATCCCCGCGGCGAGCCGGTCATATCCATGTTGATCATCGCGAGAATAGAATCGTTCTTATGCATTTCCACGTATTTCCTTGAACCCCACAACCCCAGCTCTTCGCCGTTGAACCAGACGCATTCGATCGTGTACTGATTGTCCTTCGTATATGTCTTAAGCAGCCGCAAGACGTCATAGAGGATTGCCGTCCCATGGCCGTTGTCAACTCCGCCATTGCCGATATCCCAAGAATCGAAATGCGCCCCGATAACGATCTTTTCCTTCGATTTGCCCGGCAATGTCGCCACGATGTTCCTGCTTTCGACGATATTGCAGAAGGATTCTGTGGCGATTGCCACGCGTACCTGCTGGGAGCGGGCGAGCAACCGCTGCATCCACATGCCTTCCTCGTACGTGAGCGTGAACGCCGGAATAGCGCTGGGTTTGCCTTCGAAATTGCTGACCCCGCACAGCAACCGTCCGCCGGGTTTATCGATGATGAATAGAATTGCGCGCGCGCCTTTCGCCGCCGCGATATCGATAGCCTCATAGCGGAGGAGCTGTTCTTTTACCGGCGGTTTTTCCTGCGTGACGAGAACGATCTTGCCTTTCGCATCCAGATTCGAATAATCCTCCTCGAATCCATACGAGGCATATACGACATCGCTTTCGAATGCCGGGGTTTTATCGACATATCCCAGAGCCGCCGCTCTGAGCGTTCTCTTCATCGGGAGAATCATCTCAACCTTGTCGTTACCGCGCGTCCATCCGGGAACGGTGAACGGTTCAAACCGCGCATGGACGCCGATCTTCCCCAATTCCTCCATCATGATCGCCAGGGCGCGACTGTTATGCGGCGTGCCCATCAATCGTCCGCCGGCTTCATCGCAAATGCGTTCGAGTACGAAATACGATTTGTTATGAAGCATCGCCGAACCTGCAAGGTTTGTCCATACCGGATCGGATTGCGGGAATGCAGCGGAAGATATGATCAGAAAGAAAACCGGGATGGTTAGAACGGATTTCATGCTCAAGCTCGTCGACAGAGGTACTACATGGCGAAATATACGCAATTTGTACGGTGCGAAGAGCGGGAAGATGCGGTTAGAATTTCTGAGAACGCGGTTTGAGCAAATATAAGTCGAGAATCGCCAATAAAAGCACGGTACCCAGAATAACAGGTAATACCGGTGAACTTGTATCACAGGAACGCGGCAGTATATCGATGAGGTTGGAGGCTGTCGTGCTTGCCGAAGAGAGGTGCCGTGAAAGCCATTCAATTGCGGGATCAAGGAAAGAAAGCCGCTGCCCGCTTGTTGGCGGGATGAAAAATGCCGCTACTCCCAGCGCGGAAATAATGAAAAAATACATGGAGAGAGCGTTGATGCCGAATTTCGACTGTTTGTTCAACGCTTCTTCATGAATGGATTGCATGACCGAAGCAGTTAAGGCTTCAGGAGCGGTTATCGAAAGCGCATCGGCAGCCGCGCGTTCGATGTTCCTCATATGGTCGAGGTGCGCCTTCAACGCGCGGTCGGTTTGCAACCGTGTTTCAAGGAAACGCTTCTCCTGTTCCGGGAGCGTCCCATCGAGATAGGATTCCAGCATCTGGTCGTTTATCATTGTTCTATTCCTTCAATTTCATGCCGGAGAGCTCTGAAGTTTCGGTCTCGGGAATCCGGTACCTGCGCATTACCCGCTCGCGGAGAAGTTTACGGGCGCGGTGCAATTGGGTTTTTACCGTGCCAAGCGGCATTCCCGTTATTTCTACAATATCCTGATAACCGAGGTCCTGTACAAGAAAGAATGTAAGCATGGTTTTATACTGTGGCGGCATTTCGTTCAACGCCGATTCGACGGCGGAGGCGAACTCCGCCTGTTCGAGTTCGTCGATCGGAGAGACCGACTCGTTGGAAAAAACATCTTCCGATGGCAGCGCTTCGAACCGGTCGCGTTGCGCCTTTCTGATCGTCGACCGTGTAAGACCCTGATTGTACACTATGCGGTAGAACCATGTCGAAAACTGCGAATCGGCGCGGAAGCTTTTCAACGATTTATACGCCCGGACAAAGGCTTCGTGAACAATTTCTTCCGCATCGGTTTCATTGCCTGCCATACTGTACGCCAGACCGAACGCTTTGTTCTTATACCGTTCGACCAGCAGCGAGTATGCATTGATATCGCCGCCGAGTATTCGTTGTATTACTGAAGAATCGTGTTCGTTCATCGGCGCCATGCAGTTTAGACCGGTCGTTCGCGCATCGGGTTTCAGGCTGACAGATGAAAATTCCGTGAAACCCGGCGCCGTGTCCGTAAGTCAAAAGGGCAGTTCTGAAATATACGCACAATCAAAGGAGTTGTTTATGGCGGATGTATTTGTAGCGTTGGCATGGTGCGCAACCATCACATTGATAGCATGGAAATATATCGATACCCGGTTCAAGGAACGGCAATTAATCATCCAGTCCGGCCTTGTGAACGAAGACTTGAAACACCTGTACAGAAAACGGGCGCGAAGCGCAGGGCATCTGACGGCGCTGAAGTTCGGCCTGCTGCTATTGTTTACTGGAGCGGGTACGTTAGCCGGACTGTTGTTGTTGCGGTTGTTCCCGTACGTCTTCAGGATATCGGATGCTGCTCCGTTTTTCGTCATGGGATGTGTCGCCGTCTCAGGAGGTGTCGGACTCGTTCTATACTACGTCATTATCGCGAAGCGGGAAAAGAAGGGCTTGCTCGAGAAAGAATAAGCCGGTAGTAAACGCGACAACAGCCGGGACACTACATGTTCCGGCTGTTGTGTCGCATTTGTTCCGATCCATCTGGTTGAGAAGGGGTGATTTTCTTCCTATCTTGCCTCCATCCGTACAAGTCAATTCTGTTTGTTGCTATGAACCACAGAAACATCAGTTTGAACCTGAATATCAGGGGATTGGGGCAATCGGCGACGTTGGCGATCAACGAAAAAAGCAATGCACTGATTGCGGAAGGGCGGCATATTTACAAGCTTGGACTTGGACAATCGCCGTTCCCCGTACCGTCAATCGTTGTCGACGCGCTTCGCCAGCATGCCCACCGGAAGGAATATTTACCGGTGAAAGGATTGCGGCAGCTTAGAGAGGCGGTTGCCGGTTTTCACCGGCGGAGCGAAGGAGTGGAAGCGACCGCCGACGGAGTCCTTATCGGGCCCGGTTCCAAAGAGCTGATGTTTCTGTTACAGCTCTGCTACTATGGGGACATCCTGTTGCCCAGTCCCTGTTGGGTATCCTACCTCCCGCAGGCGAAGATTATCGGAAGAAATGTCCGGGTTATCCATACATCTTTCGGCGAGAGGTGGCGAATCTCCCCCGAACATCTTGTCGATGTCATTGAAAAAGACAACGATCCCTATCGTCCGCGCTTGCTGATATTGAATTACCCGGGGAATCCGGAAGGCGCAACCTATGCGAACGACGATCTGCAACGCATCGCCGAGGCGGCGCGGGAGTACGAAATGATTCTTTTGAGCGATGAGATTTATGGAAAATTGAACCATAATGGGGAGCACATCTCCGTTGCACGGTATTATCCCGAAGGAACAATCATTTCAAGCGGGCTTTCGAAATGGTGCGGAGCGGGAGGGTGGCGGCTCGGAACGTTCACATTTCCAAAAGATTTGTTTTGGCTGATGGAAGCGATGTCGTCGGTAGCGAGCGAGACGTATACCTCCGTCAGCGCGCCGATTCAGTACGCCGCGGTGACGGCCTTTTCCGCCGGTATCGAGATCGAACGCTATCTTGTCCGATGCAGGAAAATCCTGAAGTCGCTCGGGAACGAATGCGCCCGTCTACTTGCTGAAAACGGGATTCGCGTTCATCGCCCGGAAGGCGCATTTTACCTCTTCATCGATTTCTCGCCGTTTGAAGAGCGTTTCCGTGCGCGCGGCCTTACGGGCAGCGCTTCGGTCTGCGCTCGTTTGCTCGAGGAAACGGGCGTCGCGATATTACCGGGAGAGGATTTCCTTCGTCCACCGGAGGAATTCACCGCGCGGCTTGCATATGTGAATTTCGACGGTGCGCGGGCGCTTGCCGCATGCGAATCAATCCCTCTCGATGAGGCGCTCCCCGGCTCATTCATCCTCGAATATTGCCGGGAACCGCTGGAAGCGATGGAAAAACTGGTTGAATGGACGCTGGCACAATAGTATTGACGTACATACACTGTAATAGGAGCACAATTCGAATGAGGATACTCTCTTTCATCATCCTGGCGATACTCGCCGCAGGTTGCGGGGGCAGCGATGCCGTTGTCCGGACAACCGATGTATTACAAATCCGGAATATTCTCGAGGACGATCCGCTCGCGACAAAACTGACCACGGAAGACGGCAGAACGCTTTCGATCGGCGATGTTTTGCTCAGCGATAAAGGCGTTAACAGGGCGCAGGTGAAGGAAACCCCGGAAGGAACATACGATATCGAACTGACGCTGGACGAAAGAGAGCGCGTGCGCATGAATAACTTTTGGGCAAGAGACAAGGCGCGCGAAGTGCTTGTCTTCATCGACGGCAAGCTCTGGGGGATACTGAACGCCTCGGCTCTTCTCGCCGATTCGAAACTCCTACTAGCAAATGCCGCGCCGACAGAAGAAGAAGCGCAACAACTTGCCGACAGGCTTGTGCTGTGGAAGGAAAAGAAAAAGAAGCAGAAGTAACAGAAAAAGGGTTGATGCAGCAAACATCAACCCTTTTTATTTCAACAGTTTATATTCTTATCGTTGAAGTATGAACGACTTCGCTTTCGGACCTTCGGCGGTGTTCATCACAACCAGGTACACGCCTGCAGGAAGTACGCCGACCTGCACGGGCAGACGGTGGCGACCGACAGAAAGATGTCCGGTATACACACGTCCAACCTCTTTCCCCATTCCGGAGTACAGCCGAATTTCCACGATGCCTTCTTTTTCGACATCCACCTCGATCCCCGAAGCGGAAACACTCTGCACGGGGTTGGGAAAGACCGATGCGAGTGAAGCGATTCCGAGATCGGATCGCGTATCGAAACCGTTCCTGGGCGATACATACACTGTGCCCCGGCACGATTCATCGACACCGATATCGGTAACTCCGTTTGAAACCGACGGGGTACTCAGCCACCAGGCCGGGGAGGTCGTTGTTCCGAGCAGTGTCTCAATCCGAATTTTCACCAGCGCGCCTGCGGCGAAGGAACGGTGTTCGCAGTGAACCCTTACCACACCTCCGCTGACGCGCTCGATCCATGCCCTACCACTGACCGCCTCGGCATCGACAGGGTACAGGCCGAGTACATCGAAGTTCAGCACGAAGCTTAGATCAATCGTTCCGTTCGAACTGGAGATCGCTTTCGCGAGATTTACCTGAATATTGAATCTGTCTCCGGGACGCGAATTGATATTGGGCGAATTCGTAGATGCCGTCGAGCATGAGAGGTTATTTGTCGCATACCCGGGTTGGGTGACTGCAATGATCTGGGGCGAATTGAGCACGCCGCTTCGACTCGATGTCACCGTTACCGTTCCGCTTCTCGATCCGGCGTTTGTGTTCGGTTGGGCTGTGATCAGGAATTCGCCGGGCGTTCTGCCGTTGAGATTCGTCGCCGAAAGCCATGCCGCTCCAACCGTTACGCTGTACGTGATGCCGGTCGTATCGGTTGTGCTGTTGTTGGTGACGTATACAGTCGGACTTGAACCGCCGCCGACAGGCGCAGACCAGGCAGACATGGATACACTCATGGATGCTGTACCCGCACTCGGTTGTTGAACAACGGTGAGGACATGCTCGGAGCCGGCAACGCCGTTCAGCTCATCGTAAATGTATATCGTCCCTGTGCGGGCAGACTTGGTATTGTTCTGCGATGTGGTGATCGTGAACATCCCCGGAGTGATTCCATAGGTCCACGACGTACTCAGCCATGCAGCATTGGTCCGGATTTTGTAGGGAATTCCGGAAGTCTGGCCTGTGCCCAGTACATGGATGGACGGACTCTGATTACTCGACGCATCGATTGCCCATTGACTTAACGATACTTCGATATTCGAACCGGCCAATTTACCGCACTGATAGATCGTAACAGGCGCGGGCGAACCGGATGCGCCGTTAGCAATGATGCTAATGGCGCCGGTACGGGCTACTCCGGTGTTAGGCGCCATCTGGAGATTGACCACACCGGGGGTGGTGCCGTTCGCGGCTGATGCTGTAATCCAGGTCACCTGGTCTTCGATAGAGTAATTGATATTCGATGGGTTGGTCGAGCTCGTATTGGTAATATCGATTCTCACGCCGGAGTGACCATCGCTGGGAACGATAACCACCGACGGAGAAACGGATAGAACAGGGGCGTCGGTTGTTGAAGGAGGCTGCGTGATTTGGATGCTCGTAGGAGAGCCCTCGACGTCGGATATCGATGCGGCGATACGCACGACCGCAAATCGCGTCATCGATGTATTGTTTGGCGATGCGGTCAGCGTTAGCGATGCCGGTGTGGCGCCGAATGCTGGCGTTACGGTTAGCCACGTCGCGTCGCTGATGGCAGTAAACGGTATTGCGCTGCTGTTTGTCAGACTTCCGTTTGTCACACTCACCGAAGCGCTTGTTCCGCCTCCGGCAGGGGGGACCCATGTTGTTTGCGATACAGAAAGGAGCGGTTTCCCGCTTTGAGTCGCATTATCCTGCGTCACTGTGAATGTCGCCGGCGAGCCCAGTACTCCTGTTGCGACCGACTGAATAGTGATTGTACCGGTTCGCTTCACATCCGACGGGTTGCTTTCCGCGGTAACGGTGAATGAACCCGGAGTCGTTCCGCCTGTGGATGATATTGTAAGCCATGACACCGACTCAGAAATCGTATACTGAATCGGAGAGGTCGAGGTGTTTCCGTTTGTCACCGAAACGACAGGCGAAGTCCCGCCGCTGTTGGTCACATTCCATTCGGTTCTCGAAATAAGAAGCACCTGTTGCGCTGTTGTGCCGGTTTGATAGATGGGTATCTGCACCGGAGAACCGAAAATTGTTCCATCGGTTACCGATACGTTGATATATCCGGAACGCGCCGCGCCGGAGTTGTTCGCGTCAGCAGAAATAGTGAAGCCGCCGGGCGTGGAGCCGGTCAATGCGGTTAGCCGTGCCCATGAAACGGATGAGGATGCGGAGAAAGCAACGGCTCTCGATCCGGTTGTTACGCTCACATACGGGGAGAAACCTCCGGCCATCGGAGCGGACCACGTGTTGAGACTGACTTTCAGGGTATCGTTCGCAGACGATGTATCGGTTGCAGATTGATTGACTGTTATTGTGGCTGTCGGATTCTCAACACCGGTAGTGCTCGTGGATATCGTTATCGTGCCTGACCGGCTGCTTGTCCCGGGATTCGGCTCGGCGGTTACGACGAATGATCCCGGTGTAGAACCGGCTAATTTGGACGTCGTTAGCCATGTCGCATTCGAAGTGATCGTGTATTCGATGACAGTGGCACTGCCGGAAGCGCTGTTGACCACATTGAATGCAGTGCTGGTTCCGCCGGCTTTTGGGGCCACCCACGTAGACGGAGTTACCTGCATGTGCGGCGATGAGGTTTGCGATTCGCCGGGTTCGATGCCGATGATAGCCTGCTGGTCGGTTGTATAATCGTTGTCGGAGGCCGGTTTCAGAGATTCGAGTGTGAAGTAGCCGTTCAGATATCCATACCATCCCCAGTTGAAACGGTACATCTTTTTCGATGTCAAATAATCGTATCCATCGAGCACGAATGCGTGACCGCCCTTTTTGTCGGGCGTTAGTCCGCTATACAGAACCGGACGGAGTGCGTCGATTTCTGTTTTGAGTAGTTCATGCCATACATCATCATCGGTATTATCTTTTATGACGATCCTGGCGGTGTTTTTGTACCCGAAATAGTTGATCAGTCCTGCCCGGCACGCAACCAGTGTCGCCGACGATGCGGTACAACCGTACGTCATATCGGCTGCGATGCCGGCATGGTACATAACTTCCGAGACTTCGTTTTTGACGCTGGGTATGCTTGAGCTGTTGATATCTGCGAAGAGAATACTCCAGTTATAAGTCGCTTCGCCGAAGTTTACGTCTTCGCGAATGCCTGTTCCATGCGTAGGATACTTATAATACATCATGATCATCGCCATCGATGTGGCGATACAACCTGTGAGCATTTTCGAATTACTAAATTCGCCCCTGTCGCAACTGCCTTCAGGGCAGGCAAGATTGAACGGGTCGTCCTGACCCCATAAAGAGACGACCAACGGTAGGCGAAGCGTTCCCTTCGCCGGTTTCAGGAATTGTCCGGCCGATTGATTTGTGAGTTCGCGCCACTCAGTTGCGACGCGTTCGTCTGCACGGATGAACGCAGCGCGGACATCGGTTATGGATTTCCCAACATAGTCGAAATACTCTTGCGCCGGCGGAATCATGCGGCCGGTATACCGACCTTCTATCGAATACCCCAATATTGGGGTAACCGCATCTTCCGCAGATACAATAACAAAGCCGTCAGGTTCAAAATTAAAGAAATAGCATGTTGTATCGCCCGAATAGACAATAGGGAAAACCTCGACGGGAACCGCTCCCGGTTGGCGAAGTTCCATCCACGAGGCGGCGGCGCGTTCCGCGGTTTGCCGGTCTACGCGTTCGGCGGATGCCTGCGCGCTGATGATGATTATTGCGAGCAAAAAGAGGAGCTTTTTCATAGCATTCGATGGCTGTATGAAAAATGATGGCACTGATTGTACGGCTTTCGCATGGGATGTCTCTATCCTGCCTGATATCGAAAACGAAAGCAGCGGTATTCATGCAAATATAGAGAGATTTCCAGCGTACGCGTTGAAAACTCTACGGTTATCATGTAAGATTTGCACAAAAAGGCGAAGGGGAAAGGGCTTTATCAATGCAGATAAATGATCAGCCCGAAGGTGACCGCCCAGAGGAATACGCAGAGAAGAAGAGGTTTGTCGGTGATGAGCTCTGCAGTTGGATCGCCGCCCGATTTCTTCTGGTGGACGAGATAGAGGTAACGAAACAATCCATATAATACGAACGGCACCGTAACGAGGAGGTACTTTGTGCCAAACCGTTGCACTGTTTGCGGATCGACGGTATAGAGAATATAACCGATGAGAGTCGATGCGGTGACAAGCGATATCATCTGGTCGAGAAAGTAGGTGTTGTATTCGCTCAGCACAGGCCTGTGACGGGAGGCTTCAGCGTCGAGTATTGAAATTTCATGGCGCCGTTTGCTGAAGCCGAGAAAGAGCGCCAACAGCGAACCACATATAAGAAGCCACTCCGATAACGGCACCTGGATGATAAATGCTCCGCCGATGATCCGCAGCATGAACGAAGCCGCTATCGTCATGACATCGACGATTACCGCCTTCTTCAGAAAAAGCGAATACACGATGTTCAGAAGGAAATAGCCGAATATCACTTCACCGAACCGCAGGTTCACGAACAGGCTTGTTGCGATGGTCGCGAATGCGATGCATGCGGCGAAGATCAGTGCGATGCCCGGTGCGACTCTCCCTGATGCAATCGGGCGCAACCGTTTAATCGGGTGCTCTCGGTCATTTTCGAGATCGACGACATCGTTGATGATGTATACTGCTGAGGAAATGAAAGAAAAGAGGAAGAAGCCGGCAATCGCATGCGCAAGCGAGTCCGGTCTGAACAGGTGCTCGGAAAAGAGCAGGGGAGCAAGTACGAACCCGTTCTTCGTCCATTGTTTGGGACGCATGGTATGTAACAATGAACGAACCATTCGAATGCCGGTCTTGTCGGACGTCAGCGGGCTGTGCGCCAGGTTTCGAGAAATGTTTCGATGCCACGGCGGACGCGCGCCAGGAACCTTGCCGTCGAATCCACAGTGGGGGCGAGTTCCACATATAGCGAGCTGTAGCTCCGGTAGAGGCTGTCGGTAATGTCGCGGACGCGCATAACGGAATACTCGATATGTTCTTTCTGGGCGTTCAATTCGCGCAACAGCGTTTCGGATTGTTCCGAGACGGCGGTGACGCGTTCCAACAACGGATGCACCTCGTTCGAGAGCTTCGCCATCTCCTCCTGCATGCGCTGGAGTGTGTTGGAAATCTTGACCAGAACGAAAATAACTACTAGGAGTACGAGCGATCCGAGGACAAGCATTACGGAAAGCAAAACGTCATTTATTTCCGCCATAAGGTTCACCTCATCGGAAGATGGAATGTTCTTAACGGGGAGCCTGTTCGCTCCCCGGATACGAAAGGGTCAAAAAATCAGGATTGGAGTGGCGGTTCCGACGAACCGGGTTCAGTCCGGTATGCGTCGATACCGGCGCGGACTGCGTCTTTCAAGCGTCCACCTTCATCGGCGACCCTGGAACGCGCGCCGTCCAGGATTGTTTCGGCATCCCGCATCAACTCATCCGCTTTGCGTTTGGCGTCCTGAATCATGGTCGTCGATTTTTCTTTCCCATCGTGTATCAGCTGCTTCGCTTTTGCCTGAGCGTCTTTCAAGTACTCTTCGACATCGGAAGCAAGCTCGTTCGATTTCTGCCGGATTTCGCCACGCAGTTCCTTGCCGGATTTTGGAGCATATAGAAGACCCAGCACCGCGCCGACGACGCCTCCAGCAATAAACCCGACGATTAAGCCTTGTGTCAGTTTTGTGTTGTCGGACATAGGACCCTTCCTGGCTTGTTGGTCATGATATTATTTAGTGCCGCCGGTGTGTATCCGGCGGAATGCTTCGCGAAGCTTGTTCATTGTTGTCTGCAGGTCTTCGGAGATGACCTTTGTTTCTCCGATTACCGGCATGAAATTCGAATCGCCGCTCCAACGCGGAACGAGATGAAGATGAATGTGCTGATCGATTCCAGCTCCTCCGACGCGGCCGATATTTGATCCGAAATTAAATCCCTGCGGATGCATGGTTCGTTCCAGGACGGTTATCCATGTCCTGACGAGGGAACACATTTCCAGATACGCACCGTTGTCGAGTTCGTGGTACGACGATGTATGCAGATAGGGGATGATCAGCAAATGCCCGCTGTTGTACGGGTAGAGATTGAGCATTGTAAAACAATGCTCATGTCTCTGTACCACGTATCGTTCATCGTCGTTTGAAGCGGCCCCGGCATCGCAGAACACACAGCCCGAACCCGGTTGTTCGTCGGCGAATGTGGCAATATACTTCGACCTCCAGGGCGCCCATAGTTGTTCCATAACGGCGATTTACCGGCTACCGGATTTTTTTCTTATGTCTGTTCTTGCGCAGTCTTTTTTTACGCTTGTGCGTCGACATTTTATGCCGTTTTCTTTTTTTGCCGCAGGGCATGAGGTTCACCTCCTTAATGGGAAATCATGAATTATTGTTCCGTTCTATTTCTTCGACGAAATCTGTCCTAACAATGACATTGCGTTCTGTGCGACGGTGGCTTCCGGATCGATATCGATCGATTTCCTGAACCATTCCGCAGCTTCCGCGGTATCCCCCTTTGCAAGGGTGACAATACCGAGGTTAAAATGCCCAAGCTGATGACCCGGCGCCTCATCGATAGCGGTTTTCATTTCCTTTATCGCATCGTCGTATCTGCCGAGGCTGTAATAGCACACTCCGAGATCGACGCGGGCGTCCGGATTGCCGGGCTCGATTTCCAGATACTGTTTGTAAGTCGCGATTGCCTGATCGAACATATTCGCGTCGTGCAGCGTATGGCTCAGCGCAAGCAGGGCTTTGGGATCGCCGGGGTTTTCCGCTACCCGTTTCTTTGCCTCGTCAATCTGTGCGAGACTGGGTGTTGCATGCTGTTGCTGTTGCTGCATTGCGGCGCTCTGTGACGGCGCAACAGTATCGGAATTCCCAAAATACGAAAAAATTGTGATAATAATGACAATCAGCAGAGCAGTACCGAAGATTCCGGCGTGCCATACCTTCATTTGTATCCGCATGTACCCGTCGATAACGGATATTCCGGGTTGCATCGGTGGACGTTTTCCGCCCGTTGGTTTCTGCTGCTGTTGCGGCTTGGGCTGCGATTTGGATGCTCTGGCTTTCGTCTGTACCGGCGGCTGAGCTGTAGATGGGGGATCGATGATTCGAGAAGATGGCCGTTCGTCCGGTTGTGTTACAGTCGGCGTTTCGACAACCGGTTCAGAGGTACCGGTATCGGCAGGGCGTATCGGTTCGCCGCAGTTTTCGCAATTTTCGACGGCGGATTCATTCGGGAACCCGCAAACCTGACAGATCAGCTTTCCACTCATTGGCCCCGTTACTCGCGAGTTTTCAGATTGTTATTGACGCCTGCGCGGAGTTCTTTCGAAACCTTGAATACCGGTACAAAATGTTCCTCTACGAAGACTTCGTCGCCGGTTCGTGGATTGCGGGCAACGCGCGCTTTCCGCTTTTTCACTTTGAAGCTTCCGAATCCGCGAATTTCAATTGATTTGCCGTCGCGCAGCGCCTCGCTCACGGTCGCAAGAAATCCATCGACGACGACTTCAGTTTCAACCTTTGTCAAGCCCGTAGCGGAGGCGATGTTGTCAACAATGTCTGCTTTTGTCACGATAAGTTCCTGTTTCTAAAATGACATTCGATATTCTAATGGCGTAAGCTGGTTGAACCGGACGCGAAGGTCTTCGATGGTGCCTGCGGTCTCGGTGCCCATGATTTCTTCAAAGAGCGAAACGCGTTTTTGCTCTTTTAAAATACGTGGTTCCCCTTTGATTTTTCCCAATTTTGCTGCCAACATGATTGCATCGTGGAGTGTGCCGAGCGTATCCACCAAACCGAGTTGATATGCCTGCGCACCCGAATATATTCTTCCGTCGGCAAGCTTTAAAACGGAATCTTTCGCGAGTTTGCGATTTTCGGCAACGACATCGACAAACTGGGAGTACACATCGTTAATTGTTGACTGTAGCGTTGCAATTTCTTCATCGCTCATTTTCCGGGTGGGCGAGCCGATATCCTTGAATTTCCCGGATTTAATGGTTTGCGTCTCGATGCCGATTTTTTGCAGTAATGCTTGAATATTGGCGAACTGGGAAATAACGCCGATACTTCCCGTGATCGTTCCCGGATTCGCCATTATACGCGACCCGCCGCATGCAATGTAATATCCGCCGCTCGCAGCCACCGAACCCATACTGATTACTACCGGCAGTTTCTTTTTTGAGGAGATCTCTTTGACCTGCTGGTAAATTTCATGGCTCGGCACAACTCCGCCTCCGGGACTATTCACGTACACGACGATCGCCTTGACAGACGAACGCTTGCTGAATTTCTTCAACTGACGGATAGTTTCTTCGCCGTCGATGATCGCGTCCTCAACTTTAACAAGCGCAATCTGGCCTTCTCCTTCTCCAGTCACGATTTCTTCTGTCTCTTCTTCAAACGATACGGCTGAACCTATTGTAATAACGATGAACGCAATGGCAACAACGGCGAGTACCGCGACTCCTGCCACAATTCCAATAATCCATTTCGATGTAGTTGTCAAGATTCCTCGTGGTCGTTCTAAATTGTTGAGGTCATTAAGTTTACGAAAATTAGCGGAGTTAGTCAATCACATGGCGGTGGTAACTTGTTCGAATTTCAATTGTTGACAAATCCTTCCTCTCGGTTTCTCAAGTATTTTGTTAGATGTATCCCCTAAGTGGTTATCTTGCAATGTGGAAATTTTCACGTTTTTCCCAGGATTCACTGTTCAATGAATAAGGGCTGCGGAAAAAAGTTTGTCGGTCGATGTGACTATTTGGGCAACCGGCTTGTCTTATCGATGTATCTTTGAATGCGAATACGCAGTACAAGCGATATCTACAAGGAGTATTCGCGGCATGAGAACGACATTCAGCGTCGGCAACCCGGTTCGCTGGAATACGTATTTATTCTATATTTTGCAAACGGCTGATCATCAGGTTCTTGCCGTTATCCCTCCAAATGCTGATGTTACGAATCACTTCATTTAACGCATACTCGGAGTGTGTATGATACCATCGATAAAGATTTTCATTGCCACTGCATTGGTTTTCGTATCTGCTGTCCATGCGCAAGAGCAACTGCCGCGCATCGATAACAGCGGCGCTGTGCTGCTTGCCAACGAGGGCTCCAGTCCTGAATTCGACGCGCTGAAAATGCACGCGCAGCAAACGAATTCAAACTCGGAGATTTGGAAGGCATTCAAATCAGCGAATGGTATTTGGTATGCGCAATGGAATGTGTTCCTGCCGACCCCTGCGCTTCTGTTCGGAGAAGGTTTGCATGTACCGGGGTATTCGTCTGTCGAGACTGGAACCGCCGAACCGGCGGCGCGTTCTGGTTTGACAGAACTATCGTCGATTCTGCGCATCAGAGAAAGCGAACTGCAGCATAGCCTTACGAGCTTCCGGAAGGGCGGTTACACGGTGCGGTTCAAGCAGTCATATAAAAACATACCGGTTCTGCTTTCCGACGTGATCGTTAAAATCGCGACGGATGGGCGGTTGTATCAGGTGGAAAACGGTTTCAAACCGGATATCGAAGTCGATATTATGCCTACTATTGATAAAGAAACCGCGAAGAAACGCGCATTCAAGGGACTGAAATCATTCGAGGAAATGGCAATCGACGCACTTGACGGCGATGGTATTCGCGTCGAAGGCGGCGATCTGTCGGTACTGCCGGATATAACGCTCGATGGAATGAAGTATTATTTGGTATACTGCTTTACCT
The DNA here is from genome assembly GCA_964408855.1 of uncultured Ectothiorhodospiraceae bacterium. Lineage (GTDB taxonomy): Bacteria > Bacteroidota > Ignavibacteria > SZUA-365 > CAYPBB01. Next base: position 24,009 of record CAYPBB010000013.1, read on the forward strand.
TGTACATCGATGAAACCAGAATCTGGCAGACGTTTGTGGACGCGCATGACGGCGCGGTCCGCTGGCGGTTCAATGTTGTCCGCGATGGAATCAATGGGCATGTCGGCGCTTCAGTACATAAGGACAACGTTTTGCAGACGGTTCAGACTGTCAATCTTGGCGGTATGTACGTCACCGTTAACGGGCAGAATGCAACTACGGATGCGAACGGCAATTTTACTAGCTCCCAGTCTGGCACTGTTACTGCAAAATTGCAGGGACCGTATGCGAAAGTATTGAATGGGAACGGCGCTGACGCACTTGTAACTACGACAATTGCCAACGGCGGAACGTTCAATCTGGAATGGAACGACACGAACAGTTCGCCCGCCGAGAGGAATGCATTCGCGCATATCATGCGGACGCATTCATACACGAAATCCATCGATCCACAGTTTACAGGGATGGACTACCAGGTACAAGCTACTGTAAACAAGACGCAGGATATATGCAATGCGTTTTGGGACGGAAACGGTTTCGGATTCTACCGCGTCGGCATCGTGAATGGAGTTCAATGCGGGAACACTGCCGAGATGTTTGAGGTTGTTGCGCACGAATATGGTCACGGTATCAACTCGAAGCTGTACATCGCGCAGGGAAGTCAGTATGGAATGATTAACGGATCATTGAACGAAGGGCTTGCCGATGTCAACCCATGCGTGATTCTTGACAATCCGGATATGGGCGTGGGGTTCTTCGGTCCGGGTCCGTTGCGTGAATTGGACAACACAAGGAAGTATCCGCAGAATGTATCCAACGATTCGCATATCACCGGCTTGATTGTCGCAGGCGCGGTATGGGATATGAAGCTGACGGTTGGTCTGACTCCGACACGTAATCTTGTACATTTCGCCAAATACGATACACCCGACGATCTTGACGTCGGCACTGCGTTTACCGAGTATCTGATCGCCATTCTCAATGAGGATGATAACGATAACAATTTGTCCAACGGCACGCCGAATGCGACAGCCATTGTTACCGCATTCCGCTTACATGGTATCCCGACGAGTCTCTTCACATTCGATCATCAGCCTGTGACGCAGGCATCCGGCAATGTTAATATTCCGCTTTCGACCCTGATCGAACCGGATTTCCCGGGAGTCAATCCTTCTGGAGTGAAGCTGTATTACCGGGTCAAGGGCGCAGGAACCTGGTCGGTTATCAATCTCAATCTCCAGTCGGCAAATCCGGGAGGACCGACCAACTGGACAGGATTTATTCCGCCTCAGAATAACGGCACACTCATCGAGTATTATCTCGAAGCGAACGACGGAATCGTCGGCGCGGTACCGTATCCTTCCGGCGGCGCGTCAAGCCCGTTTATGTTCCCGGTCGGATTTGTGACGAAAATCATGTACGATTTTGAACTCGATCAGGGATGGACAGGAACGGTTGCCGGCGACAATGCTACCGCGGGCATCTGGGAACGAGGCGATCCGAACGGCACAGTGGTTACTTCAGGTGCGAAGGAAATACCCGTTCAGCCGGAGGATGACTACTCGGCGGCCGGCACGAAATGCTGGTACACAGGCAACGCTCCCGTTGCCGAGCGTACGAATCCTGGCCAGAACGATGTCGACGGCGGGAAGACGACCCTTCTTTCTCCTGTGTTTTCGCTCGCAAACCTTGTTACTCCGTGTATCAGATACTGGCGCTGGTTCTCGAACGATCTGGGCGCGTCTCCGCTCGACGATCCGTGGCGGGTGCAGATATCGAGCAACGGCGGCACGTCGTGGAAGGATATCGAAAACTCGACCGATCCCTTCAACGAATGGCGCCAGAAGTTCATCCTCGTCTCGGACTATGTGACACCGTCGTCATCGATGCGCATGCGTTTCATCGCGCGCGACGATGCTCCCGGCTCTTTGGTTGAAGCCGCGGTCGACGATGTTGAAGTGCTCGATGCGCTTCCCGTACCGGTCGAACTTATGAATCTCAGTGCGAGGAGAATCGATAACCTTATCGCGGTCGACTGGGCTACCGCGTCTGAAGAGAACAACTACGGCTTCGAAATACAGATGCAGCGAGAAGGCGAAACCGTATGGGATATTCTTGGATTCGTGGAAGGAAACGGCAATTCCACCGGAGTTCAGAACTACCGGTATGAATTCTCCGAAACCACCGGTTCCAGGCTGCTGGTGCGTCTCCGTCAGATCGACTTCGACGGAAGCTATTCCTTCTCGCCGGTTATCGAAGTACGCTCGGGAGGATACAGTTTCACGCTGCATCAGAACTATCCCAATCCGTTCAATCCCTCGACGAGCATTTCATTCGAACTGCCCTCGGCGATGCGCGCAACTCTCGAAATCAGCAATTCGTATGGAGCAGTGGTGCGTACATTGGATCTCGGCGAGCTTGCCGCCGGAGCGCACGAAACGGCGATCGATATGAAGGAACTTCCGTCGGGCGTCTACGTTTATAGATTGCAGGCAGGTGGCAGCACGCAAACGCGGCGCATGCATCTTGTAAAATAAACCGGCGCATCAACTACCACGTATAGGGTTGGCTGCGGTCAACCCTTTTTTTTCGACTTGAACTATGCATACGTCCTCGCTATTTTTTCGTTTATGATCATTGAATACTCTCTGGCATCGATAACGGCGTTTCTGACCGGTTCTATTCCGACTGCATATCTTATTGTAAAGAGGCATCACAAACTGGATTTACGGAACGAAGGCAGCCGAAACATCGGAACGCTGAATGCGTATGAAGTGACCGGATCGAAACGCACGGGAAAGACTGTCCTGGTACTCGACGCACTGAAAGGCATGGTTCCTGTTTTCCTGGCGCATTGGCTTTTCCCTCATCTTGAAGCGCTATCCGGCATCGCGCTTTTTGCCGTGGTACTCGGTCACAATTATTCCCCGTGGATCGGTTTCAAGGGCGGACGGGGTCTGGCTCCGGCCGCGGGAGGTATGCTTGCAATCAATCCGATGCTTGTCGGTGTTTGGGCGGCGGTTTGGTATCTTGCGTTTTCTCTGACGAAAAATGTGCATTGGGGGAATATTATTGCTACAATTGTACTTCCGGTTTTTGTGTGGCTGGCGTCTGCTGTTGCAGCGGTTGCGAACCTGACGGCACTTCCGGACGATGGTACGCTTGGATATACAACGGCTGCGATCTGCGGTCTCATCTTCATCAGGCATGCAAAACCGCTGCGGGATTTATTGTATCCGAAAAAAACGAATTGAACACGGAGTAACGATGATTGCGAAAGCACATGAAAAACAGCTCAGGCTTTATAGATTCACCCTGACTCTTGCCTGCGCCGGATTGCTGGCGACGGCTGCATTTGTACACCGATCGCTTGCCGCGAACGGAGGCGGGGAAGAGGAGCAGGTGAAACAGGCGCAGGCGCCCTCGATCGATGAATCGCGGAAAAATGCCATTACCAGAGCGGTGGAGAAGGTCAGTCCTGCCGTTGTCGGTATTAATGTGGTCGAGGTTCGTGAAGTCCGCGAATACGTCGATCCCTTCTTTAGCTATTTCTTTGGCGACCGCGTGTACCGCGAAAACGTGCAGGGACTTGGCAGCGGCTGGATCATCTCGCCCGACGGGTACATTGTCACCAACGACCATGTTGCCGGGAATGCCGTGAAAATCGAAGTGATGATGACCGACGGAACGAAACTGCCCGCGAAGCTTATCGGCAGCGATCCGGTAACGGATATCGCGCTGATTAAAATCAACGCCGATAAGGACCTTCCGAGCATTCCTTTAGGAAATTCCAACGATGTTATCGTCGGCGAGTGGAGTATCGCATTCGGGAATCCGTTCGGATTGTTCAATGTCAGCGCCAAACCGACCGTCACTGTGGGCGTTATAAGCGCAACGCATGTGAATCTCGATATGCGGGAAGGGAAAGTGTACAGGAACATGCTTCAAACCGATGCCGCCATCAATAGCGGCAACAGCGGCGGGCCCCTGGTCAATAGCTCGGGCGAAGTTATCGGGGTGAACACCGTGATCTATACCCCGAATCAGGGCAGCGTGGGACTGGGTTTCGCGGTGCCGATAAACCGTGTGAAGGAAATCGTCGATATCCTGAAAGCGCAGGGCGAAGTCGATCGGCGGTTCAATCCGGGTTTCCGCGTACAGGCGGTGAATAACGCAATTGCCCGCGCATACAAACTCGATAAAGCGGAAGGCGTCATCATTACCGATATCGACCCGAAGGGTTCGGCGTCGGATGCGGGATTGGAAGTCGCCGATGTCATCGTCGGCGTGAACAGCGAGCCGGTACTTTCAATCGACAATCTTCAGGGAATTATCCGTTACTCGAAGCGCGGCGACGAACTTCAACTGGATATTCTTCGCCAGGGGAAAAAACAGAAAGCGACACTTGAATTAAAATAGCAGAGCAATGATTCCACGTTATACGCGTCCTGAGATGGGCGCAATCTGGACTGATGAAGCCAAGTTTCAGGCATGGCTCGATATCGAACTGTATGCATGCGAAGCGCAAGCCGAGTTGGGCGTCATTCCGCGGGAAGTGATTCCCGATATTCGATCGAAAGCGGCGTTCAGCGTTCAGCGCATCCTCGAAATCGAGGAGACGACCAATCATGATGTGATTGCATTCCTTACGAATGTCGCCGAAAACGTCGGCGAGAATTCGCGGTTCGTTCACCTCGGACTCACGAGTTCGGATATCGTCGACACCGGACTGAGCGCGCAGATACGCAAAGCCGGGTTGCTGTTGATCGAGGATCTGCAAAAACTCAATCGTGTGATAGCGGAACAGGCGCGCGAACACAAGCATACCATCATGATGGGGCGCACTCACGGCGTCCATGCCGAACCGACGACGTTCGGCTTGAAAATGGCGCTCTGGTACTCAGAGATACAGCGCGATATCGAACGTCTGGAACGGTCGGTTGAGACAATATCCTATGGGAAGCTCTCGGGCGCAGTGGGCACATACGCGCATACAGAACCGTTTGTCGAACAGTACGTCTGCGAAAAAATGGGTCTGAAACCTTCGCCGATATCCACGCAGGTATTGCAGCGCGACCGCCACGCCGATTTCATGACGACTCTTGCCGTCATTGCCGGTTCTCTCGAAAAATTCGCGACGGAGATACGCCACCTTCAGCGGACCGAAGTGCTGGAAGCGGAGGAATACTTCGCAAAAGGGCAGAAGGGCAGTTCAGCGATGCCCCACAAACGGAATCCCATCACCTGCGAACGCGTCGCCGGAATGGCCCGTATCATCAGAGGGTATGCGCTGTCGGCGATGGAGAATCAGGCGCTCTGGCACGAACGCGATATCACGCATTCGTCCGTGGAACGCGTCATTGTCCCGGATGCCACGATCGCGCTGGACTATATGCTCCATAAAATGCACGGAATTATCGAAAAACTGCTGGTGTACCCGGAGAACATGAAGCGGAACATAGATTCAATGAAGGGTCTCACTTTTTCGCAACAGGTGCTACTTGCATTAACCAATAAGGGAATGCTTCGCGAAGAAGCGTACAGAGTAGTTCAGACTGCCGCAATGCGCGTTTGGAAGGAAGAAGTACAGTTGTTCGATCTGCTCGCGGAGGATCCGGAGGTAACGCAGCTTTTGTCGCTCGATGAACTCAAGCAGTGTTTCAATGCGGAAAAGTATATCCGGCAGGTGGACATGATCTACAACAGATTAGGACTTGAATAGAATTTTTTGCATATTGTAGCGAAAATAGACACTACGCCGAAATGAAACGCATTTACGCACATAACAAAGCCGCATCCGCCTCAAGCACGAGGCACCTGGTGGAGTTTTTGCGTAATTCGTCGGGTTCATCGCCCAGTAATCTCCATTACAATTTCACGGAATTAGTTAACGAAAGTGAAAACCTTATAATTATTGGAGATTACCATGGAAATGGACATCATTACTCGTGGCAACGGGAATGCCATTACTCCAGCTAGCGTCGCCGCTGGCTCTGCTAGTATAACACCACAGGACGTACATTCTTCTCTCGGCAAGCACATGCTCGTCGATGGGTTCGACTTTGTCGCCGATTTGAAGCGCAGCAAAGGCTCGTACCTGTTCGATTCCCGTTCCAACAAAACATATATCGATTTCTTCACCTTCTTCGCCTCCTCGCCGATTGGATTCAATCATCCAAAACTCGATAATCCGGAGTTCAAGGAACGCGTCTTTTATGCAGCCGTCAACAAACCGTCGAATTCCGACATCTACACCACCGAAATGGCCGAATTTGTGGAAACCTTCGGCCGCGTGGCGATTCCGGATTATCTGCCGTATGCCTTCTTCATCGAAGGCGGCGCGCTGGCAGTGGAAAATGCTCTGAAGACTGCATTCGACTGGAAGCACCGCAAGAACCTCGCGAAGGGATTACTGGCCGATGAAAACAACCTGAAGATCGCGCATTTCAAACAGGCGTTTCACGGGAGAAGCGGCTACACAATGTCGCTTACCAATACCGATCCGAATAAGATCCGTTACTATCCAAAGTTCGATTGGCCGCGGATCACGAATCCCAAAGTGCAGTTCCCTCTGAACGAAGAGAATATCCTGAACGCCGAGAAGGCGGAAGCGCAGGCGATGAACGAACTGGAACGAGCGTACGCGCAGCATCCGAACGATATCGCCGGCATCATCATCGAACCGATTCAGGGCGAGGGCGGCGATAACCATTTCCGTCCCGAATTCTTCCGTAAGCTTCGCGACTTCGCCGATACGCACGAAGCGCTTCTCATGTTCGACGAAGTGCAGACAGGAATCGGGCTTACGGGCAAAATGTGGGCGCACCAATACTACGTACAGCCTGATATCATCTCCTTCGGGAAAAAGATGCAGGTGTGCGGTATCCTTGCAAGCAATCGAATCGACGACATAGAAGAGAACGTATTCCATAAAAGCAGCCGTATCAACTCGACATGGGGCGGCAACCTGGTGGATATGATCCGGAGCCAGCGGTACCTCGAAGTCATCGAGGAAGAGAAGCTCGTCGAGCATGCGGCTACTCTTGGCGAATACCTGCAGGGATGGCTGCGCGACCAGGTCGAACAGCACCCCGCAAAGCTTTCCAATGCGCGCGGACGCGGGATGTTCTGCGCCATAGATTTCGAATCGGCTGAGCTTCGGAACAATGTCCAATCAGAAGCCATGAAGAACGGTCTCTTGATTCTTCCTTGCGGCGAGCGAAGCATCCGGTTCCGTCCGGCTCTCAATATCGAGAAGGAAGTTCTCGACGCAGGTCTGGGTATCTTCGCGGACTCGTTCAGGAAACACCTGTAAATCATCTCACTGTGAACCGATTGTTTGTTAGATAAAAGGAAATAATTCAAGATGGAGTTTCTGAAAGAACTCGGAATAAAGGAAAAGAACTTCGGCGCTTCAACCGGAACCAAATGGTTCGAGAGCGAAGGCGACGGCGAAATCAAAGTCTACTCGCCGACCGACGGCAAATACATTGCTTCGGTGTATCAGGCAACGGAAGCCGATTACGAAACAATCATGACCATTGCCGGCGAAGCGTTCAAATACTGGCGTACCGTGCCGGCTCCGAAGCGGGGCGAGATTGTCCGCCAAATCGGCGACGAATTGCGCAAGTATAAAGAGCCGCTCGGGAAGCTCGTTTCCTACGAAATGGGCAAGTCGCTTCAGGAAGGCATGGGCGAAGTGCAGGAAATGATCGACATCTGCGATTTCGCCGTCGGTCAATCGCGCATGCTTTATGGAATGACGACCCACAGCGAGCGTCCGAACCACCGCATGTACGAACAGTGGCACCCGCTTGGTGTTGTGGCGACGGTCAGCGCGTTCAATTTCCCGGTCGCTGTTTGGTCGTGGAATGCCATGCTCGCAGCCATCTGCGGCGACGTGAACCTCTGGAAGCCTTCCTCGAAGGTACCGCTTTCCGCTATTGCCGTGCAGCATATCCTCAAGCCGATCATAGAGAAGAACAACCTTCCAGAAGGTTTGTTCAACCTTATCGTCGGACGCGGAGCCACGGTCGGCGAGCGGATGCTCAACGACAAGCGCATTCCGCTGATTTCCGTTACGGGCAGCACGCGCGTCGGTCGTCACGCAGGCGAAATGATCGCGAAACGTTTCGGACGCGCGATTCTCGAACTGGGCGGTAACAACGCTATTATTCTGACCCCGGATGCCGACCTGAAAATGGCGCTTCCAGCCATCGTCTTCGGCGCAGTCGGGACGGCGGGACAGCGTTGCACCAGCACGCGCAGACTCATCATCCACGAGTCCATTTACGATAAAGTGAAGGAAGTGATCCTGAAGGCATATGCCGGATTGCGTATCGGCGATCCGCTTGATCAGAACAACCACGTCGGTCCGCTGATAGACAAGGATGCGGCGAAAATGTTCAGCGACGCCGTTGAAAATATCCAAAAGCAGGGCGGCAAACTGATCTTCGGCGGCGAGGTGTTGAGCGGAGCAGGATACGAAAGCGGTTGCTATGTAAAGCCCGCCATTGTCGAAGCGGAAAACCACTTTGAGCTGGTTCAGGAAGAAACCTTCGCTCCGATTCTCTATCTCCTGAAGTACACCGGCGACGTGCAAAACGCCATCGATATCCAGAACGACGTGGTGCAGGGACTTTCCTCGGCAATATTCACGACCAACATGCGCGAATCGGAGACCTTCCTTTCGGCGTGGGGGAGCGATTGCGGTATTGCGAACGTCAACATCGGCACCTCGGGCGCGGAAATCGGCGGCGCGTTCGGCGGCGAAAAGGAAACAGGCGGCGGCCGCGAAAGCGGTTCGGACTCATGGAAAGCCTATATGCGTCGTCAGACGAATACCATCAACTTCGGAACAACCCTTCCGTTGGCGCAGGGTATTAAATTCGACATCTGATTTTCTCTCTCATAGAACCTCTGAACAACGGCGTCCCGCGTATCTCCTTGATGCGTGGGACGTTGGTTTTTACGAAGGGTAAGGGGTAAATGGTAAGGGGTGAAACTTCGAAGGGCCTGTCCTGGGCGAAGTCGGAGAAATTTGACGACGCTTCTCATCTGATGGGTATTCGCCGGTGTTCAATGCAATCCCCCCGTCTCGTCGGCCTTGCATCGCATTTATTACGCATCGCTATCCTTCGACGAGCCGACCCCCAAGGGGGTATGAAGATATGACGCCCAATTTGTGGTAGATGGATTTTATCAGCTATCGCTCCACGACGATGCTGCGGGCTACTCGTTCCATGCCCGACTGCATGACGATAAAATACACGCCGGGAGAGAATCCTGAGACGTCGAGGGTTGCAGTGTGGGTCCCGGGATCATTGGCTGGTGCTTGAACTGTCTGTACGATGCGCCCCAGATTGTCGTGTACCTTGATTGATACAAGCATGCTGTGCTGCAAGGAGTAATTCACTTGTACACTGCCTCCCGTAGGGTTGGGGTAGGGAGCATCCAGCGTAAACGATGTAGCATTGGAATATGCCGGCGGGGAGGCGATGCCGACGGTGGAGAAATTCAGGTCGAACCGTTGAATGGAGTTATCCTCGCCAATGATAATAACGGACTTCCCGTCGTGGGTACCGATGGCATGACGAGGGAAATTGAAATGAGGGCGCAGAGTATCAATGCTATATCGTTGCTGATTTCCGGAGGTGTCTGTCAGATCAAACAAAAACCAATCCCCGGAACGACGATCGATGGAAATAGCATTTAAATTGTTATTGCATACTATTCCCCATTGGCTATTATTTAAATACGCTTGGTAAAGAATATGGCGGGAAGAAATGTCTTTCAGAAGCAGTGAGAGTGCATTCATTTCTAGAAGGAACTTGTCATGATTCATGAAATGAACATCCTGACTACCTCCTGAACAATAGATGTTTACGCCATTGTTGTTGAGCAATTCTGTGCTGAAGCGGCAGGAAACAGCAATGGTGGCGCCATTGTCTGAATATGTTATTGATCGTACACTGTCGTTGAAAGTGCACGTGCGATTGAGATTTGATATTACTGTACCTTGTCTCCAATTAAACAAAGTGATAATACCATTTTGATGTGCAATTGCGAGTACCGGCTCGGTAGGCGAAAATTCTATGCAGGGTGATTGCGAATTTGTGCCGTGGTAGGTCGAGATTAAGGGAAGCGTATCGGCTACACCGATCAGCTTTGCTTGAAGATCGAGTACACGAACATCACCGTTGGCGAATGCAATAGCAAGTTGACTCCCACTAGCAGAAATGGCTGCGTCGGAAATCGAGGAGTTAGTATAAGTATTCGAAACGATCTCTCTACCTGTGGATGCTTCGTAAACGGAGAATCCGTCACATTTATTCATGTCAGAGAATGAACTGGAATAGGTAAGAACGAGGAGGAGTGAGTCGTAATGCGATAGCTTGGCACGGACGTTGGTTGGCCGAACCAAAAAGAGGGGTCTGAGTGGCGCAGGGGGGTACGTGTTGTAGGCCCAAATGGCATTTTCCACCATACATAGTATAAGCATTTCGTTGTTTGAAGAAAAAACGAAGTCGGAAATAGCGCAGGAAAGGTATGCTTTGTGAATCAATTCCATATGATTCAAATCGTAATAATATACGGTTTTGTGGCCATTATCAACGATGGTCAGGATGTTGTCTTTGTTGACGGCAATATAAGGCATAGAGACATCATCAAAGGTAAATGCAAGTTTTCTGGAATTTGTATCCCACACGGTTACATTACCGTAGGATGGAGCGGCAATGATATATTTCCCGTCGACAGATATGGTGATGGAAGAAATATACTCTATGTTATGTCGAACGCTTTTGGTTATTTGTCCATTCGTAAGATCGACTATATCAATTCGATACAAATCAGTAATTGCGGCCAGCTTAGTGTCGTTGTCGAAGATGACTGGACTTCTGAGATCACGATCGAATTGATATGATTTTATTACTTGCCTCTTTGTGTAGTCGAAGTACTTTAATGTACTGCCATCGCAAAAGAGCGTAATTGGAGAGTTTGTCAAGGGAATTGCCAAAATGCCTCCTTGCCCCGGTCCTAAATCGATAGAATATTCTGGTAATCGGTCGTTGATATTCCAAATAATAGCAAGAGTATTTCGCGAAAGTGGAGGCGCATCGGTGGTAAATATTATTGCATTGCCGTCGCCTGTAATAACCGGATAATGTCTGGGATAATAGAATGAATAGCGATAGTCCAGCATTCCGTAAAAGGAGCGAATAAATCTACCCGTAAGCACGTCCCAGAGCATTAGCTCATATGTATTGTTAAACAAGGCATATCTGCCATCGCGGGAGATTGATACATTTCTGATACTGGAAGCATCGAAATCACGGTCAGGTACTCCATCGCATTTGCTCCAGCGTAATTCGGGCGAAAATGCCTGCGAAAAGAGCATTGAAGGGAAAAAAAGAAGGAGCAAAAGTAATAGTAGACGCATAACTCATCGAATTAAGTTGTGTTTATCAACTGCAATCTACCGAATCCTCATTCTGGATCAAACGAGCAATCTAGAAACTTTTGTCTTCATGGCGCGAGGTGATCGGAATCACTCGGGAAAGCCGTAGCAGGTTGCGTACGGAAAAGCAAGCTGTATGCGATGTGCGCTATAGCCAAAAAAGAGGCAGATGGATTACTAACAGCTATCGCTCCACGACGATGCTGCGCGCTACTCGTTCCTTGCCCGACTGCATAACGATGAAATACACTCCGGGAGTGAATCCGGAGACATCAACGGTTGTAGTGTGGCCCCCGGGATCATTGCCGGACGCTTGTAGTGACTGCACGATGCGTCCGAGATGATCGTGTACCTGGATAGATACCGGCATGGAGCGCTGGAGGTTGTAATTCACTTGTACACTGCCTCCCGCAGGATTAGGATAGGGAGCGTCCAACGAGAACGATGTAGCATTGGAATAAGCCGGCGGGGAGGCGATGCCGGTAGTGGAGAAATTCAGGTCGAAACGCTGGATGGAGTTATCCTCGCCAATGATAATAACAGACTTCCCGTCGTGGGTACCGATGGCATGACGAGGCTTTACCCATATTGGATTCCCAATATAATAAGGCGGCAGATAAAGGGAAGAAGCACTATCGGTCAAATCGAATAATCTGCATTCATGCTTTGTTTCGTAGAATGAGAGTAAGGTGTTCCCATCGTTAAGTAGACAGAAATGGCGTGCACGAAGAGAGACTGTGTCAGTACGAAGTGTTTCGCCTTTATCGTTTAATATGAAAAAATTGTTTGAGGTGGTTCCAAGCAGTTTGTTTGAACCCGGCAGAGGCGAAATAGAATTTACGGCGATTGTTCCGGTATAGGCGATAGATCCATCATGATTGAAGACGTCGTAGCCGTTACGGGTGGCAAGCGTTAAAATCTCTCCGTCAGGCGAAAAAGACATATCCAACACTCCTTTCATGGCGGAATTATTTCTGACCCACGGTGATGCATAAATACGGTTGCGCCAGTCAAAGAAAAGTACATGCTCGCCAACACCGGCAATAACGAGGTAATTGCCGCTCGGGGTGAACGTGATTTTGTTCCAGCGCGCATTATCGGGTGTAAATTTTAGAAGAATAGCAGGCTTTTGTGATACACCAGCCAGGAACGAATAAACGTCATAAATATATATCTCACCGTTGTTGAATGATACGGCAAGAAGGCGATTGTCGGGAGAAAACGCAGCGCATGCGAGCATATCGTCGCGGTACACATGGCTGATAATCGGGTATGTTATATCGTAGAGTCTTTTCCCGGTTACAGCATTATAGATGGATAAGCCATCCGACCAATTGTTCGCGTAGTATTCCTTGGAATAATGAAAAGCGACGAGTAGTGAGTCATTCGGAGACAGAAAGGTTTGTGTGTATTCATTTGAATACGAGAAAAGAGGAATTATTTGGTTGTTGGGATACGGGCCGATCAAGACAAGAGAGTCTCGTTGTGTATCGTGAAATAGCGTTGTCCCATTATTCGCAATGTGGGTGATGAAATAGCCGCTACTAAATGTCGTATCGGATAAAAGAGCCAATGTTGATAAATCGTATATTCGGCGCCTGCGTTCATTTACATCGTATACCATTAGGAGAGATGCGTCTGCGCATTTCATGATACAATTGCTGGTTTTATGAAGCGAGAATAGCGGATCCATGCTAACGAGATCCCATACAAGTATATGCTCGTAAGAGATCGAAGGCGCGGTTATCACTATACTGTTATCAGCCGAAGCGGTTATCGAACCGATCGGAATAGCATCGTATGCTTGCCAGGAACGTAACAGGCTCCTGGTAGTCAAATCGTAAATATAGACATGGCCTGATTCGGTGCCAACAGCGACCTGTTTGTCGTCGGCGAAAAGGCATAAGCTGTAAATTGCTTCATCGACGTCGATACGGTCGAGGATTTGATTTGATAAATAATCCCAAATCTCGAAGTGTTTGGATGATAATGAATACCTTAAAGCAAAATGGTTTTTCGTATATGGGATATTTATATTATTACTCCATGGATCCTTGTCTTCAAATACAAATACAGGTAACTCCTGCTTGATATCCCATACAACAGAAACATATTCGGGATTCGTTGAAGGATCTAAAAATGGATCGTTTCGTGCATTGAAGATGATGTGTTTATTGTCGTGACTGATGCATAACCCATCAGTCAATTTGAAGGACCCATCGTAATGGTATTTATTGCCAATAAAAGAACGTATAAAATTGCCGCTTTTCGTGTTCCAGAGATAGAAGTAAGGATAATTGTACACCACCGCCATTGTCCCATCGACAGAAAGCGCGTAGTAGTCGTCACTGACTTGGAAATTGTTTTTGTGAACGCCTTGGCAGCTACCCCAGGATTGGAGAGGGGAGACTGATTGAGCGAACAATGGCGAATTTATAAGTAATATGAATATCCAGTTTCTCATGACGATCCTATGAATTGTATGTAGTAAAGACCGGAGGCGCAAACCTCCGGTCTCAAAGGTTATTCTACCTGACTACGGCAAATTTCTTTTGCTCGAGCCTGCCACTCTCAGTAAGACCATATAGTATATATGTGCCGGTAGTCAGATGCTGAATAGGGATAGATCGAATATCACTACACTGCACAGTTCCAGAGATACTTTCAGATACACCCGTGGAACAGTTTACGATATACAATTTGTAAAGAATTTCGGAGGAAGTAGTAACGCAAAGAATCTGATTGGCAGGACTAGGGAATAACGAGATGATCGATGGTGACAAAGGCGTTGATATTGAGGACTCTGTGCCATTCTTAGGGTATGGTATTCCGATGGAAAAGAATGAAGGTGTTCGGAAGTGATCAGTGGAATCAAGCGTCGAAACAATTAGAATCCTGAAGAAACTTCCCTGCAGACCGGTTGGGATATTCCATAAAAAGGAATGATTTGAGCTCGTGTAGTTCAAAGCAAGTGGAGTTCTACTGCTTGAAGAACCATTCCAGAGGTAGATGTTAACTGGTCCTGCAAAAGTAGAATCATCCCATGAAAGTACTGCTGAATTTCCCGGAATTAGTCGCTCACCTCCATAAGGATAGATGGGTTGAGACAAACATAAAATGCTATGATGGAGGAAAACCATAGCAAAAAAGAGGAATAATTGTATGTGTTTCATATTATCATCCATGTGGTTGTAGTTGAAGATGGAGGTTCAGTGAAACTAAAAACTGTACTCTAGAAAATACATATCCTTCAAAAATAGGATATGAGACACTCTGTATCCAGGCATCCGAAATAGTGATTTGGAATTTGGACGACACCCAAACCACTGCTGTTGCCTATATATTGGGAATGTCGTTGCGTATGAAGTAGGCTTCTTGTCAGAAGTGAAGGTGTTCTTAATCCAATTACCTAGGGCAGTCGCTGCTTTCCCTGCCACATCAATTGTTTTACCAGTTTCAGTTTCTGCCATCGGTGTATTTTTCAGTACACCCATTACTGCATCACAGAGACTTCCAATTGCATTAAAAACATCTGCTACAATGTCCCAGACGTTTCTATCCGGATATTTCAAAATTACCCAGTATGATTCGAATACACTACCTTCACTTAGAGGAATTGGAAATCCAGTTTCGAAGAATTCGATATTCTGCCAGTACCATATATGGGGATTAGTTAAGTCCCCTGAGGTGATTTCGACGGGTCCATCAGGTTGGTAAGTTATATCTTTCATTTGAAGTAAGTAATCATGCTCGGCTGTTTGTATAGCGCCGGTATGTAAACCCTGTAAATTCAGAGGTTGATGGGTATTTCGAATTGCATCTCCGTGCCAGATAACTTGTGGATATCGAGTTTCGCCAGTCATATGCATTCTATTGTACAATGGTTGTCCGCGTTCGTTTAATAAACCTGATGCACCGTTATGAATGGTATAGGAGAATTTCATCATATGCGGCATTGGAGCGCCAGATGGAGCATTAACACGTTGCTCTGCGGTTTTGCATCGAGCACGTAAAACACATGTAAGCTGCGTGTTGTTGGCTTCAAGAAATACCGTTTCGCGATGGTGTTCGCCTTCCGACCATTCAATATCAGATGCTTGGTTTAGTGGGTAATACTTCTGATTTTGACTACCAATGTCGTTAGCTGTTTCGAGAACTGGAGCGAATTTAAACAATGTCCAATAATCAATTCTCTCATAGTCATCAGATCCCAATATGTTGTAGATATTGGAAGAACCATCTTGATATACGATTGTTGATGGATCAATGCGAGAATTGAATTTGAATTTAAGAACAGGTGCAAATGCAGTTTTATTGGGAAGATCAAACGCTTCGCTTGGGTGCAGTTGCTTGATATCCAAGTCACCGTCTCGTACTTCGACAACAGTGTCACGAACCTGTTTCATTTCAATACAAAAATATTTGTATTTGCATTCAACAGCTTTAAACTCTTCGGTAAAAGTTGCGCACATAAATATTGTGTCACGAACAGGGAATAGAGCCGGCGTCATTGTGAAAACCTGCTGTACGACGCTTGCGTTACCTGCTGGTGGGTGATAGGGTAATCCTGTGGGACTGATCCATTCGAAAAACTGTTCTCCCTTGTCAGTGTTGAATTCAGAAGTGATAAAATGAGTTTCTTCGGGGTAGAATAAGTAGACCTTTTTTCTACGAGTACTACCTTGCATGGGCTGGCTGCTTGCTACATATGCAATCATAGAGCCGGAAACATCAAAAGATGAGTCAATTTCATGGGTATCGGCATCAACGACAAAGTTATCAATGGCAAAGTACCAGCTTTTTCTTTGCACGTTAAAGTAAATATCTCCGCCGCTTCCTATCGGTTCATTGTATTCATAGCTTGTTTTAAATTCATCGGGATCGTCAAGATCTGTCGTAATTACTCCCGAAGAGTTGTATCCACAATATTCATAACCTACTATATGGTATGCCGGATTGGTCAGAATAAGGCCTACCTGTGATATTGTTGAAGGATCAGAAGATGTTCTGCTCCCTCTTGAAATGGTAGGTGAAGGAATTTGAATATTTGGAGTAAGATATCCCACGGTCGTATCATTATTGTAGAGGTTGCGAATATGCGCCGTTATCGTGAAACCAGATCCTTGTGCTGGCGGCAGTTTGAAATGTGCCTTGACGCTCATAACCGCGCCATTTGCTGTAGGATTGTAGTAATTAACCCAATCATGACGATTGTTTAGAGAAGAATTGTCACTTTCGAGATGATCAAAAACATAACCTGGATGCGGAATGGCTACTATTTGTACGGTACCATTTTTCGGTATGCATATATTACCAGATGTTCCAAGGATTGTTCCCTTATCATCTTTGACAACAATGTCGCCGTTCCCGTCAGTTGATAACAATAAACATTCTGTTGCTGGCTTGTATATAGGGTCTGCATCAGTTGAGCGAATAACGCGTTGTGTCTTGGAAGAAACAAACTCTAATTTTTGATTCGTACTTCCATGAACAAGTGGAAGATCAGGGCAATGCCAATGGTCGAATTCCAAACCGTTGACAGTCGGAGACGCTACCAAGCGTACTGTATCTCCAAAAAGATAAATTTTGGAATACGTAGACGTGTTGGATCCTGGGGAATTTAGACCTGGATCTGACAATTCTACACCGGAGGTAGATACAGGCTTGGAATATACAAAGTAACCGGGATAGACTGAAAAAGGGATAGAGTACTCATCCCAAGGATCGCCGGTAATATCAGATAAATGTATTTTCAGGAAATGTCTATTCCCTGGTAGAAAACTTGATGTAGGCAGCTCAGAAATTAGTGCTTTAACAGTTTTGCCGTCCAAAGTTCTAGCTTCGGTTGTATTTAGTGTGGAAAAATGATCTGTCCATTCTCCAGTTCCGGGATCAATTACTGAACTATCGCGGCGCACGATTTCAATAAATGCTCTTCTAGGGGTGTAGAGCTTACCGTTATTGAATAAAAGATCAAAATTGCTACTCGAAAAGTTAATTATGATGGAGTCACCATTGTAGTACCAATCAGGCCTATTGTTTCGATCTAATAAATGAGTCGAGAATGTCGTACTCTCAAGAGTTGGAACTAAGCCAGTTGTCGTGAACTCCCTCGTGAGAGAATCAACCCGGTATGTCCTCCCATACGCAATTACTCTCATGCCACGAACAAGGATGCGGTATTTCATACCGAAATTGAGCCCTGCTGGACGGAAAACAAGAGTTGTATCGTTGACGAGTTGTCTCGTGCCAACTTCCTTCATGTATGGCCACACCGACCAAAATCCGGGATCAAAGATATGTTCGTTGATGACCGTAATACTGTTATCGTCTACGTAGTTCGTATCAATTTTAAAGTTCGTTGTAACAACAATTTCGGGTTGAACCGCAACCCCGGTCTCATATGCCGAGGGAGTAGCGATTCGTATCGTTTTCACTTGAGCTTGACAAGTCACTATGAGAACGGAAAACAAAAGAAGCATTCTCAAAAGTGATGTTTTGAACATGCCTATGTGCATAGTTCCTCCTTAGGTGGAATGTGTAGAAATAATTCACTACATTTCCGGCAGCTCTCTTTTCTGGTACCTGGAAACAGGTAGATCGAAAAAAGATTACGCGTAGCTGTGTCATCTTCTTCTGTCAGTGGCTAGCTCATTCGAGTTGTCCCTCCTTTTGGTACCGATAAGAAGTGAAAAGCCCAATCGCTCTCAGAAAGCGACTGGGCTTTTTTATGAAAATAGGAAATACATATCATTATATGTCACAAATGTCATGAACCGAACTAGGGATTACGAAAGTCAAAATTTGAATTAAAGAACTTTGATACAAAATAGACAATGTCAGCTTCTTTGTCAATACAGCGATGTTTGTAATATTCGCAAAAATGAGGTAAAAATTTATGACCTTCAAATAAGGAACTTTGATGTAATCACGGAGAAACAAAGAGGTAATACACTATCATTAGACGGTGAGAATGAAGTGACATTCTGCAACTTCTTTGAAATCAATATTCAATCAACTTCCCTGAACCTTTTCACCCGTTTTTGCATTGTACAGGGTAGAAACGCACTTCTGCCTTAGGGCGCTATGGCCAACGGCAGGCAAACCGCTCAGGAAGATGAATGAAGCTCGATACGAATGAATTCAGAAGGGTGATGGGGCATTTTGCCACCGGAGTCACCATTGTCACCACAAAAAACGAAGGCGAGTACCACGGATTGACGGTCAATTCCTTTACCTCGGTCTCCCTCGATCCGATGCTGGTGCTGGTCAACATCTCGAAACATGCCGATTCGCACGATTTGATACGCAATTCGCGGATTTTCGCGGTCAATTTCCTGACGGCTGAGCAGGAGTGGCTTTCGAATATCTTCGCCTCGAACGACGTCCTCGACCGGTTTGCCGGTCTGGATGTCCGGGAGGCGGTTTCGGGGGCGCCATTGCTCGATGGGATTATGGCGTATCTCGATGTCCGCGTCCGGGAGATTATCGACGGAGGCGACCACAGTGTCTTTATCGGCGAAGTGACAGGGCAACAGGTGCTGCTGCCGGACGCTCCTCCGCTGCTGTATTACAGGGGCAATTACGCGCACATCGTCCCATGTCCGCCTAAAGACGATATCAGACAGGTTCCGCGTGAATAAACACCTTTAAAATCCGCGGATCGAGTACTGAGACCGTTTTTTCCAATCTGTCGACGATGGAATGCGCGGCGCGGAGCGAGAGCGATTTCGCGAGCGAGCATTCGATGGCAATTTTCAATCCGCGCGCGGTTTCATAGCAGCGGATTCCGCTGCATTTCAACACACCTTCGTCGCCATAAATGATGGAACAAACCTGGTTCATCAGCGCTTCTTCCCGTTGCGTTACCTCGGTGGACTCCTGTACCTCCGGACGCGCCTCCTCAAGATGAATGATCACTTCGCCGATATGCGGCAGGTATCCTCTGATCCGGTCCTCAAGGGTCGAAGCGGTATTATGCGCGGATTCAAATCCGGTGCCCGGCGGGAATTCAATATCGAGATGCACATTCACGATCCCGTTTTCACGAAGGATGACGATGTTATGCGGAAACAGCGATTCCTGTTGAATGATCCACGACAGGGAATCAATCAGCCGTTCATCCTTGCCAATGACAGGCTCGGAATGCACCATGACATCTGCGTCCTTCTCAACTTCCGTGATGGCTTTTTCGACCGAATCCATCGTGGCGTGGGCTTCGTCAAATGTGCGGGTCCTCGCGATGCCGATCACCAGATCGACGAATATCTTCGATCCCGCTTCGCGTATGCGGAGAGAGCGGATATCCTCTACTCCTTCGATCCCGTTGATCTGTCCTGCGATTTTTTCGTGCAATCCGGCCGGAGTGGTATCGAGCAGTACGTCGATTGTGCGTTTTCCGAGCTGAATGGAAATCCAGATAACGATCAGGGCAACCATCGCTGCGGCGATGGCGTCGCCAGCGGGGAATCCGAAATGCACGCAGACAAGCCCGACGATGACGACGGCGGAGCTGTATATATCCGTACTGAAGTGCAGCGCGTCCGCTTCCAGCGCCTGGCTTTTGTACTTCTTCGCCACGCGCATGAGCGCCCTGCTTCTGCCGATATCGATGATGATCGATAATCCGATCACCGCAAAAGAGAGCGTATTAACATCTACCTCGGTGTATCCGCTGACAAGTCGTTGATACGCTTCGTAAAGAATCCACACGCAGGTGATGAGCAGAAGAAGGGTTTCGGCAAGCGCGGAAAGGTTTTCTATTTTGTGGTGCCCGAAATTGTGCGCATCGTCGGGCGGGCGGTCAGACATCCGGACGGCATAGAAGGTGATTCCCGCGGCGACAAGATCGAGACCTGAATGCGCCGCTTCGGATAGGATGCCGAGCGAACCTGTCCATAAACCGACGGCGAGTTTCATGCCGGTCAGGAACACAGCGGCAACGATAGACGTCAAAGCTACACGGCGTTTCTCGCGCGCCATTGTTTCATGCGCGGCGATTGTTTGCGTACTTTTCATTCTGCAATGTACGCGATTCCGTTGATCTGAAAAAAGACATCCGACATGCGATGTGCGAAGCAGAACAGCTTCTCCGATGGAACGAAACGCTTCATTTTAGGCGAAATTCTTACAATAAGTTGAGTGAGAGGGCTCAACCGGTTGAAACAATATTCAAGACATACCGACCGGAAGGATTCTCTCGCCGCAGCGTGCGTTGCTGTCGGCATACATCTGGTCGCCGTATTGATTGCATTGTGTGTTTTGCTTCATTCACCACAGAAAATCGATCAAACTCTATTTCTTGATCTGAACGTTCAGATTCCTGCTCGTTCTGAGCCGCAACCGAATCGAATGCTCGGGCGGAAGAAGTTGGATCAGTCCGTTTCTCATCGAAAGGTTGCGCCGGACTCGAATCATCCCGCACTTCAGCGTTTCGATTTACCGGCTACCGAAACAGCGATCGCTACCGGCGCCGATACATCGAGGAACGCATTTGAGAGCGTGCGAGATCGGTTCTTGAAAGGCAAGTTGTCGGAAATTTCCGAAGAAGAAGCATTCGAGGAGTTGAAACGGTTATTGGCCGAATACCCCGAATACAAAGGCTTGCTCGTGGAGAAAATGCTTGCCGGTAAAAGCATGCCCGAAAGCCCGGATTTCTTTGTCGATCTCGGAATACGCGATTATCTCGAACATTTGGATGTGCGGACGAAATACGAGTACGAAGCGATGCGCCAGTCGCATTTGTTTGGCACGTACCATGACCCGGTCAACGGACCGAATGGCTATAAGAAGGGCGGCGTGCAAGTCAACGTCATCGAACTCGCGTCCTGGCTGTACGGACTGCTGGGAATCAGGAAATAACCCTATCGAACAACAGTAACGCGGACCGAATCCCAATCCTCGGCTTTATTCGGGACGACGGAATGCACTTTGATCAGATATTCGCCGTTGAGCGTATCCGTATTCCACAGATAGTTGAAATCCCTGATGTAGTCGGTGTACTGCAACTCGCCGTTGATATAGAACTCCGCGTACGACGTACAACCGCAGTTCTGCACCACATCCATGATGATATTATACTGGGGAGTAATAATCGTATCGCCATCCTTTGGTTGACGAAATGTTGCGCGAATATAGTTGTCCTCCGGATCCGTGCTATTGTCGCAACTCGCCATGAAGACGAAGAACAGAAGAAACAGAAGTGAAGAAACTGCTTTCATGCCGGTTAAATAAATGATTGAAGCTGAATGAGTTATGACCGCTCGTTAAAAGCCGGATCGTTTGTTGCCGCAAGCGCACAAAAGGCATCGAACACGGTTCTCACCGGCAGGTCTCTCATGCATGTGTTCCCAATATTGCACGATGTCAGGTTACATGCAAGGCATTCAAGCGCCTCCAGCCTCACCCATCCGCATTTATCGTTGAAGGGACCCTGAAGATGTGGATTCGTGGGACCGAATATCCCCAGCGTCGGTGTACCGACGGCGGCGGAGATATGCATGGGTCCCGAGTCGTTGCTGATCGTATAATCGCACATGTAGAGCACCGCGCCAAGTTGTTTCAGCGTTGTTTTCGGTATGACATACGCCTCGCACTGCATCGATCGCGCAATTTCAGCTGCATCCTGCTCTTCTCCGGGTCCCCAGATAATGAGCGGAAGTGCATTGCATTCATCGGCAAGCCGGTCGCCAAGTTGCGCAAAATGGTCGAGTCCCCAGCGTTTTGTTTCCCAGGTTCCGCTCGGATTCAGTGCGATAATGCGCTTTCCGTTTTTTCTCAGGGGCAGAAGAAGATCGCGTGCGAATTGCACCGTCTCCTCGTCGAGCGGGAAATAGATTCTCCGTGATGTAACAGGAATCGACAGCGCGGCCAGAGGATCGAGATTGAACTCGGTATTATGAATCATATCGCTGCGCGGAGTCACATGTACGTTGTAAGCGTACTTCCGTCCGCGGAACGGATACCCCACGCGGATTTCTGCCCGCGTTGCGAACGTGATTTGCGCGGATCGCGGATTGCAGAAGAGGTCGAACACCAAATCGTAGTGTTCCGAATACACCTTGTGGAACAGCGTAAGAATGCTGTCCTTCTTTGTGTGGAACACGATTGCGTTTGAGAGATGAGGATTGCCGACGATGACGTCCCTGGCGGGGTGTTCGGTGAGAAAGTCGATCTGTGCGTTTGGGAAAGCAGTGCGAAGGTTTTCGATTACGACTGTAGAAAGAAGAACATCGCCAATTGCCCGGAGCTTGATAACCAGGATTTTAAGAGGTGGACGCGAACACAATCGTTCATAATTCCAGAATTGATTGTGCCCGCGTCCAGTCATTTCTCTCCGATTAATCGATGTGTTTCAGTTCCTCGTTGCGCACCATGTTCTTCATGGTCAGCGGAGGACGACCGTTCACGATCTCGGCGGTATCGAGAGCGATAACAAGTTCTTCGTTTGTCGGGATGACGCCGACGATGGTGCGGGCGCCTTCCTTTGTGATGATGCGCTCTTTCGGGAGCGAACGGTCGGCGTTCAGATGATCGTCGAGTTCGACGCCGAGGAATTCCATGTTTTCGCAGACGGCTTTACGGACGAGGTCGCTGTTTTCGCCGATCCCGCCCGTGAAGACGATGGCATCGACGCCGCCCATTGCTGCCGCGTATGCGCCAATATACTTACGGACTCGATAACAGAAAAGCTCGAACGCGAGTTTCGATTTCTTTCTGCCTTTTTCCATAGCCGACTCGATTTCGCGCATATCGCTGCTCTCGCCCGATACGCCCATCAAACCGCTGTGCTTGTTGAGCAGGGTGGTGCATTCGGCGAGCGAAAGTCCTTCCTTGCCCATGATGTACAATGTCAACTGCGGATCGAGATCGCCGGAACGCGTTCCCATCAGAAGGCCTTCCAGCGGAGTGAAGCCCATGGTCGTGTCGACCGAAACGCCTCGATCGACCGCAGCCATGCTACATCCGTTGCCGAGGTGGCAGGTGATGATCTTCAGATCCTTGATGGGTTTGCCGAGAACTTCCGCCATTCTGTTCGAGACATAGAAATGCGATGTTCCGTGGAATCCATAGCGGCGGATTTTGTATTTCTGATAGAAGACATACGGAATGCCGTACAGGAATGCCTTCGGCGGCATCGATTGATGGAACGCTGTGTCGAACACGCCGACCTGCGGAACGTCGGGGAGATGCTTCTTGCACGCCTTGATACCGTTGATGTTGTGCGGATTGTGAAGCGGGGCTAATTCGATATTGTCGTGCAGCGACTGCATGACCTGATTTGTGATGAGCTCCGACCCGGCGAAATCTTCTGCGCCGTGTACAACGCGGTGTCCGACGGCATGGATCTCCGATTTGTCCTTGATCACGCCGTGGTTTTTGCTCAACAGAACGGCAAGGACGTATTCGATTGCAATGCCATGATCGAGAATTTCGCCGCTGAGCTTAATGCTATCGCCGTCGGCGCGCGTGTTCGAAAGCACTGCGCCCGACATGCCGATACGATCAACCAATCCCTTCGCGAGGACTGTCTGCTTTTCCGATTCGATGAACTGGTATTTGATCGAAGAACTGCCGCAATTAACAACGAGAATATTCATACTATCTACTCCAGGGATTAGGCTTCGTTGGATGGAATTCGTTTACCGGAACCGTCATAACGGAAGAATCCTTCGCCGTTCTTCTTTCCGTATTTCTGCTCGCGTACCTTGCGGACAAGAAGCGGGCACGGTCTGTATTTCGTATCGCCGAGTTCATGGAACAGCGACTCCATCCACACGAGCAATTCCTCGAGTCCCATCGAATCGGCGAGCTCGAGCGGCCCCATCGGGAAGTTGAATCCGAGGCTCATCGCGGTGTCGATATCTTCGGCGGTGCTGACGCCTTCCATCAGGACGTACATTGCTTCGTTGAGCATCGGAATGATGATGCGGGTCGAGATGAATCCGGGGTATTCGTACACTTCGACCGGAGTCTTGCCGATAAGCTGGATGAATTCTCTCGTTTTCTGGAACGTCTCGTCGGAAGTCTGGAATGCGCGTACGATTTCGCAAAGCGGGGTCTTCGGAACGGGGTTCGAGAAATGAAGTCCGATGATGCGTTCCGGATGCGGAATGACCTTAGCGATCTTTGTCAGACTCAGGGTCGAGGTGACCGATGCCATGATGGTATCCGGCTGGCAAATTTCCGCCATCTGTTTTAGAAGATCCTGTTTCAACTTGAAGTTTTCGTCGACGACCTCCATCACGATATCCGTATGTCCGATTTCATGAATATCGGTTGTCACCTTGATACGGGAGAGAATCGCCTTCTTCTCGCCTGAGGTCATCGCCCAGCGCTCGATTTCGCGGTTCATGTTATCCGATAACCCGTCGAGACAGAGTTGAGCGCGCCGCTCGTCTTTTTCGACGATGATGACATTCAGTCCGTGTGTAGAAAGCGTTTGCGCCAGCCCTCTGCCCATGATACCGCCTCCGACCAGCCCGACCGATTCGATGCGGGAAATGGTTTGAGGACTTACCGGCATTTCATTGACAAGGTCTTGCAACGTTACTGGTTGGTCCGACATAAAATCTCCATGAATGAACAACTATTCGTTTGAATGAAAGAAAGCAATCCGATGGGAATGCGGCCGAACGGTACAGCAGCCTGGCGGGCGGTTCTGGAATGTATGGAATGATCCATGTTCATTGCCGGGGGAGAGGCAGAAGCTGGTTGTGAATCAACAGTTCGGCGCCCTGTTGGGCATCAATCCGCTACAAATGTAGCGAATGGCGCTTGGATTACCAAAAGCAGAGAAGGTTACATCTCGTGATGAAGGTTCGCGTATGTATGCAAAATCAATGCGATTGCAAGAATGCATGTCAGGTAGAACGAGCCGCCGTAGCTTAAAAACGGCAGGGGAATGCCGACTACCGGCAGCAAACCGAGCGTCATCCCAATATTGATGAAGACATGGAGCGCCATCATTGAGACGATCCCGATTATCATTAACGACGAAAACCGGGACTGGACCATGCGCGCCAGAGCGACGCCTCTGAAAAACAGTATGCAATACAATGCAAGTACAACAGCGGCGCCGGCAAATCCGAATTCTTCGGCCGGCACACAAAAGATGAAGTCGGTCCATTGTTCGGGCACGAAACGAAGCTGAGTCTGCGATCCTTCCAGATATCCTTTGCCGCTTAAACCTCCCGACCCGACGGCCACTTTTGATTGTAACACATTATAGCCCGCTGTCTTTGGCGCGCGGGTCGGATCGAGGAACACCGCGACGCGCTCGCGCTGGTATTCGGGCAGGCGTTCGTACAGATATTGAACCGTGAATCCGACCGTCAAATTCAGCGAGAGAAACAGCAGAGCGATTCCGATTTTGCGTTTTAACAGGTAAAAGGTCAGTACAATGAGGATCGTTGCGCCGAGGAAGATCCAGATATTCAGGATGGAGAGTATTGCAACGATGACCGGACTGACGAGAGTCAAAAGCAGTATCATTTCCGCTCCCGCCCAGAATATCATGGCGAGGAACACACCCCAAAAGATGAGTCCCGTACCGAAATCCGGCTGAAGGAAAATCAATAGCCAGGGAACGCCTGTTATCCCGACAGCTTTGATGAGATCGGGAAATGACGAGAGACTGGTTGTGCTGTCCGAAAGAAACCGCGCAAGCGCAAGAATGACCGCCACTTTCGCGAACTCGGAAGGTTGTATGCCGAACGATCCGATCCCGAACCATCCGACGCTGCCCGAAACCGATTTCCCGAACAAGAGAACCAGTAACAGGAGAATCAGCGCGCCTCCGTAAATGAGATACGAACTGTAATGATAGAACCGCGGCGTCGCCATCGTCATGGCTACCAGCGAGATGAGACCGATCACAGCCCAGAATACCTGCTTTTGGAAGCGTACGAAAACCGCTGCGTTGTGTGTCGCGCTGTAGAGGACAAGCAGACCGATGGTTATCAGCGCCAGCGTCGATAACAACAATATGAAATCGATTCGCTTATAGAATGGACGGTTTCGGGACTGGGGCATACTATTGCGGCTGGTTGCGAAGCGCCGGGGCGCTTGTGAACTGTTGCATCGGTTGCTCCTGTCGCCGAAGCGTATCGGTATCGCGCTCATGCGTCTGACCTCGCCGCAGATAATGCCCGATCACTGCTCCCGCCAGCGGGGCGGCCGCCGTTCCTCCGGCGCCCGCATTCTCGACGATGACGGCAACAGCGATGGTGGGATGTTCGTACGGTCCGTAGCCGACGAACCAGGCATGGTCCTGACCGTGCGGGTTCTGCGCCGTACCAGTTTTACCGGCAACTTTGATTCCGCTTAATCGCGCTCCCGATCCCGTACCGCTGCCGTTCACGACACGGTACATACCGTTTTGCACGATGTTCCACACGCGTTGGGATATGGGTAGCCGTTCGCTTGTGATGGGTATCGGGTTCTTTCTTCCGGTGAGCCGGTCGATTATGGTGCGAACAACATGCGGACGGTAATACATGCCGCTATTCGCAATAGTCGCTGTGTATGCCGCCATTTGAAGCGGGGTCGTGTTTACCTCGCCCTGACCGATACCCAGGTTGACGAGGTAGCCGAGATTCCATTTCTTTCCGTAGCGCTTGTTGTAGTACTCTTCGCTCGGCAGCGTGCCCGCTGTTTCATTGCTGACATCGATGCCGGTCAATCTGCCGAAATGGAAATAGTGACCGTACTTCGTCCACAGATCGAAGCCGAGCATGTAGATTAGTTTGTAAAAAAACACGTTGCACGAATGTTCGATCGCCGATTTGACGGTCACATTTCCGTGCGAACCGTGGCACTTGAACGGCACTCCCGCGAGAGTGTAGGAGCCGGGGCAGTTGATGACGCTGTTTTCATCGATCTTGCCCTCCTGAAGCGCGGCGGCTGCCAGCATCATTTTAAACGTCGATCCGGGAGGATATGCCGCCATCGTTGCCCGGTTATACATCGGGAAGCCCGGATCTGTACTGAGGGCCTTCCAGTAGTCGATCGAAATTCTGCCTGAAATCTCCCGTAAATCGTAATCGGGCGAGCTCACGAGACACAATACCTCTCCGTTTGTCGGATCGATTGCGACGATAGAGCCGCGGCGGTTGCGCAGCAGCCGTTCGGCGTACTCCTGTAAATCGATATCGAGGGATAGTATGATATCCGACCCTTCAATTGCCGGAATATCCGACTGGCCGTGATCGAAACTCTCGATGACCTTTCCTCTCGAATCGACGGTAAAAAAGCCATAGCCCTTCTGGCCGCGTAGAGTGGATTCGTAATAGGATTCCACGCCGTTGTATCCGACAATATCCCCGGGACGGTAGTAATCGCCCAACTCAACGAGTTTCTTTGCGGAAATTTCCTTCGTATATCCGAGGAGGTGCGCCATGTTGGGTTTCATATGGTACACCCGGCGCGTTTCGATTGTGTAACTTACACCGGGCAGGAGGGATCTGTTTTCTTCTATCAGACTAACGAGGTCGAAGGAGAGGTCGCGCTCAATTTTTACCGGTTCAAACGACATCGTACCCGCGCTGCGGATCCGCTTGGAAACAGCATTGGAATCGAGCTGAAACATTCTGCACAGCAAGGACATCCTCGAGTAATCGAACTCGTACGGAGTGACCGTCAGGGTAAACGAAGGCTTGTTGTCGACCAGTATCTTCATGTTACGGTCGTAGATCAGTCCACGGGCGGGTTCGCGCGCCAGTTTGCGAACGGAATTGCGTTCGGCCTGATCGCGGAAATTGTCGAATTGGACGAACTGCAATTCAACCAACCGGTACGTCAGAATCCCGATCATGATGACGAAGATGCTGCCTAAGATGAACGCGCGCCGGCGCGATGCGAAGAGCGGAGCAGCCATGCGATACCTTTACACTTTCACGGTTCGGCGCTTTCTCGACAGAATGAGGACGGGAAGCGCGCTGAGTATGACAGTATACAACATTGAACCCGCCCCATGCAAGAGGAGGGTGCGGGCAATATCGGCTGTGATATCCTTGAAATAACCGATGATGTAGATTTGATTGTGAATCGCTGCGGCGAGCGCCGTCGCACCGATGAAGCGGGGGGTGGCGCCGGCGAATTCGGCTTTCTCTTCAGAATGGAAATACCCTGCGGCAAATCCGCCTATTGTCTTGGCAAGCGCCGATAAACCGACAATGTCGCCGACGAATAAATCGTACAGCAGTCCGGCCGAAAAGGCATAAAAGAGAGCTGGCAACTGACCGTACCGCATGGCGATAAATACAATTCCGATCAGAACGAGATCGGGTTCAACCGTACCGATTCCCATCAACGGAACCACGGCAATCTGCAGGACGAGAAGAACTGCCACGATCCCCGCTGTTTTCAGGATGATACGGATATCCTTCATCGCGCTTGTTCCTGTTCGTCGGGAATGACTTTGCTCTCGAGCCGCCTGCGCTCGAGATTCGGTTTGTAGAGCGCGACGAATACGCGGTCGAGCGAGAGAAATTGCACCTGCGGTTTGATGCTGATTTCGCTAAACTGCCCCGACTCGCTCGGTCCGATGGAAAGGACTGTTCCGATAGGAATGCCAGGAGGAAACTGGCCGCTGTATTCCGAAGTAACGATGGTGTCGCCCGGCACGACGTCCGCAGTTTTCCAGATGTTCTGAAGCAGCAGTTTATCGTTCGCTTTCCATCGGACGATCCCGTCGATCTGCGAACGGTTTACCTTCGCGGAGACGCGGAATTCCCGGTTCAGTGCAATTTGGGCGATACAATAATGCGAACTCACGGCAATAACGCGTCCGACAAGGCCCGCCTCCGTCAATACCGGCATTGCCACCTGAATGCTGTCGCTGGAACCGGCATCGAGCGTAATGGTATAGGTTCCCAGTGTGCCGTTTTTCCCGACGATTTCGGCGGCGACGAGAGAGTAGTTGCCCCGTTTCTGAAATTCCAGCATCCGTCGCAGTTCATCATTTTCCTGGCGAAGTCTACGGAGTTCCAGCACTTCTTCCATCAGATTCAGGTTTACTTCCTTGAGCGCTTCGGTTTCAACGCGTTCATTGAATATAAACGAAATCCAGCCTGTCGTCGATTGAATTGTTCCGATTAACGCGACAGTAGCCGAGCGCACGACGCGGATAGCCGGAGCATCGCTGTGCGAAATCAGTACGAAGCAGACGGCACAAAGCAGCAGGAGGACTAAGTACTCCCGGAATGTGCGAAGGAAGGAAAGGAGTGCCTGCATAGGGAATTGCTGGCTGAATCCTACAGGATCAGTACTTTTTACCTTTGAGGATGACCTTGCTGTAGTGGGAGAGGTCTTCCATGATTGCGCCCGCGCCGCGAACCACCGCCGTCAGCGGATCTTCCGACACATGGACGGGGAGATTGGTTTCCTGACGAATGCGGGAATCGAGCCCTTTCAATAATGCGCCGCCGCCGGTAAGCATGATTCCGCGGTCGAGGATATCGGCCGCGAGTTCGGGAGGCGTCCGTTCGAGGGTCGCTTTCACCGCTTCGACAATGGAAGAGATGGATTCGCTCAAGGCCTCGCGTATCTCGACGGAAGAGGCTTCCACGGTTGTCGGAAGACCGCCGATCAGATCGCGGCCTTTCACACGGACGACGAGTTCCTGTTTGAGAGGGACGGCGGAGCCGACTTCGCATTTAATGATCTCCGCCGTGCGCTCGCCGATAAGGAGGTTATGCGCCTTCTTGAAGTGCTGTATGATGGCGTTGTTGAGTTCGTCGCCGGCGATGCGGATGGATTCTTCCTGAACGATGCCCGACAAAGCGATTACCGCAATTTCCGTTGTGCCGCCGCCGATATCGATCACCATATCGCCTACCGGGGCGTCCACTTCGAGACCGATGCCGATGGCTGCCGCCATCGGTTCCGCGACGAGATGTACTTCCTTGCCGCCTGCATGCTCGGCGCTATCGCGCACCGCGCGTTTTTCGACCTCGGTTATGCCGCTGGGCACCGAAATGACGATGCGTCTGCTCGGGACCCAACTGTTCATGATTTTCTTGATGAAGGCGCGAAGCATCCCTTCCGCGATTTCAAAATCGGCGATAACGCCGTCGCGCATCGGGCGGATTACCTGCAAATCGCGATGGGTTTTCCCCTGCATTTCGCGGGCATCGTTACCGATGGCGATGATTTTCTTTGTGTTTTTATCGAATGCGACGATCGACGGTTCGCTGAGAACCACGCCTTTCCCCTTGACCCAGATAAGCGTATTTGCGGTTCCGAGATCGATCGCTATATCATTTGCGAATATGCTGAACAAACCCATAGATCTTCAATTGCTCAATGTTTAAAGTGCCTGTAGCCGGTAAATACCATCGCGATGCCGTGTGCGTCGGCGGCTTCGATGACCTCCTGGTCGCGCACGCTTCCGCCGGGCTGTACCACTGCCGTGGCGCCTGCTTTCACGGCCTGCAATAATCCGTCCGCGAATGGGAAGTACGCATCGGAGGCGACAACCGATCCCTCGAGCGGCATCGATGCCTTCGCGGCTTTCAATACCGCGATTTCAGCCGAATCGACCCGCGACATCTGACCGGCTCCGACAGCCAGCACCTGATGCGCATTGGTATACACGATGGCGTTCGATTTTACGTGCTTGGCAACCTTCCATGCAAACGCCAGCGCTGCGGTTTCCTCGGGTGCCGGGGCGCGCTTTGTCACCACCTTCCAGGATTCCGGTCGTTCCTCGAGGGAATCGAGGGTCTGACAAAGATAACCATTCGCTACGGATTTTATATCAATACGTTTCGTTTCAACGCAACTGCCTTTCTGGACGATAAGGCGGCGGTTCGCTTTTGTTTTCAACAGTTCCAACGCGTCATTGTTGAACGCCGGTGCGATGATGACCTCCGTGAAAATCTCGTTGAATACTGACGCCAATGCTGCATCTACAGGGCGGTTGACGCAAATGATACCGCCGTATGTGGATACCGGGTCGGACGAAAGCGCCAGTTTATATGCTTCGATGATTGTGTCCGCTACCGCACATCCGCAGGGATTCGTGTGCTTGATGATCGATACAGCCGGTTCCGCGAATTCCTCTACCAGCTCCGCTGCCGCCTGGATATCGACGATGTTGTTGAAGGAGAGTTCCTTACCGTGGATTTTGCTGAAGACGTCGTAATAATTTCCGTACAACGCTGCCGCCTGATGGGGATTTTCCCCATAACGAAGATCTTCGGTCTTTTGCGTCGAGACGACGAGATGTTCGGGCAGGGAAGCGTCGGGGGAGGGGCTTCCGGTCTCGAGATACAGCGCGATGGCGGAATCGTAAGCCGATGTGATCTGGAAGACTTTTTTCGCCAGGAAGGCGCGGGTTTCGAATGAGGTATCGCCTTGTTCGTTCAGTTCCTTAAGAACCTGCTGATAATCTCCCGGATCGCAAACAACGGTAACGCTGGCAAAGTTTTTTGCTGCGGAGCGGAGCATGCTGGGACCCCCGATGTCGATTTGCTCGATGCACTCTTCGAGAGAAGCGCCGCTGGCGACGGTTTCGATGAACGGGTACAGATTCACGACAACAAGGTCGATGTATTCGATCCCATGTTCGGCGATCTGGCGGGTATGGTTCTCGTTGAAACGAAGCGCAAGAAGACCTCCGTGGATTTTAGGATGGAGCGTTTTCACTCGTCCGTCGAGAATTTCCGGAAATCCGGTGACATCGTCGATTTTCGCGACGCCGATGCCGGCTTCCTTGAGCGTGCGGAACGTGCCGCCGGTGGAGATAATCTGATATTCCAGGGCTTCGAGTTCCCGAGCAAATTGAACGATACCGCTTTTGTCAGATACGCTGATCAGTGCTTTCTTCATAGGGATACAGTGCTGGTGGTGTTCCGCTGATAATTGTTTTCGTGTCTGCGATTGAAATTCGAGCTTCAGCAAACAGCTGGAGAGCTTCGGGATAGAGCGAGTGTTCGGTCTGAAGGACGCGCGCGGCGAGAGAGTCCGGCGTATCGTTGTCCATGACGCGAACAATGCGCTGAGCGACAATGGGTCCGCGGTCGTATTCCTCGTTAACAATATGAACCGTTGCACCCGAAAGCTTCGCGCCCGAAGCAATCACTGCCTCGTGAACATGATGTCCGTACATGCCTTTGCCGCCGAAGGCGGGAAGCAGAGCAGGGTGAATATTGACTATCCTGTTGCCGTACAGCCGAACGACTTCCGTTTCCAACAGGTGAAGGTACCCAGCAAGGGCGATGAAATCCGCGCCGTGCCGGTGCAACGCATCGACGATGAAGGCAGTCCGAGCTTCGGCGTCGTCCTTTCGCGATGGTATCGCGAAACCAGGGATGCCTTGCTTTTTACCGAATTCCAGCGCCGGCGCTTCCGGAGAACTACTCAGGATTACGGCGATGCGCGCATCGAGCCTTCCTGCCTGAATGGCAAAAGAAATTGCTTCGAGGTTCGACCCTCTGCCGGATACAAATATTGCGAGATTTAAAGTGTTTGCTGTCATGTATAGAGAATCAAAAAGTACGCAAATCCATTTCGATTCGCAATTGCGCCGGCGATGCATTTTTCACTTCTTGGTTCAAAAAAAGATGCGAAACGGAGAACTTGAGACTGTACAGCTTGTGTTATATTTGCACGGCATGCGGAACTCGGCAGCCGGCGGTAGGCCGCACAGGTTCCGGTACGCCCACACAACGTATTATCGCTGGAGAGACTATGAGCGGCTTCCAATGCACCGCACGCGCGGAAGAAATTCTTGAGTTCATGAAGGAAATGGGCTACCCGGTTTTCCATCTCTCGAACATTTTCCGCCGCGATGTGCAGTACGCAGTGCGCGATTATTACCGGACTGCGATGAAGAAGGATATCGGTACACGCGCCGCCGATGCCTGCTCCGATAAAATCATCGAAGAGCTGCAGCAGAAAGGCATTTTTCGGAAGCATTCGTCGAATACCTGGGTGCTGCACTCGGAGCGATATCTGCTTTCTCCAAAAACCGAAGCAAAAAAGGAAGAAACACCCGCATGACGGCTTCAAAATTTGGATATCGCAAGGTTGAATTAAACTCGAATTATCGTATTTTGCTGTGGAATTTATCTACGGCGATTTTTGACAAAGGAGAATACTATGTCTGACGCAACGGCTGCCGATACCTCGACAACGATTTCGTTGACTGTGAAAGCAGAAGAGGAAATCCGCACCATTATTCGCGAGAACGAGATTCCCGAAACCTACGGGCTGCGCATCGGCGTAAAAGGCGGCGGCTGTTCGGGATTAACATATTCGCTTGGATTCGATGCCGAGAAAAGAGAAAATGACGAGGAGTTGATTCTTAACGGTATTCGTATTTATATTGATGCCAAGAGTTTGTTCTACCTCGAAGGTACGCAACTCGATTTTACCGACGGACTCAGCGGAAAAGGATTTGTGTTTAACAATCCGAACGCTGTCCGCACCTGCGGGTGCGGAAGCTCTTTCGGCGCCTAAATAGAGTTTACCCCTCTGCCATTTGTGGTCCCTCCCGCCACGAATGGTGGTCCAGCCCGCTGTTTGCCCCCATGACAGCGGGCACTTTTTTTTTGTCCAATAGTGTTTGTGAACCATTTTCGCTGTTTTTTGTTTTATATGGAAGAACGATGATAATACCGATCATCTATCATAGATCACTAAAAACAGACTTATCAGGAGCGCACAATGGCTTACGAGTGGAAATTCAATCCTCGCCCGTATTCAGATGAAGAAGCCAAAGAATTGCTTAAAAACGTTGTTTCTCCCGAAACAACCGACTGGCACTACAACAAGCACCACAAAGGGTACGTCGTTGCCCTGAACGCCATCGAAAAAGGTCTCGAAACAGCCGATCGCGGCGCGGCAAACGGCAATTACAGCGAATTCGGCGAATTGAAACGCCGCATCACCTGGAATCACGGCGGCACATTGCTCCATGATTTGTACTGGGAAAACCTCGGCGGCGACGGTTCGTACTCCGCCGATTTGGAAGTCATCGAAGCGATCGAGGCCAATTTTGGTTCCCTGGATGCCTGGAAAGAAGACTTCAAGGCGACCGCATTTTCCGCTAAGCTGAGCGGTTGGGGCGTTCTTGTGTTCGATCAACTTTACTCCGGCAGACTTCTGAACATTCTCGTCGACGAGCATCATTACGGCGCTATCTGGGGTGGAATTCCTCTCGTCGCATGCGACGTATTCGAGCATGCGTACTATCACAAAGATGGTCCGGGTAGAGCTGCTTACATCGAAAACTTCGTCAACAATCTCCATTGGGGACGAATCAACGATCGATTCAAGAAGTTCGCATCAAAATAAGTTCTGTGCGGGATTGTCCGGTAACCGGCTCCTATTGTGGAATACACCGTAATCGGGCTGTTATTACCGGACACCCCCGTTCATCAACATTACCTGTCGCGCGTGCGGCTTCCGGTATTGGAGGATGTTGACATGAACGATCTCCCACTGTTCCCTCTGAACATTGTTCTCTTTCCCGGCTCCAGGGTTCGGTTGCATATTTTCGAACCCCGGTACAAACTCATGATCGGTAGATGTATTCAGGACGATTTGCAGTTCGGGATCAATCTCGTCCACGATAAAAAGATGCATCCGGTTGGTTGTACCGCGCGCGTCGTTGAAGTGTCTAAACGGTATTCCGACGGAACGTTCGATATCGTCGTCGAAGGCATGCAACGGTTCGAGATTATTCGCACGGAGCGCTCGCTTGAGGATATCCTTGTCGGCGATGCACAGCTTGTCGACGATGTCGACCGGAGGGCGGAAGTTCCGGAAATCGAAAAAGCGGTGGCATTGTACAACCGCCTCATCGCAATCGTCTATAAGGGGAGTGTCGATGTGCTTTCGGCGGGGGACTACGAGAATATTCCGGCGGGGCTGTCGTATCTCATGGCTGAAAAAGCGGGCTTCGAACTGGAGAAGCGCCAGGAACTGTTGGAAATCCTTTCTGAGAGGGAACGACTGAATTTCATCATCGCCTATCTCGAGGAGGCGGTTCCCGCTCTTGAGCATCTTGACCGTATCCGATCAATCGTAACCAACGACGGATATCTTCCCCGCGGGGAAAGCTAGTGTTCGTTTACGTTAAATGCCGCGAGATAAGAGGCGCGGGAGCTGAGAATATTCAATGCTGCCTGTAATTGCTCGTCATAGGGAAGATACTTCTGGAAGCGCGCTTTCTCGCCGCTTAGGCGGAGCGATAACTCGGAACGCAACTCCTGATTCAGGAGCGGCCATGCTGCCTCTACCTGCTTCATCGTTTGCCTCGTGAATTGCGCTTCCAGACCTTTCAGCTTATCCATTTCCGAATCGGAATAACCGTATTCCTTTGCCAGCGTTCTGAGTCTGTCGAAGGCGATCTTCACTTCATACGCGGAGTCGGGGACGGACGATTCGAGATAGTCGACGAATTGCTTTTTCAATTCGGAGTCGGAAATATCTTCATCGGAAATTTCTCCGGAATTTAGCGCGACCGTGATGAAATCGAAAACGATCATTTCCTTGATCAGATACGAGAGGAATTTATTTCCGCTGCTTTCGTTCACGACATAGTCGGGATTGATGCCGCCCGCTTCCTTCACGTTGCGCCCAAGCAGCAATGTGGAAAACGACCGGACAGTATCCATGTTCGCAACCGTCCCTTCATACGCGCTTTTGTGCTTGCTGTAGTCGATTCGCTGAATGCACCTCCCGCTGGGAGTGTAGTATTTCGATGTCGTGATTTTCAGCGATGAATTATAGCTCAATGGAATGACATTCTGCACGAGGCCCTTTCCGTATGACCGCGTGCCGACGATGATGCCCCGGTCGTTGTCCTGAATAGCTCCGGCAAGGATCTCGCTCGCGCTCGCGCTGTTTTCGTTCACAAGAACGACCAGCGGCTCGTAGCGCAACACCGGTTCCTCCGAACAATAGTAAGAGCGGTCGTAGTTGGACTTGCGCCCCCTTGTCGATACAATCAGACTCCCGGTCGGGAGGAACTTCTCGGAGACATCGACGGCGGCATCCAGCAGTCCGCCCGGATTGTCGCGAATATCAAGTACCAGGCATTTCAACGTATTTGTTGCGGAAAGATTTGCGAGCGCGAGACGCAGCTCTTCGCCGGCGCGGCGCGAGAACCGGTCGAGCTTGATATATCCCGTCGAGTCGTTGAGCATGGAATAATACGACACGTTTTCCAGCATGATCCGCTGGCGCGTAACCGAGAGACGCACTTCGTCGGCGAGTCCCGGGCGCTTCACTTTCAGGGAAAGACCGGTGCCCGGTTTGCCGCGCAGCAGTATTTTCAGATCGGCGTCGGGATTTTGAATGAGATCGACGCCGTCGACTTCGAGTAATTCATCGCCGATGCGCAGCTTCGCCTCTTCGCGGGCAACATCGAGAATATTGGTGACGATGATTCGTCCGTCGTGACGCCGTACCGAAATGCCTACTCCGCCGTATTGACCGGAGGTGAGAATATCGACGTCGCTTTTATCCTGCTCGTCGATATACACGGTATACGGATCGAGAACGGAGAGCATTCCGGTGATGCCGGCTTTCATCAACACCATTGGGTCGATCTCGTCGACGTAATTGTAGCTCAGTTCCTTATAGATGCTTCCGAAAAGATCGATGCCTTTGCCAACCTTGAAAAGGAGGTCGTCTTCCTGGACAAATCCATAGAAGAGGAAACTGATCGCGATAATCCCTGCTGCTGCAATTGTCCGGGGCATTCTGTGTCTCTGTTTCTTCGATTCTATCGCCATGGTAATCCGTTCCTTTCAAATACTTGCCGAAGCACCGCTGTTACTGCTTCCGTAATAGCTCCGGGTTCAGTTGTCCCGTCGACGACGTGAACGCGTTCCGGTTCGTTCTGAGAAATCTGAAAATAACCGTCGCGGACGCGGGTGAAAAATGCCTGATCGAGTTGTTCTATCCTGTCCTCCGTCATGCCGGCGCGGCGCCGTCTGTTGACGCTTTCCTGGTACGGGATATCGAGAAAAAACGTTGCATCCGGGCGGACAGAGTCGACGGCGAAGCCGGTGATAATGCGAATATGTTCTTTTTCCAGGTTTCTGCCGAATCCCTGATACGCTGTCGTCGAATCGTAAAACCTGTCTGCGACAATGATTTCGTTCCGCTTCAGCGCCGGGATCAGCTGCTCGCGGACTAGCTGCGCGCGCGCGGCCGAAAAGAGGAGGAGTTCGGTTTCCGGGTACATATTGTAATGCGCCTTGTCGAGAAGGAGCGAACGGATGAGTTCAGAAATCTCCGTTCCGCCGGGCTCCCGTACAAAAAACACGGTATACCCGCTCGATTGGAGCTTTTCGACGATCCGGTTGCACTGGGTCGTTTTGCCCGACGAGTCTATGCCTTCAAAAGTAATAAACATGGATGCCTGAAAATGGTTTCACGCGCGCGGATGAAAGGTGCGGTGCACTTCTTTCAGATATTCGCGCGAAACATGAGTGTAACGTTGAGTTGTACTGATATCCGAATGCCCGAGCATTTCCTGAATGGAACGCAGATCGGCTCCGCCGTCGAGCAGGTGCGTCGCGAAACTATGGCGGAACGTATGCGGGTGTACATCTTTGGCTATTCCTGCCGATTGCGCATACTTCCTGACGATATTCCAGACTGCCATGCGTGTCATACCCTTGCCGCGGTGGTTCAAATACACCTGATCAACTCCTGAGGCGTGCCCAAGCAGCCGGGGACGGGCAAGGGAGAGGTACGTTTCAAGCCATGAAAGGGCAATGCTGCCTATCGGGACGATGCGTTCCTTGTCGCCTTTTCCAATGATCCGAAGTAGTCCCGCATCGACGATGACCTGATTCATTGAAAGATGCACCGCCTCGGATACCCGTATCCCCGAGGCATACATGGTTTCCAGGAGCGATTTATCGCGCATACCCAACGGCGTCGAGGGTACGGGAGCTTCGAGTATGGCGTTCATTTCTTCCTGCGTCAGAACGTCGGGCAGGTATTCTTCGATGGCTGGTGTCACCAGCAATTCGGCGGGATCGGCGGCGGTGATTTGCTCGGCGAGAAGAAACCTGTGAAAGTGCTTTATTGCCGAGACCGACCTGGCAATACTGCTGGATGCCAGACCGCATTCGCGGAGTTCGGAAAGGAAACCTGCGATAACCGGGTAGGTGATTGCCCCAGTGTCGCCGATATTCCGTTCTTCCAGGTAGCCGGTGTATCGGCGAATGTCGAGCGCGTACGATTCGATGGAATTCGCCGACATTGCGCGTTCGAGGCGCATATAATGTTTGAACCGCTTCGATGCCGTGTCGAGATTCATTCAAGAAAGGATTTCAGTTTCTTCATTCGGTTGGTCAGCGTTTCGGTACTGCTCGGGAAGTTCAGCGACTTGCCCGATGTTTCGAATCGTTTCTTCGCTTCCATCTCCGCATCTTTTGAAGGATATTTGATCCGGTTGTGATGGATGCCCAATAAAATGGTCAGGAATGCCTTTTTCACCTCGCGCAGGTCGCGCAGGGTCAGATCGCAGTCGTCGAGCTGGCCGTCGGTTAAACGCTGTTGGACAACCTTGTCCATCAGTTTCTCGAATTTCTCTGCGGTCGGATCTTCGATTGTCCTCGCCGCAGCTTCGATTGTATCCGCCAGCATCACGATACCGGTTTCCTTGGATTTCGGCTTGGGACCGGTATAGCGGTATTTCTGTTCCGGGGTATCGGGCTGTTCGCGCTTCGCTTTTTCGTAGAAGAATGAAACCAGCGTCGTGCCATGATGGCCTGGAATAAAATCAATAATCCGCTGAGGGAGATGGTACTCTTCGGCAAGCTTGATGCCGGCGAGTACATGGTCGATGAT
This sequence comes from uncultured Ectothiorhodospiraceae bacterium, assembly GCA_964408855.1. Classification (GTDB taxonomy): domain Bacteria; phylum Bacteroidota; class Ignavibacteria; order SZUA-365; genus CAYPBB01. Next base: position 63,268 of record CAYPBB010000013.1, read on the forward strand.
TTTCCGGGCGCTTTCTTCCGGAGCGAGCGTATCGTGCACGTTCGCTCCGCTCTGCTGGTTCTCGACGAAATAATCCGGTTCGAGCGATTTTCCGATGTCGTGGTAATATGCACCGACGCGCGCAAGAATCGGGTTGGCGTTGATGGCGCTTGCCGCCGATTCCGCCAGCGTACCCATCACGATGCTGTGGTGGAATGTTCCGGGGGCCTTGTTGGAAAGCTCGCGAAGAAGCGGATGGTTGAAGTCCGACAGCTCCAGCAATGTGAGATCGGTCGAGATCGAGAAGACTTTTTCGAAGAAAATCAGCAAGCCGAACGTCAGCACCGGCGATACGATTGCGTTGCCGAGCGCGTAAAGCGCATCCTCGCCGATGGCTCCGACCGGCAGAGAACGCTGCATGCCCTCGACCAGGATCATGAATCCATATCCCATGAAAATGAATGCCAGCGAACGGAAAATCTGAGTCCTATGCTTGATATCTCGAACCGTATAGAGCGCCAGCGACCCGGCGAGAATACTCGCGAGAATGATGGAGTAGTCGTTTCCTCTTACCGCGCCGACCAGGAGCGACATGACGATGGTCGAGTAAAACGCGACGCGGGAATCGAAAATGACTGTGAGCAGCATCGACGCCGTTGGAATCAGGATCAGATACTGAGTCGGGGCCGAAACAGAAATCGACATCGAGAAATACGCCAGAAAACTGACAAACAGGATCAGAATCGAGATCAGCAGCAAACGGGAATTATTAAAAAAGATTCGTTTCCTGAACTGGAAAAGGTATATCGCCAACAGGAATAAAATTGCGGACGTATGACCGATCTTGCCGAGCCACTGCATGAAATAATTCACATCGCCCGACCGCTCCGTTTTGGCTTTCGAGTAACTGTCGAGTTTGTCCTTGATCTGGTCGGTTACGCGTTCATGCCTCGAAATAATCCGCTCGTTCTGTTTGACGATGCCCTGCGTTCGAGGCACTTTGTCGATGGCGTTTTGGATGGCAATCGTTGTGTTTTCCTGGTCGTACAGAATATTCGGCTGAAGAACGGCAAATGTGATAGTGGCTACCAGTAGACCGCGTGTCGAGGAGGTTCCATCGGGTTTTTGTGCCCGGTTGCTGAGGTATTCGGCGATATCGTTTTTATCGAGATAGCCGGAAAGCGGCTTCAGCTTCTCTTCGTCGCCGGAATTGATAGCGATTTCCGATTGAGTGAACCATTCCTTGTCCTTGTCAAGGAATCCGACACGGTACACGAAATCAACGATTCCTTCCATTTCGGCTATGAAAGAGGCAAACGGGGGAGATGCTCCGCCTTCCTTCCGTCGGATGTCGATCAGCATTTCCCAGCCTGTTTCCTTCAGCATCGGAATATTTTTTTGTGCAGCGACGGTATTCAATGAATCCAGTTTCGAAACAGCAATCGAAGCGGCGCTTTGCCGCGGGTTCTGTTTGATTAACCTGTCGCATATCGATGCATACGCTGCAAGGACACTCCTGGCGCTGTCGAAAGTAACGCGGCGCATTGTATCCACGCGGCGGAAACTTCGGGGTGTGCTTTTCCGCGCGGCATCGTATTCCTTTTCGATTTGTTCGGCGTCGCGGTAGATCGGGAACGCGAACGACGCAATCAGGTCTTCTTCGTTCCATATAGTACCAACCTCGTATTCGTAGTCGTGCGAAGCAGCTTCGGGGAACAACGACGAAATCACTCCGACAAGTCCTACTGCCAGAAGGATTTTCACCGGTATGCTGTCGCGCAGCAATACGCCGAAGGAGGCGAACTTTGCCCGTAATTGTGTCAGTGCGTTGCGCATGTCAATCCGTCGATGTTGCCTCTAATATGAACCGGAAAAACTCCGAAATACCGCCTTCGATATTCGATTTCGTAGTGACAAAATCGGCATCCTTGATGACTTCGTCAATGGCATTTCCCATAGCTCCGGCAAAGCCTGCAAACCGGAGCATTTCGAGATCGTTCGCATAATCGCCGATGGCGGCAACCTGATTTCTGCGAATCCCCAGTTTTTTACATAGAAATGCAAGCGCTTCGCCCTTGGTTGTCCGCGAATGCATTATCTCCAGATAGCTGTATTCGGGCGCCGTTTTGCTTGGGTAATGCACACGGCGGAGGAGACTTTTATATTCTTTTGCCAACTGAACCGAAAGCAGTTGAAGTGACGGAAATGTGCCGTACACGACCGAGAGGCCGGTTTCGCCCTCGCGTCCGCTCAGTGAATCGACTTCGATGTACGTGTTCAATTCCGAGCGGAGGTATTTCGGGAGATTCGGCTCGGTGTGAGTCGTCAGCAAACCGGCGGCAGCGAATGCCGTGCATTCAAGCGGCGAATGTTGGTTCTGTTGAAACAACTCAATCTGTTCAAAAACTCCGGAGGGAAGCGGCGAACAATACAATCCCTGTTGGTCGCCCGATGCGGTGATCAACCCGCCGTTCACGGAAATAACCGGCATATCGCTTCCAATACACTCCGCATACATCTGCGTGAAAGCTGCCGGACGTCCGCTTGCCAGGACAATCTGGACGCCGGTTTCCTTTAACGAATCCGCAAGTTCCAGGATTTCGGGCGAGATTTTGTTCTCGTTATCGAGCAGCGTCCCGTCGAGATCGCATGCAATAAGCGATATTCTGCTCAGCTTCGATTTGAGCCGCGCTTCTTTATTGAAAAAGCTGATCACGTCGCGCCGGTTTTTTCAATTTGTTTCAACGAAATGGCAAATCCTGCGATACCGGCAACTGCGGCGGCGAGCCAGAATAACACCGAATCAATAGTATCGAATAGAAGCGCCTTGGAAAGAAATAATACGGAATACACGACAAGAATACCGGAAAGCCATCCAACGATGTGCATCAGGAAACGGCCGTTCGAGGTAGCGATTTCCGGAAACTCCGCGGCAATTGGTTTCCAAAGCGCGGGGAACGGCCTGATTTTTTGATAAAACATCCGCAACGTCTCGGGATTCGTCGGTTTTGTGAGGAAGGTAACCGCGATCCAACCGATTGTCGTGAAGGCTACGATGATGAAAAGCGAATCGGGAAATAGAATTGCGCCGCCGGTTTCCGGTTGCGAGGCGTTGTATAAGGTGATGCAGGCGTATGCAAGCACAGGAAGAAGCGTCGCGGAAATTTCGCTCCATGCGTTTACTCTCCACCAGAACCAGCGGAGTATCAGCACCAAACCGAGACCGGCGCCGCACTCGATAAGAAACTGCCAGGCGCCGCTGATTGACGTGATAACCGTTGTCACAGCCGCCGCAAGCACCATGATAAAAATTGTCGTCAGTCGCGAGAGGAGGATGTAGTGTTTTTCGTTTTCCGCCGGCCGGATGAAGCGTTTCCAGAAATCGTTGATGATATACGATGTTCCCCAGTTCAGGTGGGTGGCGACGGTGGACATGTACGCTGCGAAAAATGCCGCCAGAAGAAGCCCCTTCAATCCCGCCGGGAGATAATCGCGGATCGCATACACATATCCAAGTTTTGATTGCTCAGGGGGCAGCGCGGGGAATAGGATCAGCGCGGAGAGGGCGACGAGGATCCAGGGCCACGGACGGATACAGTAATGGGCGATCTGGAAGAACAGCGTCGCCAGAAAGGAGTGACGTTCATTTTTCGCTGAAAGCATCCGCTGGGCGATGTAGCCGCCGCCGCCCGGCTCCGCGCCGGGGTACCACGACGCCCACCACTGAATACCTATATACGCGAAGAACGCTCCCGCGGAAAGCGAGAGTATCCCCGTTACGCCGTCGCCGGCAGAATCGATGACGGGGAAGATGTCGAGCGTCCTCGCTGGAAGTTTTTCGGCAAGTCCGCTTAGCCCTCCAATCTGCGGATCGTTCACGACGACGATTGCGAGCGCGATGCAGCCGATCATCGCAATGATGAATTGAACGGCATCCGTGATGGCAACGCCCCATAATCCCGACAGGGAGGAGTATACTGCGGTGAGCAGCATCGCCCCGGCGATGTACCAAAATGCGGTCGACGCGGGGAGATCGAACATTCCCTGGAGGATCGTGGAAAGCGCGACGTTCACCCATCCGAGGATGATGGTATTCATGAACAGACCCAGATACAGCGCCCGGAATCCCCGGAGAAACGACGCGGGTTTCCCGCTATACCGCAATTCGATGAACTCAAGATCGGTCATCACGCCGGAACGGCGCCATAACCGGGCGAAGAACAGCACCGTCAGCATTCCGCCGATTGCCATGTTCCACCAAAGCCAGTTCCCTGCGATTCCTTTTGCTGCAACGAGCTCGGTGACGGCAAGCGGGGTATCCGCGGCGAACGTTGTCGCCACCATGGATAGACCGGCCAGCCACCATGGAAACGCCCGGCCGCCCAGGAAAAACTCGCTGGTACTGGCGCCCGCCCGGCGCGAGTAGTATGCTCCGACGATGAAGCTCATGACGAAATATGCAGCAATGATGAGCCAGTCGATGAGCGCCATGTTAAGCCTCCTTGCCCTGCATACCGGTATAGATCCATGCAACCGCGCATGCGATAAGTGTGCCGCACATGGTGTACCACGTCCATGCGATTTCCGTGAACACGACAATCGCAGCCATTCCGAGAATGCTGGCGATAAAGCCTGCAGTGGCAGCGCGGGAAGTGATTGAAGGGAAAAGTATGCCGGTCAGAAAAAGACCGAGCAAACCTCCGTACGTGTAGGACGCAATTCCGAGAGCAAGTTCGATCACCGTCTGCGGCGTCTGGATGAACAATCCGGCGGCAACGATCAGGAGAAATGCCCATGCAAGCGCGATCCATCGGGAGAGTTTCAGTTTTCGGCGTTCGTCGAGAATGGAGGTTTTCATCGGTAGAATGATGTCCATTACGGTCGCCGACGAAAGGGAACTGATGGAGCCTGACAGGGTCGACATCGCCGCCGCGAATATTCCCGCGATGATGATGCCGGTAAAGCCGGTGGGGATATGATCGATGATGAATTTTGCGAAAACCTCGTTCGATGAAAATGCCTCGCCCTCGTAGAAATAGTACAACAGCGTCCCTACGGCAAGGAACAGGGCGAACTGAAATGCCACCAGAATGCCGCTCAACATCATCGCCCGTTGACCCTTTTTCAGATCGTTAGTTGCCAGCACCCGTTGCACAATAAGCTGATCGGTGCCGTGCGAGGCCATCGAAAGGAAGAATCCTCCGAGGATACTCGCCGGCAGGGTCAACGGGGTGGCAAGGAATGATTTCCCTTCGATTGCGCCCCATTGAAACAGGTTCAATTTGCCCGATGCAGCGGCCGCGCTGAAATACGCGCTGAGCGGCTGCGGCAACAGATCGGCGAGATAGTATAACGCTACAAGCGCTCCGCCGATGTAGATGAACCATTGTACCACGTCGGTCCAGATCACCGCCCGCACGCCGCCGAGGAATACATAGACGAGGGTAAGCAACGAGAGGACGACGATGGCGAAAATGTAGATACCCTGGTCGCCGATGCCGCCGAACATCGGCGCGCCTTTAAGGAGAAGCGCAAGCGGTATCGCCGTTGTATACAGTCTCACTCCGTCGGCGAACAGGCGCGTTCCCATGAACGTCACGGATGCGGTTTTCCTGACTACCGGACTGAACCTGCGCTGCAGATACTCATACGCGGTTGAAAGCTCGCCGTCGTAGTATCGCGGCAAGAGCAGGTATGAAAGCGCGATCCTCCCGATGATATAGCCGATGGTGATCTGGAGAAAATTTAAATTTCCGCTATACGCCAGTCCGGGGATGGAAAGAAAGGTCAATGCACTGGTTTCGGTAGCGACAATGGCAAGGCAGACAGCCAGCCACGGCACGGCGGATTCGCTCAGGAAATAATCGCGGGCCGATTTTTGCTTCCCGCCCGACAGTATCCCGAAGAGCGCGATCCCAGCCAGGTAGGCGGCAACGATGATTCCATCCAGTATTGTAAAGGACATGCACAGAACCGGTAAATGGAGACGAATGGGAAATCCTGAACCCTCAATCGAGGTGCGCCCGAAACTTTCGCTTCGGCTTCAAATAAGCGACGCGGTCGGTAAGAATGCGACTCGCGTATCGCCAGCTACAGCCGTTTGCGGAAGCTCCGTCAATCGACCAGCGCGTTCCTGGCTTCGTCGATCGTGGCAAACACCGGAATAATCTGGTCCAGTTTTGCAATCTTGATGAGGGTCGTCACCTTCCCATTCGGATCCACGACGATGACGCCTCCGTCGTGTTCTCGCATCTGCCGTTCGGCGAGCAGAATCGCGCTCAATCCCGAGCTGTCGCAAAACGTGATGTTCGAAAGATCGATGATCAGCACGTCGATTTCGTCGGAACAGAGAACCAGGAACTCGCGTTTCACTTCCGGCGCATTGTTCGAATCGAGGCGCTCTTCTTCGAGATGAATGATGGCGAGCGAGTTTTCTCTGTCGATACGGTATTTCATGGACGCTCCTTGAGATTGGATGATGGGAGGTAAGATAAAAACATTTCTTCATCGAGAACAGGCACGCCGAGTTTTTGCGCTTTCTCTATTTTCGAGCCTGGATTTTCGCCGGCGATAACGGCGTTGGTTTTCGAGGATACGCTGCCCGTCACCGAGCCGCCGCACTGTTCGATGTTCGCCTTTGCCTCGTCGCGGGTCATCGACGACAGCGTGCCGGTCAGCACGAATGTTTTTCCGGCAAAGAATTCCACTTCGGTACGTTCCTCGAATTCGGCGGCAGATGTTACGCCGGCCTCGATAAGCCGTTCGAAAACCGAACGCGTACGTTCCTGCTGGAAAAAGTGCCTGACGCTGCTGGCGATGCGCGGACCGATTCCGGGAACGTTTCGAAGCTCTTCTTCGGATGCATCCCGTAGCGTATCGAATGAGGGGAATGCCTTCGCCAGCGTTCTGGCGATTTCGCTCCCGACGAACCGGATACCGACAGAGTAGAGAACGCGGTCGAACGCGCGTGTTTTGCTGCGTTCGATTCCATCCAGCAGGTTGTCCACCTTCTTTTCACCGAATCCTTCTAGCGCGAGGAGCTCGCTTCGCCTCGCGGAAAGACGGTACAGGTCGGCGACCGATGCGATGAAGCCGCCCGAGACGAGGGTGTCCACGATCGATTCGCCCAGTCCCTCGATATCCATAGCATTCCGCGCTGCAAAGTGTTCGATCTTTCCGCGTACCTGCGCCGGACAGTCGGGATTGTCGCAGAACCACGAAGCCTCTGCTTCAGGACGGATGAGTTCGCCGCCGCATTCGGGGCAGTTTCGGATGAAGGCGAACGGTACGCTCTCTTCGCTGCGGGCGGACTGGTCCACGCCGCTTACTTTGGGAATGACATCGCCGCCTTTTTCGATGATGACCGTATCGCCAATACGGATATCGAGGTTGACGATGAAATCTTCGTTATGCAAAGTCGCCCGGCTGATAGTGGAACCCGACAGATGCACAGGCTCCAGCTCTGCCACCGGCGTGACCGTGCCGGTTCTTCCTACCTGGAAGGTAATATCGTTCAGACGCGTGGATGCTTTTCTCGATGCGAATTTATACGCGATCGCCCAACGCGGACTCTTCGCCACGGAGCCGAGTTCCGCCTGCGCAGAAAAGCTGTCCACTTTGATTACCATTCCGTCGATTTCGTAGGGAAGGGAATCGCGCTTCAATTCCCATTCGTCGCAGTATGCCTTGACGCCGTCGATCCTGTCGAAAAAGCGCGTGTGCGGATTGACTGGGAAGCCCATCGTCCGCAACACATCCAACGCCTGCTCCTGGCTCGCGGCTGGATTGTTTTCAGCGAACAGAGAATAGAGGAAGATATCCAGCGGACGCAGGGCGACGATCGCCGAATCCTGCATTTTCAGAGTTCCGGCGGTTGAGTTGCGCGGATTGGCGAACAATTTTTCGCCGGCCTGTTCGCGCTCTTCGTTCAATTTCTGGAATTCAGCCTTCTTCATGAACACTTCGCCGCGCACCTCGAAATCGAGGAGCGGCGAACCTTCGCGCACGATCAATGGAAGCGCCTTGATCGTTTTCACGTTTGCCGTAACCTCGTCGCCGACCGTGCCGTCGCCCCGCGTTATTCCCTGGCTGAGCCTTCCATCCCGGTAAACGACAGATATGGCGACGCCGTCGAGCTTCAACTCTGCGCTGTATCTGATCGCTTCGGTTCCAAGCGCCTTTGCAACCCTCAGATGGAAATCGCGGAGTTCTTCCTCGGAGTAGGTATTTGCGAGGCTCAGCATGGGAACGGCATGCTTTACCTGTGCAAACTCCTTCGTGACCGCTCCGCCGACGCGTTGAGATGGAGAATCGGGAGTTTGGAGTGCGGGGAATTCGCGTTCGAGATCAAGCAATTGTCGGTAGAGGCGGTCGTATTCCTCGTCTGAGATCATGGGATCCGCGAGTACATAATACCGGTAATCGTGATCCCGGATGAGTGTTGCGAGTTCGCGGTGTTGGTTGGCTGCGCGTTCAGGGACGTTCATGCGTCAGTCCTGATCAATCGAGCGGCGGCTGATGACATGATTGTTGATAGCGAGTCCGTCGCCGCCGAGAGGTTTCAGCTGTTTCCCATTCAGGAAGAACGTCATCGCGCCTGCATCGCCAAGAGAGATGATGAAATGGTCTTTTGCTTTCCAGACCTTGTGCTCATTCGAAGAAAGAAATCCCTTTTCCGTCTTCGTCGTATCCATACGAATGGAAAAATACACAGGCGTGCTGCTGAACGCTTCCAGCACCAGGCTGTCTTCCCGCGCGTACACATTTTCTTTCTGTTGTTCCGCTGCGGGGTTGGCCGCTGCGCCGGTGGTCGTATCAGGCAGGGCTTCGGGTTCGTCGGGGATAAAATCGTTGCTATCGATGAACCGGTCGGCGTAAAGATTCGGATTGACCGCAGTCGAATCAGCAGCGGCGGTCATTTTTTCCGGCTCGGTGCTGAAGTACCAGATACCGAAAATCCCAATGATCACCGCCAGCGATATCAGCGATCCGATAATCATGATACGCCGCTGTTCCTCGTCTTCAGGCGAACGTTTCTTTGGCGGTTTATCGGCTTTCGGCTTTTTCTCCGGGTCAGGAAGCTTGGATTTCTTCTTCTCTTTCTGTGGAACCGGCGCTGAAGCCTCGAATTCCTTGCGGATCTGTTTCTGGAGTTCTATCTCGTTCCGAAGCTCGGTTTCCGGTAACGGAGCTTTCCTTGGCGTTTTTTCATGGGCGGGACCGGATTCAGAGATGCCCTCCGTACCTGTATCCAGTACAACGACGCGCTCGGGTTTTGGGATCTGCTCTGTGTCGATTGGCTCCGGTTGTGTCCCCTCCGGAGGAATGAATGGTATCGAACCTTGCGTCTGTTCCTGTGTTGGCTCTTTCCGGGGTAGTTGCGACGGCTCCTTCTGTTCGGTCAGCTTGCCCTGTGGTGGGGAAGAAGGAAGTTGAACCGATTTATGGTCGTCGCTGACGTATTTCGATTTCTTGACGGGTACGACGAAATCATCTTCTTCGACCTCCGGTTTCCCGGATACCTCCACATGCCGCGGTTTCGCAAGTATTTGCGATGCGGGGACGATCTCCACGGAATCGTCGATTTTCGGTGTCAAATGTGAATTGTCGAGCGCTTCGGGGGGCTTGGGAATGCCTTTCAGTTCTTCCGCAAGCTGGTTGTATTGCGAAAGGGTTTCCATCTCGTCCAGACCCACATTCCGGGCATATTCGCGGATGAATGCACGGACGTAGGTTTGCGGAACCGACGGAAAATCGCCGCTTTCGATTGCCCGCAAATGCTTGAGATTGATTTTCGTGCGGACATGAATCTCGTCAAGCGTGATTCCCGCTTCTTCTCGAGCCTGTTTGAGCGCTGCCCCGAAAGCTTTCATGGAGTCGAACTACCGGTGTAACTGGTTGTCAATCGAATTAGGTTATGAATTTAGCCAATGAACGAAGGATTTGCAACGATGCGGGCGGCATCAAACGCCGGGACGGGACTGGAGTTCAAGGGATTCGACCCAGATGATTTCGCAGGATTGATCGCCGGTGTCGGTGCGGGTCAATGAACTTCTCCATGTCCAGCCGTCGCTGCCGCGCGCTTCTATGAGCTTCCCCCGGATGCGCACAATATCGCCGATCCGGATATCGCCCAGGATTTTCATCAGAGACGTGGAAGATGGGACGATATGTACATTGGCGCTGTGTTCGAGAACCTCCTGGATCGGAATAGGCGATTTTTCCGCCGACCAGGTACACCATCGTTTGCTCTGCGAAATCCTGAATTTCGATAGAATAGTCATATCGGACATCGGTCCCCATCCAAGCGCAAAATCGACGGGAGAGAGTCCTGCCTCGCGGCCGTAATTGTAGTATTCGATACCGACAACCCGCGCGCGGATATCATAGCGCGCCAACGGAAGGATTTCGTACGACGATTTGGTCCAGGAGACGGGATTGTCTATTTCCGTCTGTACGGGATTCTCTTGTACGACAACAGGGCTGTGCTCGGAAAGCTCTTCATTGGAGCCGGATGAAACGAAATGAACAATGAGAATAATTAGTCCAAGAGCGATGAGCGCGCTCAGTATGACGATTGCAGGCCGCATAATGGTATGGAATCAGCGTAGAACGAAAGCACGCAAAAGCGTACGTGATTTGGCAGATTCCACAATACAGAAATACGCACCCGGATGCAATCCGGCGGTTGAGAAATCGAAACGGTGTAAGCCTTGTTCAAGTGCGCCGCTGAACAATTCGGCGATTTTTGCTCCAAGCGGACCGTAAATCGATACGGTTGTATTACCGCGTCGAGGGACTGACACCTGAATAGACAGCAATGCAGAAACGGGAAGGGGATTCGGATATAGCGATAGGTCTGCCTCGGAAGGCGGGAGCGAACCAAGAATCCCTGTGGACTGGATGTTGACCCCTGTTCCATGGAGCGCAATCAGGATCTCCGGTTGCAGTAAATCGGTGCGTAGGCGCAGATATGCGCTTTTTTTGCCGTTGGATGCAGGGTGAAATGCTACATCGATTTCGATGCTGTCGCCCGCGGAGATATCGCGCGGCAGGATGGAGGCGGTCGAAAAATCGCTCGCATTCATGCCTTCGAATGTTGCCGAGAAGATCGAAACGTGCAGACTGGCTCCTGCCTTGACGGTAAGTGAACGGTGGACATCCCTTCCGGACGAGGTATCGAATTCCAATGCATTTGGCATCACTGTTGCAACCGGATACTCGCCTCCCACACCTCGTAGAAAGATTGTCCGGGATGCATTGATACCGTTCGTCCGCACGGTCAGCATTGCATATTGAAGGTTATTCATGGACGACGTGAATCGAAGCGCAATCCCTGCGCTATCGCCAGAGGGAATCGAATACGGAAATGAAGGCGGGGAAAGGAGTTCGAACGATTCTGCCGACGGTCCTTCAATCGTGATATCCTGTACTTCAAGCGGACCGACACCGGTGTTGTGGAGGCACCATGGCAGCGCCGAATCCTGCGAGGCGCCGACTTTTGCGACGGCGAAATCGATCCGGCGGGGAAACACGTCGAAATCAGGGCGGCTACAGAAGCCGCTCAATGGAATGGCATACGGAGGATGGAGAAAGCTGTTTCCATCCCTCATTCCGCGTACATAGAGGCGGCTCATTCTGTAGCCACTGCTTCGTGGGCGAAAAATAATGCGGACTGGTATTGTATCGTTTTCCCGCAGGGTAAACGGAAGCGGAAGTTGTTCGGCAAAGATAAAATCAGTGGACTGACTTCCAGATACAAAGAGCGACGTTATCTCCATCGGTCCAGGGCCTGCATTCGTGAACGGAATCTCTATCGCCGCCTCGGAACCATAGAGTACAGGTTGGAACGTAACGCTATCCGGGAATGTAAGCACCGGCGTGTATCCGATTTTTTGCGCATAGATATCTGATATTCCGTCGGCGACGCGCCCGTCCGTCCAAACGCAGAGCGTCGAACCGGGCGTCGTTCCAGCAATGCGCAATCCAATCTGGTTCATCGCTTCGCCGGCAAGGCGTACGCCGTTCGATTGCCACCTGCGGACTCCGTTCGAGTCGAGCGATTGCATCCATAGATCGAAATCAGCAGTATTCCGCTTATCCTGCCAGGCAATAAATGCCCCGCCGAAACCGTCGCCGAGCAACCGGGGTAGCTCCTGAATATTGGAAGCTGTGCAAACAGATGCACCGTTATTCCGTGTCCCCCAAAGGAGCATCCCCTCCTTATTAATTCTTCGGATATAAATATCCCCGTCGGATGCGCTTCGGTAATCCACCCATGCGATAAGCGCGCCTCCCGAACCGTCGGCGGCGACATCGGAGAGCCACTGCGCTCCAGTTGCGTCGCAGACGGTATCGATCAGTTGCAACGCGCCGGTTGCATTGACAATGCCTAAATAGATATTGACTGAATCTTTTGTGCGGTAATCTTCCCAGACAACCAGGCAGCGGTTTCCGCTCAGTGTAGCCAGGCGCGGATTATTCTGTATTGCCGGATGCTGCGTGATATTGATTCCATCGGAAGACCAAAGCAATTCCCCGGAATGAGAGATGCGCTGCATTCCGATATCGCCATTGTTTAAATCCTCGGTCCATACCATGAAGCATCCGCCCGTGTTGTCGGGAGTAAGCCGCGGTTGCCGCTCGTTCAGCGGGGAAGATGCCGCGGCGATGCCGCCGGCGTTCCAAAGCGCCGTACCGCCCGGTCCGATCCGCTGCACAATCACATTTGTGTTTACCGTGACCGATCTGTCCTCGGAACACACAATAATTCCATCCGAACTATCGGCGATACACTGCGATGGACCGAGTTTCAATCCATCCGGGAAAACCGCAATTCCGCCTTCATTCCAGAGACGTTCTCCGTTGGGACCAATTCTTTGTGTATAGAGTCGCTGTTGCGTATCCGAGGCTTTCCGTTCAAGCCAGCATACAATAAACCCGCCGCCTGAAGGAACAGCATCGACCAGCGTCATCGAGTAAGAGGATGAGGCGGCGGCGATTCCCGTACTATCATGGAGTCTCCCGCCTTCGCCATCCATTCGCTGTGCGAGGATGTTTTTCGACGCCCCGTTGACGCTTTCGAAGACGAACCATGCGCCGCCGTCGCGCGTTGCGACGGCCACGGGATTACGTTGCGCTCCAGCGCCGTTATGGATAACTATGCCGGTGGTATCGCCCCATTGGTAAATCTGCCCGGGCGCTGCCTGGCTGAGCGTGAGCGATAGGAGAAGGAGAATCCAGAGCCGGTAGGTACGCATCATATCTGAATATGCCTTGAAATACTGATATAACACCATCGGCGCGGCGAAGGTTGCGTAAATGCTCATTCGCAACCGAAAGAAGCGAAATTATAAACTAAGCACATGAAAATCCTTGATTTGAGTGCCGCCACCGCTGTATGTTGCCGAACCGAACGCACCAGAATTCTGTTACCTGAATACCACCTTCGTCCCGTTTACCGGGTTTGAAGCCAGGCTGTATCACTTTCATTCAGCGGAGTACACATGTCTGAAATGCACGATTCATTCAACCTTGAACCTTCGGAACAACTTCAGATGGTCAGGCAGGCCGCCCGCGATTTTGCGGAACATGAACTAAAACCCCATGTGATGGGCTACGATGAATCGCAGCAGTTTCCGCATGAAGAATTCAAGAAAATGGGCGATCTGGGATTTCTCGGCGTGATTTTTCCGGACGAATTCGGCGGAGCGGGATTTGGCTATATGGAATACGCTGCGATTGTAGAAGAAATTTCGCGAGTCGATCCGGGCGTTGGGCTTGGCGTGGCGGCGCATAACGGACTCTGTACGAATCACATTTATTCCTTCGCGTCGGAGGAATTGAAGAGAAAATACCTGCCCGACCTCACAAGCGGCAGAACGCTTGGGATGTGGGGACTGACGGAACCAGGTTCAGGGAGCGATGCCGGCGGGATGCGGACGTTCGCTGTCGAGGACGGCGATTCCTGGATCATCAACGGGAGCAAGAATTTTATCACGCACGCTTCCGTAGGCGATACCGCCGTGATTATGGCTGTTACCGACAGAGAACAGGGTACGAATGGGATTTCCGCTTTCGTGGTCGATAAGGCGACAGATGGGTTCCATACCGGCAAGAAGGAAAACAAACTCGGTATGCGCTGCAGCGATACAGCGTCGTTGATTCTCGATAATGTCCGCATCCCGAAGGAAAATCTTATCGGCGAACCCGGTCAGGGATTCAAACAGGCGCTGAAAATCCTCGACGGTGGAAGAATTGCGATCGCGGCGCTCTCGGTCGGACTTGCGCAGGGCGCTTTCGAGGCTGCATTGGCGTACGCAAAGGAACGGCAACAGTTCGGCAAGCCGATCGGCGAATTCCAGGCTATTCAGTTCAAGCTTGCGAACATGGCGACGGAAATCGAAGCGGCGCGAATGCTGACGCAGAAGGCGGCGTATTACCGCGATACCGGAAAAAACATTAATCTTGTAGCGGCGCAGGCGAAGATGTTTGCCAGCGAGGTGGCGACCCGCGCAGCGAACGAATCGGTGCAGATTCACGGCGGGTACGGATTCACGAAGGATTACCCCGCGGAAAAATACTACCGCGACGTTAAGCTGCTGACAATCGGCGAAGGCACCTCGGAAATTCAGCGCATTGTGATTAGTAGAGCGATACTACGAGATTGAGACAGTTTCAAATTGTAACGAGAAAAACATGGGAAGGGGTCGATGCCTCGGTCCCTTCCATCCGCGAATGCGAAACATGGGCGAAAACCGAAGACGAAGCGCTCGACGGTGTGATCGAACGTCTGAAGTATTTCCTCTCCCTCCCGGCAAATGCGAAATACACGCTCGATAAATCCTTCAGGGAGAACGGTTCGACGTACTACACGATCATCGTAGCGGACTAAGCCGTCCGCGATGAGAGCCTGCGACCGGTAAATCTGCCGAACAATACCATTCCTGTTTGCATGCCCGATACATCGTACATGGGCATGGAATTCCATTCTATCAATCGTTTCATCCTCTGCGAATCGAACGCGGGAGCCGCAAGCGCGGAGACGGAAGTGCCGGAATACACCGCATTCCGCAGCGTGTTGTATGCGTCTCCATCCGGCACGGCGAATAGATCGAGAAAATCGCCGTAGAGCATTGTGCGGCGGCTTTTGCCCGTGAGCCGCTCGGCTGCTGCGTTCGTGCCCAGAACGATCCCGGTAGTGCTGACGGTTACCGTAATGATGGACTGGTGCTGCTGACGCGCCGTCATCATCGCCTGCCTCCGCTGTTGCGAGAGGATGGTGTCCTGATAGCGCCGCATCTCCGCGGCGAGAAGCGCCACCTCCTCCGTTACTGGGTTAAACGGTTGTGCATGCAGCGACATCGCGGAGTCGTCGTCGGCGAGTGCGAAAGAAAGCAATTCCAGCGGTTCGGCAATGATTCCGGCGGTCCAGGCAGAGAGAATTCCCGCGATCCCGATCAATCCCATCACCATCGGGAATATCACGAGCGGTTTATGCATGAGGAAATACTTGATACCGGGTTCGAATAGGTAGAAAAAAAGAAACACACCTGCGAGAAAGGTTGCCGATAACAGCAACAGGTGCGAAAGAAATACCCTTACGAAAATTGAAGGGTACCGGGATGAATGCTTGTTGTCGCTCTTTTTTGCCATAGACGGGATTTCAGGGCGGCGGCCTGCCTGTCGGCGGGCAACCGCATCGTTCGAAAATTGAATGGTTTAGTAGCCGCTACTCAATATAAACATAGGCAACCCCTTCCGGAATTCCGTCAATTGCCGGGGTTTTGTTTGTTGCACGGTATTTGGTAGTTTTATTTCTCTATTGTAGAAACTGTGCATCGAATAACTTCATCTCCATGTCGATTCTTATTCGTAGTATATCGGGCATCAGGGGCATCGTCGGAAACGGTCTCACGCCCGAAGTCGTCGTGAAATACAGCGCGGCGTATGCAAGGTATTGTTCTTACGGTCCGATTATCGTCGGCTACGACGGTAGGCCTTCCGGACTCGTGATGAAAAAACTGGTGTGTGGAACATTGCAGTCCTGCGGAGTGCAGGTCACCGATTTGGGAATGGCGCCCACTCCGACCGTCCAGATGAAGGTCGAGAACACCGGCGCGGCGGGCGGTATCAGCATTACCGCGAGCCATAATCCGTCGGAATGGAACGGATTGAAATTCCTCGATTCGTCGGGGATATTTCTCGATGCGGGACAGAATGCCGAATTGTTCCGGATCGCAGATGAAATGCAGCCCGAGTACAGAATATGGGACGCCATCGGCGATACCGTCAACGACGACGACTACATCTACCAGCATATCGACGCGGCGCTTTCGATTCCATTTATCGATGTTCATGGCATCAGAGCGCGCAAGTTCAGAATTGCTCTCGATGCAGTCAATGCGTCTGCCAGCGTTGCCGCCGAGGAATTGCTCAACAATCTGAATTGCGAGGTGATTCCTGTCGCTTGCGACGGTTCGGGCATTTTCCCGCATACGCCGGAACCGCTGCCGGAGAACCTGACCTCTCTCGGTGAAGCCGTAAGGCAGCATCATGCCGATATGGGATTCGCGATCGATCCGGACGGAGACCGCCTGGTCATGTTCACCGAAACCGGCGAACCGTTCGGCGAAGAGTACACCATCACCACGGCTGTCGATGCTGCGCTGTCATCGTTGCCGCCTGCAAAACGCGGTCCCGTCGTTGTGAATTTATCCACCACACGGGCTGTGGAAGATGTTGCAGGAAAAGCGGGCGTTGTGTTTGAGCGCACGCCGGTCGGCGAAATCAATGTCGTGAAACGCATGAAGGAAATCGGTGCGCTGATAGGCGGCGAAGGAAGCGGGGGCGTCATTTTGCCGTATGTTCATGCCGGACGAGATTCGCTTGTAGGAATGGCGCTTGTGCTGCATGCATTCGCGGCGTTCGACGGCGGCGTCGGCGGATATAAAGCAACGTTGCCGCAATACGTCATCCGGAAGTTCAAATACAGCCTGAACGGCATCGATTCCGGCGAGGCATTCCGCCGCGTACTCGACGCCTTTTCGGGCGAACGCATCGATACACGCGACGGCGTCCGTATCGATTTCAGCGAGGGGTGGGTACACCTGCGCACATCGAACACCGAACCGATCATGCGAGCAATCGCCGAAGCGGCGACGGAAGAAACCGCTTCCGCGCTGGCGGAACGCGTCACCGGCAGGGCATTCGGATAAGGATGCCGCAATGACCCTGTGCAGAGTGCTTGGAACGCTGGTTTCGACAAAGAAAGACAATACTCTTTACGAGTATAAGATGCTGATATGTCATCCAGTGAATTTCCGCCGGGAGTTCACCGGTCAGAACGAGATTCTAGCGATCGATTTTTCCGTCGACGCAGGCGTGGGCGATCTGGTGCTTGTCGCCCAGGAAGGCGATGCAGCTCAGCAGGTCCTTGACCGGACCGATGCGCCGGTGCATTCCGTCGTTGTCTGCGTCGTGGACGATTTCCATATCGACGAACGCTACCTCCCGACGACATGAGAAAATTACATTTTTCAGACCAACCGAAATAAGGCAATACTATGACCACAATCATCGATATCTACGGCCGCGAAATTCTCGATTCGCGAGGCAACCCTACCATCGAAGTCGACGTTGAACTCGAAAGCGGCGTTATCGGACGCGCTGCGATTCCCAGCGGCGCTTCCACCGGCGAACGCGAAGCGGTTGAACTCCGCGACGGCGACAATGCCAGATATCTCGGCAAGGGCGTGCTGCAGGCCGTCGAAAACGTCAACGACATCATCGCCGATGAGTTGATCGGCTGGGATGCTCTCGACCAGGTGGGTATCGACAACATGCTGATCGAGCTCGACGGGACGGACAATAAGAGCAAACTGGGCGCGAATGCAACGCTCGGCGTATCGCTTGCCGTTGCGCGCGCATCCGCGGAAACGCTCGGTATCCCGTTGTACCGCTATATCGGCGGAACGAACGCGAAAACCCTCCCCGTGCCGATGATGAACATTCTCAACGGCGGCAAGCACGCGGACAATACCGTGGATTTCCAGGAATTCATGATTGTGCCCTACGGCGCTCCGACGTTCGGCGAAGCTCTGAGGTGCGGAGCAGAGATATTCCACAACCTGAAGAAGGTTTTACACGACGCCGGTTTGAATACTGCGGTCGGCGACGAGGGAGGATTCGCGCCGAGTCTGAAATCGAACGAGGAAGCGATTCAGTTCATCCTGAAAGCGATGGAAAAAGCCGGCTATACCCACGAAGATTGCTATATCTCACTCGACGTCGCCGCGAGCGAAATGTACGAGATGGTGGACGGAAAGCCGATGTACCGCTTCTTCAAGTCGGATAAAAGCCTCAAGTCGCCGGACGAAATGATCGAAATGTACGCGCAGCTTGTCGACAAATATCCCATTATCTCCATCGAAGACGGTCTCGGCGAAAACGATTGGGATGGATGGAAAAAACTGACCGACCGGCTCGGTTCGAAATGCCAGCTTGTCGGCGACGATCTTTTCGTCACGAATGTCACGTATCTTGGAGAAGGTATCCGGAAGGGCATCGCAAATTCGATCCTTATCAAAGTGAACCAGATCGGTACGTTGACCGAAACGCTCGATGCCATTGAATTGGCAAAGCGCGCGCGGTATTCGAACGTCATCAGCCATCGAAGCGGCGAAACGGAGGATTCCACCATCGCGGATATCGCGGTCGCGACGAATGCCGGGCAAATCAAGACCGGATCGGCGAGCCGTTCGGATAGAATAGCAAAGTACAATCAACTCCTCCGCATCGAAGAACACCTCGATACAACAGGGTTGTACGCAGGCATCGACGCATTTAGCATCAAACGGTAACAAGGAGCGGCTGGTGCGTATTTTAATCGCGCCGGATAGTTTCAAGGGCACGCTTTCCGCGTTGGAAGCGGCGAAGGCTATGGAAGCGGGCATCGGAGCAATATACCCCGATGCCCGTTGCATTCTTGCCCCGCGCGCCCACGGCGGGGAAGGGACGGTCGATATTATCTCGTTTCATAAAGGCGGGACCAAGTATTCCAGTTCGGTCCACTCACTCGACGGGCGCATTATCAACGCGCCATGGCTCGATCTTGGGAAACGGGAGGCGCTGGTGGAATCGGCGATGTGCCTCGGTCACAGTCTCGTCGAAGGCGAACGAATACCGCAGTACTACCATTCGCTCGGTCTCGGTGAGTTGCTGCTCAGAGCTGTGGGCGGAGGAATCGAGACTGTCTATGTCGCCCTCGGAGGAACCGGTACGCACGATGCAGGGTTGGGAATGGCTCATGCGCTCGGATATCGCTTCTACGATTCGCGGCGGCAGCCGGTCGTAGCGAACGCAGAAGCGCAAATCACCGATCTTCTCGGATCCATCCGGTATATCAACGGACCGGAGTACGATGTTTTCCGCGATGTGCAGGTTGTGGCAATCACCGATGTCACGAGTCCGCTGTACGGTCCGGTCGGCGCGGCATTTACCTATGCCGAACAGAAAGGCTTCTCCCCGGTGGAGATTCCGTTTCTCGATGCGACGACGACGCATTTCGCCGAGGTTTGTCTGAGCAATGTGCGTACTGTCGATCCATACGCAAGCGGAATGGGCGCGGCGGGCGGGCTTGGCTTTGCTCTTTCGATGTTTGCCGGCGCTGCCATCGCTCCGGGAATCAAATGGATCATGGAGCGAATTCGATTCGACGAGATGCTGGAAGGTGCGGACTTGGTGGTAACGGGCGAAGGCCGTCTGGATGCGCAAACACTGAACGGTAAAACAGTCGTCGAAGTTGCCGGCCGGTCGGCGTTGCAGCAGATACCCGTCGTTGCGTTCGCCGGAATTATTCCGGAAAAACATCAGTTAAATATCAAAGCTATCCGGCTGTCCGATGCAGTGGAAGTTTCTCAGGATGGAATGGTCCCCTCCTCGAAGGAAGAAGCGGCGCGGCAGTTGATGCGTGCGGTATCGCTCTACTTTGCGCGGCGGCGCTAGCGTTCAGGCGGTAACGGTTTCTTTTGTTGCAGCCCAGAATTCCATATCCAAATCTCATACACTAGACGAGCATTCTATGGTCACAATCAAATTTGGAACCGATGGTTGGCGAGGCATCATTGCCGAGGATTATACTTTTGAAAACGTGGAAAAAGTAGCTCAGGCATTTGCCGAACATTATAAAAAACATGCCAAAATCGGCAACGGCGTTGTTGTCGGCGGCGACGCCCGCTTCGGATCGCAGGATTTCGCCGAGCGCGCCGCGCAGGTAATCGCAAGTCACGGGATTCGGGTCTGGCTTGCCGATAGCGTCGTTTCCACGCCGATGGTTTCGCTCGGAATTATCAAAAAGAAAGCTGCCGCGGGAGTGATGATAACCGCAAGCCACAATCCTCCGAGATGGAACGGCTTTAAAATTAAGGCGGAATTCGGTGGATCGGCATTGATGACCGATATCAAAAAGGTCGAATCGCGTTTGCAGAAAATACTGGAAAGCGGCAAACAGCCGAAATGTAAACCAGTGGAGCAACTGACAAAAGAAAAAATGATCCGCCGGATCGATCTGCGCGCGCCATATATTGCCGATATCAGAAGGAAAATCGATCTTGAAGCAATCAATAAATCGGGAATGAAAATAGCCTACGATGTGATGTACGGCGCCGGGTACGGAGTCATGGAATATATCCTTCCTGAAGTAAAAACCCTGCACGACGAGCATAACCCCGGCTTCAAGGGCATCCCGCCGGAGCCGCTCGCGAAGAACCTTCAGGAATTCATCGCCCTCGTCAAGAAGGGCGGATACAATTACGGGATGGTGACCGACGGCGATGCCGACCGTCTCGGCGCCGTCGACGAGAAGGGGAATTTCATCAGCACGCAGCTTATCATTCCGATACTGCTGAAGTATCTGTTCCAGCATAAGAAACAGAAGGGTTCCGTGGTAAAAACGGTTTCCGTATCGGACATCGTCACGCGTATGTGCGAAAAGTATGGACTGAAGCTGTACGAAAAACCGGTCGGATTCAAATACGTTACGGAAGTGATGATCAAGGAAAAGGTGCTCATCGGCGGCGAAGAAAGCGGCGGAGTCGGCACGTCGGTACATATCCCGGAACGGGACGGTATCTACAACAACCTGCTTCTCTGCGAATACCTTGCCGTTACCGGCAAAACGCTGTATCAGGCAGTCGAGGAAATCTATCAGGAATTTGGCCGCGTGTATTACGACCGCGTCGATTTTCACACGACGGAAGACCGGAAGACCGCCATTCTCCAGAAACTGCAGGCCGGTATTAAAACCATCGGCGGCTATCCCGTTCTCTCGATCCAGACATTGGACGGATACAAATTCAGGATCGAAGGCGGCTGGTTGCTTGTCCGCGCGTCGGGTACGGAACCTATTTTACGCTATTACAGCGAAGCCGACACGGAAGAAAAAGTCCAAAAGCTTCTCAAAGCCGCTACCCAATTATAAGAAGGAACCCGCTACGATCGCAGCATACAGTCCCGTCGCGGATTGTATGCTGCATCGCCGATTGAGATGCATCGATTAGCCCGAATAGTTTTTATCTTCGCTCACATACTTCTTGCCGCGCAAGCCTCTGCGCAGCCGCTATCAATGTATTCCGATCCCGCTGCTATTCAGCATGACGGCGGGCGCAGGTGGCTCACGCCGCCATTTCCAGAGGATTCGGCTTCGGATGCGAAGAGCGCAGAAAAGATGTGGATCGCCGGAGGTACACTTTTCGGAGCGAACGCCGCCATCATGGGGTACTACTTTGCGACGTTCTATTCTGACAGGGAATCGGCGCGCACGAAATGGCATACCTTCGACGACTGGTATAATGCCGATCTGAATGTCGATAAATTCGGGCACATCTGGGGAACGCAGGTATACGCTCACACGCTGTACTACATATTCAAGTGGGCGGAGTTGAATGAATCTCAATCTCTGCTTTGGTCGAGTATTGTCGCATGGTTTTTCCAATTCGAAATGGAGATGACCGACAGTTTTTATAAAAGCTGGGGCTTTTCATGGTGGGATATCGGCGCCAACACGCTCGGAGCCGCCTTGCCCAGTCTTTCCAGGATTTGGGAACCGCTTCAGAGCGTGACATTGAAGATGAGCTATCACCCGTCTCCGGGGTATTTCGACGGTTATATCGATTATCCGTTGAAAGACTACGATGGTTTCACCTACTGGCTCTCCTTGAATATCGACGATATGCTTCCCGATGCTGCGAAACCATATTGGCCCGACTGGCTCTGCATCGCGGCAGGTTACGGCGCGGCAAACACGCTCAAACCGGGAGGAGGGTACAATACCGACAAACGCAATATCGGTCTTGGCGATCAGGAATGGTACATCGCGCTGGATTACGATCTCCGCAAACTTCCCGGCGATTCGGATTTCATCAGATTCCTGAAGGAAGGATTCAACTATTTCCATCTCCCGGCACCCGCAATCCGGTTCTCCCCGTCGGGGATATTCTACGGAATCTATTTCTGATTAAAGACCGGATAAAGTTGGATATTCACTCGATATTCCGTAGAATCTGACCGGTATCTATCACTCATCAAGTTATACCTCCCTATGGGCAGACTCCATAAGAGCGCAGCGTCATTCAACGAGAAGCTTCGCTACCGTATCGACCGATTTTTCCAGTCAGGCTTTACACTCCAGCTTTTCATCGCGTCACTGCTTGTGATGACGGTGCTGCTGCTGTTCGTGATGGTGGCCGAAGTGTTTCATATGCAGCCCAGCCCCGATTTCGATGTGGACGACACCGGGCAGTTCTGGCCCAGCGTGAGATTCTGGTGGGTGTTGACGCATACACTCGATACCTATTGGATCGAGAAGAATCTCCCGGAACAAATCATCTCGATTCTGTTGACCTTATTCAATATTCTGGTGTTCGCATCGGTGGTCGGACTTGTCGGTTCAAAAATTCAGGAGCGGTTGGAGAATATGCGCCGTGGAACCTCCCGCGCCATTGAGGACGGGCATTACGTTATTATCGGGTGGAGCGAAAAGGTCATTCCTATTATCCGGGAGCTATGCGCGGGACTGGAGAGCGGGAAACGCATTTTTGCAATTCTAACCGAGCGTCCCATAGACGAAATCGAACGCGCGATCAAGAAGTCGATGGGCCGGAAACGGAACCAGAGGTTTGTTATCCGCCAGGGCAGCGGAACCGATGTCAACGATCTGCTTCTGGTTTCCATCCCGACATCGCGAGCGGTGATCATTTTGCGGCAGCAGTCGATACGTGAAGACGGCGATTCGCATGTGGTGAAGTCGATCATGGCAATCGAACATCTGATCAACTCATCCGAGGATATCGAAACCATTCCCTATGTCGTCGCGGAAATTGAACGCGCAGAGACAGCGGTGCTGGCGCACGCCGCCGCGAACGGAATGCCGCTCAGTCTCGTACAGCCATCGGATTACCTGGGAAAGATCATTCTACAAACAGCGCGGCAGTCGGGGCTGGTGCAGATTTACGACGAAATTCTCGAACATTCCCGGAGCGAAGTTCATACAGCGCCTGTATCGAATTTTCCCGGTATCGCGGGCAAGCCGTGGGAACGCGTCGTGTTTTCCTTTCCCGATGCGATCCCGATCGGGGTGATGCGAGGGAATACGCCGATGATGGTTCCCAACGCGGCCGATCCATCGTTCGCAGTCCAGCCCGGCGATACGCTTTACTTTATTGCGCGCGACAACGACTCGCTGGCTACTGGCGGCGAAGAACAGATTCCCGCGATCGAACCGCCGTTGCACGGGACAGCGGAAGGGGAGATTATCGCCAATCTGTTGCTCATCGGATTCAACGAGAAAGCGCTTCCGTTGATGAATGAATATAACTGCTATGCGAGGAGTCTTTCGAGAACGTTTTGTCTGACAGTCTTCACTCCATCGCAAACAGTGCGCTCGATGCTCGAACGTATCGAGTTCGACTCGCTCGAGATCGAGCTGATCAACGACGATTATGTACAGCCCGGCGCATTGGAGCGGATCGATCCGGCGGCGTTCGATACCATCATCATTCTCAGCGAAGCATCGCCTGGAGAATCGTGGGAAGACGCAGACACTCGTGTGATTATGACGCTGTTATTGCTGCGTTCGATGCGTAAGAAGGCTGAAGAAAGCGGGAAGGTATTCCCTGCATTTCATCAGATCGTAGGCGAAATTCTGCATGCTTCGAACAAGGAATTGACCGAATCCACCCGTACCGTGCGCGACGTCATCATCAGCCAGACGCTTGTCAGCAAAATGATTGCGCAGATCTGCCGCGATCCGTTGATCGAAGCCGCGTTGATGGATTTCTTCGACGAGCAGGGCGCAGAGATTTATCTGAAGCCGGTCGGACTGTATACCGGTCAGATATCCGAGGTTTCGTTCGGCGAACTGCTTGCAGCTTCGATTCGAAGGGGGGAAGTAGCGATCGGTGTCGATGCGACAAATGAGGAGTATCCTTCCGTGTACGATATCGCGCTCAATCCAAAGAAATCGGAACGGTTCCAGATCACGCCGTGGACTCGTATCGTCGTTCTTGCGGAACGCGAGGACTGAAGCAACCCCGCAATCACTGAAACGGGCAGCCATGCAGGCTGCCCGTGGGCGTTTCAATGCGATGAATCAGAGCGAAGCTATCCCAACAGATCGCTGACGATATTCTTTTCTTCGATGAGTTCGTTTTTCGTCGCTTCAATTTTTTCCTTCGCGAAATCGCTCAGCGGAAGATCCTGCACGATGGATACATTACCGTTTCCATCGCTGCGGAGCGGGAAGGAGAAGATCAATTCATCGGTAATGCCGTAGGATCCGTCCGTGACCACTCCGGCGGAGAACCAATCGCCGTCGGGGGTTTTGTGTTCGATGCTGCGGACGTGGTCGAGGGCGGCATTTGCTGCCGATGCGGCGGAGCTTAGACCGCGCGCGGCGATGATTTCGGCGCCGCGTTTCTGCACCTTGGAGATAAACTCGCCTCGGAGCCAATCGATGTCGGTAATCACCTTCTGCGCCGGTTTACCTCCGATGAGAGCATTTTCTGTGTCGGGGTATTGCGTGGCGCTGTGGTTGCCCCAAATCGTCATGTTGGTGACCTCGCTGACGGGTACGCCTGCTTTCATTGCGAGTTGTGCCTTGGCGCGGTTTTCGTCGAGACGGGTCATTGCAAAGAAGCGCTCCTTCGGGACGCCGGGCGAATTCTTCATTGCGATGAGCGCGTTCGTGTTCGCAGGGTTGCCGACGACGAGAATCCGGATATCGCTTGCGGCGCGCTGGAGCGCCTTGCCCTGACCGGTGAAGATCGGTCCGTTATCGCGGATGAGGTCGCCGCGTTCCATTCCCTTGGTGCGCGGTTTGGATCCGATGAGAAGCGCCCAGTTGGCGCCATCGAATGCAGTTTCGGGATTATCGGTGATGAAGACGTTTTCCAGAGCCGGGAACGCGCAGTCGTCCAGCTCCATGACGACTCCTTCAAGAGCGCCAAGGGCGGGAGTAATCTCGAAAAGCTGCAGAATCACTTTTGTGTCGTGTCCGAAAACCTCGCCCGAAGCGAGCCTATACAATATTGAATATCCGATTTGTCCGGATGAACCCGTCACAGCGACTCGAACTGTTCTTGCCATATACATGTCCTCGTGTTTTGAACAGATGTTGTAATAATAATGAGATGTATGTACCGGTATTAGGATGCGAATACAAACGTACTGAGAAAAGACGACAATTGCATCTTTTCGTGTCTTACCGGCGGCTGTTCGGGGAACAAAGCATTTACTTTTAGGGCAAAAATGCGTATGATACGCATAATCTATCAATCGGCATTTGCTCGCTCCCACGCTGAACTCAGCGGAGGAAGGGTTTTCATTCAGTTGTTACGGAGTCGAAATGAAGCGTGTGATATGGTTTCCCATTGCATTTGTACTCGTTGCCTGTACGCTCTTTGCGCAGTCGGTGGTGCAGCGCGATAACGGTATGTTTGCGGGCGTGTATACGAATTTGAATCCCAATACGGAAGAATCGTGCATTCTCCAGCCTGCGGGTCCCTGCACTCTGGCTGGTTTACAGGTGTATATCGGCGGAGGCGCGGGACAGGTTCAACTTGTCATTGCCGGCGATCCGTCAGAAGGGTTTGTGCCTCCGACGAACTGGGTCTGGAATTACAATACGTACGGTGCGGTTACGATCAATCACGGCGGGACCGCGCAGTGGTATAACGTCGATATCAGTTCGCTCGGCATCAAATCGGACGGATACGACCGGTTTGTGATTCAGCATAAGGCGGTTCCCAGCGGACCCCGGATCGGTATCGATAATCAGACGCAATCGGCGCCGGCGAACTCATTCCTCATGGATCCGAACATCAACAACGGCCTCGGATTGCCGGGAGTGATTTATACAACCGGAGGACACTTCCTGGTCCGTCTTGTGGTAAACTATGATACTCCAAGCGGCACCGGCTCGGCGCCCCCGCCTGCAGCCACATTGGTGGATGCGACAGCCGCCGCCGGTATTGTCGGGCAAAGCACTCCGGAATTGATGAGCGCACGCGTCAGCGTCGCCGACTGGAACAACGACGGCTGGGACGATGTCGTCGTGGGTCCGCTCTTCTTCCAGAATAACAAGAACGGCACATTTACCGATAAAACGTCCGCCTTCGGCATTATCTCGAACGGCTGTACGTGGGGCGATATCGATAACGACGGCGATCTGGACGCGTATGTCATCGGAACGTCGGGCGATGCTGTCTACCGGAACAACGGGAACGGAACATTCACCAATATTACATCGGCGACGAATATCGCCAATCCGTATCCGACTGTCACGCCGATTTGGTTCGACTACAATCACGATGGAAATCTCGATCTTTTCATCGCAAACGGCAGGAAAACCGTCGGCGGCAATGAAGTGTTTTATCAGGATAAACTGTGGCGCAACAACGGGAACGGCACATTTACCGATGTTACCCAGGCTGCCGGTATCGCAGCAGCCGAACCGAGTCCGTTCGAAGATTGCTGGGGCGCCGCTCCGTGCGACTTCAATCAGGACGGATGGGTGGATATTTTTGTGGCGACATACCGGCTCGCGCCCGATAGACTCTACAGAAACAACGGAAACGGGACATTCACCGAGGTCGCCGTTTCGCAGGGCGTCCAGGGCGTAGCGACAGCGGATTCCCGCTATTTCGGTCATGGGATCGGCGTCGACTTTGCCGATATCAACAACGATGGATATCAAGACATGGCGGTCGGCAATCTTGGACACCCGGATTGGCGGGGGCAGGTTTCGAACCCGTCGTTGATTTTTATGAACGACGGTCCGATGAACTACATATTCCGCGAAGAGCATCAGGAAAAGCGCGTGAAGTTCTTCGAGATGAATGCCGGCGTCCTTTTTCTCGACGCGAATCTCGATGGGAACATGGATCTCTTCCACTGCCAGTATTCCTATACTCCTGAAGGGCAAAACGGCGAACCGAAACGCCTCTCGCGCATGTATATGAACGACGGCCCGCCCAATTACAAATTCCGCGACCGTACCTGGCATCTGGGTTCTTTGATTCACGGCGCGTGGACGGCTGTGCGTCTGGACTTCGACCGGGACGGGGATATGGATATCATCGCGGCTAGCCCAACGGAAAAAGTGAAGCTCTTCAAGAACGACGTGGCAAAAGTAGGCGGGTACCTTGCCATCCGGTTGAAAGGTAGTCCGGCGAACAGCATTCCCATGGATGCCTATGGATCCGAAGTGCGCGTGTATCTCCAGGGCGGAAAGAAATTCGTACAAAAGCTATCGGGCGGCGGAAGCGGCACGACCGCGTCGCAGAATTCGAACGAACTCATTTTCGGACTCGGCGCTACTCCCACGATAACAAAAGTGGAGGTACTCTTTCCCGACTTCGTCTTGAAAACGTATACAGGTTTGCTGCCCAACAACAATTACACGCTGCACTATGATGGCACTGTAACTCCGGTGGAATTCCTCACATTCGAAGGCACGGTTCATGAGAATACCGTTCGGCTTACCTGGTCGACGGCAAACGAAACGAACAACAGCGGCTTCGAAGTACAAAAATCCACGGACGGCGTCGATTTCAGGAGAATCGGATTCGTTGCAGGTGCGGGCAACTCATCCTCGGCAAACGAATATAATTTCCACGATGTCATGGACGGCAAATCATGGTACCGTCTCAAGCAAATCGATTTCGACGGCACGTTCGCATTCTCGCAGCAGCTCTCGTTCTCGCCTATCGAGATTACTTCGACCGGTATCGTCTCGAATTTCCCGAATCCATTCAATCCTTCGACGAGAATTGAATATACCGTCCAGGAACCGGGCGAGGCGGTGTTGGAGGTGTTCGACGCGTATGGGAGAAGGGTGAGGACTCTCGCGGCTGAGTGGCACGGTCAGGGCAAGTATTTCCGTTCGTGGGATGGAACCGACGAAGCCGGATATCCTGTTGCCTCGGGAATCTATCTCTGCCGCCTGTCGGCTCCCGGCTCAACGACAACAATTCGGATGTTGCTTCAGCGGTAAGAGCGAAATATACATTTGGTTGATATTAGCGCCGCGGCGGCCCGATAAGCTGCCGCGGCGTTGATTTATCGAATCCCGGATGCCGGTCTCGGATCGAATGCCTCCTTTACCAGATGACGTTGTTCCACTTCGTGAACGCCCGAATTCCCAGTCGCAGGGCTCCCGCTGATCATTCGGCCGACATATCCGAAGGAATAGGGTGCGGCAAGCCTGTCGCGGAGTTTTCCGTACACATAGTTCCAGGCTCCCATGTTGCTCGGTTCTTCCTGCACCCATCGGATATCGCGGACAGACGGATATGAGGTCAGCAGCGCATCGAAATCATCGAATGCGAATGGGTACAATTGTTCCAGCCTGACGATGACTGTGTCGTCGATGCCTTCTTCGCGCCGGTACTTGAACAAATCATACGCAATCTTGCCTGTACAGAACAGCATGCGAGTAGGCGCGAACGGCGGTTCGGGATCGTCGAGTATGAACCGGAATTCGCCTTCGCTGAAATCTGCAATGGGCGACTTGGCTTCGTCCGCGCGCAGAAGGCTTTTCGGCGTCAGGACGATCAGCGGTTTTTTATCTTCGTGTATGGCCTGCCGGCGGAGAAGATGAAAATATTGAGCCGCCGTTGTGGGATACGCCACACGTATGTTGTTTTCGGCGCATAGCGTCAGGAACCGCTCCAACCGCGCGCTGGAGTGCTCCGGACCCTGTCCTTCGAATCCATGCGGTAGGAGCATTACGAGTCCGCTTTTTTGTCCCCACTTGTCCTCAGCCGCGGCGATGAATTGATCGATAATAATCTGCGCGCCGTTGACGAAATCGCCGAACTGCGCTTCCCACATCACGAGGGCATTGCGAAATACGACGCTGTATCCGTATTCGAAGCCGAGCGCGGCGTATTCGCTCAAGAGACTATCAAAGACTCTAAATTTCGCCTGGTTGCTCCGGATATTGTTCAGCGGCACATATTGCTCTTCGGTCCGGAAATCGACGACAACGGAATGCCTCTGGCTGAACGTTCCTCGGCGCGAATCCTGTCCCGAAAGCCTGACTGGAACACCATCGAGGAGAAGCGACCCGATGGCAAGTTGTTCGCCGATCGCCCAGTCGACCGAACCATCGAACACCTGCTTCGAACGCGTTTCGAATTGCCGCACCAGTTTTGGATGCACGGTAAATCCGCCGGGGAAGCGCGTAAATGCCATAGCGATCTCTTGAAGGATTTCTCCGGCAACAGAAGTGCGAATTCGCGCTCCGACATCTTCTTTCGGCACTTCGAATATGACGTTCTCTTCGTTCGATCCGGTTTGTTCGATCCTTTTCACGGCATCGAAGGCTTCTTCAAGCCTGGAATGAAACTTCTGAAGGAAAGCCTCGGCTTCGTCGAGGGATATATCGCCGCGGTTGACGAGCATTTCCGTATAGAGCTTGCGGATAGAACGCTTCTCCTTGATCCGCGCGTACATACGAGGTTGCGTATAGCTCGGATCGTCGGCTTCATTGTGCCCATGACGCCGGTAGCACATGATATCCACGACGACATCTTTGCTATACGTACGGCGGAATTCCAGGGCAAGCTGTATCACGCGCACGGCGGCTTCCGGATCTTCGCCGTTGACATGGAAAATCGGAGCCTGCACCATCTTCGCGACATCCGTGGCATACACGCTTGAGCGCGCATCGACCGGTGAGGTCGTGAAGCCGATAAGATTATTGACGATGATATGTACCGTCCCACCGGTACGGTACCCG
Organism: uncultured Ectothiorhodospiraceae bacterium; assembly: GCA_964408855.1. Lineage (GTDB taxonomy): Bacteria > Bacteroidota > Ignavibacteria > SZUA-365 > CAYPBB01. The sequence continues at coordinate 93,545 of CAYPBB010000013.1, forward strand.
GGTAGTTTGCTGAGGTTCAGCGTTTCCGCGACGACGCCTTGTCCGGCGAATGCTGCATCGCCATGAATGAGTACCGGCAGAACCGTTTCATGGGCGCGGTCCTTTCTCAAGTCCTGCAACGCGCGGGTCATTCCTTCGACAACCGGGTCGACGGCTTCGAGGTGGCTCGGGTTCGATGCAAGCGTAATGGCGATGCGTTTTCCCGATTCGTGGAGATATTCGCCTTCCGCGCCGAGGTGGTATTTCACATCGCCGGAACCCTGAATCGTATTCGGATCAATGTCGCCGGAAAACTCCTTGAAAATCTTTGCATATGGCTTGCCGATGATGTTTGCTAGCACATTTAAACGTCCGCGGTGCGCCATTCCGATCACAACATGATCCACCGGCATTTCAGCCGCTTTGCTGAATAACCTGTCGAGCACCGGAATAAGCGTTTCAGCGCCTTCGAGGCTGAACCGTTTATGACCGACGTATTTCGTGTGCAGAAACCGTTCGAACGCTTCCGCTTCCGTGAGCATGGCTAAAATACGGACCTTCTCATCCTTCGTCAGCCATGAGGAGCGCGGAACTCCTTCCACGGACGTGCGGAACCAGCGTTTTTCCTCCCGGTTTTGAATATGCATATACTCGATCCCGATCGTGCGGCTGTACGCATCGCGAAGAGTATCGAGAATGTCGCGCAACGTTGCGCGATCCTTTCCAGCCATGCCAAGCGTAGCGAATTCACGGTCGTAATCCCAGATGGTCAATCCGAATTCTTCAGGATTCAACTCGTCGTGAACTCGCGCACCGCGGGAAAGGGGATTTGTGTTCGCGAGCAAATGACCGCGGACGCGGTACAAATTCATCATCGAAAGCACGTTTGCCTGTTTTTGCGTCAGCGCATCGGGGTTCGCCGCGCCGTATTCCGAATTTCGGTCCTGCGCCAGAAGAATCGGGCTGTATGGGATGTCCAGGCTTTCGAATATCCCTTCGTAAAATCCGTTTTTCCCCATCAAAAAATCGTACATCGCGGAGAGAAACAATCCGCTCTCCGCGCCCTGGATCACTCTATGGTCGTAGGTGCTTGTCACGGTAATTACTTTGCTTACCCCCAACTTCGCCAGAACCGCGGGATCGGCGGATTCCCACTCGGCAGGGTAGGAAATTGCACCTGTACCGAAAATGGCGCTTTGTCCCTTCATCAGTCTCGGCACAGAATAATTCGTCCCGATTGTCCCTGGATTCGTCAGCGATAGCGTCGTTCCCGCAAAATCGTCGGGCGTAATCTTTTTTTGACGGACCTTGCGAATGATGTCGTTGTATGCAGCGAAGAACTCTCTGAACTCCATACCTCCTGCATCCTTGATATTGGGCACAAGAAGACTCCGCGTACCGTCCTTCTTCTCGACATCGACAGCCACGCCGA
>CAYPBB010000014.1:0-79079 GCA_964408855.1 uncultured Ectothiorhodospiraceae bacterium
TGCCGTCGGATACGGAGAAGTTTTCGGCTCTTGCCTTTAAAGTGGCAACCGATCCATACGTCGGTAAGGTGGTGTTCTTCCGCGTGTACTCCGGTACGTTGAATGCCGGATCGTATGTTTTCAATTCCATTACCGAGCGGAAAGAGCGCATCGGCCGCATTCTCCGGATGCATGCGAATCACCGCGAAGACGTTGAGACGGCATATACGGGCGATATCTGCGCCGCGATAGGATTGAAGAATACAAAGACCGGCGATACTCTTTGCGATATCGACGACCCGATCATTCTCGAGAAGATGGAATTCCCGGCGCCCGTAATCGATGTCGCGATCGAACCGAAAACGAAAGCCGATCAAGAAAGGCTTTCCGAAGCCATTCAGAAGCTCGTCGAAGAAGACCCAACATTCCAGGTGCATACCGACGAGGAGACCGGTCAGACGATTATCAGCGGCATGGGCGAACTCCATCTCGAAATCCTGATCGACCGCATGAAGCGCGAATTCAAGGTGGAAGCCAACATCGGCAAGCCCCAGGTCGCATACAAGGAAACCATTCGTAAGAAGGTTACGCAGGAAGGTAAATTCGTGCGTCAGTCCGGCGGCCGGGGTCAGTTCGGTCACGTTTGGATCGAGGTCGAGCCGAACGAAAAGGGCAAGGGATATGAATTCGAAGACGGTATTGTCGGCGGCGTTATTCCGAGAGAATACATCCCGGCGGTATCGAACGGAATCAAGGAAGCCATGCGCAACGGCGTTCTCGCCGGTTATCCGGTAGAGGACATCAAAGTGCGCCTGTTCGATGGTTCGTATCACGATGTCGATTCGTCGGAAATGGCGTTCAAGATTGCCGGTTCGATGGCGTTCAAGGAAGCGGCGAGGAAAGCCGACCCTGTGTTGCTCGAACCGATTTTCTCCGTCGAAGTGGTTACTCCCGAAGAATACATGGGTTCGGTGGTGGGCGATTTGAATTCGCGCCGCGGCAGAATCGAAGGCATGGGCTCGCGGAGCGATGCGCAGGTTGTGCGCGTCACAGTGCCTCTGTCGGAAATGTTCGGCTACGCCACGACTTTGCGCTCGATTTCGCAGGGGCGCGCCATCTATACCATGCACTTCAGTCATTACGAAGAAGTGCCGAAAAACATCGGCGAACAAATCATTGAACGCATGCAAGGCCGCGGGCGATGACGTCAACAAAGCAAGTATTACGAAACATTGTCACACATATATCTAACAGGAGCTACTGAACATGGCGAAAGAAAAATTTGAGCGTTCAAAGCCCCACGTCAATATCGGAACCATTGGACACGTTGATCATGGCAAGACGACGTTGACGGCGGCAATCACGATGACCTTGGCAAAGATTGGTCTCTCCGAGGTTCGTTCGTTTGATAGTATCGATAATGCACCGGAAGAACGCGAACGTGGTATCACGATTGCGACTGCTCACGTGGAGTATCAGACGGAAAATCGTCACTATGCCCACGTCGACTGCCCCGGTCACGCTGACTATGTGAAGAACATGATCACGGGCGCCGCCCAGATGGACGGTGCGATCCTCGTGGTAGCAGCAACCGACGGCCCGATGCCCCAGACACGCGAACATATTCTTCTCGCCCGCCAGGTAGGTGTTCCTTCGATCGTTGTCTTCCTGAACAAGGTCGACGCCGTAGACGATGAAGAGCTCCTCGAACTCGTGGAACTTGAACTCCGCGAACTTCTCAGCAAGTACGAATTCCCAGGCGACGATACTCCGATTGTACGCGGCAGCGCCCTGCATGCACTCGAAGCTGGAAGCGACTCGAGCACATCGGTCGACGATCCTCGCTTGCAGTGCATCAAAGAGCTTATGGCGGCATGCGATAGCTTCATCCCCGAACCGATGCGCGAAGTAGACAAGCCGTTCCTAATGTCGATCGAAGACGTGTTCTCGATCACCGGTCGTGGAACAGTGGGTACCGGTCGTATCGAGCGCGGCAAAGTGCATGTCGGCGACGAAGTTGAAGTCGTCGGTTTCGGCGCACGCAAAAAGACCGTCGTTACGGGCGTTGAAATGTTCCGTAAAGAACTCGACGAAGGTATGGCAGGCGATAACGTCGGTCTCCTTCTCCGCGGCGTGGACAAAACAGAACTCGAACGCGGTATGGTTCTTGCGAAATTGAACTCCATCACCCCGCACAAGAAGTTCACCTGCCAGGTATACGTATTGAAAAAGGAAGAAGGCGGACGTCATACGCCGTTCTTCAACAACTACCGTCCGCAGTTCTATTTCCGTACCACCGACGTGACGGGTATTGCTACTCTTCCGGAAGGCGTGGAAATGGTTATGCCCGGCGATAACATCGACGGAATGACGATCGAGCTCATCTCTGAAATCGCCATGGAAGAAGGTCTCCGTTTTGCAGTCCGCGAAGGCGGCCGTACGGTAGGCTCCGGCGTTGTCACCAAGATTCTCGAATAACGAATGTTCCCAACCGGCGTCGGTCGAACCACTGGCGCCGGTTTTTCAATTAAATTGTGAGTTGAAAGACCGTGACACAGCAAAAAATTCGCATCAAACTGAAGTCCTACGATCATAATCTGATCGATAAATCGGCGGAGAAGATCATCAAGACTGTGAAGTCGACGGGCGCCGTTGTATCGGGACCGATTCCACTGCCGACGAAGAAAACGATCTACACGGTGTTGCGTTCTCCTCATGTGGACAAGAAGTCGAGGGAACAGTTCGAGTCCCGGTCGCATAAGCGGCTCATCGACATCTTCAATTCAACACAGCGTACGGTTGATTCGCTGATGAAGCTTGAATTGCCTGCCGGTGTGGACGTAGAAATTAAAGTGTAGTAACTGAATAACGAAACTGAACGAATATGACTGGAATTCTTGGAAAAAAAATCGGAATGACGAGCATTTTCGATGAAAATGGCAAAATCGTTCCCTGCACGGTAATCGAAGCCGGTCCCTGCGTCGTTTTGCAGGTGAAATCGAAGTCGACCGATGGCTACGAAGCTATGCAGCTCGGATTTGGCGAGAAGAGAGATAAGAATACGACGAAGCCCGAGCTGGGCCATCTCCGGAAGTATAAAGCAAAACATACGCCCAGAGTGGTGCGGGAATTCCGTCTGAAAAACGCCGCCGAATACAAATCAGGCGACGTCCTCACTGTGGAAGGATTCACAGTCGGAGAGAAAGTGACCGTGTCTGGAATCAGCAAAGGCAAGGGATTCCAGGGTGTCATGAAGCGCCACGGATTCGGCGGCGTCGGCGGCACAACGCACGGTCAGAGCGACAGGCTTCGCGCCCCGGGTTCGATCGGGTCAAGCTCCTATCCCTCGCGCGTATTCAAAGGAATGCGTATGGCGGGACGCACCGGCGGAGATCGTGTGACATACAAAAACCTGCCGGTTGTTAAAATATTCCCCGAATCGAACCTGATTCTCATCAAGGGGTCGGTTCCCGGCGCCAAGCAGTCGTTTCTCGAAATTCATAAACAAGCCAAGTAGATCGAGCGAATTCATGGACGTGAAAGTTAGAAATATATCGGGCCAAGAGACGGAGAGCGTATCGCTGCATCCCGACGTATTCGAGATCGAACCGAATAACCATGCCGTCTATCAATCGGTTCGCACATATCTCGCACATCAGCGCCAGGGTACTGCGAAGACCAAAGGACGCAGCGAAGTGCGTGGCGGCGGTAAGAAGCCGTGGCGTCAGAAGGGACGCGGTACGGCGCGCGCCGGATCCTCGCGTTCGCCGTTGTGGGTTGGCGGCGGTACATTATTCGGACCGAAACCGCATACATACAAGCTGAAGTTGCCCGCAAAGATGCAGTTGCTCGCGAAATGTTCCGCCTATTCAATGAAGGCAAAAGACGGTCAGATTCATGTAATCGAAGATTTCAACATGAATGAACCGAAAACGAAGGAAGTGTTCGCGATTCTCCAGAAACTCAATCTGGAAAACGTGAAAACCCTTCTTCTTGTGCCGGAATACAACCAGAGCATCTGGCTTGCCTGCCGGAATATCCCGACGTTGAAAGTAAAGGAAGCCGCCAATGCATCCACATACGATTTGCTGGATAACCAGGCGCTTCTGATTCAGAAGAGTTCGCTGTCCGTCATCGAACACGTATGCACTGGTAATTGAGAGAGGATGCAGCAATGAACATGATTATTAAACGCCCCATCCTGACGGAAAAGATGACAATGCTGAACGAACGCCATCAGTATGCGTTCGAAGTGGAACTCAATGCCAATAAGATCGAGATCGCGAAGGCAATCGAGAAGCGGTTCGAAGTCGACGTCGTCAGCATTCGTACAATTCGATACAAAGGAAAACGGAAAGTACAGTTTACCCGCCGCGGAAGATTTTCCGGCAAGCGCGCCGACTGGAAAAAGGCAATTGTGACGTTGAAAGAAGGGCAGACCATCGAGGTCCTGGAAGCCTAGACGCTGAGAAGCGGTCAACGCTGAGAAGCGGTCAACGCTGAGAAGCGAACGGCAAAAGTAGATTAGTAGAATCCAGCAAAGGAATAGAGTTGTGGCAATAAGGAAACTGCGCCCGAATACACCGGCGACAAGATTTTACTCGATCTCCACATTTGAGGAGATCACCAAAACGACGCCTGAGAAATCGCTCCTGGCGCCGTTAAAAAAGAGCGGCGGACGGAACAATAAAGGCCGGATCACCTCGCGCCATCGTGGCGGCGGTCATAAACGCCAATACCGTATCATCGATTTCCGCCGCGACAAAGTGGGCATACCCGCGCGCGTTGCTTCGATCGAATACGATCCGAACCGCACCTCGCGTATCGCGTTGCTGGTTTATGCCGACGGCGAAAAACGGTATATCCTTGCCCCGAATTCCATCAAGGTCGGCGATGTGCTCGAATCGGGGCCGCAAGCCGAAGTTCGCGACGGAAACAACATGCCGTTGCAGAACATCCCGGTGGGTTCGTTCGTCCACAACATTGAAATGAAACCCGGAAAGGGCGGACAGATCGCCAGAAGCGCAGGAAACGCAGCGCAGATTATGGCGAAGGAAGGTCCGTACGCGCTTCTCCGCATGCCTTCGGGCGAAGCCAGACTGATCAAGGCGGAATGCACGGCGACCATCGGAACGGTCGGAAATGCGACGCACGAGAACATCAGCTGGGGTAAAGCGGGAAGAATGCGCTGGAAGGGCGTCCGTCCGCAGACCCGCGGTATGGCGATGAACCCGGTCGATCACCCGAACGGTGGCGGCGAAGGCAAGTCGAAATCGGGCGGCGGTCACCTGCACCCGGTATCTCCCTGGGGTCAGTATGCAAAAGGTCTTAAGACCCGTAAAAAGAAAAACATTTCGAATAAATACATTGTCAAGTCGCGGAAGAAGTAATGGCAAGATCGATTAAAAAAGGACCGTTCATCGACGAAAAGCTTCTCAAGAAGGTCGATAAGATGAACGAAACATCGCAGAAGCGCGTCATCAAAACCTGGGCACGCAGATCCACCATTCCGCCCGATTTTATCGGTCACACATTCGCAGTACACAACGGAAACAAGTTTATCCCGGTGTACGTGCAGGAAAACATGATCGGTCACAAGCTGGGTGAATTCGCGCCGACCCGCATATTCCGCGCGCATCCCGGAACGAAAGCCGAAAAAGCAGGACGCTAGCGGCGGGCTATTCGCTAGCGGCGGGCTGTTCACAGATCAGAGATGACGTTAATACAGCAGAGATAGAAACATGGCGTTAGAAGCACGAGCAATCAAACGATACATCCAGGGGTCACCGCGCAAGTTGCGTCTTGTCGCAGATCTCATCCGCGGCAAATCGGTCGAAGAAGCGTTGAACATCCTGCACTTCTCTCCGAAGCATGCCTCCAAAGTTTGCGAAACCACGCTGCGTTCGGCAGTCGCTAATTTGATGAGCGACGACAAAGGCGCGCGTTTGGATACGCAGCAGATGTATGTCAAAACGATAATGGTCGACGGCGGTCCCGTTGCGAAACGGATTCTGCCGGCGCCGATGGGGCGCGCGTTCAGAGTACGCAAGCGCTCAAGCCATTTAACAGTGATAGTTTCAGAACGAGTAGGTAAATAGGAGGACTCTTGGGTCAGAAGACACATCCGGTAGGTTTCAGGCTTGGAGTCGTTCGCGAGTGGGATGCGAACTGGTACGAAGAGCGTTCGTTTGCGGCGAAGTTGGAAGAAGATTTAATGATCCGCAATTACGTCCGCAACCGTCTGAAGAAAGCAGGCATTTCCCGCGTCGTGATTGAACGCACCCCGAAACGTGTGGTGCTAGCAATTCACACCTCGCGTCCCGGCGTTGTGATTGGGCGCAGCGGTAAAGAAATTGCACAGCTCGAAGAAGAGCTGAAGAAGATTACGAATAAGGACGTGAAAATCCTGATTACGGAAATCAAGCGTCCCGAACTCGACGCCTACCTCGTGGCTGAAAACATTGCCAGCCAGCTCGAAGGCAGAATTTCGTTCCGCCGCGCAATGAAATCGGCGATTACCTCCGCAATGCGCATGGGCGCGGAAGGCGTGCGCGTGATGTGCGCAGGCCGGCTCGGCGGCGCGGAAATGTCGCGCACCGAACAGTACAAAGACGGCCGTATTCCGCTTCACACCCTGCGCGCGGAAATCGACTATGCGACCACGACGGCGCAGACTATTTACGGCAGCATCGGCATTAAAGTGTGGATATGCAAGGGCGACGTGATCCTCGGCATGAAATCCACTGGCGCCGGCAGGAACTAATGCGAGATTATCAACGAATTGAAATAGAAGGATTGCCAACATGTTAATGCCGAAAAGGGTAAAGTACCGCAAATCGCAGCGCGGTCGCCGGAGAGGAAAAGCATACCGCGGATCCACGATATCGTTCGGTACCTTTGGAATAAAGTCTATGGAGCCCGGTTGGATTACCAGCCGTCAGATTGAAGCCGCTCGTATTGCGATATCGCGCAGTATGAAGAGAGACGGAAAAGTCTGGATCAGGATCTTCCCAGACAAACCCGTATCCAAAAAGCCGCTCGAAACTCGTATGGGTAAAGGAAAGGGCGCGCCGGAATTTTGGGTGGCCGTTGTGAAACCCGGACGAATCATGTTCGAAGTCGGCGGCGTGAACTCCGAAGTAGCGTACGAGGCATTGCGTCTGGCGTCGTTCAAGCTCCCAGTGAAAACGAAAATTGTTACGCGCCATGATTACGACGGCGAATAATAAAGAGGCATAGAACCATGAAAGCCCAGGAAATCCGACAATTAACGAAGCAGGAAATTGTAAGCCGCATCGACGAAGAAGAGAAGAATCTCTCTCAAATGCGCTTTCAGCTCGCCACCAGTCAGTTGGCGAACACATCCAAGGTGCTTCATGTTAAACGCGACATTGCACGCTTGAAATCGGTATTGAGAGAATTAGAACTTGCCGGAGAACAGAATTCATGACGAATGTAACGGATAATACCGCTGTCACAATGCGCAAAGCACGGAAAACACGAATCGGAATTGTCGTGTCCGATAAGATGGAAAAAACCATCACGGTCGCAATCGAACGGCACGTTCGTCACCCGCTGTACAAGAAATACTTCAAGAAGACGAAAAAATTCCTTGCTCACGACGAAGAGCGCTCCGCCCACATCGGCGACAAGGTGCTGATTATGGAAACGCGTCCGATGAGTAAAAACAAATGTTGGCGATTGGCGAAGATACTCGAACGCGCCAAATAATGTGCCGGAACGCACAGCGTGCCGGAACGCACAACGTGCCGGAACGCACAAATAATAACAGGATAGGACAATGGTTCAGGAAGAAACAAATCTCGTAGCAGCTGACAACTCTGGAGCGAAAAAAATCCGGTGCATCCGCGTACTCGGCGGATCGGGACGTCGCTATGCGCGTGTCGGCGATATCATTGTAGTAGCGGTGAAGACCGCGATCCCCGGCGGCGGGGTGAAAAAAGGCGAAGTATCGCGCGCAGTGATTGTGCGGACGAAAAAAGAGTATCGTCGTCAGGATGGATCGTATATCCGGTTCGATGAAAATGCCGCCGTTCTCATCAATAACAACCTCGAGCCGAAAGGTACCCGTATCTTCGGACCGGTTGCCCGTGAACTGCGTGAAAAGCAATTCATGAAAATCGTTTCCCTTGCTCCGGAAGTGCTGTAATCGAACAGTACAAGAAACGCACAGTGTTATAGAACTCGTATCAAACGATTGCAGAGAATACGAAATGAAGATTAAGAAAAACGATATGGTGATGGTCATCGCGGGAAATTCCCGCGGGAAATCCGGAAAAGTGCTCCGCGTCTACCCGGAAAAGAGCCGCATCATTGTGGAGGGCGTGAATTTGGTGCACCGTCACCGCCGTCCGACCCAAATGAATCCCCAGGGCGGGATCACTCAGCAGGAAGCGCCCATCCATGTGTCGAACGTGATGTTGCTCGATCCGAAAAGCAACGAACCGACGCGCATCGGAGCAGCCGCTGTCAAGGACGAAAATACCGGGAAAACCAAGTATGTTCGCAAGAGCATAGTCACGGGCGAAACAATCGATTAATCTGAAGAAGCACGAATAGTATGGCGGACAAAAAAGATAAAAAAGGAAAAGGTTCAGCTGAGACCAAAAAGGTCGTTGAACACGGCGATGATCCGGCAGGAACGCCGCGGCTCCAAGGCAGGTACCGGGAACAAATCATCGAACGGATGATGAAGCGTTTCGAGTACAAAAGCGTGATGCAGGTGCCGCGCATCCAAAAGATTTCCGTGAACATGGGCGTCGGCGACGCCACCCAGGATACGAAACTTCTCGATCTGGCGGTAAACGACATGGAAATCATCACCGGTCAGAAGCCTGTCATTACCAAAGCGAAGAAGAGTATCTCGAATTTCAAGCTTCGCGAAGGAATGCCGATCGGCGTGCGCGTGACACTCCGCAACGACCGGATGTACGAGTTCCTCGACAGATTCATCAGCACGGCCGTTCCTCGAATCCGCGACTTCCGCGGTCTTCCCGACAAGTCGTTCGATGGAAGAGGCAACTACACCGTCGGCGTCAAGGAACAAATCATCTTTCCCGAAATCGATGTCGATAAGGTGACGCGTATTTTCGGTATGGATATCACGATTGTAACGAGCGCAAAAACCGATGAGGAAGCAAAAGCGCTTCTCGAAGAATTCGGTATGCCGTTCCGTAAAAAAGAAACAGCATAATACAACGGGCGATGGTTGCATGGTGCAAAAGCGCTGCAGCCAACGTTGACTCGGCGCCCGGCGAAACAGGCAACTATCAACGCAAACCGATTACGAATCACGCTAAACAGAGATAAGGAATTCTTGTGGCACGCACATCATTGATTGCAAAACAAAAGCGGACACCGAAGTATGCAGTCCGTAAGTATAACCGCTGCCAACGGTGTGGCAGATCCCGTGCCTACTATCGTAAATTCGGTATCTGCCGCCTCTGTTTCCGGGAGCTCGCGCTCAAAGGTTGGATTCCCGGTATTAAAAAAGCGAGTTGGTAACAAGACTAGTGAGTGCAAAAAAGCTATGACAGACACGATTGCAGATTTCCTGACACGCGTTCGCAACGCCTTGAAAGCGGGTCACAAACATGTCGATATCCCCGCTTCCAACTTGAAGAAAAGCCTTGCGCATATTCTTTATGAAGAAAGCTATATTAACGGCTACCAGGTCATTGAGAATGGTCCGCAGGGCACATTGCGCGTCTTCCTGAAATACAACGAAGGATCGCCGGTGATCACGGGGCTCGAACGCATCAGCAAACCTGGCTTGCGCATTTTCAAAGGCGCGAACGAGATTCCCAGAACCCTGAACGGGTTGGGGCTCACCATCGTTACCACGCCGAAGGGCGTCATGACCGATGCACGCGCACGCGCCGAAAACGTCGGTGGTGAAGTGCTCTGCCGAGTCTGGTAACATTCGTGCCGCTGGGCAGCCTTGCCGCCGAGCAGCGCCTTGCTGCCAAACAGCATTCACGCTGAGCAAGCGTTGCCGCTGAGCAAGCGTTGCCGCTGAGCAAGCGTTGCCGCTGAGCAGCATTGCCGCCGGACAGTCCGGCCGCCGGACAGCGTCGAGGCATAAAACCGCGGTACTCTGTGCTGCATTTGAAATTTGATTCAGAACGATAATTTAAAGGACCATAAGAGTGTCACGAGTAGGTAAAAACCCGATCCCCATCCCAAGCACCGTGAAGGTAGCTCAGGATAAGACCCGGATTTCAGTCAAAGGTCCGAAAGGAGAGCTTTCGACCGAAGTACATCCGTTGATAAACGTTGCGGTGGAAGCAGACCAGATTGTTGTCACCCGTGACAGAAATGTGAAGCTCGAACGGGCGCTTCATGGCACGACCCGCGCTAACCTGATGAGCATGGTTACCGGTGTGACCGACGGATTCACCAAAGCGCTCGAACTAGTCGGCGTCGGGTACCGCGCCGAAGCCAGAGGCGAAAACCTGTTGTTGTTTGTCGGTTATTCGCATCCGATCCTGTTCTTCCCTCCAAAGGGAATAACCATCACCGTCGACACTCCGACATTGTTTAAAGTATCGGGTATCGACAAACAATTGGTCGGTCAGGTGGCGGCAAAAATTCGTTCGTTCCGTCCGCCGGAACCGTATAAAGGCAAGGGTATCAAGTACCAGGGCGAACTCATCAAGCGTAAAGCAGGAAAGACTGCGAAAGCCTAATAAAGCGTGACAGGAGAAGAAACCAGTTATGATTAAGCCGAGCGTAATACAGAAATCGCCGCTTCAGAAACGACACACGCGGGTGCGGATTAAAGTGAGCGGCACAGCCGCCCGTCCGAGAATCTCGGTCTATCGCAGCCTCAAACACATCTATGCACAGTTGGTCGACGACGACGCAGGAAAATCGATTCTCTCCGTCTCGACGAAGAGCAAGTTCATTGCCGATCAGTTGAAAGAACTCAAAGGCAAAGTCGACGCTTCGAAGTTGGTGGGTAAGGAACTTGCCCGTCTGGCGAAAGAAAAGAACATCGATACAGCCGTGTTCGATCGCGGCGGGTATCAGTATCATGGACGCGTGAAAGCCGTCGCCGACGGCGCTCGCGAAGGCGGATTGAAATTTTGACCGAGAATATAATCATTTCCAAGGAGTAATTGTTGTCCAAGATCAAAGCCAGCGAGCTCGAACTCAAAGAGAAGCTCGTACAGATTAAACGCGTAGCCAAAGTGGTGAAGGGCGGCCGGCGTTTCAGCTTTAATGCGATCGTGGTCGTGGGCGATGGAAACGGCCATGTCGGCGTCGGGCTGGGGAAAGCAAACGAAGTGACAGATGCCATTTCCAAAGGCGTTGAAGATGCCAGGAAAAACGTGGTCCATGTGCCGGTAATCAGAGGCACAATTCCTCATACCATTATCGGTCGCTACGGAGCAGGAAAAGTCTTCATGAAGCCTGCCTCGCCTGGAACCGGATTGATTGCCGGCGGCGGCGTGCGCGCCGTCCTCGAATCAGCAGGCATCCAGGATATTCTTACCAAGTGCCAGGGGACTTCCAACTCGCATAACGTTGTGAAAGCAACGATGAACGGACTCAAGAGCCTCATCGATGCCTACACAATGGCTGAGCGTCGGCAGAGATCGCTGCCGGAAGTCTTTCATCAGACTATGACAAAGAAATAAATGGATAAACCGATGGCGAAGCTGAAGATTACACAAACCCGCAGCACTATTAAACGTCTGGAAAATCAGAAGCGCACAATAGAAGCGCTTGGACTGGGCCGGCCGAATTATGTCGTCATTCATAACGACACGCCGCAAATCCGCGGTATGATTCGCAAGGTGGTTCACCTTGTAAAGGTCGAAGAAATTGAATCGTGACGAGTGCTTTGCATAACCCGATAAAGTGAACAAGAATGAATTATCTAGGATCTCTTACATACGCAGAAGGTTCGCGCAAAAAGAAAAAACGCATCGGCCGCGGCCAGGGCAGCGGTAAAGGCGGAACCTCCACAAAGGGGCATAAAGGCGCCCAGTCGCGCGCCGGTTACAAAACCAAGCCTGGTTTTGAAGGCGGTCAGATGCCGCTGTATCGCCGGTTGCCGAAATTCGGATTCACCAATATCAATAGGGTGGAATACGCGCCAGTCAATATTTCGAGATTAAACGTTCTTATTGAGAACGGCAAGCTTGCAGACGGTGTCGTTACACCCGAAATCCTGTTCGAACTCGGCGTGATCTCCAAGCGGAGCGCACTCGTGAAGATTCTTGGAGTTGGCGAGCTTACAACTAAACTATCCGTGACGGCCCACGCATTCAGCGCCTCTGCGAAAGAGAAGATTGAAGCGGCAGGCGGTGCGGTTGAGACACTTTCATAGCGGAATTAGCGGATTGTTATGTCGAGTATTACCGAAAGTCTGAGGAACATGTTTAAAATACAGGAACTGCGCGAGCGGATCCTGTTTACAATCGGCATCCTTGTATTGGTTCGTCTGGGCGCATTCATTACGCTCCCCGGCGTCGATGCAAGCGCCATCGCTTCCGCAAGCGGCGATGTCGGCGGCTTGTTCGGATTGTTCGATTTGTTCGTAGGCGGCGCTTTTAACAACGCGGCAATATTTTCGCTCGGCATCATGCCGTATATCACCGCGTCGATTATTCTGCAGTTGTTCGGAGCGGTTATACCGTACTTCCAGAAACTTCAGAAAGAAGGCGGCGAGGAAGGCAGAAAGAAAATCAACCAGTATACGCGCTACGGCACCGTCCTTATTGCAGCATTGCAGGGGTGGGGCGTCAGCGTCCGGTTGAGCAATCTGACCGTCTCGAACGGACTCCCTGTAGTTCCTGTCGAAGTACAGGGCTTCCTCTTTGCCGTGTCGACCATGCTGGTCGTCGCCATCTCGACGTTGTTGTTGATGTGGTTCGGCGAGCAGATCACCGATCGCGGTATCGGTAACGGTATTTCGCTCATCATCTTTATCGGAATCGTCGCGCGGCTTCCGCAGGCAATCGGCGCCGAGTTTACCCATACTCAGAATCTGATCATCTTCATTCTGCTGTTGCTCGGCATGGTTGTGATTACCGCCGGCGTCGTTTTGGTGACGCAAGGCACTCGGCGCATTCCGGTGCAGTACGCAAAGCGCGTGGTTGGACGGAAGGTGTACGGCGGCGTTACGCAGTATATCCCGTTGCGCATCAACACCGCAGGCGTGATGCCCATCATTTTCGCGCAGGCATTGATGTTCGTTCCGGAAACCATTCTGATGTTTTTCCCTGAGAATGAATTCTTCCAGACGCTGATGACCTATTTCAGGTACGATTCGTTTGTCTATGCGTTCATCTATGCGATTCTCATTATCTTCTTCACGTATTTCTATACCGCGATTTCCTTCAATCCGCAGGATGTCAGCGATAACATGAAGAAGCAGGGCGGCTTTATCCCGGGTATACGTCCGGGGTCGCATACGCGCGAGTACATCGACAATATTCTGACGAAGATCACGCTGCCCGGCTCCATTTTTCTTGCCATCATCGCTGTTCTGCCGACATTAATGATGAAGATGAATATCAATCCGCAGTTTGCGCAGTTCTTCGGCGGGACGAGTTTGTTGATTGTCGTCGGCGTTGCGCTCGATACTCTGCAACAGATTGAATCGCATTTGCTTATGCGCCATTACGACGGCTTTATGAAGAGCGGCAAGATCAAAGGAAGGATCGGTCGCGGTTGAGCCTGACTACGATTCACTGCCAATCCGGAAAAGCATGATACCGCTGAAATCCGGACAGGAAATTGAATTCATGCGCAATAGCGCACAGATCGTCTCCGACGTTCACCGGCTTCTTGCGCCGTACATTGTTCCCGGAACGTCGACAGCCGATCTCGATAAAATGGCGGAAGAGTATATCCGGTCACAGGGCGGACGCCCGGCGTTCAAAGGATATCCTTCCGGAGTCCCGAAGATACCGGCATTCCCGGCCACGCTTTGCATCTCTATCGACGAGGAAGTGGTACACGGAATTCCTGCGTCGAGAACCATACAGGCTGGGCAGATTGTATCGATCGATGTCGGTGTTGAGAAGGAAGGATATTTCGGCGACGGCGCCATGAGCTGGCTGGTTGCCGAGACGAACATGGAAAAGCAGCGGTTGCTGGATGTTACCAGGGAATCGCTGTACCGAGGGCTCGATGAGGCTCTTCCCGGAAAGCGGCTCTACGATATTTCCGCCGCGATCCAGAATTATGTAGAGTCGAACGGATTCTCCGTCGTACGCGATCTCGTCGGGCACGGTATCGGCAAGAAATTGCACGAAGAACCGCAGGTGCCGAACTTCGGTATTCGCGGAAAAGGACCGGAACTGAAAAGCGGAATGATCCTCGCAATTGAACCGATGGTGAATGCGGGCGATTATCACGTGCGGGTGCAACCAAACGGTTGGACAATTACAACGTTGGACAGAAAACCGTCGGCTCACTTTGAACATACGGTACTCATCACGGAAAACGGTCCGGAAATACTAACGAATCATTTTACCAGGTCGAATGGCTAAACAAGGTCCCATCACAGTCGACGGCGTCATCACCGATACGCTCCCGAACGCAATGTTTAAGGTGCGTCTCGAGAACGGGCACGAAATCTTAGCTCATGTATCCGGTAAAATGAGAATGAATTTCATACGAATTCTTCAGGGCGACCGCGTGACTGTGGAGCTTTCGCCGTACGATCTTGAAAAAGGTCGAATCACGTATCGATATAAGTAATCTACCGAAGTTGTGGAGACATCATGAAAGTCCGTTCATCTGTGAAGAAAATTTGCGACAAATGCAAGATCATCCGCAGGCGCGGTGTGGTTCGAGTGATCTGCTCGAATCCGAAACACAAACAGCGTCAGGGATAGGCGTTGTGAAACGCAGTATCCACGCCCGTTCCTCGCGGACCGGCAACACGAATACTGGAATCTGAGAGCATAAAGGAGTATTACATTGGCACGTATAGCTGGAGTTGACTTACCGCGCGCAAAGCACAGCGTTATTGCGCTGACCTATATCTACGGTATCGGAAGATCGACAGCAAGGAGCATTTTAAACGAAGCCGGCATTCCGCACGATAAGCGAGTGGATCAGCTGTCCGACGACGAAGTCAGCAGCATTCGTAACATCATCCAATCGATGAAAGTCGAAGGCGCCGCACGAAGCGAAATGCAGATGAACATCAAGCGCCTGATGGATATCGGTTGTTACCGCGGTCTGAGGCACAGAAAAGGATTGCCGGTGCGCGGTCAGCGGACCCGCACAAATTCCCGTACCCGGAAGGGCAGAAGGAAAACAGTTGCCGGCAAGAAGAAAGCCGCAGCCAAGAAATAACGTCGCAACATTTATCAGGTTGATATAGCAGGAGTATTTGTGGCAAAAGCAGTTCGTAAAACGAAGAAGAAAATTCAGGTCGATACCACCGGCCGCGCCTACGTAAAAGCGACGTTCAACAACGTTATAGTTACGCTGACGGATGTGTACGGAAATACCATTTCATGGTCATCGGCAGGAAAGAACAATTTCCGTGGATCGCGCAAAAATACGCCGTTCGCAGCGCAAGTGTCGGCAGAAAACGCCGCCCGCGAAGCCTACGATCTTGGATTGCGCAAAGTAGAAGTGTTTGTGAAAGGTCCGGGTTCCGGCCGCGAGGCAGCTATCCGTTCGCTCCAGACAGCCGGTCTCGAAATTATGGCGATTCGGGATGTCACCCCGATTCCCCATAACGGCTGCAGACCGCCGAAACGTAGAAGAGTATAAGTCTTATTTCAGGAGTATTGCTTGAATGTCTAGATATACGGATGCAAACTGCAAACTGTGCCGCCGCGAACGCCAGAAGCTGTTTCTCAAAGGCACAAAGTGCTTTTCCGCGAAATGCCCCGTCGATAAACGCAACTATCCCCCGGGACAGCACGGTCAGAACCGCCGCGCCAAGATTTCCGAACACGGTATTCAGCTGCGCGAAAAGCAAAAAGTCCGCCGTTTGTACGGCTTGAACGAAAAGCAGTTCCATATTTACTACGAAAAGGCGAGCCGTCTAAAAGGAAAAACCGGCGAAAACCTTATCAAACTTCTCGAAAGCCGCCTCGATAATGTGATTTATCGAATGGGCCTCGCTCCTTCGCGGAAGGCCGCACGTCAGCTTATTCTCCATAAGCATTTCAACGTGAACGGACGGGCGGTAAATATTCCATCGTACCTGCTCAGAAGCGGCGATGTGGTTCAGGTTGTGAATAAAAGCAAAAAATTGGACGTTATCCACGATTCAATGAAGCGCGTGCGCGACAATGCAATGTATCCGTGGCTGAGCCTCGACAAAGCGGCGTTGCAGGGAACCTTCCTGCAGGTGCCGGAACGCGAAGAGGTTCAGATTCAGGCGAACGAACAATTGATCGTCGAGTTCTACTCGAAGTAATGCAGAATTCGCACACCGCTGCCAACCAGTTCTGCACTGATCTTAGAATCTTAAGGAGAGCGTGATACAGATGACGATGACATCAATTCAAATGCCCGACGGAATTATACTGGATGAAGCCAGTTATTCCACGACGTTCGGCAGATTTGTAATTCAGCCCCTGGAAAAGGGATACGGCGTCACCATTGGCAATTCGTTTCGCAGAGTGCTGCTGTCGTCCCTGACGGGCGCGGCAATCATTGCTGTCAGAATCGATAATGTGCTTCACGAGTTTTCCACGATTACCGGCGTCGTTGAAGACGTCTCTGAAATCGTGCTCAATCTCAAGGAAGTGCGCCTCAAACCGATCAACCCGAAAGCCACAACTATCAATGTATCCGTTCAAGGACCAGGCACCTTCACGGCGGCGGATATTCAGGCTGCTTCGCCCGAATTCGAAATTCTCAATCCCATGCAGCACATTGCGACGTTGAACGAAAGTACAACGCTCACCATGGAACTGCGCATCGGAATCGGCCGCGGCTACGTGCCTGCCGACGAAAATAAGCTTCCCGATCACACCATCGGCGTTATCGCTCTCGATGCCATCTATACTCCGATTAAAAACGTCCGGTATCTGATCGAGAATACACGCGTCGGCGGAAGCACCGACTACGATAAGCTGACGCTTGAAATCACCACCGACGGAAGCATCACTCCGGAAGACGCCCTTTCGCAGGCGGCGCATATTCTGCTCGACCACGTGCAGATGTTCATCAACTTCGACGTCTCGAAGACCGAAGAAGTTGCGGAGGAAGCCGAAGACGACGAAACAGCGCGCGTCCGTAAAATCCTTCTCACGTCGGTAGACGATCTGGAGCTTTCCGTGCGTTCGCATAACTGCCTGAAAGCGGCGAATATCCGTAACCTCGCCGATCTGGTGCGCCGCGAAGAATCCGAAATGCTCAAATTTCGCAACTTCGGCCGCAAGTCCCTCGCGGAACTCGGTATGATCATCGATGAGTTCGGATTGCACTTTGGTATGGATGTCGATAAGTATATTAAGGATTACACTCCGTCCGAGAGTGTCGAAAAATAAGGAACTGATGCATCATGAGACACAATAAAGTCGGAAGAAAGTTAGGCAGAACCGCCAGTCACAGAAAGGCGCTGCTTTCTGCACTCTCCACGGCGCTCATCAAACATAAAAAGATCCGCACCACGACTGCGAAGGCGAAAGAAACCCGCCGTATCATCGAGCCGATCATCACCCGCGCGCGTAATGCGTTTTTGAAAGAAA
This sequence comes from uncultured Ectothiorhodospiraceae bacterium, assembly GCA_964408855.1. GTDB lineage: Bacteria > Bacteroidota > Ignavibacteria > SZUA-365 > CAYPBB01. Next base: position 17,682 of record CAYPBB010000014.1, read on the forward strand.
AAGCGGGCGAGGCGATGGATGTTCATGCGCGCCGCGAGGTGGCGAAGTTCATCCACGATAAGGATGCTGTGAAAGTACTCTTTACCGAAATCGCTGAAAAAGTCGGTCAGCGTCCGGGCGGATATACGCGCGTCCTGAAACTCGGTCAACGCCTCGGCGACGGCGCCGAAATGGCCGTCATCGAATTGGTGGACTACAACCTGGCTCAGGACGATAAGCGCCGCCGCGCACGCGTCGCCGGCCAGAAGAAAGCCGATGATCGCAAGAAACGCCTCGAAGGGCAGCAGAAGACCGCGCAGAAAGCCGAGCCCAAGCCGGTTGAGGTCGTGGAAGAAGCCGAAGAGGTGAAGGCGGCAGCAGTTGAAGAAGCGCCTGCACCGGAAGCGTCCGAAACAGAAACTCCGAAATCGGAAGAACAAACAGAGAAATAGCAACGCATCTCCCTGGAATTATGTAGGGGTTCATCCGGCAATCGACGGACTGAACCCCTACATCGTTATACACGGATTATGGAATACGCCGGCATACTGAATCCCTGTATCGTATAACATGGAACGAGGGATATTCCAGCGTGTGATGAACAATCCGGCGTTACTTCGTCAGCGTCATCATGCCGCGTTTGATACCTGCGGGCGTCTGTATCGAGTAGATATACGTACCCGACGGGATATCAGAAGATGCGGTAAAGGTGACGGTATGCACGCCTGCTTTCTGTTGACCTTCGACCAGAGTGGCAATCTCTTTCCCGGTAAGCGAGTACACTTTCACTGTCGCGTTCATTTCCTCAGGTAGAGAATACTCGATCTGTGTAGAAGGATTGAACGGGTTAGGAAAGTTGTGTATTGAAATCTCAGGCGAGACCGGTTTGAGTGCGATGCTCGGTAGCGTTGTGTACTTCGGCATGCCGCATGTGTTCCAGCCTGTGACCGGATTGGAAAACCACTGCCATGCCGGGAAGTTCATGGTACTGCCGGGCTGAACGTCGAAATCGACGCCGATGACAGGCGGAAATACGCCCCAATAACAGTCGCTCAGCGTGGCGTTCGACATTCCATAAACGCGCACGAGAAACACGGCGGGAATATTCGTATGAATATTATTCCACCCGCCGTTGATATCGGATGATCCGGTCATATTTGCATCGAGCGAGATTTGCACATTGCCGTTCATCCGCATCTCGCAATAGTTCAGGATATTTCCGGTCGCACCTTCAAGCCTGATGCCGTCCACCTGATTATATGCGATCAAACTGTACTCGATCTGAGATTGCGAATTGTCGTGAATGTAGAATCCGTTGTTGTTGTAGATCGAAGCCGAATTCTGCATATCGAGCATCCCGAGCGTCATATGAACGCCGTTATCGAAATCCTGGATCCGCGAACACTCGACACGGACATTCGGCGTCCAAACACCATCGCCTTCAATCCAGAGACCATCGCCGGTATACTGTACATCCGGATGCGAAAGAATGCTGTGATCGATTATATGCTGGTACACCGATGTGCGCTCGATTTTTACCGCGTATCCAACTGTGTGTTCGACATGGCAGTTTATCATTCTTAGAAACGCGATATCGGCGTATGCTTTCACTCCGCGCCAGCCTCCAGGGTTGTAGGCATAGAAATGGCTGTCGAACAGGTCGATGAAGCCACGGCTACTGTACCCTGCAGTGTTGTAAAATGAACATTGAGAGTTATTTACCAGCATATAGGTGTCATGTTGTCCGAGGATGTCCGGCAGGTCTTCCATCGTTGCATTGTCGATAATCAGGGAACCGTATGTCGGGACATGAATCCTCCTCAGCCGGTTTGCCGGAGTTGTACTGAACGAGTAGGTTCCGGGGTTGAATCTGAGCGTTCCCGCCGCTTCGATAGAGTGGTTCGCAGCTCCGGTGGGATCGTCGAAATTGCATCCGTTTTCGAAAACGATGTTGCTGCCGTTGGCGATGAACCAGAACGGCGCGTTGATATGTGTGATATCGAAACTCACGACCCGGCAATCGCCCTGGAACGTATAGCTGTCGAAAATCCAAAGCGCGTGGTACGCAGCGGGATTCGTGCATTCAATTGTTGCGGCGTTGAATGTGGCGGTTCCGCCCGCGAATGCGCATCTGCCGTCGTCCTGGAACAGGAGTGCGGAATTAGGGTCGAACACGGTCGAACTTCCGGGGTCGGTGATAAACGTACCCTGGTCCAATAGCAACCGGGCATCGTTCGTTACCATGAGTTGCCCGCCTGCTTGAACGAAGAAGTTGTATCCGGGAGTGATTTCCAGAATGATGGACGGATCGATCGTTAATATCCCGCCGGCGACGATGAAGACATCATCGTTCCATACGGTATTCGATGAAATGTTAACTGGGGTATTGATGATGATTTGAGCATGCGCAACCGGCGAAGCGAATGCGGCGGCGAGCACAATAAATGCAAAGAGGCGACGGTACGTCTTAAACATAATCAGACTCCGATTGTTATGTACATGATGCCGGGATGACCCCGGATGTGTATTCAACATGAATATTCTTGAGACCTGAGCCTGTAATACCCGTGAACAGACCAGGTAACCCGCTCATCGGCGGCGGTGAGTCCGGCGATGGTCTTCGAGATGCGTTGTTCCCTATAAACAGACGTATTTTCTACGTCCTATTGTACAGGCATCGCAACATTTGTTCGGTGCGAATAAAGAATTCTTTCGCCTTTTTAGCACAGAGCGCATTTCAAACCAGAGATGCGGTCCGAAATGTCAGAAATCGGTGCTGTTTTTGCGTTTCGTGTTATGCTGTGCGATAATATACGCTGGTACTCCTTATAAATGTCGTTTCTGCAAGCTAAAATGTCAATACCAGTTTTTGTGTGTTTTTCAAACCCGAGAATCTTTCCTGTTTCTATTCGGCAAATTTTCCCTAACTTTGGTGCGATGCAGAGTAGGCGAAATCTATCTGTATTCGCGCATCTTCTATCGTACAACGTTCTATCGATCATATATGAAAATCACCGAAGCATCTTTTGAAATCGGCGCCGCATCGGCTGAGCAGTTCCCGGAGCCTTCAATGCCGGAAATCGTTTTTCTCGGACGCTCGAACGTCGGCAAATCGTCGCTGCTCAATACCATTACCGGGAAAAAACAGCTTGCTCTCGTGAGCGGTACGCCTGGGAAAACGCAGCAAATCAATTTTTACCGGATTAACAACGTCCTTCGCTTTGTGGACTTGCCGGGCTATGGGTATGCAAAAGCCTCGGCGAAGGAACGCGAGAACTGGGGTAGACTCATCGCGCAATACGTCGAAACCAACCGCCCGATCGGCTTGGTGTTGCAATTGCTCGATTCACGGATTCCCTTTCAGGATTTGGATATGCAGGTATTGCTTCGACTGGTATCCCTTCAAATGCCGATCCAGATTGTCGCCACAAAAATCGACAAACTGAACCAGAAAGAAATGTCGTCCCAATCAAAAATCCTCGCCGCGGGGGTGCGCTCGTGCGGCTGCGGTTCCGATATTCTCCCGTTTTCATCCCATACCGGCGCGGGCAAAGTGGAACTGATCCGCCTCATCTTCAACGCCGCCGGTGTGACGGAATAACCTCCGATATTTCATCGATCATAAATGTTCGGGGCGAATGGATGATTCGGGGCGAATGGATGATTCGGGGCGAATGGATGATTCGGGGCGAATGGCAATTCGCCCCAACATGCTAGTGCGCTTCCAGCCAATTCTCGCCGGTGCCGGCTTCCACTTCTATTGGGACGCGTACATCGAGCGCGGTACGCATGAGTTCAATCACCATCGGTTTTAATTCGTCGACTTCCTCAGGAGGCGCTTCAAAGACCAGTTCGTCGTGTACCTGGAGGAGCATTTTCGCGCGTAATTTCGATTTCAGCAACGCCTCATCGATCCGGATCATCGCAATCTTGATCATATCCGCCGCGGTTCCCTGAATCGGCGCATTGATCGCGGTGCGTTCCGCGAACATGCGAAGATTACGGTTCTTGTTGTTGATGTCGGGGATGTACCGCCGTCTGCCTTTGAGCGTTTCCACGTATCCCTTGCTTTTCGCGAACGCAATGGTGCTCATCATGTATTTGTTGATGTTCGGATACTTGTCGAAATACAGATCGATCAGATCCTTTGCGTCGGGATTGGAAATCCCGAGCCGCTGCGCAAGTCCGAACGCACTGATGCCGTACAGAATACCGAAGTTCACCGTCTTTGCCTGCCGCCGCTGTTCTGCGGTGACGCTTCCCTTGTCCGCTCCGAAGAGCCGCATCGCCGTGCTGGTGTGAATATCCTCGCCGCTCTTGAACGCCTCCATCAATCCCGCATCGCCGGACATCTCTGCGGCAAGCCGCAATTCGATCTGCGAATAATCCGCAGAAAGAATAACCCAGCCTTTATGCCCCGGCACGAATGCCTTGCGGATTTCCCGGCCCGCCTCCGTGCGGATGGGGATGTTCTGCAGGTTCGGATCGGTGCTGGAAAGTCTACCCGTCGCCGCAACCGTCTGGTTGAAGTTGGTATGAATTCTTCCCGTCCGCGGATTGACCATTTTCGGCAGGGCGTCGACGTACGTCGATTTCAGTTTCGTGAGCTGCCGGAACAGCAGAATATCGTCGACAATGGGATGCCTGCCCTGCAGCGATTCGAGTACCGATACGTCGGTGGAATAGCCGGTCTTGGTCTTCTTGCCTGTGGGCAGGTTGAGCCGTTCGAAAAGTAATTCTCCGAGCTGTTTCGTGGAGTTGATATTGAACTTCCCGCCCGCATGACTGTAGATGCTTGCGGTCACATTCTCGATCTGAAGTTCCATCCCTTTCGAAATCTCTAACAGCGTGTCCTCCGCAATCGCGATACCGGTGGATTCCATGCGCACCAATACATTCACGAGCGGGAATTCTATCTCTTCGAGCAGTGCGGTCTGCCCGGTTTCTATCAATTTCGGGCGCAAGGCGTGCGCGAGCTGAAGCGTAATATCCGCATCTTCGGCGGCGTATGGCGCGATGAGGTCCAGCGGCACATCGCCCATCGATCCCTGGTTTTTCCCCTTGCCGATGAGCGTGGTGATGGAAACGGGACGGTAGTTCAGGTATTGCTCCGAAAGCGCGTCCATACCGTGCTCGCCTTCGGGACGGAGGATGTACGCCGCAATCATCGTATCGAATACGCGCGGATTGACTTGCACGCCCGCATGATACAGCGCCTCGAAATCGAATTTCAAATTCTGACCGGTGATGAGCCGCGAACCGTCGAACACGTGCGTTACTGCCTTCAGCACCTCGTCTTTCGAGAGCGATGCATTGACCGGAACGTACCATGCTTTCGCTTGTTCGATGGAGAAGGAAAGTCCGACGAGATCGCTTTCGTGGGGACTCTTCCCTGTGGTTTCCGTATCGAAGCATACTTCCTTTGCCGCCAGCAGAGATTTCACCATTGCAGTTAGTTGATCGCGCGTATCCACACAAATATAGTCGTGCGGTATAGAGTCGATGGTCTGCATCGAACCGGCAAATACGGACGGCGCGCCTTCCTGGACTGCGATGCGGTCGAGCGCTTCCAGATGGCGCTTGAATTCTAGTTCCGCGAACAGCTCGCGCAGCGCGTCGATATTCTTCGGCGAGATGTGAAGATCGTCGGGATCGACGTCAACCGGGGCTTCGGTGTCGATGGTGGCGAGTCGGCGGGAGAGCATCGCATCTTCGCGGCCATCCATGAGCTTGTCCTTCATGCCCTTTTTCGCGATGCGGTCGATGTTCTCGTAGATCCCTTCGATGGTGCCGTATTCCTGAATCAGCGGGATGGCGGTCTTCTCGCCGACGCCTTTGATGCCGGGAATATTATCCGATGTATCGCCCATGAGACCGAGCACTTCGATGACCTGCCCAGGCAGCACGCCGAATTTTTCCCTCACGCCGTCGAGGCCGACGATTTCGAATTCGTCTCCGCGCTTGCCGGGTTTATAGAGCTTGATATGCTCTTCGACGAGCTGCATGTAGTCCTTATCGGGGGTGACCATGTACACGTCCATCCCCTCTCTGGCGGCGCGCTTTGCCAGCGTACCGATAATATCGTCGGCTTCCCAGCCGGGCAGTTCCAGCGACGGGATGTTATATGCCTGAACGAGTTTTTTCAGATAGGGAAGCTGCGGAATCATATCCTCGGGCATGGCGTCGCGGGTAGCTTTATAGGCGTCGAACTCCTTATGACGGAACGTCGGTTCCTTTGTATCGAACGCCACGGCAATTTGGTCGGGCTGCTCCTTTGCCAGGAGCATGTCGAGCGTATTCAGGAACCCGAAGATCGCGCTGGTATTCATGCCCTTGCTGTTGACCAGCGGACGTCCCATAAATGCGAAGTACGCTCTGTAAGCGATAGCCATTCCGTCGAGTATAAAGATGCGTTTCATTGCCGTTCGTATCGTTGGTTGAGGAAAGCAACAAGATACGAAAAAGGGGAGGAATAGGAATGTCGGTAAATATAAGGGCAAGCGATACGCTTGCCCGGAGTATATGAGCTATATGTACCGCTATCGCACGATCATGGTTCTGGATTGTCTGGCTGTGGATGTTGTGAGTACATACCGGTACACTCCCGGCTTCAGGCCGCGTGTGGGAAGCGAATACGAATGCGTCCCTTCGTTCTGCCTTCCAAGTGCGGCGCTGTACACCTCAACGCCGAGAATGGAGCACACCTTTATTGATATATCAGCAGCTTGCGGGAGGGTGTACGTCAATGCCGCTCTCTCGCCAGCGGCGATGGGGTTGGGATAAGACTGATCGAGGGCGAAGGATAATTCCTGTATATCCGGGAGCACTGTCGGCGAAAATGACTTTGTCGAGCGGTACAAGCCGTTACGCGTGCCGGCATACATGTAATTATCCGATTCATACACAATATCAAGTAGTTCGACAAGAGGAAGACCGGTAATGTGTAATTTCCATGGGGCGGTATCGGATTGAGACCTCCAAATATGACCCGTCGAGCGACCGATATATGTGTTCCCAGTACCGTTTTTCACGATGAACGAGATAGTTTGTGCTTCGAGGTAGTCCGTGTTTCGCCAGGTTGTTCCCAAATCGGAGCTAGCATAGAGTGAATCGTTATATACTGCAAACCATTCGCCATCGCGTGTGATCCTAAACAATGATGGCGTGTCGGGAAGCTGAAAGACATCGAATGTTGCTCCTGCGTCTGTTGTTTTCCATAGCAGGAAACCGTCGAGAATATAGAAGGCATCGTGTGCGTCGACATAAAGATAGTCCGGCGTTTTGATGTTGCATGACAGCTTGTTCCATTGCGATCCGTTGTCGGTTGTGAGATAAATGCCCTCGAACTGAAAGCGCGACTGCTCATCTTTCCAGATTGGGAGATATATTTTGCCCGATGGGGAGCAAAGAGGCGGCTTCAGATACCGGAAGGATGTATCGATAGTGTAAAGCCTCCAGGTTTGTCCTGCGTTTGTTGAAGCTGCCAGCTCGCGCGTGCCCGAAAACATGATGCCATCCGCGTTCCCTGCCGCGCCACGAACGGAGTCTGCAATCAAAACGATTTCGGGAACCGCGCGCCATTCGTCGCTCGCAGTATTATATAGATAGGGGATACCGTCTGCTGCGAGGGGAAGAAGCCCGCCAGCGAGCGTCCCGAGGCGTTCGGTTCTGGCGAAATTGCCGGCGGTGGAAAATATCCGCTCGGAAGTCATGGCAACCGGATCGTAACGAAATCCTCCAAACTGGGTAGCGAGTATAAGATTTTCATGCATATCCATTGAAAGCGAGTGTATGGCGTTCCCTTTTGGCGAATGAATTTGAATGATCCGCCAGGAGTTACCCAAATCCGATGAGACTGCAATTTGATCATATTTACTGGCTATAAATATTAAACCCGAACCGGCAACTTGAACATGCGAAACGTCCTTCAAGGGCGTTGAGACCGCATCCCACGTTGTTCCGTCATCGGTAGAACGGTATAGCGCGGAATATGATTTGACAAAAATATTGTTTCTGGAATCGCATCGGATATATGCATTATCCTCGAACCCGAATTGACCAAAATGCACCGACGACCATGTCGTACCGATATCTGTGGACCGGTACACTCTGGTACCGCCGAGTGCATAAATGTATCCATTTTTACCGCTCGTCGCGGCTTTGAATCGCACGGGAGTAGCGATATGTGTCCACGAATCGCCCGTATTCGTCGAGATATAAATACCGTCACTGGTGGAGAGAATGAGGCGGTAATCGAGGCCTTCGCTAAGACGTGATACTACGCCCAGAGTATCGGATTTGGTCCATGTTATCCCTTCGTCGGTTGAGCGTTCGAAGTTCCCTTCGTACAGTAGGTACTTGTTTCCGTGGTGGTCGGTTTGCAGCATCGGTTGTATGTCCGCGCTGACGGTTCGTACGCCCGTCCATGACTGCCGGTCGTCCCACGACGCTATAATTTGATAGTGCCTGTTCAAGATATTATCATGAGGCAATAATGCGAACCAAGAACCAAATACCGTCGGCGCGATAATGAGCACCTCCGAACTCGCCGGACCGTTAAGGGAAACCCAATCATCCTGCGCCTGGCAGGGAAGAAGAAGAACAGTAAAAAGAAGAGCAAAGAGTAGCAATAATTGCTTCATGATTCCTCCCGGAATATGAATGTGTAATGATGTTACGAAAGGAAGACAGGTTGGGTGTGCATTTGGTTACAGACCCAAATACACGAATTAGCTTCCGTTCGGTCAAGGATTGTACCGAGCAGAGAGTATGTGTCAGAGGTGTATGAGAATGCGTGAGATTGTAGTAAACCGAGCGAACGCAGCAATGGGGGCGACGGTAAGTTGCTGCATACTACTGAGTGGATTTCGCCGCATCGATCATCTTGCGGAGCACTTCGTCTATGCGATCAGAACCACCGGTTGTCGTGGATGTGATTCGACCGACATGATCGATAACGATATGAGTAGGGAATGCTGTCACGTCGAAGGCTTTAATGATATGCTGTGCGCTTGGGATATGTACTGAATAAAACTCCTTGCCCGCGCCGGGTATCATACTGCCTTTGAAATATTCCTTCACTCGATCAGCATGGTCGCGGGTAACCGATACGAATACAACATCGCCGGTATCCTGTGTCGATACAAGGCGTTTGAGCGATCTCTCCTCAATAATGCAAGCCGGACATCCGATATACCAAAATGTTATAACGACAACCTTCCCTCGGTGATCGGCGAGATGGAATTGCTTTCCCTGCAAATTAGCGGCAGAGAAATCGGGCGCTCGTTGAAAGACATCCTCGGACAACATGGTCAAATATGTCGAATACCCGCCGAGGCCTCCGTGCTCGCGTTTGAATAGCGACTGAAGCGAATCGTGGGCTTCGTTGCTGCCGCGCATATATGCGCGGATATAGGACCGTTCCGCTTGTTCGTTGCGGTGCAACTGCTGCCAGATCGCTCCTTCGAGAATCAAGAGGGATGGGTCTATTCGATGTGGTGCGTACTGTTTGGCAGCTTGTATGTGCGATAGGGCTGCGATGGGATTGCCTTTCAGAAATTGAATTTGCGCCAGTAATCCATAGAACAGCGACACATCATGCGGAAGCGTACGCCATAATGCACGGCTGCCATCATTGTTTGCTAGCGCGTTGGATAGAGCGCGAAGTGCGATGGAGTACGCGCTGTCGAGCTTGATCTTGCGGCTCGTGTACTCGGAGACTATGTAGTAATCCGGGGTAGAGCTTGTCGAATCGATCTCTGACCATAGACGGTAAATCGTCTCAAGCGAATCAAGATCGCCTTGCATGGATGAAATGCGGATGAAGTCCTGTTGATATTTCGGCAGAGTAAGACTGGTTTCGATTGATTGAGCTTGACAGGTGTATGTATATAAACATATACCTGTCAGAATGACATTTGCTATGAGCGCAATGCGGAATATCACTTAATAACCATTCGTAGGCTTGCCGAACCGTGCGGTGAAGTCGCCACACATTGATATACTCCCGATTTCATTCCACGCGTTGGAATCGTTAAGGAATGCGATCCGCTGTGTTGCATACCGAGCGCGGAACTGTAAACTTCGATCCCGAGTATGGAGTATACTTTAACGAATACATTTCCCGGCTGTTGAAGCGAATAGACTAAATTGGCGATTTCTCCCGCCGTAACAGGGTTGGGATAGACGACAGAGAGCGATGGAGAATCGGGTATAACATCTATTGTGCTAATCCCGTACGGATCAAATTGGTAAACGCCGCTGTTTGTGGAAACATAGATTTTACCGCTCCGACTAGTGAGTGTATTATGGTAATGGTAAATGTCAGGATGCTCTTCGTGAAACCAAATGGTTCCCTCGCCGTAATTAATAAACACTGGATTATCGTTATCAAACGCTGCAAATAAAATGCCGCGACTGGTCGATGACACAAATGCAAAATTCTCATAATTACCGGGGATGTTTAATGCTCTCCACTGCGTTCCTGTGTTGTTATAGGCTGTTATCATGTCCCATTCGACGGCGAAGAGGGTGTTATCACCGCCAGTATTTAAATAGGATATGTACTTACTTCCCGGTGAAATTATATTCCAACTGCTTCCATCGTCTGTGGACCGGTAAATCGCATCGGTAGAGGCGGCGTTTATCACATCATTGTTATCAATGGCAATACCATGAAGACCTGGAGTGATAAACGGAACTCGTTCCCAAGATGAACCGTTATCTTTACTGCACAGCAATCCGAATGGTAGATTTTGCCCTTGATAAATACGGCCCGCATACATATATAAATAGCCGCGCGAATCAACGTCGAAAATGCGCCCATAGATTATGGTGTCGGGCGCTTGATGCGCGATCCATGTAGAACCGTTGTCGGAAGTTGCATAAATACAATGCTTGGTAATGATGAGAGATGAATTGCCGGCACCCTTCGCGAATCCTAACAATGAGCCGTCGTTTTGGTATGGCGCTGTCAGCCGTTCCCATTCTACGCTGCTCGTATAACGGTGAAGTCCGTACGAAGGCGAGTGTACGAGTAATGCGCCTGGTTCGGTTTCGGTCATGTAACTGCAATCGAAGAATTTTTCGCAGGGCTGTTCTATGATCTCTATAACATTTTGTAGTAATCTGACTCGCAATAATCCGGCGCTTGTGGCAAGCAACGGATTGCCTTCAATATCAAAATCGAAATCGTTTATTCGTATGCCGTATGGATTTCCGAAATATATGGGATTCCAGCTACGTCCGAAGTCGCTGGAAAAGTACAAAGTGTCTTTACGCGCAGGAGCGAAAACTGTGTTGTCGCGCCAATATACCTTACGGATAGACGCCGGCACCGAACCTTCACGAATCCATGTTTGCCCATCGTCCGAAGAGGAGAAAATTCCAGAATCATCAGCAACAATAATGGTATTCGTTTTCGAAACATAAACGCTAAATGCATTGGTGAACCGACCCAGTTCATAAGGAAGATCGAGTTGGTGTATTTGCGTGCTATCGATTCTATATAGCTTATTGCCGGCGATATAGAGCCGGTGTTGGGAATCGAGGAAGTAATCATATCCAAACGGTACATTCACGTTCAGCCATGTATAGCCCATATCGGTTGAGAAATGCGTCCCGTAATATTTGCTGCTCGCTATGGCAAACCAGGTATTTAGTATATAAAATGCAACTGAATCTCCCAAAAATGGTCCTACACGGAAGGATTCACCTTCGTTGACAGAACGATAACAATGGCTGTCGTATCCAACGAGAATGTGTTCCCATTTGATAGCAGCAATATCCGATACCTCCCAATCAAATTTATACCGTGTTTGCCAGGTTTGTCCGTTATCGGTTGAGAGGAGACAATGCGCGGTTTGCGTCATAGTAAATATGTGTCCCTCCTGAGACACGGAAATAAATTGAATGTCGGTGTTTGGAGGACCATTAAGCGATAAAAAACAACTCTGAGATGAGGCGATATATGGAGTACCGACATATATTGCGAACGCAAGCATAATACAAATGATATTGTTGCGTTTCATCGCACGACCAGCCTTCCCATCCCGCTGCCGCCGGCGGTTGTAAGCACATAATGATATACACCTGGGACCAATCCACGGGTTGGCACAGGAAGCGAATGCCCACCCGGTTTCTGACTTCCTAGCACGGCGCTGTACACTTCGACACCGAGCATGGAATACACCTTTACCGTCACGTCGCCGGCATACGGAAGCGTGTACGCAAGAATGGCTGAGTTGCCGGACCATACAGGATTTGGATACGTTTGAGAAAGCGAGATGCCTTGTGCCCGTTCAACATTATCGGTCGATACGACAAACATCTGTTGCCAAAATATCCCGTCCTCGGTTGATACAAATGCCTGATAATAGTTCGTCTCGAACAACCACGAACAATCGGTATCGGGCAAGCCTGAGATTTCCCGAACCCAGGGTTGTCCGCCGCCGTGATACCTGTACACACCGCCCGCCGCTGTATCTCCCGGGATGCCGCGCTTGGAAATATATAATACGCCGATCTCATTGAAGCATATTCCAGATACATCCGCGGCATCATCTATTGGCAGATGCTCCCATGTAATGGCTTGATCCGGTGTGCGCCAGATGCCGTTCGCGCCCGCGACGAAGAGCATGTTAAAATGCGATGCATAGATATGATGAACCGCGCCGTCGAAGATTGTAAGCCAGTCGGCGCCGTTATTCGTTGTGCGGTATACATGTTCTCCGTTGGATAGTAAGAGCCTTCCGGTAGAATCGATCGCCAGCGCGAATACCCGGTCGCCGGGGAACGGCACGCGCGTCCACGTAGCTCCTTCATCGGTTGTATACAATACGCCGTCCCAGCGGTCGAGTACCGAGGATTTGTCCTTTCTGCATGTGTAGATTGTTCCGTTGGGATGGGCGATAAGATGCTTCCCGAACTTGACCGAGTCCTGAGTCGAAAATACAACCCATGAAGTATCGAGAGGGTTATACTTAAGGAGCATATTGCCGGTGATTCCATAGGTGGATACGTCGGCGGTGTTTGTTGCGGTGCATACGACAGGTGTATTCAATGCGAATGGACGCGAAATGCGCGACCACTGCCCGGCTCCCGGAGTCTGAGGCGAACAAAGAAAATCGCCGTCGTGGTTTGTGGTTACTATGAAACGAAAGAGGTCCGATTCGGCGATGGACGTCGCGCGAACACCGGATCCGCTGTTCACAAATAGCTTTTGAAGGTTCTTCTGTTCATCGATCACATACAACCCGATTGCTGTGCCAATAAGAATGCCGCCGTCGGGTGCAAACGAAACCGAATGCACCGGCGTACCCGGATCGCGGAGCGCCAGAAGCGGTTCCCATGTGGCTCCTTTATCGTAGGAGACAAAGACGCTGTCGTATTCTCTTGCTGCGACAATCGTTCCTTCGGCGGACACAGCCATTGAATTTACCGGGTATATCTCGGCGCCCGGGGCCGACCAGGTCGTTCCGCCGTCGGTGGAATATGTGATTCTCCAGCTTGCGAGCGCGTAGATATTGTCGTTTGAATCGGTGAATACATACCACGGAAAAATGGTTGCGTTGTCCTCGATTTTCGTCCATGAACCGCCGAGGTCGGTAGATTTATACAACGAATCGTTATAGATCGCGGCGAAAATTGTGCCCTTGGAATCGATCGCGATATCGACAGCGGGCATCCATGGTTTTGTTGGCATATCAAGAGTGCGCCATGTCGAACCACCATCTGTCGATAGTACGGCATTGTCGGGTGTCGGTACCTGTTGCCAGCCAATGACAATGCCCGGCGGTCCAAAAATAATCTTGGCGATATTCTGATCCTGATCGTTAATCCAGTCGAAGTTGTTCCCCGATGTATCCGCAGCGAGGATGCCGACCTGGGTTCCGAAGAAAATGCGCCGGTCGGGAGACTGAGCGGCAGTATACGTATAGAATCCCCGTGTAGAAAAGAGCCGCTTCCATGAAGAGCCGGATGCGGATGAACTGAATGCAGCGGAATTATCTTCCGCACCGCTCCATGTAGATATGACATACATCGTTCCATCCGCGCTACGGATCGCATTGTTTACGCTGGAAGTATTCGGACCTCCAAGTGGCAGCCACACGTCTTGTGCATTCGCGGAAAAAGAGAGGATTAAGGACAGTATTAGTGCGGCGGGAAGAATGGAGCATGGTCGCATCGCTCACCTCTGCGTTGTAACAAACTAAAATGACGGTATTCGCCTCACTAATGTAAACAAAAAACAACGCCGATAGAGGGCATTTTTTTGTCCCTATTGCCCGCCGCGGAGTATGCCTGTAAAGAAGAAAACCCGGCGTCGAAATGGCGCCGGGCGTGAGAAATTCCTGTCCGGATTGGCTATTTCAACTTCGTCAGATCGAGTTTCAATTCCTTTGATGGGATCTCCCATTTTTTCTTTGTGGGGCCTGTCAAATAGTATTTGAACCATTCCATGGTCCGTAGCGAGAAATCGAGTCGCGCGGGGTTGTTCCGGTTACCGTGTCCTTCGCCCGGATAGTACACCAGTCGTACGCGGTCGTTCTGGTGCTGCTTCAGGACGCGGTACAATTCGAGACCCTGACTCGGCGGTATACGCGGATCTTCCTTGCCGTGGAGAATGAGCGTCGGGGTCTGGCTGCCCTTTGCCCAATACACAGGGCTGCGCTGAAGCACATCCATCCACTTTTCTTCGGTCCAGTAACCCCAATGGACGTAGTAATCTTCGAGGGGGATATCGGTGGTGTTCCGTTTCGATATTTGATTGGATATTCCGACGAACACGCACGACGCGGCAAATCGGCTGCTGTATTTGGTGGCAGCCCATGCCGAGAAGTATCCGCCGTACGAACCGCCGCCGATGCCCACCCGGTCGCGGTCGACATAGCCTTTGGCAATCAAATAGTCGATTCCGTCGAGCACATCTTCGAATTCCTTTCCCACCAGATCGCCGTATCCGAGCTTCAGATACTCGACTCCTCGTCCCGTGCTGGCGCGGTAATTCGGATGGAAGACGAAAAATCCTTCCGCCGCGGCCACCTGACCCCAGTTTCCGTACGACGTAAGCCAGCCGTTCTGGAAACACGCTTCCGGACCGCCGTGAATATTCACGATCAGCGGATAGACCTTATTTTTCATTTTCGGGTCTTCTTTGTCGTTATCGTACCCGAGTGGATAGATCAAGATGCCGGTGATAAGCAAACTGTCTTTGGCGTAATAGCGGATTTCTTCCTGGCGCGCAAGCTGGATGTTGCTCAGCCATTCGTTGTGGTTTGTTCGCCGGGTGAATGCTCCCGTCGCCGGATCGAGCGTATATAATTCCGATGGGTGTTGCGAGGTGTTGCCGTTCACTGCAATAATCCCTCCGCCGATACTCATCGCGGTGAAGGCGGCTTTGCCGGGCTGAAGCAGCAGAGGCCTGTCGTTTCCATCGATTTTTTGTTCTCTGATCGTGATATCGACGCCTTCTTCCGATACATAAATAATCGTATTGTTGTCTTTCCAGTGAAACGCAGTTACGGTTCCCGCGAAATCCTTGTTCAGGTTTCGCATGCTCTGGAACAGCGAGTTGTTCTCGGTTTCGGTGACGAAGATGCTCCCTTCCTTTGAGTCGGTGACATCCACGGCTGAAAGGAATGCAATGTGTTTACCGTCAGGGCTCCATTCCACATGACCAAGTTTACCCGGATTTTCGATGAATTTTTCGGCTAATCCGGTTTGGGTATCGATGGCGTAGATCCGTGAATACATATACTCGTGGTCCGTCAGGTTTTTCTGCGTCACAGCGGCCGCAATGGCGCTCCCATCGGGATACCAGTCGAAATTGTGCACGGTGATGTTCTTTGTGAGCTTTCTCGATTGACGGGTACTACGATCGAGGATGTAGAGATTCACCGGGACCCATTCTTCCTCGTAGATTTGCGCGTTGAATCCTTTGGCTTTCAGCTTGTCGGGATCGGAGGCATCCGGTTCGGTAGCGGTAAATCCGGCAAGTTTCCCATCGCGGCTGTATTCGAAGTTATACACCGGCGTTGGATGTGACGTGATTTTCTCCGGTTTACCGCCTGTAGGAGGAATTTCGAATAACTGTACCGTTTTCATGGTATCGATCTTTGCCAGGAAACCGATAACTTTTCCATCGCGCGACCAATGCGGGGTGGAGACCATGTTTTTACCGGTGACAAGCGGTGTAGTTTTCCCGGAAGGAATTTCACACACATACAGTTCGCGGTAATCCGAACCGGCGCCGTCGGAAAACGAGCGGGGGAGCGTGACGACGTATGCGGCAAATTTCCCGTCCGGCGACACTTCGACTTCGGTCACCTGCCGGAGGTCGAAGATACTATAGGAAGTAAGTACATTCTGCGCGGGTGCGATTCCGGAGAATATGAATAGGAGAAGAAGTGCGGCTATGGCTGGGTATTTGCGAACCATTCGGGAACCCTCTCTATCTGTGTTACAAACGCATGTGAACAAGAGCAAATTCGAATATGCAAGGTACTAACTCTGACACAAAAACGGGAAGACTGGTTACCGGAGCGGAAAAAAGTAAAAAAAGTTGGAATAACTCCGGTATCAAGGAATCTTCCCCCGGAACTGCGCGTTATCTGAGTAACGATAATCTTGACTAAATTGTACAGATTACCGTACATTGCAGACTGCGATGATTTTTGAACGAGTTTTTTGACTATCTGAGAACATGATGAGTGCCGAAGAACAAACGCTCGACGAACTGACCACCTCGGAATATAAGTTCGGATTTATTACCGATATCGAGTCGGATACGCTCCCCCCGGGATTGAATGAGGATGTCATCCGGTTCATCTCTCAAAAAAAAGAAGAACCTGAATGGATGCTCGAGTGGCGGCTGAAAGCGTACCGCCGCTGGCAGGACATGGAGGAGCCCACCTGGCCGAACGTGCATTACCCGCCCATCGATTACCAGTCTATTAGCTATTACTCGTCTCCAAAAATGAAGGAGAAGCCGAAGAGTCTCGACGAAGTCGATCCGGAATTGCTTGCAACCTACGAGAAGCTGGGAATTCCTCTCCGCGAGCAGGAAATGCTTGCCGGCGTCGCGGTGGATGCGGTATTCGACAGTGTTTCCGTCGCGACGACGTTCAAGGATAAACTCTCCGAACTCGGCGTGATATTCTGCTCCATGTCGGAGGCAATCCGCGAACATCCGGAGCTAATCAAGCGGTTTCTCGGCAGCGTTGTGCCTGCATCGGACAATTTCTTCTCCGCGTTGAACAGCGCCGTATTCAGCGACGGTTCATTCGTCTACATCCCCAAGGGCGTCCGGTGCCCGATGGAGCTTTCCACATATTTCAGGATCAACAGCGCGCAGACCGGACAGTTCGAGCGCACGCTGATCGTTGCCGATGAAGGAGCGTATGTCAGCTATCTCGAAGGCTGTACGGCGCCCATGCGCGACGAAAACCAGTTACACGCGGCGGTGGTCGAGCTCATCGCCCTCGATAATGCCCAGATTAAGTATTCTACCGTTCAGAACTGGTATCCCGGCGACGCCGAAGGCAAAGGCGGGATCTATAATTTCGTGACCAAACGCGGTAAATGCGCCGGCGTGAATTCGAAGATTTCGTGGACGCAGGTGGAAACCGGATCGTCCATTACCTGGAAATACCCAAGCTGCATTCTGCAAGGCGATAACTCTATCGGCGAGTTTTATTCCGTCGCGGTGACGAACAACTTTCAGCAGGCCGATACGGGTACGAAAATGATTCACATCGGGAAGAATACCCGCAGTACCATTGTGTCGAAGGGCATTTCGGCGGGCCGCAGCCAGAACTCGTACCGCGGGTTGGTGCGGATTCAGAAGGGCGCCGAAGGCGCGCGCAATTTCTCGCAGTGCGATTCGATGCTTATGGGCGATAAATGCGGAGCGCATACGTTCCCGTACATCGAAGTCAACAACGATACCGCCCAGGTGGAACACGAGGCGACCACCTCCAAGATCGGCGAGGATCAGATCTTTTATTGCAATCAGCGTGGGATATCCACCGAAGACGCCGTGAGCATGATTGTCAACGGCTTCTGCAAGGAAGTGTTTCGCGAATTGCCGATGGAATTTGCCGTCGAAGCGCAAAAGCTTCTCGGTATCAGTCTCGAAGGAAGTGTTGGATAAGTATTTATATGAGTGATAGAGAGAACACAATCATGCTTGAAATCAAGAACCTGCATGCCACGGTCGATGGCAAGAAAATCCTGAATGGAATCGATCTGAAGGTGAACGCCGGCGAAGTTCATGCAATCATGGGTCCGAACGGCTCGGGTAAAAGCACGCTTGCGCAGGTGCTCGCCGGACACGAGGCCTTCGAAGTAACCGAAGGCACGGTGCTGTACCGCGGCAACAATCTTCTGGAGTTGAACGCCGAAGAACGCGCATGCCAAGGCATCTTTTTAGCCTTTCAATACCCTGTCGAAATTCCGGGCGTCAGCAATACGTATTTCCTCCGCGCAGCGCTCAACGCCCAGCGCAAATACCGCAGCCTGGAACCGTACGACGCTGTCGATTTTCTGCAACTTATCAAAGAAAAGATGAAGCTGGTGGAGATGGACGATAAGTTCATGAACCGCCCGGTCAACGAAGGCTTCTCCGGCGGCGAAAAGAAACGCAACGAAATCCTCCAGATGGCGGTGCTGAATCCGGCGCTCGCAATTCTCGACGAAACCGATTCGGGACTGGATATCGACGCGCTGCGCATTGTCGCGGGCGGCGTGAATGCGTTGCGTTCCAGCGAAAATGCAGTCGTCATGGTGACCCATTATCAGCGGTTGCTGAACTATATCCAGCCCGACTATGTCCATGTGCTGTACAACGGGCGTATCGTGAAATCGGGCGGCAAAGAGCTTGCGCTGCAACTTGAGGATGAAGGATACGACAAGATCAAAGATGAAGCGGACATGGCTGCCGCATCGATAGGGTAGGAGTCCGTATGCCGTCGCAACAGGAATACATCCAACCGTATCTCGAACAGTTCGAGGCATTTGAACGCGCTTTGAACGGCGAATCGGCCGCTCCGGTGCATGCATCGAGGAAGAATGCCATCGCCGCCCTCGCCGAAAAGGGCTTCCCGACGATCAAACACGAGGACTGGCGCTATACATCCCTTTCGCCATTGCTTTCGAGCCGGTTTTCGCCGTCGAATCAACTCGATGAATCGCTGATCGGCAGCGATTTGCTCGACCGCCTTCAATCGACCTATACAATGGACACCAGGCTGGTGTTCGTCAACGGGTTCCATTCCGAACGGTCTTCTTCCTACAACGGGCTGCCGCCCGGCGTCGTGATATCTTCGCTCGCGGCAGCGATGGAAACCCATGCCGGCGTTATCGGGAAACATCTCGGATCGTTGTTGACTTCCGATGCCAACGGCTTCGCGGCGTTGAACGCCGCATTTATCCGCGACGGCGCATTCGTCTATGTGCCGAAAAACACCGCCGTCGAGACGCCCATTCATTTCCTGTTTCTTACCGCGAATGCAGCCGATGTTCCTGCATTATCGCAGCCCCGCATTCTCGTGATCGCGGAACCCGGTTCCGAAGTGAAACTTGTTGAAATGCACACATGCGAACGCGGCGGCGTGTACTTTTCCAATCCCGCGGTGGAAATCGTCGCCGGAGCGAACGCGCATGTGGAGCATTACAAGATTCAGCGCGAAAGCGAGGAAGCGTATCATATCTCGAATAATGCCGTCAGCATCGAAAGGTCGGCGAGGTATTTTTCGCTCTCGCTGATGTTCGGCGGTAGATTGGTCCGGAACAATATCACCATGCACCTTGCAGGCGAGGGCGCCGAAGGGACGCTCAACGGCTTGTACATGCCGCGCAACAAACAACATGTCGACAACTATACGCTCATCGATCATGCCGTTCCGAACTGCTCAAGCCATGAGGTCTACAAGGGGCTGCTCGGCGACGAGTCGCGCGGGGTATTCAGCGGAAAGATCATTGTCCGTCCCGACGCCCAGAAAACCGACGCGAAACAATCCAACAACAATATTCTTCTCTCCAACAAAGCAGTTGTCGATACAAAACCGCAGTTGGAAATATTCGCCGACGACGTGCGTTGCACCCACGGCGCGACAATCGGCAGACTCGACGAGAAAGCGATCTTTTATCTTCGGTCGCGCGGACTGGATATGGAGGAAGCATTCGATGTGCTTTCGTACGCCTTCGCCAGCGATCTGATCGAAGATATTTCCATCGAAGCGTTACGGACGCATCTCGACGCGTTCATCCACCGGCGGTTAAAAGAGACAACGCATTTGTAGGAGTTTGTATGCGGAATGAGATGATGGAATCCCTGGAAGCAATTGCAGAAACTGTCGGTGCATTCGATCCCGTTGCAGTCAGGGAAGAATTCCCGACGCTGAACCAAAGCGTTCACGGCAGACCGCTCGTGTATCTGGATAACGCGGCATCGACGCTGAAACCCCGGTATGTTCTCGACGCCCTGATGCGGTTTTATACCGAAGATTATTCGAACGTCCACCGCGGCGTGCATACCCTGAGTCAGCGCGCGACAATTCAGTACGAATCGGCGCGGGAAAAGGTCCGGAGCTATATCCACGCGGCAACGGAGCGCGAAATTATTTTTACGCGAGGCACGACGGAGGCGATCAACCTCGTCGCTGCCAGCTATGGCGGAGAATTTATCCGCAAAGGCGACGAGATCATTATCTCCGCCATGGAACACCATGCCAATATCGTTCCCTGGCAGATGCTGCGCGACAGGACGGGGGCCGTGCTCCGTGTCATTCCCATGAATGATAGCGGCGAGCTCTTGCTCGACGACTACAAGGCGCTGTTCAACGAGAGGACAAAATTCGTCTCCATTGTCCACGTCAGCAATGCGCTTGGAACCGTGAATCCTGTGAAGGAAATGATCGCAATAGCCCACGAGTGGGACGTTCCCGTCCTCGTCGACGGCGCCCAGTCGATTCCGCATCTTGCCATCGACGTGCAGGATCTCGACTGCGATTTTTACGCGTTCAGCGGTCACAAGGTGTACGGTCCGACAGGTATCGGTGTGTTGTACGGGAAGGAAAAGTATCTCGAAGTCATGCCGCCGTATCAGGGCGGCGGCGACATGATTCTTTCCGTCACTTTCGAAAAAACTCTGTACAATGAGCTGCCGAATAAGTTCGAAGCGGGCACGCCGCATATCGCCGGGGCGATCGGTCTCGGCGCGGCGCTCGATTATATGCGTCAGCTCGATATGACGTCGGTGGCGCGCCACGAACGGGAGCTTCTCGATTACGCGACAGCGCGCGCTCTCGAAACGACGGGTGTGACCATCATCGGAACCGCGGCGCAGAAAGCGTCTGTGCTGTCGTTCACTCTGTGCGCCGTACATCCCCACGACATCGGTACGATTTTCGACCAGAAAGGGGTGGCAATCCGCGCCGGACATCATTGCGCGCAACCGGTGATGCAGCGGTACTGCATTCCGGCGACCGCGCGGGCGTCGTTCGCGTTGTACAATACGCACGAAGACGTCGACCGGCTTATCGAGGCAATTGAATTCGTAAACGAGGTATTCAGCTAATGGACGAGATCCGCGATTTATATCAGGAAGTGATCCTGGATCACAACAAGAATCCGCGCAACTTCCGCACGATGGAGAACGCCGATTCCATGCTGGAGGGATACAACCCTCTCTGCGGCGATCATTACACGTTCTACGTGAAGTATGCACCCGGTGGCGATATCATCGAGGAAGTGAGCTTTACCGGCAACGGCTGCGCCATCTCGAAGGCCTCGGCATCGATCATGAGCGCGTATATCAAAGGAAAAACCAAGGCCGAAGCGGAGGCAGCGTTCCAGCGCTTTCATGAACTCGTAACAGGAAAGCTTTCCGGCGCGGATTCAATCGCCGAACTGGGCAAACTTGCGGCGTTCGCCGGCGTATCGGAATACCCCATGCGCGTGAAATGCGCGATCCTTCCCTGGCACACTCTGCACGGAGTGATCGAAGGGAAAGGACATACCGTTTCGACTGAGTAAACAGGAATAACAGGACGGTTCAGACGTGGAAGAACAGCAACAATATCCCGAACTCGATCTTTCAGCGCCCGCTTCGGAGGAAGAACTCCGCAGGCTCGATACGCTGACACTCGATGCAATCAAAACCTGCTTCGACCCTGAAATCCCGGTGAATATCTATGACCTGGGATTGATTTACCGTATCCGGGTAACGAAAGAGCGCATGGTGCATGTTCAGATGACGCTGACGTCGCCCAATTGTCCGGAGGCGCAGTCCCTCCCCGCGGACGTCAAACGCAAGATCGAAGCCGTTCCCGGCGTCAAAAATGCCGAGGTCGAAGTGGTGTGGACTCCGCCCTGGGGGCCTCACATGATGTCGGAAGCGGCAAAACTGGAACTCGGATTCTTCTAGCATTCATACTCACGACTCTTTGAAAGGAGCCTTATATACATGTTTGAACAAATGAATATCTCCTCTCCGCGCGGCCCCCTTTACGACCCCGAGGCGGTGCAGCCGATGCGCGACGAGTTGACATATGTCGGATTCGAAGAATTGCTCACTCCCGGGCAGGTGGACGACGCCGTTGCGAATACAAAGGGAACGATGCTTGTCATGATAAACTCCGTCTGCGGATGCGCCGCTGGAAGCGCCCGCCCCGGCGTTGCCGAAGCGCTGCAGCACCGCGTCATACCCGGCCGGCTTGTGACGGTGTTCGCCGGACAGGACCGCGATGCGGTAGACCGCATGCGCGCGCATATCAGTCAGCCGCCATCGTCGCCGAGCATGGCGCTGTTTATCGACGGCAAGCTCGAAGTATTCATCCCGCGCTACGAGATCGAAGGCAGAAGCGCCGGTCAGCTTTCCGATTTGCTCACGCGCGTGTTCGACGAGTTTTGCAGCAAGGAAGGACCGTCGATCCCGAAAGAAAAATACGACGAACTGGTGCACGCCAAAATGTGCGGTTCGCATATCCCGAAGTATTCCGGTGTGAACTGATCCGGTAACCGGTTTCCGCAGGAGTGCGGAACAGCGTTTTTATCGAATTCCGCACTCCTGCAATTTTAGTATCAGAACAGGGTACCATAACAGGCAGTCGAAGTGCAATGAAATTTTCCTCTCAGGAAGAATACGGACTACGATGCTTGCTGAATATCGCCCGGTCGGAAGTGCAGGGCGGAAGCAAGACCATACAGGAGATCAGCAGGGATGAAGGTCTTTCGGCGCCGTATGTCGCAAAACTGATGCGGCTGCTGAGGCTCGGAGGTTTTCTCGAAAGCGCGCGGGGAATGGAAGGCGGATACTCGCTTTCGCGCCCGGCGAATGAAATTCTTGTCGGCGAAGTGTTGAATACGCTCGGAGGGAGATTCTACGAACCCGATTTCTGTCAAAAGTATCCCGGCTCGGAAGATACCTGCGCGCATACAAGCAGTTGTTCCCTGAAGCCGCTGTGGTCGGAGTTGCAGTCCGCCATAGACGATGTGCTGGCCGAGATGACGATCGAGGATTTGCTGAAGAATAATCCCCACCAGCCTCCAGGCCAACAGACGATTGTGCCTCCCCCCAGGATTGTTTTGCTTCAGAATGAATAGCGAGGTGGGCGGCGGCTTACTCGTTGAGCTTTTCCTCGTAGTACTTCGCAAAATCCTTCACGGCGTTGTAGAGTAAATTCGCCATGTGGCTTTGCCCTGCTTTCGATCCAAGAAACGCTTCCGCCTTTTCATTTGAGAGATATTCTGTCTCCACCAACACCGCCGGCATCGACGCGCCTACCAGTACGTAGAATCCTGCCTGTTTCACTCCCAGGCTTCGGACCTGTTCGCTTGCCTTCGCGCGCTTGTGCATATATGCGGCGAACTGTTCACTGTGCTTGGCGAAGGCGCTCTGCGCCATGGTGATGAGAATGAACGCCTCGGCGTCGAGTTCCTGGTACTTGGACTGATCTTTTTCGAGCTTGATAACGCTGTTTTCCAGCTCCGCAATCCGGACGGCTTCGGCGGTTCTGCCGGGACGAAGGATGTAGACTTCAAAGCCCCGAAATTTCGACGGTTTCTCTTCGAGCGCGTTGCAGTGAATGGAAATGAACAGTTTGCCCCCCGCCTCGTTCGCAATCTTTCCGCGTTTATACAACTCAACGAAGGTATCCGTCTTCCGCGTGTAGACGACCTTCACTCCGGGCATATTCTTATCGATCAGCTCTCCGAGCTTGAGTCCGATACCGAGGACGACATCTTTTTCCTTTGTCCCGTTTATGCCGATTGTGCCGGGGTCTTTCCCTCCATGTCCCGGATCGATGACGATACAGTCGAGCTTCCACTTCGCACGTTTATCTGGACCGTCTGCGTCGGGCGACAGCGAGGCCTGCTTGCGGCTAAAGGTTTGCTGCAAGGCAAGACTGAACAGGAGCGCGAGGAGAAACGGTGTGGAGCGGAGTGTTGTTATCACGGATATATCGAGAAAATGAAACATTCAATGGTTGTACGCATGCGGGCAAACCGAAGGTTCCGTCGCAGTGGTTGCGCGTTACCGGTAATTCACGAACTGCGTATCGAAATCGAGATCGGCGGCCTTTATCATTGATTGCACCGTCTGTAAATCGTCGATCTTGGGAGCGGTACACCGCACCTGATCGTCCTGGATCGCAGCCTGCACCTTGAGTTTTGTGTCCTTGATCATTTTTACGATCAACCGCGCATTATCCTTGTCGATGCCCGATTGAAACGTAACGCGGACGCGCACCATCCCGCCAGAGGCATCTTCGGGATCGCCGAAACGCACGGCCTTCAGAGGGATGTGCCGCTTGATCAGCTTGCTTTCGAAAATCTCCTTCAGCGCGCGCAATTTGAAATCGTCGTCGGCGAGGATTGTGGCGGTTTTATCCTTGACCTGGAGTTCCAAAGTACTTTTCGATCCTTTGAAATCGTACCGCGTTGTCAGTTCTTTCAGCGTTTGCTGAACCGCGTTGGTCACTTCCTGAAAGTCAATTTTCGACACAATGTCGAACGAGTGTTGAGCCGCCATGTCTATTATTTCCGTTTAATGACTACAACTGTCTTGTCGTCGGAATATAATCCATTCGCGCTGAAAATCTGGACTTCCTCCAGAATAAGACGCGCGATATTCTTCGCACTCTCGCCGGCATTGCGTTCGATGCACCGCATAACGCGTTCCTCGCCGAACTCATCGGTTCCGTTGTTCGCTTCCGTAATTCCGTCGGTATAAAGCACAAGGATATCGCCCGGCGCGATATTTCTGTTCGAAATGCCATACGAGGCGTCTTCAAGCAAACCCAGCACCGGTCCCGTAGAAATCAATTCGTCGCAGGTTCCGTTCTCGGCATGATAGTGTACCGGCGAAGGGTGTCCGGCGTTCGAATACAGCATCAGACCTTCGTTGCCGTCGTAGAGCTGGCAGTAAAACAGCGACATGATTCTATCGTTCGGGAAGATCGCCCGGTTGATGGTATTCAGTCGGCGTAAAGTCGACGACATCATCGCCTCAAACTCGACGCTCATCATGAGCGCGCCGGAGACGAACAACGCCTGGACCGCAGCGGGCATTCCTTTGCTTGCCGCATCGCCTATCGCCACGCCGATACGGTCTTCAAATCCGGGGAGCTTGTAATAGTTGAAGAAGTCTCCGCCGACCGTTCGTTCGGGGAGGCAAATTCCATACAAATCGAAATCACCAAAACTAAACTCGTGCTGCGGGAGAATGCGGCGTTGCAGGTCGCTGGCGAGCGCCATTTCGGACTGAAGCGCCTGAACCTCGTGTTCGCTCCGGCGGTTGCGAAGAAGATGCGACGCAGCCTGCCCGGCGATACTGAGCAGATAAGTCGTGTCGCGTTCATGCGACTGGGCATTGAACGCCATGAGATATTCGTAGTAATGGAGTTTCCCGATTTGCACCGTTTCGCCGATGCCGGTTGCGGAGTATTTGGTAATACCCCGGCTGCGGAGTGTTCTGTTCGTTTCCCTGGCAACCACCGTCCGGCGTTTGGCGACATCGTTGAACACCGCATATTCTTTCAGGCTGATTCTGAAGTCGGTCCCAACCTTTTCGATATTGCCGCTTTCGTATTCCAGGCGGTACATCTTCTCCGCCGGTTCAAGCTTCCACAACCTTCCGCCGTTAATGTTGATACGGTCGTTCCTGACGATTTCATCGAGAACGGCGATGAGCATGTCTTCTTCGTTCGCGTATTCGCGGTCGCCGATTTTTTCGATTGTCTTGTAAAGCGATCGTTGGGTGATAGCCATCTCGTCTCATCCTTCCGTC
The DNA here is from genome assembly GCA_964408855.1 of uncultured Ectothiorhodospiraceae bacterium. Classification (GTDB taxonomy): domain Bacteria; phylum Bacteroidota; class Ignavibacteria; order SZUA-365; genus CAYPBB01. Next base: position 43,951 of record CAYPBB010000014.1, read on the forward strand.
GTTAATTCCAAAGCGATCTGCGAACGATGACGATTGCCAGGAACATCACAGCGCCGCCGGTAAGAAACGGCCACATATGTCCGAAGGTCTGGAACGTAAACCCGCCCCAAATCGGTCCCAGGACGCGCGCCAGCGCTCCCATGGACTGATTCATTCCCAGAAGGGCGCCTTGCTCGTGTTGACCGGCGCTTTTAGAAATCATACTCAGCGAAGTCGGCGTTGTCGTGCCCGCTCCCAGCGACAGTACCGCAAGGATGATCAGAAGCACCGCCGCCGATATGTAAAACGGGATCAGCGTCAACCCGATCATCGTAAAAACGCTTCCGCCGAGAAACAGCGCGCGTTCGGAAAACCTCGTTGTGAGATACCGGATGAAAAAGCCCTGCGTCAACGCGCCAATAAGCCCCATGAATGCAAACAATCCGCCGACCATCGCATCGCTGAACCCGAACTCCCGGTTTGAGATGATCGGAAAGGTCGCATAGATGTTCGCATATGCAAAGGTGACCAGAAAAAACAATATCAAAAGCACGCCCGATCTGGGGCGGCGGAGCATTTCAACCAATTGTTTCATATTGAATATATTGGCGCCGGCCGAACTCGTCGTTGATGCGGTGCGCGACTCGGGCAGCAGGATCAATGTCAGCAACATGGACACGAATGACAGCCCTGCCGCAAAAAATCCCGGTACCTCATAGCCGTAATGGCTGAGGAACCCTCCGAGAAAGGGACCAAAAACAAATCCGAGGCCGAATGCGGCACCAATCATTCCCATGCCCTTTGCGCGGTCCTCATGTGTGGTAACATCGGCAATGTACGCCTGGGCTGCCGAAATATTCGCCCCGCCGATACCGGCGATAAGTCTGGATAGGAATAACAGCACGAGTGTATTCGCGAAAGCGAAAAGGACGTAGCCGGACATCGTCAGGAGCAACCCGATCAGGAGGACGGGCTTCCTGCCGATGTTGTCGGAAAGACGTCCCATGAACGGGGTAAAAATTAGCTGCATGAACGAGTACGAAGCGACAAGAAACCCGACGGTAATATCGTCGGCGGCGAATCCTCGTTGCGCGTAGGAGGGAAGGATTGGAATGATGATTCCAAATCCCAACAGATCGATAAAGACAATCAGGAAGATCAGTGCGAGCGGGGTTCTCTTCATTACCGGATCGTTTGCGTATCAGCCGTTTTTCGATTCAAATCATACCTTGTTCAAAATTCCACGTTCCAGGACAGGGCGCGCCGAAGCGCGTCTGAATCCGAATACAGCGGAAGTCAGCAACAAAGTTAGTCAGCATGTTAGGCAGAAACAAGGAGCGGCCCGATATGTGGCGATTTTTAGCCGAATGTCACCTTTTCGAATATTCAGGTGTCTATTTTCAAGAAAGTACCTCTTCTGCTGATTGGTAGATCGTTAGCATTTTGCATTGTTTGCCATCGTAACGTCGATGTTACGAATGAATCTTTATCGAGAAATTGATACCTTTGAGGGCAGTCGTTTTTCCATGAGTTCGATTGCCGATTGCGGTTTCATCAATGACCATGGAGGATGAGTGAAACGCATTGTTTACATCTTGCTATTGCCGATTGTTTGGTCTTATTCCGGTTTTGCGCAATGGAACCGGGATACGAATACTAATACAGTCATTTGCACTGAAACCAGAAATCAGTCCAATCCGTGGATCTTTCCGGATGGGAAGGGCGGGCTTGTAGCAGTGTGGCAGGATGACCGATCGACGGCAACAGGAGTGGATATCTACTATCAGCGGCTCGATAGTCTGGGCAACAGGGTACATGCTCCGGGCGGAATTCCTATCTGTACGCTGCCTCTCGCTCAGATACAACTTCACGCCGCATCCGATGGTCGCGGAGGGATATTTATTACATGGAACGACGAAAGTACTTATAAAGTATTCGTGCAGCACATCAACGCCGACGGCGGAATCGATTGGCCGATGTCGGGAATACAGGTCAGTCAGCGGCAATCCATCGTCGCGTATCCTCGTATCATCAGCGACGGGAATGAAGGAGCGATTGTAGCATGGACAGAGCCGCGCTTTGACAATACCTCCATCGTGTATGTGCAGCGGGTCGAACACGACGGCACAATTGCCTGGCGCAACGGCGGAGTCCGGCTGAAAATCTCCGCTAATTCCCAAGGGCAACAGACAATCGTTCCCGATGGTTATAACGGCGCTATTGTCGTCTGGAGCGAGTACGACTCAAGAGTATGGGCGCAGGCAATTGCAGGCGACGGTACGGTTCGTTGGGGAACAGACGGCCGGCTGGTTGGCTCTGCGGGCGGAGGCGCCTCTTCCCCTGAGGCGGTATCCGATGGCAAACACGGCGTTATCATAGCGTGGGAAGATGACCGCACCGGCACATTGGATATCAACATTTACGCTCAGAGGATCGATTATCTCGGAAATGCGCTGTGGACGGCGAACGGAGTTCCTGTCTGCGTTGAACTGGGCTCGCAGACCGGAGCAAAGCTTGTTGTCGATCCGGATGCAAACAGCCTCTTTGCATGGATCGACGAACGGAATCAAAGCGAGATGGTATATGTGCAGCGCCTTAACGCGAATGGATTCAAACAGTGGACGCTAAACGGGATAGCCGTATGCAGCAATCCTGACAGCAAACCGGAAACGATCGCGATGGGATATGATTTCGCCGGCGGAGCATATATTGCCTGGGATGATAGAAGAACTTCGATAATTAGCTCGGACATTTTTGCTCAACGAGTAAACCAATCGGGCACAATGTATTGGGCTCAGGACGGGATACCTGTTTCAACCGCCGACCGGGATCAGATATCGCTCCGAATGGCTGTCGACAGCTCCGCGCGAGCGTTTCTCGTCTGGAGGGACAGAAGGAATTCCATACAGCAAACAGATCTCTATGCATCGATGCTCTGGTATACGGGCGTTATTCCGGTTCAATTCTCCATGTTCAGGGCTGCTTCGATGCAGGACGGCGTTCTGCTTGAATGGGAAACTGAAACCGAAACGAACAGCTTCGGATTCCATGTTCAACGTTCCGTCGATACGAAGCAATGGAGCGAAATCGGTTTTATCGCTTCTTCCTCCGGTATCGACGGACCGAAACGGTATTCGTTTATCGATTCGAACCCCCTTGGCTCACTACAATCGTATTATCGTCTGCGTCAGGTCGATCTCGATGGTTCGGTTACATATTCATCGGTCGTCGCCATTCAGCCGGCGGAGTACAGAGCGCCAACGCTTCTTGCCGTCTATCCGAATCCGGTTCGAGCCAGCGGGGAAGTTCAGTTCTCTCTGCCGGCGGAAAGCACCGTCTCGATTTCCGTATTCAACATGCTTGGCTCCAGTGTATCCATGCAGGTCGATAGCCGCCCATTCCTTCCCGGCATATATTCCATTCCGCTCTCGTTTGCCGGTTTGTCTCCCGGTATGTACATCGTTCGGATGGAAACCGCGTCCGGTGTATCATCATTGCCGTTGATAGTTCACAGGTAACATCCTATATTCGGTACAAGCAGCATCCAAAATTGGATTCAGGGCGGGGGCGGCAGCGTTTACCTCCGCCGTTCTTTCGTCGTACCTAAAATCGGTGTCCTATGAATGCGTTCAGATTCGTTTTTTCGTTTCTTACCATCGTGACGATCATTATCGCATGCTCAGACCGGGTGAGCACCCAAACCGCGCTTCCTACGGGAAAAAGTCAATTATTCAGCGGATCCGGCAACTGCGTTCTCTGTCATCAGAGCAACGGTGTCGCCAATACCACAAACGCCGGAGTCGACGTTTCTCAACCCACGCAGTGGCGATCGACGATGATGGCGAACGCTGCAAAGGATCCATTCTGGCAGGCGCTTGTAAGAAGCGAATCGGCGGAAATTCCCGAACTCGCCGATGTAATTCAAGATAGATGTACCAATTGTCATATCCCCATGGGACATGAGGAAGCGCACCGGAATGGAGACGCCCATTACTCGCTCGATGAAGGCAAAGCCGACGAACTGGCTATGGACGGCGTGAGCTGCACCGTATGTCACCAGATTACTCCGGACAATTTAGGGAAGCCTGAAAGCTTCTCGGGAGGATACGTGATCTCGAATACGCGCGTGGCCTTCGGTCCTTATCAGAATCCCACAGTTCAGCCGATGCAGAACATCTCCGGATTCAAACCGGAGTACGGCGCGCATACGAACCGCTCCGAGCTTTGCGCGACCTGTCATACGTTGTTCACGCCGTACGTCGACCAGGATAACAAGATAGTTGGGGAGTTTCCCGAACAAACGCCATTCATTGAATGGAAACACAGCGCATACCCGGCGGAGGACAAGCAGTGTCAGACGTGCCACATGCCCATTGTCGAAGGCGAGGCATTCCCGATTTCAACGCTCGGGGCTGTGAGCAGCCGCTCGCCCTTTTTCCGGCATCATTTTGTCGGAGGAAATACCTTCATGTTGAAGATGCTCAAGGCGCATGGCGATGAATTGGGCGTCACTGCCGATGCGCGGCATTTCGACAGCACGATAGCACTCACCATGCGACAGCTCACGCAGAGCACCGTTCGCCTTACCGGCTCGGCGGCGGCCAGAGGCGATTCGCTTGTAATCGATGTCGGCATTGAAAATCTGACCGGTCATAAGTTCCCGACTGGATTCCCGGCGCGCAGAGCCTGGGTACATATCGCCGTCCGTGACCATAACGGAGCGCTTGTTTTCGAATCGGGCAAACCAAAACCGGATGGACGAATTACGTCGATCGCAGGGTACGAACCGCATCACCAGATTATCTCGACCGGTTCCCAGGTCCAGATTTACGAATCGGTGATGGAAGATGTCGCCGGAAATGCGACCGACCATTTGCTTCGGGGAGCGAAATACAAGAAAGATAACCGCCTGCCGCCTCGCGGCTTCTCCGCGGCATCGATGAAAAACGATACTGTCGGCGTGCATGGCGAAGCCTCGCTGGACGACGATTTCAACAGCAGCGGCGGCAGCTACGGCACTGCAAGCGACGAAATTCATTATATCATTCCGCTATCCGGAGTGAACGGACCATTCGACGTTACCGTGGAAATGCTGTACCAATCGATCAAGCCTGAGTTTACCGATCACATGTTTGTGCATGATATCGATGAAATAAACCGGTTCAAGGGATACTATCAGCAGGCCGACAAGTCGCCTGTGCGAATTGCATCCTTGCAGCTTTCCACGGGGCAGACCGGGGGAATCGGAACAATTTCCTCGAAGAGCTTTGCGCTTGCACAGAACTATCCCAATCCGGCGTCTGCATCGGCTCATGCGAAAACCACCATCGCGTACACGCTGCGGCGCGCGCTCGGCAACGTCAAGGCCGAATTGCTCAACCTCTATGGCAGCGCTGTTCGCGTATTCGAACAGGGCCCGCAGTATGCGGGAGAGTACATGGTCGACATTCCTACCGAAGGATTGACTCCGGGAATGTACTTTTTCAAACTATCTGCCGGGGGCGACGTGCAGGTCCGCAAGCTGCTGGTGACGAGGTGACGCCTGCGGGTGTGAAACTTCTCCCGTGATACAGGTGTCTTAATGAAAGAATGGAGCCAGATGGAGATGAAAAGAAATGTGCGTTAAATCGATGCGATACGGAATTCCTGCGTTTGTTGTCGTCATACTGCTTGCCGGGGGGATCGTCGCCCACGCGCAGGACGACGGCAGAATCATTTTCGTCGATCCGAAGAGCAAGGACGACAAGGTGATGAGCGAGGAGGATCTAAAGCCGCGAACCAGCGCCGGGGGGGTGGATGTGATGCTCGGCGACGATGGTTTTGGATTAGGCGTTTTCTACCATAAAATGCTCAACGACGAAATAACGGCGTTCGCCACGCTTAGCTTCTCGGAGGTTGAAGACGGCCGCCAGCGCACGTATTACTCGTACTGGGGCGAAGAAATACAGGTGAACAAGCTCAATTACATTTTCCGGATTCCGCTGTTTCTCGGAGTGCAATACCGTTTGTTCAAGGACGAGATCGTGGACAATTTCCGTCCATACGTGAACGCCGGCGCCGGACCGGTCATGTTGTACATCGCACCTGCCCGGCGAGGTGCGGAAAGCCTCGACTTTTTCGGATCGCTGCCCTACGGTCAGCCAAAATACACTTACGGCGGTTTTCTCGGTGCAGGGGCGCAATTTGGATTCGATAAATCGAGTATTCTGGGTGTGAATGTGCGTTACTACCTGATTCCTGCGCCGTCGGGCGTGCAGGCTGTCGACCAGGGAACCCTCGCCAACGCGAACGGCTTTTTCATCACACTGAATGTAGGTACTGTGTTTTAATATAAACCCGGGAACAGGTATTTTTCGCAGGACAATGTTTCGGAGCGCCTGCAATGTTCAAAGAAAAAATGCGTTCGGCTAAGCCTTGCAATTATTGCACTTAAGTAGCGGTTTTGTTCATCCGAAATGATATTTATACTTGGGAAATTACCTGGAAAGTGTTATGTTAGTGTTATGAATACTTTTTCATACCCCCCCCAATTAAATCGTCCTACCTGCGTTGACACAGGGGGCAAGAATATTATCGCATGTCTGTCGGTGACAGGCACTTACCTCGCGACTTCCTTCTATTCGGTATCCCCGACCGGATAGCTACACTTTATCACACCCTTTTGAGGATATGAACCTCACGCCGCCGCAAGTTAACCCCCCTTGCGGCGGTCCACGTTTATAGAGCTCGTTGTCACCGCTGATTATCTGAGATCGCCGGCGATCGATGCGCAGGTCAGGATGAAAATTTCCGGCTGCTGCGGCGCTGTTACTTGCGGCGCTCTTCGATCCGGTACGAATGGGTGACAGGCATCGCCTTTGAAAGCATCGCGGTCACGCCGCAATACTTCGTCATCGAAAGCTCGATGGCGCGTTCCACCGCAGCCGGATCGATCGACGCGCCGTAGAAGACATATTCGATATGCATCGACGTGAAGACCTTCGGGTGATCTTCGCTTTCTTCCGCGGAGACGTTCATTTCGAAACCGTCGAGTGCGATGCGTTTCTTCGCCAGAATCGACGCGACGTCGCTGCCGGAACACCCGGCAAGCGAGAGTAGGAGGAGCTCCTTGGGGCGAACTCCGGCGTTGCTTCCGCCGAAATCCTCCGGACCGTCCATCGCGACCCAATGGTTGGATCCCGCCTTGCCGGCGAAGGTGACGGAGTTTTTGTTGATTTGCGTGACAAAGGCTGTTTTCGTTGCCATGGCGTGCCTTCCGTGTTGCCGGTGAATGTAATTCGTATTGTTAGATGATAAAAGTGCAGAAAAGTGACAAATACGTCGCTATTCAGTGAACTATTCTGGCAACTTTTTCGTATCATTGAGTGGGAACAAAATGTTGCCTGCTTAATATCCAACACCATCAGCGGAAAACCATGATGAATGAAATGGAGTTCAGCGGCATTCTCGAAATAGATCAGAAAGGTCACGGATACGTGCGGAGATTTTCGCGGGATTATTCTTCCACGCCGCTCGATCCGTTTGTGCCTTCATCCACCATCGCTCTGTACGGTTTGCGCGAAGGGTGCAGTATTTCGGGTTTCGCCGTTGACAAAGGAAAACAGCGCACGGTACAGCGCATCGATACGGTCAACGGTATGTCGCCGGAGCACTTCAAGGATGTGCCGGAACTGACGCGCCAGGTTGCCATTGCGCCCACCGAACGCATCGTCCTTGAAACACCCGATGTCACCACGCGTGTCATCGATTTAATTACCCCGATCGGCAGGGGACAGCGCGCGCTGATCGTCGCGCCTCCGCGTTCGGGAAAGACTATTATTCTGCAAAAGATTGCCGAATCGATTCATAAAAACTACCGCGATCTCGAGCTGTTGCTCCTCCTTATCGATGAACGCCCCGAGGAAGTGACCGAGATGGAACGCGCCACCAATGCGCGCGTCTTTGCCAGCAGCAACGACCGCGATTTCGCTTCGCATGCGCGCATCGCACGGCTGACGCTGGAATACGCCAAGCGACAGGCGGAGACGGGCAAGGATATCGTGATTCTGCTCGATTCGCTGACTCGCGTCGGCAGAGCGTTCAATTCGGGCATCAAGGGTAGCGGACGCATCCTTTCGGGCGGCGTCGACGCGCGCGCGCTGGAAATACCGAAACGCATCTTCGGCGCCTCGCGCAACATCGAACACGGCGGTTCGCTCACTATTATCGCGACCATCCTTGTCGATACCGGCTCGAAGATGGACGAGTTGATTTTTCAGGAATTCAAGGGAACCGGCAATTCGGAAATCGTGCTTGACCGCGACCTTGCCGATCAGCGCATTTTCCCGGCGATAAACATTCAGCTTTCCGGCACGCGGAAGGAGGAATTGCTGCTCGGGAACGATACCGAGTTGCACTACAAACTCCGGCGCACACTGCTGAGCGGTTCCAACCGTGAAGCGATGCAGGGGCTAATCAACCTCGTGCGCAAAACGCGCTCCAACCGTCAGTTGCTGTCAATGATCGAAAGCGGGCAGGACATCGAAATGGCGCCTCCCCGCCGCCGTCCCCGCCCGGAAATGAATTAACCGCGCATACCGTACTGTTACCCCGCAGGCTCCCGTTTCAGGGAGCCTGCGGCAGCTATTCAGCGTAATCCTGGTGTTATGTATCAGTCAGTTAATCTATGCAGGCGCTGGCGAACAGCCATCCCCCCGCTACGTGGGGGGAATAAAAGGGGGGGCATTCTTCGATTCTGAATAATCGCATCCTGCATTGATCAGGGTGCGATCGTATTCGCAACACATCTGCGTCCCCTCCGTCCGGTACGCCCGCGGTGGACGAAGTCCAGGCTCCGTCGGGGATGTGTCTCCATCCGGCAGTTGCCGGACTGTGTGTTTTAATAGGGCTGGATGCGATGTGCGGAGCTATTTCTTCAGTTTTTTTGTGTAGCTCGCGCTTAGTATGTGCGGGGTTTTGCTATGGGCTTCTGCTCTGTCTATATCTATTCTTGCGGATGTGCCATCTTTAGCAATGAACTCGTACCACATCGAACCAGTCGTGTCTGTCGATTTTGGTGTTTTGGCAATGATAATACGCTCACCTTTCATTACCAGACATGGCTTTGTCCATGCGGGTGTTTTCAACGTTCCGGCAGCAATGACCTTCACGTGATGCTCAAGTTGTCTGGTGCCACTCTCTACGTGTTCCATCTTTACGGGTTCGCTCCGGTAATCCCAGGAGCTTTTAAAAGACAACGGGAGCTTTATAAGCGGAAGCGGTGGGGTTTCACGATATTCTTCGCCAGGTTTATATGATTCGGTTGAAACACCAAGAAGATAATAACCATCTTTTGCTAACCTATAGTATTGATAATAGTCTTTGGTTTCCCCTTCTTTAACCCTACGGACACGGCAATGTGTTGTCGATTTGAAGAGCTTTGCGTACGGAGTATTCGCGGGGTTTATGGTTTTTATCACAAGTGGGTCTACCGTATAGTGAAACTGCGTAATATCATAGACGTTATCTTTCCCACCGATTGTACCGAGATCGAATATTTTCCCTGAATCACGATCAGTCTTACAATATGCATACCCGTCATCTACCAGCGCCTTGTACGCCTTGTACGTCACGGTAATTTGGGCGGAGGCAGTGAAAGAGAGCAATTCCAGCAATAGTAACACAGAAATGCTGCGCGCGAGAAGGATCATATAGTTTCCATATTGATGAATGAAGTCAGGTATCGCCGTCGACGGTACTCACTGGTAGGCATATGGTATCTCATAGCCTTTTGGTAGCGCTGCAATCGCCGCTATCTGGCGCTTGAAAATTCTTCCAACGCTTTTCGGGTTTGCAGATATGTCAGCTCATTCACTCCGCCGGATGCGAGGATAGCGCCTTTTTTAAAATAAAAATAGCAGGGATAGCCGGGGATATTGAGCTTCGAAAGTAGGTTGTCGTCCAAATGCGCATATCTTACATTATCTATAATATTTCCGGTAGCGGAAGGCGCCCATGGATAATCCATCTTGTCGGTCATGACGATGATGTTATCCGCGATATTATCACGCGCAAATTGCTCAATAAGGGACGGTACGACGACCCTGCATATACCGCATCCCCTCGTCGTGACAAGCAGGAGTAAACCGCCGCAATTTGCGCCGACGGCGAATTGCGTTCCTTCGGTGGTTTGTATTTCCAGGTCCGGAGCGCTTGTATGCCTTGAACTGGTAGGACGATAGAATTTCGAGATAATTTCTTCCATTGTATAATATCCCGGTCCGTAGCATTTCGATGCCTGCTCATACGTCTCATCGCTTTTCGGGGCGTTCGTACTGTAAAGCAAACCGATGAACCTCGCAGAACTGTCTCGGTTGCCGTTCGCGGCGTAATACTGCGCGAGTGCTCTGGCGCTTTCAAAGATCGCCCATTGAAGATGCGGTTGATCGGGGTCGCGTGACGCCATCCACGAATACAGCTTTATCGCGTTCGTTGAATCGCCTAACTGAAAATAGGATTTTGCCTGCAACAGCCGGATCGGCGATTCCATGCCGTAGCCCGGAGTTAACGAAACGACCCCTTCCCTGTTATCGCGCGTCCACTCGAGGCAAGCGTCCAGGCGCGGACCTAGTGCCGACGCCGCATCTATACAATAACGATACTCTCCCTGTTTATAGCATTCATCGAGAACCTTGGAGATGACGACGCCGCCGTTCATGAACTCATTTTCCGATATATCGAACGCGAGGTTTTTGATATACTCCCACGCTGAGTGCGCCTTGATAATGCCGCGAATCTCCTTGCTCCGCTTATTGAAATTTGGTCCGCTATGCATAAACAGGTCGTTGAGGAGCCTCATATTCCTCCCTGTAACGCAGACATCGCACACCGCTTGGACAAAGGTTGTCAACACAGTGTCGCTATACGCCCGGTCGGTGTTATATGCATCAAGCATCTTCGCAACCACGCCGCCCAGCATCAATTCCGGGAATGCTCCCAGGTTCAACCTGCGATTCCGCATGCTTGCCGATAGCAATCCTAATAATGTATTAAGTTTGTCGTATTGCCCGCTACGCTGGTACGCAACAATACATGCGATCGACCGGGCAATTTGGCCGCGATCCGTCCACTCTTGCGATAAAAGTGTTTCGTACAGCGAATCGGCCGTCCTCAGTATTTCGTTCGACTTGATATCCGCTTCAAGCATTCCATTCCATAACGGCGCGACACGTTCGTACGAATCCGGGTAGAGATCTTTATCAATGTTAAAAACGCGTTGCGCCTGTTCGTATGAACTACAGTTTAAGATATGATACCCAGCCGCGCCCCGAACAATATTCGTATCGCTGAATACAGGAATGCTGATGGAATTTACAAATGCGGTATTTCCATACTTCCCTACTTCGAAATACAAATACACCGCATCGTCCGGGACCCTCATCGAAGCGAAACACATACTATCTCCGCTTCCCAAATATTGCATCGGCATCCGCAAGATGTATATGCTGTCTTTGGCGAGGATATTCACCGTTAAAAACATATTGTCTTTGTCCGCGAACCTACAGTCTATATGATTGGTGTTATAGTACACCGTCAATTCCCCGCCTTGCTGCGGGAAGGAGGGCTGCAGCGTGAAAAGTTCCGTGAATAGATCATTTGTATATACGTTGCCTGCCAGGCAAGACAGCAGGGCGCCCAGGAACATTCCAGTCATCTTCATCGCATTACCGTGCTTCGATGGATAAAGAACAATTTCTTCATGAGCCAGGTGGATTGGCGATGCGGGAGCTATGCAAACCCCCGCATCGTTCCAGTTGCAGCGCGCCCGTTGAACGAGCGATGAGTGTTCGACAAATCACTCGCCTTCCTGTATCCAGGAGACTTCGTATACCACGCTTTCCAACTCAGCGTCTGTCAGTTCGCCGCCGATCTCCAGGGCACCGTCCCTGATGAGTTGAATACCGTGTACAAGCCACTCGAGCGTCGATTTGCCATCGTCTTCAGGAGTCCATCCAACCGGATGGGTGGTCCGCCAAGAATAGAGCGAGCACGCCGAGCCGAAAAGCCTGCATTGCTCATTGTCTCCGCCGCCGCCGTTGGGAGGCACCGCTACCCATTGTCCATTATTCGCGCCCGCCACAGTCCATGTCTGCCTGCAGCGTAGCGGAGTAGTTGTAGATGCTGTCTGTGCGGCATTGGTGCTTCCCGGTTCGCCGTCTTTATAGGCCGCGCTACCTGTTGCTTTGCCGCCTTCCGGTCCAGCTTGCGATATTTGCGGTAATCCGCAAATAAGCATAGCAAATAAAGCAATGACAAGTCCTCGTAACATGATATCTCCTTGAGAGTTGATGATGAATAGTTAATAATTGCACCAAGAGATGCAAGTTTAGTCCAGGTTAGAGGAATGCATTCGCCTTGTTCATCCCTGAATCAACAATCTTGAGATTTGTTCGACCTCCTTCGCCCAATCAGGCACTATTCCTTCACCCTTGAAGTAATGCAGCGCCGCTGTGTATGTTTCTGGTTCAAATCCAACATACTTACCAGTATCTGCAATCGCAATACCCATTGCCGAGTAGCTCCAACTTTATTAGTTGTGTTGCTTTTACCGCCACGGCGGTCGGCAATCGTACCGGAAATACGAATTGCCCGCAGCGGGGGCGGCAGTAATTGCGTAGACATCCGGCTGGCAAAAGAATTCGGACTCGCTCTGACCGGTGGGGCATGCCGGGACGTGCGGCGACATATATTGAATACAACCACGGGTTCCACAGGGGGCAAGACATGCCGATAGCTCGGGTTGCCACAGGGGGCAAGACATGCCGATAGCTCGGGTTACCACAGGGGGCAAGACATGCCGATAGCTCGGGTTACCACAGGGCGCAACCCCTCCGCTGACAATATAGAACCACATCACACATTACCGTTCACCCCTCACCCTTCGGGAACATGCCCCTCGAACTTCGCACTTCAAACTTCCAACTTTCCTTCGTATCTTTATAGATGCCCAGTTAGGGCAGTCCGATTGAGCTATCCAACACGACGTCCTGTCGTCTCCGATTGCAAGAGAAAGACCTCACTTTTCACATATCTCCAAAGGAGCTTGTCGATGGCGAAAGCAAAGCCTAAAAGCAAAGACAAAGAGAAGAAAGCTGCGAAGGACGCGTCGAAATACGTGTATTATTTCGGCGGGACAAAGGCAGAAGGCAAAGCTGATATGAAAAACCTCCTCGGCGGAAAGGGCGCAAACCTCGCCGAAATGGTCAATATCGGACTCCCGGTGCCCGCTGGCTTCACAATTACTACCGAACTCTGCACGTACTACTACGCCAACAACCGCACCTACCCGAAGGTGCTGGAAGAGCAGGTAGACAAAGCAATGAAAAAAGTGGAAAAGGAAATGGGCGCGAAATTCGGCGATCCGAAGAACCCGCTGCTCGTCTCCGTCCGCTCGGGCGCACGTGCGTCCATGCCGGGCATGATGGATACCATCCTCAACCTCGGTCTGAACGATACCACCGTGCAGGGCTTGATCCAGAAATCCGGGAACGAACGCTTCGCGTACGATTCCTACCGCCGCTTCATCGCCATGTACGGCGACGTCGTGCTGGATCTGAAACCGAAAACCAAGGACGATATCGATCCGTTCGAAGAAATCCTCGACGCCAAGAAAGAAGCCCGCGGCGTGAAGCTCGATACCGAACTTACGGCTCAGGATCTGAAAGAACTCGTCGCGGAATTCAAAGCCGCAATCAAGCGCGAAACAGGAAAGACCTTCCCCGAAAATCCGATGGATCAACTCTGGGGCGCCATTGGCGCGGTATTCCAGAGCTGGATGAACGAACGCGCAATCGTTTACCGCAAACTCAACAACATCCCCGAAGCATGGGGAACGGCGGTCAACGTGCAGTCGATGGTGTTCGGCAACATGGGCGACGATTCCGGCACGGGCGTGGCATTCACGCGCGACCCCGCCGCAGGCGATAACGCGTTCTATGGCGAGTATCTTATGAACGCACAGGGCGAAGACGTGGTTGCCGGTACCCGCACCCCGCTCCCCATGTCCGTCATGGAAAAAGACGACGCCAAGATGTACAAGCAGATTATCGCCGTGCGCAATACGCTCGAAAAGCACTACCGCGATATGATGGATATTGAATTCACCATTCAACAGGGCAGATTGTATATGCTTCAATGCCGCGTCGGTAAACGCACGGCGTTCGCGAGCATCAAGATTGCCGTGGATATGGTGAAGCAGCGCCTCATCACCCCGGAAGAAGCGCTCATGCGCATCGATCCCGATTCGCTGAACCAGCTTCTGCGTCCGGTGTTCGATATGAAGGAAAAGAAAAAGGCGATTGCCAACAACCAATTGCTCACCAAAGGCCTGAACGCCGGTCCCGGCGCAGCCTGCGGACGAGTAGTGTTCAACGCAGAAGATGCGGTTGAAGTGGCGAAGAAAGGCGAACCCGTCGTTCTTGTCCGTATCGAAACCTCGCCGGAAGACATCAAGGGCATGAACGCAGCCGAAGGCATCCTTACCGCTCGCGGCGGTATGACAAGCCACGCGGCGCTTGTTGCCCGTCAGATGGGCAAGGTCTGCGTTGCAGGTTGCGGCGCGTTGAAGATCAACTACAAGACGCGCGAAATGCGTATCGAAGGAAAAGACAACATCATCAATGAAGGCGACTTCATTTCCATCGACGGTTCCACCGGCGAAGTGATGGTCGGTCAAATCCCGACGCGCCCGAGCGAAGTTCTCGAAGTGCTGATCTACAAGACCCTGAAGCCGGAAGACGCCCCCACGTACCAGTTGTACGATACCGTCATGAAGTGGGCGGACAAAGTGCGCCAGATCAACATCCGCACGAACGCCGACCAGCCCGATCAGAGCGCGAACGCCGTCGCATTCGGCGCCGAAGGTATCGGTCTGTGCCGCACCGAACACATGTTCTTCGGCGAAGGCAAGATCGGTCCGATGCGCGAAATGATTCTCGCGGATACCGTGGAAGAACGCAAGAACGCGTTGAAGAAAATCCTCCCGTTCCAGCGCAAGGATTTCGAAGGAATCTTCGAGGCGATGAACGGACGCCCGGTTACCATCCGGACGCTCGATCCGCCCTTGCATGAATTCATTCCGCACGATGAAGCCGGTCAGCAGGAAGTGGCAAAGATGACGGGCGTGCCTTTGGCGAAAGTCCGCGAGCGCGTGGAGCAATTGCATGAATTCAACCCGATGCTCGGATTCCGCGGATGCCGTCTCGGTATCATTTATCCGGAAATCACGGAAATGCAGGCGCGCGCCATTTTCGAAGCCGCCGTGAACGTGAAGAAGAAGGGCATCAAGGTGCTTCCCGAAGTGATGATTCCGCTTGTGGGCAACCACATCGAATTGAAGCTCCAGGAAGATATCGTCCGCAACGCCGCCACGGCGGTAATGAAGGAAACCGGAACGAAATTCTCCTACCTTGTCGGCACAATGATCGAAGTGCCGCGCGGCGCGATAACCGCCGGCGAAATTGCGCAGGTCGCGGAATTCTTCTCCTTCGGGACGAACGATCTTACCCAGACCACGCTCGGCGTCAGCCGCGACGATGCAGGTAGATTCCTTCCGGCGTACGTCGAAAAGGACATCTACAAACGCGATCCGTTTGAAAGCATCGACCAGACAGGCGTTGGCTTCCTGCTGAAGCATGCCGTGACGCAGGGTCGCGCGGTGAAGGAAGATCTCAAGATCGGTATTTGCGGCGAACACGGAGGAGAGCCTTCTTCCATCGAGTTCTGTCACAATATCGGATTGAACTACGTTTCCTGCTCGCCGTTCCGCGTGCCGATAGCGCGTTTGGCAGCCGCTCGCGCAGCGCTTCTCAATCCCCGCGCCCCGAAAAAGGATGCGAAGGATGTAAAGAAGGGCAAGAAGAAGTAAAATATTTCTTCGATAGTTATTCCTGTTGGGGCGCAGCATGCTGCGCCCTTACGTTTTTATATAATTACATACCATTGGGCGAATGTGATTCGCCCCTACGTTGATATATAATTACGATTGGGCGATCCGCCGGAAACAGAAGCCCCTCCAGTACGTCGTTAAACGTATTTCCGCCTTCGTCTACAAAACACCTGCGTTACAGCGCATCTATCCTTTCATATTATCCTCAAGGATGAAGTCTCGAATCAATAGTTGTTCGCAGAAACGATTTCACTTCATCAATGTCCGGCGATCGTCCGAGACCAAAATAATTTGCGGAATCCGACAAACTGCCCCGAACAACCGGAAAGAGTCCGCCCTCCCATTGCGCCAGCCGAAATGGATATACATTTACCGGCACTCCGTTAACGTCAAGAGCGGGAGAACAATCGGCTTGAAGGAAGATCAGGTATTTATCTCCAATATGAGGTTGATGGACGACGGAATACAGGGGCGATATTATTTTTGAGTTCCCCGTCGAATCTATATATTCAATCATTGCCCTCACATCGCTTCCTCCCGAAGGACCGAAATACGTAAACCATCCATTGCCAAATGAGAATCTGGAACACAAATATCCATTCCCCGGAGCTCCTCCACCCTCGTTGTTAGTGCAAACTGTCAAGAGCGAACCGCCTTTTATGACATCAATCACTCGCGCAGTTATGCACGTTTGTGCATCGAGATCATCAATTGAGTACCGCTGAAATCCTGCAAACGCACTATCTGTAGAAACGCTTGTCACTTCAATCTCGTATACGCCATCCGCGAAAGCCAACATAAACACCGGAGTTGCACCCATTTTTTCGAAAACGGTCTTTCGTAAAGCATTATAGAAGCATTCCGGCGAGTTTTTGTATCTATTATTCAAATAATAACCGTATTTGATATAATTCTGAAAAAGTACCGGATCATAATCCAGCAACACGTACAGGTACTTCAACAACGTCTCAACTTGCGATATGGACAAACTATCACTGACCGTCCGATACACTTCCTCGCATGAAATCTCGATTTTGCAAGACTGTCGATGACCACATACGATCTTATTACATCGTAAGGCATATCGGATGTAACCGGCGGAGCGTTCAATACCAGTTGAACATAGTGCGGGCTACACGGCTTGAACTGCATGTTATCGAACGGTATTTGTCGTTGTGCCAAAAGCTGATTGGAGACCGACAACTGAATAACACAACCAATGACGAACACACCGATCTTCCATTCGTTGCCAGGATGAGTACTCATAACCCTCTACCTTTTCGTGATATGTATTATGTTGGACAAAAATCCCGGTAATAGCCAACTATCAGAGCTACCATGCCTTGAATATTGACAGCATTGCAAGTTTAGAGCGCTTCAAGTGATTCCATATTCGCGCATCATCCTTAACGTACCGCCGACTATTCTGAACTTGTTCCAACAAACATAACGAAATAAATGGTCTTTTTATATGCAATAACAGTATACGGGTAGAGGCGAATTATTACCCATCACGCAGTTTACCAATTGGAGTGGCGGTGGTTGGTCGTACGCGGGCCGGGGCCTTCCGGCATACGTCGAGAAGGATATCTACAAACGCGATCCGTTTGAAAGCATCGACCAGACGGGCGTGGGTTTCCTTATGAAGCACGCTGTAACCGAAGGACGCGCGGTGAAGGGTGACCTCAAGATCGGTATTTGCGGCGAACACGGCGTTCAATCGGATAGGCATAGGCGGTGTACCTCGGGCGGGCGGATCGAATGGGTCGCGGCATTTCTCAACGCCGCATTTTTTACAGTAATTTATGCCGATTGAAGACAATCGGCGGTCCCTTCGGAACAGAGACCCCTGCTTACGCAGGGGTGAGGGGTAGCGATAACCAATCATCGCCCAGTCTGGTGAACAATGTCAACAATACATATATAAATACCCATTTATCCCATATGAAACTTTCTTTTTCCTCCCCGCGTACACCCTTCACGTGCATCACACAGACACACACATACCAACAAGAAGGGTTTACTCAATGCAACGGCAAGATCTATTCACCGTTATCCATAAAACAATCCGTTCAATGACCTACGATCTGGGGAGCAGAATCCAGTCCGCCGATTTCAACGACCGCCATACCGTAACGGATATTTCCGCCCGCGTACGGCAGTATGTCGATTTCCTCGATAATCACGCGGCGCATGAAGACAAGCACGTGTTCCCCGTTCTCCGGCTTCACGAACCGCAGCCGATCAACGCTCTCGAAAGCCAGCACCGCTCCATGGAGCTGAAGGAGCAGGCGGTTCTCGATCAGATTACCCGCGTCGAGCGGGCAACCTCGCCGGAAGAAGCGGCGGTTGAAGGCGCAGAACTGCATATGGCGTTCAATACGCTCGCCGCCGCAACGCTCATGCACATGCTGCAGGAAGAACAGACCGCGCAGCCTGTGGCGTGGAACCACCTGAGCGACGCGGATATCATGGGCATACGCGCCGCAATCCAGGCGGATACGCCGATCGAACGTTACGCCGACTGGCTGCGCTGGATGCTGCCCGCCATCAATATTCAGGAGCTGACCGGAATGCTCGGCGGAGTCAAGGCAAGCGTTCCACCGCCGGTCTTTGATCAGATTTCGGCTATCGCCAGTCAGTCGCTCGATCCCCAGCGCTGGATGGACGTGAAAGAACGCATCGGCGCGTAACTCGATCGATTTCATAGGATCTCGGCAGGCGCTTTCCGGGGGTATCCGGTTTGCGCCTGTAATTATGGTTGGGAAGAACGCCGGCATACCTGCACCGGTATGGAACCTCAAGCTCCCGCATCTTTCATTTTCCGCGAATTTCACCTATCTTGAGCATTCAAACATCCATTTGATACATACGGAGCAGGGGGAACCGGTAAATGGGTGCATTGTGCCGAAAACGAAGTCATTTATTATATCCATCATCAGCACAGGTATGTTGCTATGAAGTTCTTCATTTGTTCGCTTCTCATTGCACTGTTTGCCGCCGGAACGGTATCGGCGCAGGATTACAAAATCACCCGGTATGAAAAAGAACCGAATTACCTTGCATTCAGGTTTGGGACATGGTTCCCGAAAGACGAAGAAAAGGGTCTGAAATTCGAAAATATTTCGTACGAGAATGCGAAGAGCGAAATCGATCAGTCGCAGGCTATCGGGCTCGATCTCCAGTATCAAAATCTCATCGCATTTCCGTTGTACATGGACTTTTCTCTTGGTGGGTGGTACACAACGTATACATTCAAGTACACCGAACTTCTTGCCGATCCGGCCGCCGCACAAAAAGCCGACTCCTGGTCGGCGGTTGTGCCTGTTACGCTGGGACTCGATTTCCACCCGCTTCCGAAAAATCCTCTGCAACCGTACGTCATGGCGGGCGCCGGGGCATACTTCGCCTTCTCAGGACGAACCCTTATCCGTTACAGCAACAATCAGATCGACGAAGATAAGAACGATGTCGCTTTTGGTTGGTTCATCGGCGCAGGATTCGATTTCTTTTTCAGTCCCGGTCTCGGCGCATCGCTTGCCGCCAGGTACAACCACATCAAGTACGACGAACCGCTTCTCACCGGTCAGCAGGATCTCTCCGGCATGACCATCTCGCTCGGTATCGCGGTAGCGAGAGCAACGATCGACTAAGATACCTTATATATTTTTTCTGTACGGCTGCCTGATCAGGCTGCCGTTTTTTTTTGCTGGATATTCGCATTTGTTACTCCTTAAGTGTTTTGCAATTTTATACCAGCTAAGGAAATGATTGCCGTGTTTTTTTTCAAATGATATTATATACCAGATTGTTGGTATGCTCAACACGACTATAGCTGTGAATCTTTTTCATGAAGAAAAAAAACTATCTCGCGACGGCGTCCCGTCTTGAATTTCTTTCACGCTTGTTGTATATTTTACATACGCCCACAGTACGAACTTGAAGAAAATGTTGATTTTACCATTTGAGTGCGGTCCACTCGCGACAAATTGCTATTTCCTTGCCGACGAGGATTCGAAAGAAGCATTGCTCATCGACTGTCCGCCGGGAATCGAGATTGAGCTGAACCGGAACGGCGCTTTGGTGGGCTATAATCTAAAAGTTGCGGTAATCACACACGGACACTGGGATCACACCGCCGATGCGATCAAGCTTCAGCGAATACTAAAAATCCCGATAGCTATCCATAAAAACGATAAAATTTTCATGGAGAATCCTTTCTGGGCTGTCGGCGAGGCGCCAATGGGAGTGAAAGGCTGCACCGCCGATATGTTCGTTTCGGAAGGCAATATTCTTACGCTGGGAGATCTTCATTTTTCGATCATCGATGTGCCGGGACATTCGCCGGGACATATCGCGGTTTATCATCCCGAATCCCGCTCCCTCTTTTGCGGCGACGTGCTCTTTCGCGGCAGCATCGGTCGCACCGACTTCAGGGACGGCGATTACGATATGCTGATGGATTCGATCATGACCAAGTTGATGGTATTGCCGGATGATACCACCGTGTACCCCGGACACGGCGCCAGCACAACGATCGGACTCGAAAAACGCACAAATCCGTTCGTACTCGATTACCTTGAGCATTTCGGCGATTAGGGCGCCGGCGGCGCTACCATTCCATGCGGAACCACCCCAAGAGTGATATCAAATACCGCAAGCCCCAACGTATACATCAATAATGTAACGATAACCACACCGGCCAGGTTCAGGAAAACGCCGGCTTTCGCCATATCCCGTATGGTCATCCACCCGGATGAATAGACAATGGCATTCGGCGGTGTAGCGACGGGCAGCATAAATGCACAGGAAGCGCTCACCGTTGCCGGAATCATAAGAATCAGGGGGTTCTCTCCGAGGGCAACCGCAGCCGATGCAACCACGGGAATGAGCACCGCCGCTGTTGCGGTATTCGAGGTGAGTTCCGTTAAAAATGTCAACAGGAAACAGACCGCCGCTATTAAAATGATGGTTGGAATGCCGTGTAGCGAGGCAATGGAATTCCCCAGCATCAGCGTCAATCCCGACGATTCAAAGCCGTCGGCAAGCGCGAAGCCCCCGCCGAACAACAGGAGAATTCCCCAGGGCACTCCTTTCTGAACAGTCTCCCAATCCATCAGCGTTTTCCGGGCGGTTGTTCCTTCCGGGAAAATGAATAAAGAGAGTCCCGCAAGCATCGCAATCGTCGAATCCTGCAATCCGGGAATGAGATCCGTCAATCCGGGAATGATAAACAAATCTACATTCATCGGCGCTCGGAAAATCCATGCACAGGCGGTGATGAAGAATACCGCAGCCATCCGCCGTTCGCCGGATGTTGCTTTCCCGAGCTCGCGGATCTGCGCAGCGATATATTCCTTGCCGCCGTCGATCCTTATCGAGGTCAACGGTGTATCTGCTGCAATCCGCGTTAGATACCACCAGGCAAACGGAAGGAACACCACAGTCAACGGCACTGCGAACAGCATCCATTGAAAGAAACCGATTTGCGAATGATGCCCGTACATGTTTTCATGCACGCCGGCAAATACGATGTTCGGAGGCGTTCCGATCAGCGTTCCGATTCCGCCGATACTGGAAGCGTAGGCAATACCGAGCAAAAGAGGCATCCCAATCCGCCGGTGTAATACCGCTTCTCCGCCCGGTTCCTCCGGCATCAGAGAAGTGATTTGACGGATTACCGAGAGTCCGATCGGCAACATCATCAATGCCGTAGCCGTATTTGAAATCCACATGCTGAGGAACGCAGTGGCAACCATGAAACCCAAAACAAGACGCGAAGGCGAGGTCCCGACGATGCGGATGATATGGAGCGCAATCCGCTTATGTAAACCGGCGCGTTCTATACCCAACGCGACGATGAAACCGCCGAGAAATAAGTAGATCAAATGATTAGCGTACGGAGCAGCAGCTTCCTGGATGCTTGAAATTCCGAGAAGGGGAAACAGCACAAGCGGCAGCAGCGATGTCGCGGGGATTGGTATTGCTTCTGTAAGCCACCAGATTGTCATCAATGCACCTGCGGCTGCCATCGACTTTTGCGCCGCTGTCAACGCTCCGAGCGAAGGAAACGCGATCAGCGCGGCAAATACGACAATGCCGCCAAATAATCCTGCTACCTGAATCCGGCGTTCGAGCAATCCCTGAGTTTCCGACATAAGCGCCTCGAAGTGTTATTTATCGTCGTCAAACCTGAAGAGTATCCATTCCCCTCTGCTCCGGAACCGTATATTCGTTATCTCGAATGGAGCCTTCAGGACGACATTCAATGAATCGAATACGAACCGCATTCCGCCCAACCCTGTTACGGACCGGTCAATGTATGCACCAAAAAGCGAATCGGGCTTCACTGCGGTATATGTGGCATAAAAGGGAATCCGATACTTCTTCAGGTATCCCTCCAGTCTTCCCGCTTTCACCGAATCCATGTACTCGAAGCCGTTGACGAGTCCATCGCCGCATAGAACGTTCCGTTGAGAGAAGTAGCCGACAATACCGGCGCAATCCACAATAAGAACCGGTTCATCGGGACGCAGGGTGTTTTTTAAGGTTCTGGCGAAATCGTAGTTCGAATCCCAATGCCTGACGGCGAATCCTGCGCCGCCAAGAAACGCGAACACCGCTATGGACCCGGGAGCAATAATCCACCAGGAAATACGGCGCCATCGGAAAGAATACTGGACAAGGATGAGAATAGAAACAAATACGGGAATAGAGGTATACCACTCCCGAAGTTTATGTGCATTGAACGACATGGTTTGAAGAAGAAACAACACACACCCCGCCGCCGACCATGCGAGGATCGCCGCAAATATATCTTCATTCTTCCGGTGGCGGAAAACCTGCACCGGGTACGCCGCGCAGACCAGAATCGCTCCAACCGCACGGACGAACTGATATGGGTTGGCCTCCAGGTAAAAGGGTATGTTTTCGAAGAGCACGAAACGCGGGAAAGCGCTCTTCAGGCTCGCCGAAATCGTAAGGAGATGACCGAAAACAGTATAGTTGATTGAGAAGTATACGACAGCGGCGATTGCGACCATCGCGGAGAGACCAGCCGCGGTATTCAACCTGACTTCCTTTCTCGCTGTCAGTGCATCGCCGAGTATCAGCGCGGGGATGAGGTTGCTTAGATAATCGATTCGGGCAAGAAACAATAGCACGAGCAAAGCGCCGCGGAACGGAATTCCGCACAAGGGGGACTCATCGCTATGGGTTTTCATCCAAAAGAATACGGCCAGTACCGCTACGGATACGATTGCTTCGCTGCCTACGACCCGGATAAATACGAAGAAGAATGTGAGGATAAAGAGTAGCAGATAATGGGATATTCCGCTGCCGGACGAACCATTTGGTCGCGTTCCCGGACGGCGTACGCCATTAATAGCATCGGAAGACAGCCAGACTGCGATAACGAAGAGATGCCAGCCGATGACAAAGGAGAGCCGGAAGAATGCTTCCGGCGAATCGATTCCTGCGAACCTCCCGGTAAAAAACATCCCTGAAAGGATGAGAAACCAGAGTGGGTGGTAACCGTTCGTTGGAGCGATGGTATCGAACGTGGAGCCGTTTCCCTGGGCGAAATTCCAGGCGGTTTTTAAATAGAAGAACGCATCGTCCGGAGTATGGTAAAGTAATTGCTTGACGGGCAGGAGAAACGCGACGGCGATACCGGCGAGGGTTGCAATGAAGAGGATGAGATTCAGTTTCCTGATCAACAGGTACTCCGGATAAATCAATGGTTGTGACAACGTAGGATAATTGAATCGAAAACGCAATGCGTGTTCCCCTGCCGATGTTACCGTATCTCGACGCGTCGCGGAGTCGGACAACGAACAATTGAATGATGACGGAGAACGGCGCCGGGCTGGTTGCGTGAAGCCGCATTGAAACAACCGAGGAAGAACGTGCCTAAAGAGCGCGGGCTGCCTCTTTCGAGGCAGCCCGGGAAGACGGTAATTTCCGACAGATTCTATGCGTTATAGTATGGGATCTTGACAGTCACCCAATCGCCTGTGTTCCAATCAAAAATCTTCAATGCCAAATAACCTCTCGGTCTCTGTGGCAGTATCGCGGCTGAGCCCGCTGCGGCAGCAGTGTGCCCAGCTCCGGAAGCAAGTTCTAGAGTACCATCTAGTTTTATTCTTCCTTCACTTCCTGCATCAATTTCCACCAACCTTTTATCCAAAGTGATTGAGGGTGATACGTCCAACTCTGCAATACCATCGTACTCAATAGCGGATAGTTTGAAGAATTGCCGTCTCTGACCATCTGAGCGACCACCGACGTAGAAGCGGTACTTATATGGTTGATTATCGTCGACCGGAGACCCAATTAGTGGGTCATAAATTGCGCCCATTTCCAGCTTTGTATTAGCGCTCTCGCCATAGCCTATTTTTCGCAAAAGTACTTCTTCATTTCCGAACGCCCATCTTCTTTGATCTCCGCGTTCGCTTGAGATCGAACCAAACATAGGAATTCCATCGACTTGTGTACTACCTAGACCAATTCCGATCCCATTAAGCGACTCTACTTCAACCACTTTGATACCATGCGTAGAAAGCCCTGTGTCGCAAGAGCAGGAAATAAGCGATACATTGCTCGCTTTTTTGAAGTAGAATCCATATTCTGTGCTTGAGTAGGCTTCGCAATAAACGGAATCAAGATTAATGACGCCCACACGTCTTGCATAAAACGATCTAATCCACAGGTCGGTAAATTTAATATTATTTACCATACAATTCGGAACATCTTTGCCGATAATGCATACGTAACCACTGGTGGAACGGATATTGCTAATCTCGACCTGATAGAGTCCAAAATCTGTCCACGCTTGATTAAAAGTGTATACTCCATTATCGCAATACACAACTGCTGAAGCTGCGCCTGCCGATTGTTCGTCAACACAGGTTTCAATATGGATATCTTTGATAAGAACGTTCCATCCGCCGGACAATCGTATCACGCTATTATAATCGGTCACATTGTACGGAACCTCGCTTGGAGGGCTCGGATTCGGATTCAATGCATCTAATGCAGTTTCAGAAGTTGCAGGAATGCTAGGAGCCCAAACGCTCATTGAGGCAAGCTCACAATCTTTAACTCCAATAAGAGTAATCGCATGGACCTGACTGCTTGAAACGAGAATCGTTCCGTGGGCTTCAAAATCTTGGTAAGGAATTCTTTTAATAAAGTCCTGATCCGGTCCTTCACCAAACAAACTCATTCCATTTGGTACATTTATGATGTTTTCTCCAATATCCCAAATACCGATCGGAATAACGACAGCATTGTACTCATCTGCAGGGGGCGGGACGATGGCATGATCCAACGCGTTTTGAATGAGCGTAGCATTCTGTAGCTGCTGCGCCGGCGTTAGACTCCACCCAGAAACGAGTGACGCTGCTGGAATTCGATAAGTTCCCATTGAAACTCCAATAAATAAGGTTATCTGAATTTCCAACGCTCCAGTGGATACTCCCGTTTGGAGATTGGACGTACGCAAGTTTACGACAGATGGAGCGGAATCGATTTCAAAGTCGCAGCAATTTGTCTAACGAAACCGGGAAGTACTCGTTTTTCGCTTTTTTTGGACAGGATGCTACAGCCTTTCCAGTGGAGAGGAACCGAATTCGACCCTTGAATTCTCCGAGAAAACCCGTATATTGCGAAGTTGTGTTGTCTTTCGAATATCCGTTCACCGGAAAACCGAAGAACGACTGCACATTTCTGCGCCCGTAGCTCAATGGATAGAGCGTTGGCCTCCGGAGCCAAAGGTTGCGGGTTCGAGTCCCTCCGGGCGCGCAGAACAAGGATTTACGCATTTCATTCACGGAGTAGATACGTGTTAACAGCGAAAAAGAAAATCGTAAAAAAAGAAGCGGGGAACGAAAACGCCTCGCCGTTTTCCTGGCAGAGTATTCAGGCGTTCTTTACTGACAACGCAAAGATAATCGGCGGCGTTGCAGCCGGTGTCGTTATCCTTATCGTCGCAATCTATTTTTATAATGCCGGCAAGGAGCAGGATAACATCGATGCAAGCCGCGAGCTTACTAAAGTGCAGGCTCTCTATCAGCAGGGGCAGTACAAGTTGGCAATTGCCGGCGACCCCAGCCGCGGTATCCCCGGACTGAAGGAAATTGCCTCGAAGTACAGCGGCACTCCCAACGGCGAACTCGCGAGTCTTTACCTGGGCAATGCGTATCTCTACACCGACGATTATACGAACGCAATCTCGACATTCGAATCAATGTCGCCCGATACCGACCTGCTGAAGGCAGCCGTGGAAGCCGGAATCGCAACCGCCTATTACAACAAAGGCGATTATAAGCAAGCGGCAGAATATTTCGAAAAATCTGCGAAGACGTACGAGAACGATTTCATGTCTGCCGACCGGTATCTGAGCGCCGCTGAAGCATATTTGCAGATGGGCGACAAGGAATCCGCAAAAACGATGCTTGCCGAAGTGAAAAAGGCAAAAACAACCAAGTATCAGCGCGATATTACCAGGCTTACTGCTCAGTACGATATTGAAATGGATTAACCTTTCGACGTAGCTATTCCTCTGGCGCAGGCGAAAGCCTGCGCTTTTTTTTGTTCCCCACATTCCTCCCCTCACGATAAGATCTTGCGCGTTACTCCCGGTTCCCTGTCTTCGGCATGAAATACAGAGTTCACCGGCTGTTCTCACGTTGATGCAATAGTTGCCAATCCATCCTCCTCGCTCCACTGTCCAAAATTATTTTACACAACGGAACGTCGTAATTGCGGTAAATTCTCATCCCTTGTATGGGGAATGCATTCCATTCACCATCTGCAAACCGTGGAAATCCCCACGAATTTGCAAATATCACACGAGCTAGAGGGAGTCTCGTTCAGCTACACCCGATGACGAAGCCTTTGCATCGGAAATTACTGCAACTCTGCATTTACAACACGAAATAATTTCAACGACAAAATTGTATTTGCCGTTTTTGGCTCGTTTTCGCCAAATGCAAAATTGGCACACCCATTGAAACAAGGAGAAGTGTGAATGTGAAGTTCAAGTAAACTGAAGAATGAACGAGAACCAGCTAATAGAGAAAAGGACGTTTGTCATGAGAACCTTCATTACGACCATCGCGCTGCTCGCACTTGTTGCAACAATTACACCCGCGCAGACCTACAATGACGTGCTCGTGGTTGTGAACAGCAACAGCCAGCTTTCAATTGATGTAGCCAACTACTTCAAGAGCGCACGTTCGATACCGAACGTCAACGTTTGCAGCGTTGCAATGCCGACCACGGAAGAGATTACCGGCTCTGAATTCACGACGATTTTGACCGCGATTAAATCGTACATGAGTGCCAACGGACTCACATCATCGATCAACTACATCGTGACTACACAGGGCGTTCCATTGAAGGTTCGCAGAAGTCTTAGCGTCAACCCGCCGGCAGGCGGCGGCTATAGCGACGCCAGTTCGTTCGATAGCGAACTCTGCCTGATGAACAGCAACCGCGAACAATACATCGGAAACGTAGGCTATACTTCGAATCCCTACTACATGGCATCGGCAAACTTCTCCAGAAGCACTACCTATCAGAATATCTATCTGGTAACTCGTTTAGCCGGATTGAACTATACCAATATTGTCGGGCTTATCAACAGAGCGACGATGCCGTACTACTCCTCCGGCAAGTTTGTGTTCGACCGCGATCCTTCAAAGTCGACCTACACGATCGATAACAATATGGCAACCGCTTCCGCAACGGTAGCCTCCAAAGGATACAATACGCTGCTCAACACAACCTCCACCTACGTAACGAATCAGGACGCGGTTCTTGGATACGTGAGCTGGGGCAGCAACGATATGTATTGGGCGCAGTATACGCAGAAGGCAAATCCGCATTTCAACTTCTCGCCGAAAGCGCTTGCGGAAACCTACGTCAGCAGCTCCGGACGTTCCTTTGCTGATACGAATTTCGTTGAGCCGACCATCGGCTGGCAGTCCTTGGTTGTCGATCTTCTCGGAACCAACGGCGTCACCGGCGTCAAAGGATACGTATTCGAACCCTACACCTTCGCAATGGCCAATGTCAACGTGCTGTTCGACCGCTGGACAGGCGGAAAGAACCTTGCCGAAAGCTTCTACGCAGCTTCTTATTGCCTCGGCTGGATGGACGTTGTCGTCGGCGATCCGAAGT
Organism: uncultured Ectothiorhodospiraceae bacterium; assembly: GCA_964408855.1. GTDB lineage: Bacteria > Bacteroidota > Ignavibacteria > SZUA-365 > CAYPBB01. The sequence continues at coordinate 72,041 of CAYPBB010000014.1, forward strand.
CCAAACTCGGAGCCAACGGTCACTTGCCGGTCGAACTCACCGCCTTCAAAGGCCGCTTCATGGATGCCAGCATCAAATTGGAATGGCAGACTGCGACGGAAAACAACAACTACGGTTTCGAAGTCGAAAAACAGCTCAACGGCAACTGGACTTCGCTCGGATTCGTCGATGGTCATGGAACGACGAATGCAGCCCAGCACTATACATTTACCGACAACACTCCGCTTTCGAATAACGTATACCGTCTGAAGCAAATCGACCGCGATGGAGCCTATGAATACAGCCAGGTCCTTACGGTTTCAGGCAACGCCATTGCCGGCTTCAGCCTTAACCAGAACTATCCGAATCCGTTCAATCCCGAAACAAGCATCTCTTACGATCTTCCGGTAGACGCCAGCGTGACAGTCCAAATCTACTCCGTCGACGGGCGCCTCGTCCGCACCCTTTCACAGGAGGCACAGAATTCACCGGGATCGCATACGCTGTTCTGGGACGGCAAGGACGAAGCAAACACACCGGCAACAACCGGAACGTACTTCTGCCGCATGTCTGCAAACGTGAACGGATCGCCGCAATTCAGCGCCGTCAGACAGATGTCGCTTACCAAATAAAGAGTTTCGCACCACAATCCTTCCCTCCTTGACAAGGCAGGCGTTCATCCGCCTGCCTTGTTGTTTTCTATTCAAGGCAACCGGTTAGCGCCCGATGTATTGCGCAAGACGAGATGCATCGAGTTGTTGATTTTACACAAGTTTCAGAAAAAAGGGTATGTTATTTGTCTGCTAATTGTTGTAAGTTCCTTTGGCACAATCGTTTATTTCCTTTGTTCTAGGAGTCTGCAATGAAACGATGCATATTCTTGCTCACACTGTGGCTGACGATGCTTTCCACGGGGAATGTGCTTTTTGCTCAACATAAGTTCTGGGAGCAAACAACGGGACCTTCGAGCGTCCGTATCAACGCGCTTGCGGTGAATCAGGTCGGCAACATATATGCTGGAACGACGAACGGCGTGTTCGTCACCACGAACGGCGGTACGGTCTGGAATGTCCTCGGACTTGTCAGCAACAATGTCATTGGACTCGCGATCAATCCGAGTAGACATATTTTTGCGGCACAGGAAGGGAAGGGAATACAACGATCGACGAATCTGGGTGTCAACTGGACGTCGGTGTATAACCGCAGCGTCAATTCCATCGGCATTAATAAACGCGGCGATATCCTGGCTGCCGCCGATAGCGGCGTGCTGCGGTCTTACGACAACGGTGTGACTTGGAGCTATGTCTCCCTTCCGCTTACGAAAAAGGCTCTCACCATTCATATCTCCGACCGCGACGTTATCTATCTCGGAACGCAATCCGGAGGCGTCCTGAAATCGACCGACGGCGGCGATACATGGGTCAACATCGGTCTTATGGGCGTGGATGTGAACGTCATTCTCGCGACAACCGATTACCTGTACGCCGGATCGCGCTTTTCGGGTCTGCACCGGCTTCCTCTCAACGGAACCACCTGGACCGAAGCGAATACCGGCCTGGGAAGCCGCGAAGTCCTGGCGCTCACGTACAACAAACTCGGGCATATTCTACTCGGCACAGGTCAGGCGGGGATTTACCGATCCAAGAATTCCGGGGCTGCGTGGGAATCGTTCAATACTGGTATGACCAGCGTCACCGCCGTCCCTGCACTCGTCCGAACCAGCGACGATTTCGTGTTCGCCGGCACGGACAAACAAAAGGTTTTCAAGAGCGAAAACACGACACTGGCTATCCGGCCGGCGCCTCAAAGCGCCTCGCTCGCTATCGGCGAAAACTATCCGAATCCGTTTACCGATGGGACGATCATTCCAGTTTCTTCGCGCAGTGGAAACGCCACACTCCGTATTTACGATCTACTCGGCACGCTGCAATATGAGCAGCGGCTGGAAGCATCGGAAGAGCCGGTTCGGGTTCTGTGGCGCGGAGAAACAGCGCAGGGAAGAACCGCACAACCCGGAGTCTACATTGTGCGCGTCACCGATTCGAAAGGCAATGCCGCGACACGCTCGATACACAGAGTGAAATAACCCGGCGGCACGAAATGTGAAGGCGATTCGGTATCTGAATCGCCTTTTTTATTCCGCCGTCTCATCGCTTATCTGCTCAAACCAACCAATACCAAACGATTCTCTGGAGACTACATGCGCACCCAACCGCTGCTTCCGTATCGATTGATAGGAATGGTTCACTTGCTCCCGTTACCCGGAGCGCCCGGTTACGCGGGAGATCGGGTGCGGATTATTCAACAGGCTGTTGCCGATGCAAAAACGCTGGAAGAAGCCGGGTTCGATGCTGTTCTGATCGAAAACTATGGCGACGTTCCGTTCCTCAGGAATAGCGCCGAACCTGTCACCATCGCAGCGATGACCGCGGCGGTGCAACGGGTGATGGACGGCGTCGCTATTCCGGTGGGAGTTCAGGTATTGCGCAACGACGCGCGCTCGGCGCTTTCCATTGCCGCCGTCACCGGGGCCTCGTTCATCCGTGTGAATGTACACACCGGGGCGATGCTCACCGACCAGGGCATTATCGAAGGGAAGGCCGGCGACACGCTGCGATTGCGATCTTCGCTCGGGGCGAATGTATATATTCTCGCCGATGTCCTTGTGAAGCACGCACAACCGCTGGTTCCCTCCGATATCGCAATCGTTGCGCGGGATACGGTGGAGCGAGGTATGGCCGACGGTCTTATCGTCTCCGGCGCGGGAACCGGATTATCGCTCGATTCCGGCGAATTGCTTAAGACCAAAGCGGCAGTAAATACGCCCGTGTTTGCCGGCAGCGGCGTCGATGCGGAATCGGTTGCCTCGATCCTGCGAATTGCTGACGGGGTTATCGTCGGCACATCCATTAAAACCGGAGGCATAACCACCGCTCCGGTCGATCCGGCGCGTGCAAGAGCGTTCGTACAGGCCTCCGGGCAGTAGACGCAGGGCGGTTGGGTTCTGACGAGGTACAAAATGCGCGAAGGCTTGCCGAAACGGCAAGCCTTCGAAGTATACCGGGAAAGAATATCGGTTACTGCAACACGACCATCCGCTTGGAAAGGATGCTGCCGTTCGATTTGAGGACGTACTGGTATGTCCCTGTCGGAACCTGATTACCCATATCGTCTCTGCCGTCCCATTGCACATAGTATGTGCCCGGTCCCTGCTGCTTGTCGACGAGAGTCTTCACGAGCGCGCCTGCGCTGTTATAGATCTCAACCAGGATGGAAGCCGGATTGGGCAGGTTGTATGCAATGCTCGTTCCATTGCTGCGCGCCTTGTTGAACGGATTCGGGTAATTCTGCCCGAGATTGATCCGTCCCGCAACGGGTACATTGCCCGTACCGATGGTGCCCGTATCGGGCGGCGTGCGGTGTTCGGTGTATACATTGAAGCCGTTGAGCTGCGCCGTCTTCATCGTTTCCCACTGTCCGCTCGGCCAGCGAATGACAACAGAATCGATCTTTGCAGCCGTACCGAGTCCGACATGCTGGGTATACGGATTCTGCGAACCCGCGCCGCGTCCGGCAGTAACTTCGCGGAGGTACTTGTTGCCGCCAGCAAAAACGGTGAACTGCGTTCCGACCGCAAAATGGTTGCTGGAATCGCTGACGAAGTCGAACTTCGCCCAGTTGCCCGGATTTTGCAGATTGTTGCGATAGAGACGAAGACCAAGATCGGAAACTACGCTCAGGTCGAGATCGCCGTCGTTATCGTAGTCCACCCAAGCCACGCCGTGCGTCATTTGCGCATCGATTCCGGCTGTCCAGGTCATGTTTGTGAACGTATGATCGGCATTCTGCATATAGATGCGGGTATCGAAGCATTTCTCGCCCGATGTCACGACGAAATCGAGAAGACCGTCGTTGTTGAAATCGCCGAATGCCGCGTCTTTTTGATAGATATCGGTATAACCGATGCGGGTTTCAGCGGGGGAGAGAATGGTGAACGCATAGTTCGGTTCGCCGCTGTTCTGGAAAATGCACGTAAGATCGCCCATTGCGATGCGAAACGGTTCGAGCGCATGCGCCGCGAGAAGATCCATGTCGCCGTCGCCGTCGTAATCGCCCCAATCGAAACCGAGCGTATTACCGTAGTAACCGGCATATTGCTGTTTCACTCCGCCAGCAATGCCCTTCTGAAGCGAGTTGAACTGGAACGTGCTTGCTCCCGTATTCGAAAGCAGATAGTTGGGCTGGAAGCGGTCGATACCGACATACAAATCGGGATCGCCGTCGTTATCGTAATCAACCCACTGTGCAGCGGTTGCCGGGCGGTAGCCGCGGTGCTTCAACTGCGTGTTGAACGGATCGGAGCCGAAATCGCCTTCGAGGTAGTTTGCCATACGGAACGATTTCGTGTCGAGGAACGACGTCCCCGCATCGGAATTGACATAGAAGAACGGCGGCCAGGCGCAACCTTCCACCAGGGCGCTCTGTGCCGGGTTTGCCGGATTCTGGACGATCTTGTATTCGCCGTTCGCGACGAACACATCGAGCAGTTTGTCGGCATCGATATCGATAAAGGCCATTGCCTGCGTTTTCTGAGATTCGACAAAACCGGGGTTCGGCTGCACCTGAAACACGCCTTGCTTGTTGAAATATACGGCGTTCGAGGGCATGCAGAGAATATCGAGCCACCCGTCGTTGTCGAGATCGGCGAACATATTCACATCGCTGCCGGCGGTGTAGCCTTTGGTCGCCGAAACATCCTCGAACGTACCGTTGCCTTTATTGCGAAGAAGCTTTCCTCCCCACAACGCATCCTGCCAGCCGTCTTTATCATAGTCGGCCCAGGCGATACGGCGGTTGGTGTTGGTTCCGGGTTGCAGGTTGATTTTCGATTGCACCGAAACGTCGGTAAAGACGGTGTTGATACCTTCGTCGAAGTATTCAACCTTCACACCGATGTACCAGTTATACATCGGGGTCGGTCCCTGCTGCGTATTCAGCATATATCCGAACGTCCATCCGTTCTGAGGATCGAATGCCGCGAAGGAGTTCGTCCAGATTGAATCGCTTGTGGAAGTGATACAGGCAGGCGTTTGAACAAAGTTGTCCATCAGCACCGTGAAATTCGGCGAAACCTGCACTGCGATGAAGAACGATGTCGGCTGGTTAAAGGTAAGAGGTTGCTGAAAGTTGATCGTCTTCTGTTCGTTGGTATTCGGCGCGACATATACCGGAATGCCGTCCAGATAGGGCTGCATGAAGTATGGGAAAGCGCCGCCGCCGTCGCGGGCAAGGATATACACGCGAGCGGTATCGCCCTGCGCATCCGCAGGCGAGAAGAACCAGGCAGAAATGGATTTGATCTTTGCGGGCGCTTCCGTTTCGAAGCGGGCAACCGCCATCGAATTCGGATTGCCGAAACTGATGAGAACCGGATTCTGAACTACCGTGTAGTGGAACAGGTCCACGGTTCGTTGAGCCTGTGCATTCACTGCAAGCAGCAGGAAAACAATCGCAACAGGTAACCAATGTTTCATAGGGACCTCGTAATTAATATGACGTATGCACTTCATCTATTCTGAGTGTGTCTGAATAAGCAAATTTCACCGGTTTTCTAATTTAGGGATTCCTCGCGAAAAGGCAACTGTATTTCTTCTATTATCTGACGTGCAGCCGACGGATCGGCGGAGCCGAGTTGCAGCATTCTGCGGATGGGGAGTTCGGCCGCGCGCCTGAGCGGCTCGTCGATCCGTATTTCCGGCGCCCCTGTTTCCAGGCACGCGCGCAGCTTCCCGATCGTGTTCTTTTTCATATTCACGCAAATGCTGCCGCCATGCAGACGTTCGGCCGGCGCGGGGATGTACGTTTTGTCCGGATTCGCCTTTTTCATCTGGTGAATGATGCCCGGCTCGGTTGCAACAATGATGGTCGAGGCGTTGCAGCCGACTGCGTATTCAAGAATCGCGCTCGTTGAACCGATGAAATCGGCCAGCGCGAGAACGTCGGCGTCGCATTCCGGATGCGCGGCAATCACCGAGTCGGGCTGTTCTTTCTTCACGTGCAGTATCAACGCAGGATCGAAGCGCAGGTGAACGACGCACCCGCCGGGCCACATCAACATGTTTCTCCCAAGCTGACGTTCGATATATGTTCCGAGATTCTTGTCCGGTGCGAATAGTACCGGCGCGGAGGCCGGAATCGCCTCGACAATGCGTTTGACGCTGCTCGATGTGCAGATAATGTCGCTGACCGCTTTCACTTCAGTCGAACTATTGATATAGGTGACGGCAATATGATCAGGATTCTCTCGGCGGAACTGAACGAACTCGTCATACGGAGCGCTATCGGCGAGGGGGCAACCGGCGTGTTCGTCGGGAAGGACGACTGTCTTTTCCGGATTTATGATTTTCGCCGTTTCCGCCATGAACGAGACTCCGCAAAGAACAATCAGTCCGGCGTCTGTCTTCGATGCATACTGCGCGAGAGCGAAGGAATCGCCGATCATGTCGGCGACATCCTGAATCTCAGGGCGCTGATAGTAATGCGCAAGAATGACGGCGTTTTTTTCCGCCTTCAAGGCTCTGATCTCTTCCTGAATGCGAAGGGTCTCAGCGGCGTCATGTTCGTTAAGGTTAAGCATCTCTTCTGCTATCGATATGACGGTTCAAACCGGGTTGTTGTCACCGGTTGCTGGAATGAATACTATTCTTTGCTAAGTGCGACAGCGTTTTATCGGGACACCCGGTTTGGGTTTACTCGACGGTAACGCTCTTTGCCAGATTTCTCGGTTGATCGACGTTGCACCCTCGTTTCACTGCAATATAATATGCAAGCAATTGCAGCGGAATAATTGTCAGCAACGGCGTCAGAAAATCCACCGTTTTAGGTATGCGGATCACATGCTCGCACAGCGGTTCAATCTGATCGTCGTCGTGGTTGACAATAGCGATAACGCGTCCTTTGCGGGCGCGTACTTCCTGGATGTTGCTGATCACCTTTTCGTGTATTCTATCCTGCGGGGCAATGACAATCACGGGCATGTTTTCGTCGATCAGGGCGATGG
>CAYPBB010000014.1:79089-93213 GCA_964408855.1 uncultured Ectothiorhodospiraceae bacterium
AGCAATAGGGCCGTGTTTCATTTCCGCGGCGGGATAGCCCTCCGCGTGGATATAAGAAATTTCCTTCAACTTCAACGCTCCTTCGAGCGCTGTCGGGAAATTGTACCCCCGTCCGAGATACAACGCGTTGCTTGTTCCGTTGAACGCCTCGGCAATCGCCTCGATCTCGGAAATGTTATTATCGAGTATCTGTTTGATCTTATCCGGCAACGAGTGCAATTCGTCGCAAATCTCCATTCCCTTTTCGAGGGAGATGAAGCCCCGGTTGCGACCGAGCATGAGCGTTAACTGCGCCAGCACCATGAGCTGCGAGGTAAAGGCTTTTGTCGACGCAACGCCGATTTCCGGACCGGCATGCGTATACACGCCGGCGTGCGTTTCGCGCGCGATGGTGCTTCCGACGACGTTGCATATACCGACGACCGTCGCGCCCTGCAGTTTAGCTTCGCGCAATGCGGCGAGCGTATCGGCTGTTTCGCCGCTCTGACTGATTGCAATGACGACATCGTCGTCGCGGATGATGGGCGAACGGTACCTGAATTCCGAAGCGTATTCGACTTCGACCGGAATCCGGGCGTATTCTTCCAGCATGTACTCGCCGACCAGACCGGCATGCCACGACGTTCCACATGCGGTAATAAGAATCCGTTGCGCGCTGTTCAGTGCATTCGTAACATCCCTGAGGCCTCCGAGCTTCGCTGTTCCGCGGTTTTTCAGAATCCTGCCGCGCATCGAATCCGTGACGGTTTGAGGCTGCTCGTGGATTTCCTTGAGCATGAAATGATCGTACCCGCCCTTTTCGATCTGTTCGATATCGAATGTGATTTCGGTAATCTGGTGCTCGATGATCTCATCGCCGATGGTTTTTATTTCGTAGCCTTCGCGCGTCAGGGTCGCGATGTTGCCGTCTTCGAGAAAAATCACCTGCCTGGTATGTCCAATGATGGCCGATGCATCCGACGCGACGATATACTCGCCATCGTTGATGCCGAGGGCAAGCGGGCTTCCCCGCCTTGCCGCGATCAGCTTATCCGGTTCGCGGCTCGAAAGCACGATAATACCGTATGTGCCGTCGACTTCGCTCAAGGCGAAACGTACGGCATCCTCGAGGTTGCCTGTAATGTCGTAGAACGTTGAGATCAACTGAAGCAGCGACTCGGTGTCGGTATCGGTTGTAAACTGTACGCCGTCGCGGGTCAACCGCTGCCTGATCGCCGAATAGTTTTCGATGATACCGTTGTGTGCGAGCGCGATCGTTCCCGTGTGATCGAGGTGCGGATGAGCGTTGATGTCGTTCGGTTCGCCGTGCGTTGCCCAGCGGGTGTGCCCGAGTGCGAGCGTCGTCTCCACGGGGTGCAACGACACCAGATTCTCCAGATCGGCAACCTTTCCCGCCCGTTTGATGACCGAAACGGAACCGTTGTTCAACGTCGCAATCCCGGCCGAGTCGTATCCGCGGTATTCGAGGCGTTTCAATCCATCGATGATGACAGGTACAGCGTCTTTAAAACCGATATATCCTACAAGTCCACACATAATCCACCAAATGTAAAACCACTATCAAGCAAAATCGCAGTATTTGACGACTTAAACAATGTAAAAATGCAGTTCCGGAGCAATTAGGTTTGGCGCTCATCTGTTCGTGAAAATTATTTTTTCTGAGTGTGAAACTTTTCCACACCTGTTTATGGTTATGACTGTAACGCTCAACCGCACTTAGAAAAAAGCATCCCATTCGCACCTCAGGCGCAGAGAAGAATTCTTGGAGGATTTCTTTTCCGAAGCTTCTGTCAGTACCTCTCAATTACGCATTTACTGTCATACACAACTCATTTTGGAGGATTCTATGCGTTTACGGTACGCTTTCCCCGCTTTGGCGGTCGCTGTTACGGTGCTGTTCGGTGCACTGACCACTACATCAGTGTTTGCACAATCGACTATCGTTACATACAATCCGGCGAATCCCGGACAATCCATCTACCAGGAATCCAATGACGGCGCTTCCGCTTCCGGAATGTCGATGGATAAAGCCGCTGCGCCGCTTACCATTCCCCAGGCGTTTAACAAACCCACCATAGACGGCGTCTTGACGCCGGGAGAATGGGACGATGCGGTTGTCGTCGTTCCCGGCACGGTTGTTACGCCAGGAACAAAAATATACATGAAGAACGACGCCTGTTACCTCTACATTGCAGCCGATTTAGCATGCAATCCGGTTTACTACGGGAACGCAAACATGATGAACCTTTGGTTCGATGTGAATGCCAACGGTCAGTGGGACGGCATCAATGACGGCAACCTCGCTCTTCCCGCTCCTGGCTATCTCTATCCGCCCGATGTTGCATCGTGGGGCTATAATACGCTCTCCGGTTGGTCGACCTGCAGCACATGCCGCCTGCGTTTCCACTACCCGTGGAGCACACTCGGTGTTGTTCCATCCTCGAGCCATGTAATGGTTCGCCGCATCAATCTTCCGCCCAACAGAAGTATCATCGAAGCTCGTATTGATTACGTCAACAGCCCGATTCACCTGACCGGCGGTGTGCCCTTCAAAATCCGCATGCAAACGTACTCCGGGTACTATACCGGCGGCGGTACTGTACAGATCCAATCCCAATGGCCGACTGTCAACGGTTCCGCCTATTTCTCCGGACCAGTCCCCAGCGAACTCGGCGATATGCAATTGTCGACCGTTATCTCGGCAGCGGATAAATTCGATATCACCAGCACATCGGTGCAGGATAATCCGACGTTCGCTTCAAAGGCATTCGAAACCGGAACATCGTTCACTGGTGAAATCGATTACAATCTGAATCTCCCGGCTCCGCAGACGATCGACTATCGCGCCCGCTTCTACGGTCCTTTCCCGGCCACATCGCTTGCTCTGACGTATGTTGGCAGCGTTGTCGTGAACAATCCTTCAGGGACGGCGCTTGTCAACGTCCCCGTTAACCTGCCGATCGGATTCTACACTGTGGAACTGGAGGCCGACGATCCTGAAGTCTGCGGTATCGAACCTCGCATGAACTCGAACAACATTCTCCTTCTCGGTCCCGGACAGATTCCGTGTTCGGTATTTCCCGGCGACGTGAACACCGACGGAATTGTCAATTACAGCGACAAGAAGGCATTGACGGACTATATCCATGACGCGAACTTGAATCCCTCGATGTTGTCAGGCTATTACCGTCTCGCGCCGAGATATCCGACCCCGCTTGCCGAAGTGGAATTCACCGGTCAGGCTGCTTTGCCGTGGAATACGGTCGACGGCTGCCATATGGATACGGACGGCAACGGGACAATCAATACATTCGACAACATCGCAATCAAGCTGAACTGGTTCAAGTCCTACAATATGAATGCGCCGAAAACCAAGGATGCATTCAGCGTTTCAAATTTCGACATGGCTCAGAACTACCCCAATCCGTTCAACCCGTCGACCAGCATCCAGTACAATGCTCCCGAGCAGAGCAATGTGACTCTTATCGTCTCCGACGTTCTCGGTAGAACCGTCGCAACGCTCGTGAACGGTACCGTCGCAGCCGGAGTACACTCCGCGGCACTCGATGCCAAAGACCTCACATCGGGTCAGTACATCGCCACGATTAAAATGACGGGCACGGAATCCGGCTTGTCGTTTAGCAAGTCGATCAAAATGACTCTCTCGAAATAACGCATAAACACTCTCCAAACGTAACACCGGCCGGCGAACGTCAGCCGGTGTTACATTTTTTTTGCAATTTCTGTAATAAACTAAGAATCGTAGCCAGGGACCGGCAAAACTGAAGTTGCATATTGACAATTCACTCGCAGTGAATTATATTCACTCTACGCGGTTACTGTCATACATACTTTTTTTGGAGCGGACATGCGTTCGAAATTATTCTACTCGACGCTAGCGTATGCGCTTGGGGGGACCATGCTTTTTCTGGTCATTTCAGGTACTGCATTCAGCCAATCGACCATCGTTACTTACAATCCACGCCACCCCGGAATTTCCACAGTAGATCAGGAGCGGACGAATACTGCGACACCCGGCAACGCGTTGCAGAAGGCTTCAACCGTGACTATTCCGCAGGCGTTTGTCAAACCGACTATCGACGGCGTATTGAGCACGGGAGAATGGACCGACGCCGTGGCGTTCAATTTATTGACCGTTGTCACGCCCGGAGGCGTCGTGTATATGAAGAACGACGCGTGCTATCTGTACATAGCCGCAGAAATTGCATGCAATCCGGTCTATTACGGCAATTCCAATATGATCAACATCTGGCTCGACGTTAACCGGAACGGTCAATGGGACTATCCCGCCGATGGCAATCTTGCGCTTCCCGCTCCGGGATATCTTTATCCTCCCGATGTCGCAGCGTGGGGTTACCCAAACCTCGGCGGAGACTGGGCTACATGTTCTACCTGTCAATTGCGTTTTCATTACCCCTGGTATACACTCGGCGTTGTACTTCCGTCGAATCTGATCACTTTGAGGAAAACAGACGTACTGCCAGACAAAACTTTTGTCGAAGCGCAAATCGATTACACCAATCTTCCCATCGGGTTGGTACAGGGCGTTCCGTTCAATATGCGTATTCAATCGTATTCCGGATATTACACCGGCGGTGGAAGCCTTCAGATTCAGGGCCAATGGCCGACCATCAGTACGAGCGCATACTTCAGCGGTCCAATACCGTCGGAACTCTCCGATGCGCAATTGACAACCGTCATCGCTGCCGGCGACTTTTTCGATATCGGCGCCGTCGGCGTGGAAGACAACCCGGTCTTCAGTTCGAAGGCCTTCGTGACGGGCACTACGTTCAACGGATTCTTTGAGTACACACTCAACGATCCGCCGCCGCAAGTCGTGAATTTCCGCGCACGGTTCTACGGACCGTTCCCGAATACAGCCAATACCTACACCTACAATGGTACGTACACAGCCACCGCAACATCCGGCATCGCGAGCGTCTCGGTTCCAGTGAACGTGCCTATCGGCTTCTATCGGGTTGAGTTCGAGGTAGATGATCCGGAAGTGTGCGGCATCGAACCCCGTCTGGGTCCGAATAACGTCCTGATCCTCGGTCCGGGGCAGGTGCCGTGCTCAGTGTATCCCGGCGATGTGAACGTCGATGGGGTTGTGAATTATGGCGATAAAAAGGATCTCGCGAATTACATCCACGACGCAAATCTCAATGCAGGCTGGCTGAACGGCTACTACCGTCTCGCCCCTCATTACCCCGACCCGATGTCCGAGGTGGAATTCATCGGTCAGGCCGCGATTCCATGGGCTACGCCTGAAGGCTGCCATATGGATACCGACGGCAGCGGCGTGGTAAATTCATTCGATAACATCGCCATCAAGGTGAATTGGTTCAAGACCCACGACGTCGGCATCGCTCCGAAGAACAACGGCTCGATTCCTGCAGCCTTCGATCTGGCGCAAAACTTCCCGAACCCGTTCAATCCGTCGACGAAGGTTCAGTACACGCTGCCCGAGCGCAGTCGCGTTTCCATCGTGGTCACCGATATGCTCGGCAGAACTGTCGAAACGCTCGCCGACGATGTCATCGAAGCCGGCGTTCATAATGCGTTGTTTACCGCCTCAGCTCACACCAGCGGAACCTTCATCGCGATCATGAAAGCCACCGGCGAAGAGTCCGGAATAACGTATACAAAGAGCATTAAGATGGTGCTTTCGAAATAACTCTCCTGGATACCTCGTTGCCATCTTGCCCGGTCCCGTGTGGGGGGACTGGGCTTTTTTTTGCCCTCATCGAAACAGAATGTCCGGGTGGGTGTTACTTGATTGTGCAAGCGACGCGACATTTGCCGCACCTTCTTACGCGGACACACCACGGACTGCAACAACACACAAACGCATTCGTAAACGTTTGCTGCAGATGCTCCTTCGATTGTGTATGACAGTAAACGCGTACACCCGCACGATAGAAGGAAACCGGGCGTCCGACCTCCAAGCGGACGCCTTCTTTTTTGGCGCCGCTTTTTCCACTCTTTTTATTATGCCAGGTCGATTTGTTCGCCGTCGTTGAATTGAATGCGTTCGTTCGATTCGAACCGCTCCCTGATTGCTTCGGCCAGCGATTCCGCGGTTTGTTCGGGCGCAATGACGTCGACGCGCCATCCAGCGGTGACTGCGGCCATAGCCGTCGTTTGACCGATCGCGGCAATGAGAACGGTCGCCTGTTTGAATCCGGGTATCAGAGCCGCAAAATGCTGGACGGCGGAAGGCGAGAAAAACGCGATGCAATCGATCTCGCCCATGATCAACTGGTCGTCGATCTCGCGAATATCGTCGTATGTCGGCTGCACGGTGTTGTACACCGTTACCTGATTGACTCTGCCTCCCCGCGATTCTACTATGGCTGCAAGCTCCGTCCTGCCGATGTTTGAGGTTGGATGAAGGAAGAACTGGTTATCGACGTCGCCGAGCGCATCCGCGAGTTCCGCTGCGCCTCCGGACCTGGAGACGCTTGCGCACTCGATTTCGCACAGTTTTAGCGCGGCGGCGGTCTTCTCACCGACGGCAAATACCGGCGGCAAATCGGCCGGGGTTCGGTTGCCATTTTTCAACCTGCCGGCAAAAAATCCTGCGGCGTTGGCGCTGGTAAACACGACGCCGGAATACACTTCAAGCGCTCCGATCGCTTCGTCGATTGCCTGCCAGCTATTCGGAGGCACAATCTCGATCATGGGCATGTTGACGATCCCGATGCCGGCGGCGTTCAACGCTTCGGCAAACGCCGTATCCGCCTCGTGCGGGCGGGTACTCAGCACTGTCTGTCTGTATGTCGCGTCTTTCACGGTTTTGCTTCCTGCACAGTCCTGATTTCACTGAGGATTTCGCCGCCGCCGTTGGCAAGCAGTTTCCGGGCAACGCGTTTGCCGAGCGCTGCGGCGGCGTTGAGGGCAGTGGCCGTACTGCGCGCGTCGAGCCGGACAGTTCCGTCGAGCGACCCGATCATTGCATCGAGCACCAGCGAACCCTTTTCCATACGCGCGTATGCGCCGATCGGTATCTGGCATCCACCTTCGAGTTCGCTGAGAAGAGCGCGTTCCGCCTGAGTCGCCGCCCAGGTTTCATCGTGATTCAACGCCTGCACGGCAGCCAGGGTCTCTGCGTCGTCGCTGCGCAATTCTATGCCGAGCGCGCCCTGCCCGACCGCCGGGAGAATGTAATGCGCCGGGATTATCTGCGCGATTCTCTCCTTCCAACCGAGCCTTACAACGCCTGCATACGCCAGGATCATCCCGTCCCACTTGCTCTTTTCGTACTTCTGGAACCGGGTATTCAGATTTCCGCGGATATCCACAATGTTTAAATCGGGACGAAGGTGCTTCAGTTGCGACTGCCGCCGCAGGCTCCCCGACGCCAGAGTCGCTCCTTCCGGCAGTTCGTCGAGCGATTTCCATTTATTGGAGATGAGGACGTCGTTGACCTTCTCCCGTTTCGGGACGGCTCCGAGACGGAGTCCGAACGGAATAACAGTCTGCAAATCCTTGAGGCTGTGGACGGCGATATCGATGTTATGTTCGAGCAGCGCAACCTCAAGCTCCTTGGTGAACAATCCCTTATCGCCGATTTCGGAGAGCGCCTGATTCAGGATTTTATCGCCCTTCGTTTTGACGATAATAATTTCGATGTCGATGTTCTTCAGTTTTTTCTTGAGCAGATCGCGCACATGGTGCGCCTGCCAAAGCGCGAGTTCGCTGCCTCGCGTTCCGATACGTAGTGTTTTCATCGTCCGTTATTCTTTGGTGATTCGTCGTCCTTCAAATCGAACAGATCTTTGAGCGTCTGAATTCGATTTTCCATTATCCTGTCGTCGTCAACCGGCTCTTTGAGGCTGACCATTGCCGGATGGAGCAGTTTATTCATGATCCGGTAGGTGAGCAGTTCCACCGTTTCGAATTCGGAATCCTGGAACTTGCTCCGGAATTTATTAAGCTCCAGCAGACGTATTTGCTCGAACTTGTCGCGCAATTGTTGAATCGCCGGCTTTGCCGCCAGAGAGTTATACCAGAGAAAGAAATTTACGACTTCTTCGGATATGATAAGCTTCGCTTTGGGAATTTCCTGACGCCGGCTTTCGAGGTTTTGGTCGACGATATTCTGAAGCGAATCGATGTCTTTCAGGAACACGTTCGGAATAGCTCCCGCCTCCGGATCGATGTCGCGGGGAAGCGCAATATCGACAATGAGGAGGGGTTTGTTCCCCCTTGTTTTCATTGCGTGCTGAATATCGTCCCGGCTGAGAATTGTGGCCGGCGCCGCGGTTGCGCTGATGATAATATCCACATGCGGTATCGTCTGTTTAAATGAATCGAACGGCGCCACCTTCGCGTGAAGCTGCTCGGCGAGCGCCACTGCGCGTTCGTGTGTGCGGTTGGTTAACGTGATATCGAACACGCCTTTGGATATGAGATGTTGCGCGGCAAGGGTGCCAGTTTCGCCGGTTCCGATCAGCAGGACGCGTTTCTTATGCAAATCGGCGAATACTTTCTTCGCCAGCTCCACTGCCGCGAAACTGATACTGACCGCGCCGATGCCGATGGATGTCTCGTTGCGGACGCGCTTCCCGGTATGAAACGCTCCGGAAAACAAATGGTGCATCACGCTCCCGGCTGAGCCGGTCTGCACTGCAATATCGAACGCGTCCTTCACCTGACCGAGAATCTGCATATCTCCAAGAATTTGCGAATCGATAGCCGATGAAACCGCATAGAGGTGATTGACCGCGCCGCATGTAAACAACCTGAAGAAATGCTCGTCTTTTGCCCTGATTCCGGGACGCAGTTTTTTTAGTTCGGTTATCAGGATGGAAGCATTGAAATCCTCGTTTTTCGGGACACCATAAATCTCCGTCCGGTTGCACGTGGAGACGATGGCGGATTCCTTCATGAGATTCTTTTGGAGAACCTCCAGAAAATCGCGAATCTCGACGGGGGAGAGGTGGAGTTCTTCGCGGATTTCGACTGGAGCGGAATGGTGATGTACGCCTGCGGCATAGATCAGCATAGTGCGAGCGCCTCCGTTTCAGCGGTTCGGGTCAGGTGTACAAATGTGTGGTTGAACGTCATAAAAACTTGTGAAAGCTTGCTGTGAATGCATTGACGATGGTCAGCGAAAACAGGGCGAGCACGAATCCGCCCAGCGATAATGAGATGACGCGTTTCCCGTCGAGTTTCAGCACATACTTGGCGGTCAGCACAATCGCATACATCACCCAGATGATGCCTGTCGTGATTAGCTTCGGATCGAGATACGAAAACGTCGGGAAATAGTGCGGAAGCCATACCGCGCCGATCGTAATCGCGATGGTGAGGAATACGAACCCCATAACAGTCGCGATAGCGTTCAGGCGTTCGAGCGATTCAAGGCTCGGGAGATGTTGGTATAGCGCGCCAAGATTGCCGCGCTTTAAATCGCGGTACATAAGAAGATACAGCAACCCGTAGACGGCGGAGATTGCGATGCAGCCGTATCCGATAATCGCAGAAGTGATATGCAGTCCGATGCCGAGATTCGACAGTATCGGATTGAAGACATTATCGTTGGGGAATTTGATGGTCACCGCCGAGAACAGCTCAAACACAAGCGCCAGCGACAAGAGAAAGAAGCCGGTGCCCTTGATTTTCGAAATGAACTCGATTGCCGCGTAGCAGATGGTGATTGTGAAGGCGATCAACGACATGATTTCGAACGGCGACGTGACCAGACAGTGTCCGTTGTTGACCGTGTACATCCCGATATACACTGTATGGAGCAGCAATGTGATGAGTAACAGCTTGGACTTCCACCATTTCGCCGCCGGATTCTCCTGAAAGAAAGCAAAGCCGTACATCAACACGGTGATCGTGTACTGCACCGGGAGCATGACTTCTGCGAAGCTGCGAATCACTTGTACAAAGGTTACTTCCATACGCGACCAATTCTCGTTGATTTACTAGCTATTAAAATACGTCATCTTACGGAGAAACATCTCCGCCCGGCGATTGCCAGCCGAAAGGGAGGGAGAAGTCCTTTCCGTGATGTATTCACGGCTGCCGTCTGTGTTCGCCAAGTGTGTCATCCGATGCAAATAATAATTCGGAAACATGGGATTCATGACCAGATAACGTCCGGTGCGTAAGTTGCTATGCCTACCTTGTATTGAGCGAATAAC
Organism: uncultured Ectothiorhodospiraceae bacterium; assembly: GCA_964408855.1. Classification (GTDB taxonomy): domain Bacteria; phylum Bacteroidota; class Ignavibacteria; order SZUA-365; genus CAYPBB01. The sequence goes on from CAYPBB010000014.1 coordinate 89,268, forward strand.
ACTGAGATGCGGGGTGTTTTGTACCATTCCAACCCCCGGCGGTCCTTCTCCGCACACCCCCTCTCACTTTTTCTTCCGTCCGTTCGTTCATCCATATCTCAGTTTTCCATTATATTGAACACAAGAAAACCGATTACTATTCCTGAAAAGCATGAATAAAGAACGGATTATATCCATTCTCAAAATAGCGGCGACAGTCTTCCTTCTCGGATTTTCGCTGTATTTCACGGTCCGCAATGTCGATATCGACGAGCTTGGCAAAAGTTTCGAGAACACCAATTACCTGCTTGCGCTTCTTACGCTGCCTATTTCCTTCCTCTCCCATTATATCCGCGCGATGCGCTGGAAAGTCATCCTGAGGTACATCCATCCCGAAATCGCGACATGGAAACTGTTTTCGGGCGTGATGGTAGGCTATTTCATGAGTAATATTATTCCGCGCAGCGGTGAACTCGCAAAACCGTACGTGACGGCGCAAGGCGAACAAAGCGGCACGTTCAGCAGTTTGCTCGGATCGGTCATTGTCGAACGGTTCGTGGATACCATTTCGTTGCTACTGATCGTTGCGGGAATTCTCCTCTTCGACGATACGCTGTTCCGGGGCTTCGAGGATCTCGGATTGTCGAAGAGCGTCATACAGGCATGGCTGTACCCGGCAATTATCATCGGCGTTGTGTTTATTTTCATAGCGCCCAGTACATACGGCACATCTATCGTGAGGTTGTTCACGAAACCGCTCCCGCACCGTTTCGCCGAAAAGATCATGGATATCTTTTCGAAACTGCAGAAGGGATTCGGCTGCCTGAAATCGTTCAATCAGGTAGCGCTTGTCGTCGTCGAATCGGCGGCGATCTACGCATGCTACATGCTCCCGTTGTACATCCTGTTTTTCGCGTTCCCGAGCAGCGCCGGCGCCTCGCCGACAATTTTCGACGCGATGAAGATGCTCGCAATTACCGCTGCGGCAATGACCGTCGCGCCGACACCCGGCGGCTTCGGAGTGTTTCATGCGGCGGCGCAGATCGCTGCCGTGAAAATCCTGGGGTTCACTAATTCCGACGCCGTGGCATACGGCACGATCGCCCATTTCAGCCAGTTCATCGTCACAATGATAATGGGCGGGTATTTTCTGGTTTCCCGAAATCTTTCCATCAAAGAAATACGGCGGACGCACTCATGAATCCAGCCTATGAACCCTTGTTGCAACCGTACGTCTTTCCGAGCGGCATCGAAACCGCGAACCGGCTTGCCGTCGCGCCGATGACAACATGGTCGTCGAACCTGAATGCCCTCATCCACGACGATGAAATTCCGTACATCGCCAGGAGAAGCAGGGGAATCGGGATGTTCATGACTGCTGCATGCTATGTGCATCCCGACGGGCATGCGTTTCATGGACAGTGGGGATGTCATACCGGCGACATGCTGCCTTCATTGGAACGCGTTGCCGAAACCATTCATGCCGAAGGCGCCCGCGCAATTCTGCAGATCCATCACGGAGGCCGGATGTGTCCGGCTTCATTGCTCGGCAAGCCGCCCGTCTCGGCCAGCGCAGTGCCTGCCATCCGCCCGGATGCGGATGTTCCGACGGAAATGAGCGAGGACGACATCCTCGAAACGATTCAGGCGTACGCAGACGCAACGCGCCGCGCCATTGCGGCAGGCTACGACGGCGTGGAAATACACGGGGCAAACACGTATCTGCCGCAGCAGTTCTTTTCGCCGCATTCCAACCGGCGTAATGACAGGTGGGGCGGCTCTCTTGAAAAGCGGCTTACGTTCCCGCGCGAACTCACCGCGGCGGTTATCGACGCCGCAGCTTCGGCGACGCGGCCGTTCGCCGTCGGGTACAGGTTCTCGCCTGAAGAAATCGAAGAGCCGGGCATCACATTGGAAGATTCGCTTGTACTTGTGGATTTGCTGGCGGATTTCCCGCTCGACTGGCTCCATGTCTCAACGAGGGATTATTTCAAGGGATCGCTGAGAGAAAAGAACGATGACCGCCGTCCGGGAAAAGTCGTCATCGATCATCTCGACGGAAAAATCCCTGTCATTTCCGTCGGGAAAGTCTACACTCCGGAAGATGCAATGACGCTGCTCGACGATGGATGCGCGGTTGTCGCGTTGGGACGGATTCTCCTGATGGAACCGGAATGGATGGAGAAGGTTCAGACAGGCAATGAGCATACAATCCGGAAAACCCTCCCTGCAACCGGCGCAGCCGAAACGCTTACCCTGCCGAAACCGCTGTACAAACGCCTGCTCGACGTCAAAGGCTGGCTGCCGGTAGAAGAATAATACGATAGCGAAATAATTCACGAACTATTTGCCTTGTTTCTGCGTTAGATGGGAAACGGAAGAAGAGTCTTCTTCCCGAAACGTACCTACGGATGAAAGGCATCTGAAATGAACGTGCAAATAGATTCGAATATGCATATCGTCATTCTCGGAGCCGGATACGGCGGGATGAGTTGCGTTACGCGGCTCTCGCGGAAATTCCGGCGCAATAGCAACGTCCATATCCACCTCATCGACCGGCATACGTACCACCTGCTCGAAACGCGTCTGCACGAACGCGCCGTCCGCGAAGCGGAGGTGACCATCTCGATTTCGAGATTTCTGCAGCGCAGAAAGAACGTCACGTTTCACCTTGGCGAAATCACCAAAATCGATCTGGAATCGAAAACCGTTGAATTGGATTTCGGTATCGCGCCTGCGTCGGGCGCAGCGAGAACCGTCAAGTACGACTACCTCGTTATCGCTCTGGGAAGCAAAACGAATTTCTACCAAATCCCCGGTCTGGAACAACATGCGTTCCAGTTGAAGGAACTGGAAGACTCCGAAAAAATCCGGGCGCACACGGAACGGATGTTCGCGCTTGCGGCAACGGAATCCGATCCGGCGATGCGGAAGGAGTACCTGCGTTTCGTTATCGGCGGCGGCGGCCTGACGGGCGTCGAACTGGCGACCGAAATGGCGGAGCGGTTCGATTCGCTGTGCGAAGAATACCGTATCGATCACCATGAACCGGAGATGATCCTGATTGAATTGGGCAACCGTATCCTCCCTTCGCTCGACGGCAAACAGGCAGGAAAGTCCATCGAAGCCATGCAGGCGATGGGAATACGCATTTTGACCAACACACGGGTCAAGGGCATGTCCGAGCGCAACGGCAATCTGTACATGCTCCGCGAACCCGGTGAGCCTGTCCCTACGCGCACCATGATCTGGACAGGCGGGATACGGATTTCCGATTTGCTCAAGAAAACCGGCGCGCAGACCGGCGCACAGGGCAGAGTACTTGTCGATGAATACCTGCAGGTTATCGGCTATGAAGGAGTATTCGCCATCGGCGACAACGCACTTGCAAGGAATCCGTCCTCAGGCGAAGCGGTACCGACTGCGGCGCAATTCGCGCTTCAGCAGGGCTACCTCACCGCAGACAATCTCGTTCAACTTATTAAACGGAAGTCGCTGCAAACCTATACGCCGAAGGTCCTCGGAGAGGTCGTTTCGCTGGGCAAACATCTTGCCGTCGGCTGGGCGGCACTTCCGGTTGCCAACAAGCTGAGATTCATCGGTTTTCTTGGGAGCCTGCTAAAACGAGCCATTGCCGAGCGTCACCTGTTCCTGCTCTGGAAAGAACGCCAGAACTGGACCGGTTACTGGTAGTTGGGGTCGCCCATCGGCTGCCGGGTTCCGAAACCCTGTAGCGACTCGGTGTTTTCAATCGATCTTCGTAGGGTCGCCTCCTGTGGCGACCCTATTTTTTCAATCGCAATACATATGGCGAATCGCGGGCTGCGCGGCTTCGCCGACCCCTAGATCCCCTGATAGGGATAGGGTGATCCGCCCGCGACGGATCAGGACAGGCCCTTCTCCGTCCGCCAGAGGCGGACCGGATCAGGACAGGCCCTTCTCCGTCCGCCAGAGGCGGACCGGATCA
>CAYPBB010000015.1:0-90887 GCA_964408855.1 uncultured Ectothiorhodospiraceae bacterium
GGACAGGGGGCGACGGACTGAGAAATGATGCAGCGAGCTTTTCATCCCCAGCGGGCCTGCCCTGAGCCGCCGCAGGCGGACGAAGGGGAGGAATGTCAGTAGCCGTGGGTGCCGGCCCTGAGTGATCAGCCGGAGGCTGAGAACCGAAGGGTAACCCACGGAAGGCATTCCCACAATATTCATTCCGGCGGCGTCGAAGACGCCGGGAGTTGCCGGACTGGCACGGACGTGCAAGGACGTACAAGGACGTGTTGCAGCTGCGCTTGCATTTCTTCTACCCCTAATAGGGGTCGTCCTGATCATGGCCGTCCACAGGACGGACCGATCAGGACGGGGGTTCCTCAAGCCATTTACCGCACCTGCACGGCTTTGCTGCTTTGGAAGCGCCCGGTAATCATTCGGCAGAGGTACATGCCTGCGGGCAAACCGGCGGTGCGGAGGGTGACGATGTGCTCGCCGGGTTGGTACACGCCCTGCGCAACTTTTGCCACCTGCTGACCGGTGGTGTTGTATAATGCGATGGTTACGTATTCCTCCGTTGGCAGCGCAAAGCCGATGCTTGCGTTTCCTCCTGCGGCAACGGGATTAGGGTATGCTGCATGGAGCGCGAAGGAGGATGAAGGCAACGGCTGTACGGCTGACGTGGGATAGTTCATAAGCTCGTACACTGTACCGCTCGCGCCGACAAAGACCCGCCCTGTGGGAGTGACCGTAATGCAACTCCCGCCGTTGTGAAGGAAGCCGTCCCAAAAGGCTTCCCAGGTTGTGGCATTATTTGTAATGCGGAAAATGGATGTTTCTTCCGTGACGACTATAATATCGCCGATGGAGGTTACTCCGATATCGTTGATGCGCATGGAAGGGTTGGCGCTGCGATGAAACGACCAAGTATCTCCTCGATCCTTCGAGATGAGCAGTACGCCGTCTGGAAGACCGGTGGAGGGAAGCGATGGATAATAAGCGCCGACGTAAATGCCGCCGTTGGTATCCGTTGAGATGCACCGGATTTTATAGCCGGGCATTTTTGCGCTCAGATCGTCCCACGTTGCGCCCAGGTTCGTTGTCCGGTACAGCTTTTGATTATCTGTTGCGTAGAGGTCTCCCTCTACACTTGCCGATAACCCCGAAATCGCCCCCAATCCATCGGGACCAAGCGATGACCAGCTCATGCCATTATTTGTTGACATTAAAACACCGTTGTATTTCGAGCCGCTAAATATCTCACTATTACTGCCGATTGATAAGACGAAGCAAGGTGGAATATCCTTACCTATTGAGGTCCATACTTCACCATCAGTTGTGGATATATATACATTATTGCCGCCAGCTTCGCCAAGATACAGCGTATCGTTGTTGAAGATGATATCACGTACAGATGGCATATTATTCGACGGATGAATTGTGTCTCTAATCCAAGTATACCCCTGATTAAATGATTTATACAATCCTTTCATATCCGCAGTCGCAAAAATGCCTCCATTTTTTGTTACGGCGATTCCATTTATTTCTGCAGCCGTACCTATACCATAGCCCTGCCAATACGGCTGCGCCTCTGAAAGAAGAGATGAAGCCAGCATAATAATGCAAAATATGATACCTGCTTTCACGTCACTATCTCCATTCGTTGCTTTTGTAATGTAGCATTCCTAAGCCATAAAGGCAATTCAATGTTCATATCTCAGGACAGAGTCGACGATGATCATAATGTGATTTGGATTGTGTTTTGCGTCGTTTTTTCGCATGTTTCGGCGAGGTTTTCAGGATATGCATGCATAAGAACGCTGAAAACCGCCATACACATCACCACAATGAGGGTTCACCTGTGAAAAATCTCATTTTTTTCGGGATTCTGCTAAGCGTCTGTATCATTGGGGAAGCTTCAGGACAAACATTCTATCCAAGATGCACAATATTGTATAAATAGATATCTATAACATTTATTCGTACTCTGCGGGCTGCATCCTCCTTTATTCCTCATTAACCGTGTGTGTGGATGGCGTTCTTTACCGCACTTGCACGGCTTTGCTGCTTTGGTAGCGCCCGGCAATAATGCGGCAGAGGTACATGCCTGCGGGCAAACCGGCAGTGCGGAGGGTAACGATATGCTCGCCGGGTTGGTACACGCCCTGCGCGGCGGTTGCCACCTGTCGACCGGTGGTGTTGTATAATGCGATGGTTACGTACTCCTGCGCTGGCAGCGCGAAGCCGATGCTTGCGTTTCCGCCTGAGGCAACGGGATTGGGGTAGGCGCTGTGGAGCGCAAAAGACGATGCCTGCAAAGGCGGGACGGAGGATGTAGGATAGTTCATGAGTTCGTACACCGTACCGCTCGCGCCGACAAAAACTCTCCCGGTTGGCGTAACGGTAATGCAACTCCCACCGTTGTGGAGGAAGCCGTCCCAAAAGGCTTCCCAGGTTGTGGCATTATTTGTAATGCGGAAAATGGATGTTTCTTCCGTGACGACTATAATATCGCCGATGGAGGTTACTCCGATATCGTTGATGCGCATGGAAGGGTTGGCGCTGCGATGAAACGACCAAGTATCTCCTCGATCCTTCGAGATGAGCAGTACGCCGTCTGGAAGACCGGTGGAGGGAAGCGATGGATAATAAGCGCCGACATAAATGCCGCCGTTGGTATCCGTCGAGATGCACCGGATTTTATAACCCGGCATTTTTGCGCTCAGATCGTCCCACGTTGCGCCCAGGTTCGTTGTGCGGTACAGCTTTTGCCCTTCCGAAGCGAAAATATCGCCGTCGGTGCTAATATCGAGATGTTCAATACGCCCTATCGTATCCAAACCCATTCGATTCCAAGTTTCGCCATAATCGGTTGATTGGTAGATGCCTTGATGTGCTGTACTACTATACAACCTCGCTTTTCCATCATACGCAAATTTAATGTTCCAATCTGTCTGGGAGCCAACTTCTCTCCATGATAAACCATCATCCGTTGATTTATAAATATTATAGACATCCGCCTCACCTAAAAACAATATATTATTAATCGAAATAACATCGTGTACAGCAGGCATAACGGTTAAAGGATACAATGCATCTCTTTGCCAGGTTTTTCCACTATCATAAGATTTATACAACCCTCTCATGTACACAGTAGCAAAAATGCTACCCTGAGATGAAACTGCAATACCGTTGATTTCACCTGATGCGCCTACGTAATAGCCCTGCCAATACGGCTGTGCAATCGAATGAGAATGTAAACTTAGTATTAGTATGCAAAACAATAAACCTGTTTTCATTGCAAGCAGCTCCATGTATAATATGTGCAACATACGAGGCCGCATCAGGAATGGCAACTGGAATCGATGCAACCCGCTGCCACGATGCAGGGAACTGTCGTTTCGGAACCCCCGGCGCTCAGTGCGGGTTTCGCGAAGTAATTACTGCCCCCTTTTGTCCTTCGCCGCTTAAGCGTCTCAGGACAGGGGGCGACGGACTGTGTTATTAGCACGCTCTGTGTTCCACATACCCCCACGTCACCATTCTCCTCATTCCGGCTCCGTCAAGGCCGGACGAAGTCGCTTGAGCCGGAATCTCTATCCGGCTTCCGCCGGATTGCCGATTGTCTTCAATCGGCGTGCTATTCACGATTTGCGGCCCGCTTGCCATCGATACAGGGAACTATCGTTTCAGAACCCCCGATGCTCAGTGCGGATTTCGTGGAGCAATCACAGCCCCCTTTTGTCCTTCGCCGCTTAAGCGTCTCAGGACAGGGGGCGACGGACTGAGAAATGATGCAGCGAGCTTTTCATCCCCAGCGGGGAGGAATGTCAGTAGCCGTGGGTGTAAACCCACGGAAGGCATTCCCACAATATTCATTCCGGCGGCGTCGAAGACGCCGGGAGTTGCCGGACTGGCACGGACGTGCAAGGACGTACAAGGACAAGCTACAGCTGCGCTTACATCTCTTCTACCCCTAATAGGGGTCGGCCTGATCCGATTCGCCGCAGGACGGACCGATCAGGGCGGGGGGTAAGAAGCGGGCAGTCTTTCGTCTCTTTCTACGCCAAAGGCTGACCCTTGCGGGTCAGCCTTTGCATACTGGTGCGGGAAACGTGCTACTCTGCGGGCGGTTTGTACTCCACCGTTGCCTGTTCGGCATTCGGATCGAGACCGAAGAATGCGAGCACTTGCTTGTTCAGGATTTCATCCGATTTCGGGTCCATCAGATTCAGGCGGTACTCGTTGATAATCATGATCTGCATTTTGATCCACTGTTCCCAGCAGTCCTGGCAGGCGTGTTCAAGAAGGAGTTTCTTTACATCGCCGGTGTAGAACGCGGTTTTCGCAACGCCTTCTTTTTCCTGTTTGCAGCGCGAGCAGGTCAATAACGCCATGGTATTCCTTTATTTCTCGTTGGTGGCTGAATGCTGTGTCTTACGCTTCGAGGTCCGTGTACAACGGGAACTTCGAGCAATAATCCTTCACTTCAACAGCAATCTGATCCAATTTCGTTTCGTTTGCGGTGTTGTTCACGACTTCGTTCAGCTTGGCGGCGACGAATTCCATATCCGCTTCGCGGAATCCGCGCGTGGTCACGGCGGCGGTACCGATGCGGATGCCGCTGGTCACGAACGGCGAGCGGTCGTCGAACGGAACCATGTTCTTGTTCAGCGTGATGCCGGCGCGTTCCATGGCTGCTTCAGTTTCCTTGCCGGTCACATTCTTGTTGTGCAGGTCGATCAGCATGAGGTGATTGTCTGTGCCGTTGGAAATGAGCTGGAAGCCGTTGGCGACCATCAATTCAGCAAGCCTTGCCGCGTTGGCACGTACCTGCTTTGTGTACGTCGTGAACGTGGGCTGAAGGGCTTCACCGAACGCCACGGCTTTTGCAGCGATAATGTGCATGAGCGGTCCGCCCTGAATACCCGGCATGACGACGCTGTCCATGATTTCGCTCATCATCTTGGTTCTGCCTGATTTCGGCGCAACGAGTCCGAAGGGATTTTCCACATCCTTGCCGATGAGGATCATGCCGCCGCGGGGACCGCGCAGGGTTTTATGCGTAGTCGACGTAACGATATGGCAATGCGGCAGCGGATTGTTCAGCAGACCGGTAGCGATAAGTCCCGCCGGGTGCGCCATATCCGCCCAGAGGTACGCTCCGACCTTATCGGCGATCTCGCGAAACTTCGCGTAATCGATGTTGCGCGGGTAAGCACTGGCTCCGACGATGATCATCTTCGGTTTCTCGCGCATCGCGATTTCTTCGACGTTGTTGAAATCGATGGTGCCGGTTTCCTTCGAGACGCCGTAGGAGACAATGTTGTACAACTGACCGGAGAAGTTCACCGGCGAGCCGTGCGTAAGGTGACCGCCGTGGGCAAGATCCATGCCCAGCACTTTATCGCCCGGTTTCAGGTAGGCGAAGTACACCGCCTGATTGGCGGTAGCGCCGGAGTGCGGCTGAACGTTGGCGTATTCGGCGCCGTACAGCTTGCAGAGACGCTCTTTGGCGAGGTCTTCCGCCTGGTCGACGAACTCGCAACCGCCGTAGTAGCGCTTGCCGGGATAGCCTTCGGCGTATTTATTCGTGAGGACGCTGCCTGCGGCTTCCATCACGGAAGGGCTGGCGTAGTTCTCCGAGGCGATGAGCTGGAGCTTGTTTTTCTGGCGTTCGATTTCCCGGGAAACGATGCCGGCGATTTCCGGGTCGGTTTGGGCAAGATGAGACATAAGACTTCAATTCGCTTGTCAATAGAACATAAAGATGCCCTAATCTACGAAAAGGCGGAACGAAAAACAGATTGAGAACTGAACCTAGTGCGCTCGGTAGGTGAAGGCGGACCAGCGAACCTTCGTAGATGAGCCGTTGCGTCAGGTCACGAATTTATGCCTTGACTTCTCGAAAATTGCTCAATAGTTTAACAACGATGTCTATCAAGGCATTCATTCGTCTACCCGGAAATTTGTATTACAGTTGTCGATTCTTCGAAGTCAATTTATAGATGCCACTATTGGCACGTTTAATAACATTTTCAGGAGGAAACATGCATTTCTTGAAGGGATTCCTGCAGACTTGTATTCTGTTTGCGATTGTCGCGGCATCATCCACTGCGCAAACACTCACGATTTCGGCATCTGCCCCGTGGCAGAACAGCCCGTATTATACAAACGGTACAACTTCGTTGCAAAATGGTGATTTTTGGCTGATCAAGGGCGATGGAGTGTTACGGATTCAAACAGGAAGTCTTCATTTATTTGGTACAGCGAGGATCGAAATTGAAGATGGAGGCGAGTTGATTCTTGAAGGAGATTATTCTCAACTTGTGCTGCATGACAATTCCATTATTACGAAGGATAACAATTCTAATGTAAACACAGGAGTAATTTCAGCAGAAGGCAGCAATACATGGGTTTCGTTGATGGATGCATCCACAATTCAGGAAATCGCACAAATTATCATACCTGATGGTGGGATCGCAGTATATGGAGATAACTCGTTTATTGGCAATCCAGGCGAACCAAAAACTACCGTGATCACTATCTCGGAACTATATTCCTGGGTACCCCGTCCGCTTCAAGGGGAAATCGAATTATACCCGGCTTCAAATCACTATCTAAAATTTAATAACACCGGCTGGGAGATTGGACTATCCGATGAAATTACAATGCTTTATTCTTGGGATATTGATATGACCGGTCATGAGATTGTCGTCGCTGGTGACTTTAGTGCACTGTTCCCATCATCAATGTATTTCAATTCTGCAACGATACATGTGAGCGGTATATTTTACATTTCTCCTTTTCTACCAATTCCTGGACAAGTACGCTTTCGGCAGGACATAATTGGTACCCCCGGTTCAGAAATACTATTTAATGCAAGTTCGAGTCTAGGCAATCAAATCGTTTTCGAGCAAGACGCCCGGATTGAGACCGAGGGATTATTCTGGGCGGAGGAAGTTAGACTTGGGCCCGCGGTTCCCGGCGAAGAATGGAAAGGTATCTTTGTACATGGTTCGGAATCCCGTATTTTGATGGAACACTGTGAGGTGAAGGGGATTCAGTATCCATATTCAGGCATCGAGCTTCTCGATTCGCCCAACCCGGAAAATTCCGTTACATATTGCACTATTTCGAACGAGCCCGGGACGTTATCCTATCAGAGCTCACATGGGGTGAAAGTTCAATATACGCAGCGCCCGAATTTTTCCTATCTCTATATGTGTCACAACATGATCAGCGGATTCGATAATGGCGTGTTCAACTACGGATCGGCTGTCGATATGGATTGCAGCCGCCTGACCGATAATCTGATCGGCTACAATTGCGTGAAAGGAATCGGTCACTACAATTACAATGCAATTTACGATAACGTCAATGTAGGAATGCGCTTTTCGGGTTTCAGCGGATTTTTCCAATACGATAGAAACAATATGATTCTAAATGAGGTGACGAATAATCCACTTAACGTAGAATTACGGGATGGTTGCAATGTCTGGGCTTCACGGAATAATCTTCAGGCAGTATCGCCAAACTTTGCCGTATTAGCCGGGACGTCATCCTTTGGGCTGTTCGAACGTAACTACTACGGAAATCCCATGCCTCCATTTATCATTATCGTAGAACCCGGAGCTTATTTCTCAAACACTCCGACAATATTCCCTTATAATATCAACCCCGATGTAACAGCTTGTCATCCCGATTTGCTCGGCGGCGGCGAGGGAGGCGGAGACGACGGAGGAGGCGACGGAACCGGAAAGTTGGCGGTAATGCAGATTCAGAAGAACGCCATTTCCAATTACCCGAATCCATTTAATCCTTCGACGGTGATCAATTACACACTCGACGAAGAAACGTTTGTCAAATTGACGGTGTATAACGCACTTGGCGAACAAATTGCGACTCTTGTCGACGAAGTGCAGGGAAATGGTACGCACAGCGCGACTTTCACTGCCGATCAGTCGTTACCTTCGGGAACATACCTCTACACGCTTACCACCTCGGCAGGCGTTCACCGCGGGACAATGATGCTGACGAAATAACGCAGCATGTTGACGGTAAACAGAAAAGTCCGGACATCCGGACTTTTCTGTTTTTATGCTACGTCGATTCGTTTACCGCACAACCTGGATCTGCTGTATCTGGGTTACCGACTGCCCGTTTTGCGTCTGGGCGTTGAAGCGGATGAAGTACACGCCCGCCGGAACGGCTGCGCCCGCATCGGAGGTTCCGTCCCAGATGAGCTTGTACGTACCGGCATTGGTCGGTTCGTTTTGTGCGAGGGTTGCGACTGACTCGCCAAGAGCGTTGAACACCGCGAGCGTTATTCCTGCCGGTAAGGCAACGCTGTATGGGATTGTGACCTGCGATGAAGATACCGCGGGATTCGGGTATGCCGTTCCCAATGCAATCGCTTCCGGTGCGAGTTGTGCGGCGGCGATTTCGGTGAACGATTCGGCGCCGTCGTTATCAATCTGGCGCAATCGGTAGAGAACGGGGTTGCCGTTCGTCGCGGCATTCCGTACATCGAGATCGGTATAGGAATACTCGTTCGCCGCATTGGTCGTGCCTTTGCCGGGGACAAATGCGATCGCTTCGAATTTCTCTCCAAGGCTGCGCTGAATTTCAAAGCCGTAGTTGTTCTCCTCGCTTTCCGTGCGCCAGCGGAGTTCGATGCTGCGGTCGGGGAGCGCGGTAGCGGTGAACGCCGACAGCTCGACGGGAACGACAAGACCAACGATGGTTTTCAACGAGTCGTTACCGTTGTTGCCGAGATCGGAATAATACATCGCCGTTACCTCGTTGCTGACGAGGAATGGGCCGGCAGAACGCCAGGGCTGCCATCCCATAAATGCGATATTCACAGTACCCGTTGCGGAGGGCTGGATGGTGAAGTTATACCGCAGTAGTTCGAAATACTGATCGTTGAGCGGATTGCTGGCGCAATCGGTTGTTACTTCGAAATATTGATCAGTAATAGGGAGCGAGCTACTTGGACGCCAGCCATTCGCACGTTGATTATACCAGGTTCCGATACCTGCGCCTGAAGGTCCGTCAAGGTACTGTGCGCCTCCTGGCCAATAACCAGTTTCGTAGCGCTCTTGTACTCCTTGCATGACAAGCTTCGAAGGACTGTACGCGATGACGACATTGTAACCCCCAACCCTGCGTTCAGTGCCGTTCACACGCGGTTTGATGTCGAGGGCAATAACCAAAGGACCGCCCTGACCGTAGTTGCAGACAGTCCGGAGCCGCATGATGATTCTATCTGCATCCTGCAAGAGCTGCGCCTGAAGGAGAGTGGGTAAGAGTATCAGAGAAAGAAGTGAAAAAACTGTACCGAGTCTTCTCATAGTACCTCCACAAGTCGAAATGAAGAAATAGAGCCTATTAATGAATACTACGGAAAGAATCGGACTTTTTCCAGTGCTTTTGCGACAATCGAATAAAAAAGCGGCGCGCGGTCCCGAGGAACCATGCGCCGCGCGTTCATGTTGTCGGCGAAATTACACGTGCGCCGTCAGCTTTTCGGTGATTTGCTGCTTCGGCACTGCACCGACAATGTTTTCCACGACTTCGCCGCCTTTGAAGATGAGGATGCTCGGGATGCTCCGGATACCGTACTTCACGGCAGTGTTAGGGTTGTTGTCGACGTCCAGCTTGCCGATTTTCGCCTTGCCCTGGAATTCGCCGGCCATCTCTTCGACAATCGGAGCTATCATGCGGCAGGGACCGCACCACACCGCCCAGAAATCGATAAGCACGGGTACATCCGATTTCAATACTTCCTGTTCAAAGTTGCTGTCTGTAATCTCGATTGGCTTCATTAGGAATCGCTCCTTTGCGTTATGTTAATGGTTCGGTACTGATTCGTACGTTTTCTTCCCCGAAAATATCTCTCAATCCCGCCAGAAGATCGCGGGCGGGCTTTACTTTCAATGTTCTCGCCAGCAATTTCCACGGGTGGTTTGTTCCGTTCCAAATAGTGAAAAAGCACGGACACGAACCGGAACCGCGGTACCGGTCGAGCAAGTCGATAGTATCCCTGATCTGTTTTTCCGTCGCTGAGTTCGTGGAAAATGTGATCACGATACTTTTCGTTAACGATTGTATCGCCTGATCAATTCCATATACTTCGTCGACGATGAGTTTGATGGAATCGCCGCTGGCTTCCGCTTTTCCGATCATGAGGACGGGAGCGTCGAGTTTGATCGCGTTTTTACCCTTTTCATATGGGTCGGAGAAAATGAGCGTTTCCGCCTTGCCGGTAAAATCCTCTATTGTCGCGAACGCCATTGTTTTCCCGCGCTTGTCGATTTTCGTTCTCAGCGCGGAAATGATACCGCACACGCGGACAATCTGACCGTCGATATCGGGGGTGGTTTCTCCGAGGCTGACAGTCGATAGCGTCTTCACATCCGACCGCATTCCTTCGAGCGGGTGCCCGGAGATATAAAATCCCAAAACGCTTTTCTCGTTTGCGAGCATTTCGGCCTGGGTCCAGGGCGGTACGTTCGGTAACGGCGGTTGCTGCGCTGCGCTCGACTGTCCGGAATCGTCTCCGAACAGGCTCGACTGCCCCATTTCGCGCTGCTGCTGTTGCTGGTTCCCATACTGAATCGCCGCCTCGATCGCGGCAAATTGTTGCGCCCGGTGTCCCGAGAGTGAATCCAGTGCGCCGGCATACACGCAGCCTTCGAGCGTTTTCTTGTTTGTCTGTTTGCTTTCGACGCGTTCGCAGACATCGAATATGGTCTTGAACGGTCCGTTCGCATTCCGTTCCTCGACGAAAGCATCGACCGCACCCCGTCCGACGTTTTTAATCGCCGCCATACCGAAACGGATTTTTCCGTCTTTCACGCTGAAATCGGCATAGCTTTCATTGATATCCGGGGGGAGGACGTCGATCCCGAGTTTCCGGCACTCGTCGGTCAGCATCGTGATATCCGAAGTGCTTTGCATCTGCGACGTCATCATTGCCGCCATGAACTCCGGCGTGTAATTGGCTTTCAGGTAGGCGGTCTGGTATGCGAGAATGGAATACGCCACCGAATGCGATTTATTGAAGCCATAGTTCGCGAACTTGTCGATCATATCGAAGATTTCGTTCGCAATCTTCTTATCGATGCCGCGATCGCCGCTTCCCTTGACGAACGCTTCGCGCTGCTGCGCCATGACGTCCGCCTTTTTCTTGCCCATTGCGCGGCGCATCAAGTCCGCTTGCGCAAGCGTGAATCCTGCGATTTCGCTGGCGAGCTGCATCACCTGTTCCTGGAACACGATGATACCGTATGTCGATCGCAGAATGGGCTCCATGTTCGGATGCAGGTATTCGATCTTCTTCCTGCCGAATTTCCGGTCGATGAAGTCGTCGATGAATTCCATCGGACCGGGGCGGTAGAGCGCATTCATCGCAGCCAGATCGTCGATGGACTGCGGTTTAAGCTTTCGCAGATAGTCGCGCATCGGGGCGGATTCGAACTGGAACACGCCGATGGTGTGACCTTCGCCGAACATCTCATAGGTGGCTGCGTTGTCGTACGGAATGTCGTCGACCTTGAAATCGATGCCCCGCGTTTCCTTGATCAGCGCGATGGTTTTATCGATAACCGTGAGCGTGATCAAGCCCAGGAAGTCCATTTTCAGCAAGCCGGCCTCTTCGAGGTCGGACATGTTGAACATGGTCATCAGTTCGGTATTGGGCGTCTTATACAGTGGAACGTAATCGCTGGTGTCGCTTGGGGCGATAACCACGCCCGCCGCGTGCATTCCGACGTTCCGGATCAGCCCTTCCAGTACGAGCGAGTACTTGACCAGCTCCTGAATTTTCGGCTCGGGACTATCCTTGACCCAGGAAATTTCCGGTTTCGGCTGCCAGTTCCCTTTTTCGTCCTTTTCGATGCCGAGCACGTACTTCAGTGGCGGAACCTTGCCCATCTTTGCGTCGATGTGTTTCGTTATCGACTCGATCGTGCTCAACGGCACTCCCAATACTCGGCCGACATCCTTGAGTACGGCGCGGGCGCTGAGCTTTCCGAATGTCGCGATCTGCGAAACGGAATCGGCGCCGTACTTGTCGCGTGTGTATTGGATCACCTCTTCCCGGCGGTCGTCCTGAAAGTCGATGTCGATATCAGGCATGGAGACGCGGTCGGGGTTCAGGAAGCGTTCGAACAGTAGATCGTATCTCAGCGGATCGACATCGGTAATGCCGAGCGCGTAGGCGACCAGACTGCCCGCCGCGGAGCCTCTTCCGGGACCGACAAGGATGCCTTTCTTTTTCGCCGCATTGATAAAATCCTGCACAATCAGAAAATACCCTTCGTATCCCATCTGCGTAATAACGCCAAGCTCGAAATCCAGACGGTCCTGGATTTCCGTCGTCATCGATTTGTACCGGTGCGACAATCCTTCGTTCGACAGATGGGTCAGATAGGCGTTGAGCTTCTTCTCGGGGAACGATTCCGGAATCGGAAATTCGGGCATATAGTTCGTGCCGAGCTCCACTTCGAAGGCGCATTTTTCCGCGACTTCCAGGGTTGATTCAATCGCTTCCGGATAGTCCTTGAACAGCTCCACCATCTGTTCGCCCGACTTGAAATACACCTGGTTGGTGCCGTAGCTCAATTCCTCGATGTTCTGGCATTCCCTGACATCCGAAATGTGGATGAACACGTTATGCGCGATGGCGTGGTCTTCCCGGATGTAATGAACATCGTTGGTCGCGATAAGCTTCATCCCCATTTCTTTCGCCAGCTTCGTCATGCCTTCGCGGACGGTATCTTCTCGGTCGATACCGTGGTTCTGGATTTCCAGGTAGACGTCGTCGGCGAAGATATCCTTCAATTGCCGGGCGATATCTTTTGCGGCGTCGTAATCGCGCGCAACCAGATACGACGAGATGACGCCGCCCGCGCATGCCGTGAGCGCCACCAATCCTTCGGAGTACTTGCGCAGCAGTTCGAAATCGATGCGCGGCTTATAGTAGAAGCCTTCGGTATGCGAAAGGGTAGTGAGCTTCAGGAGGTTTTTGTAACCCGCAGTGTTCTTTGCCAGCAACACAATATGGTTATAGCCGTGCCGCTTCCCTTCCGGATGGTTCTGTCCCCCCTTGTCGAACCGGGTTCCTCTCGTCACCATGTACATCTCGTTGCCGATAATCGGCTTGATCCCCGCCTTTTTCGCTTTTTTATAGAATTCCACCGTACCGAACATGGAACCATGGTCGGTCAGCGCAAGGGCGGGCATATTGAATTCGCCGGCGGTTTCGATCAATTGATCGACCGTGCAGGCGGCATCGAGGAGAGAATAGTGCGAGTGGTTATGTAAATGTATGAAATCTGCCATTCGGAAATGAGATGCTTCGTATGCGTACTACAGATTCAAAATATACCCCGCCTTCCGGCGAATGGCAAAAGAGAAACGGCGAACCCCGCATTTTCGCGCGGAATTCGCCGTTTTCACATGGGATTTTTATCAGAACGTTGCGCGGACGGCGGCAGTGAAACTACGTCCCGCGCCGTGAACGCCCGATGCGAACGGCAAATAATGCTCGTCGGTGAGGTTCTCGAGCGCGAGGTTCACCTGGAACATCTGCGTCAACTGATACGAAGTACGGAGCGACAATGTGTACCATTCCGGCGTACCGTAGGCGGTTGCATTCTGGAGATTGTCTTCGCCGCTCGGCGAGTAGTCTTTCAGGTGCTTCCATC
Organism: uncultured Ectothiorhodospiraceae bacterium; assembly: GCA_964408855.1. Classification (GTDB taxonomy): domain Bacteria; phylum Bacteroidota; class Ignavibacteria; order SZUA-365; genus CAYPBB01. Next base: position 13,677 of record CAYPBB010000015.1, read on the forward strand.
CGTTGTACATCAGCGCCAGTTCGCTGCGGAAACGGTCGTAACGGTAGATGAACCGGGTAGTCAGATACAGCGGCGGAATATGATCGAGCGGAGCGTCGCCGGATTCATCCCAGCCGTAGGTGTACGTAAGCGAGCTTGCGATTGTAAAATCGGGCGTCACATCCGCCGAGAAAGTTCCGGTGAAACCGTAGCGGTATGCCTCTCCGACGTTCTGGCTTGCCTGAACCTTGCTCATCGATCCGTCGTACAGAAGGCTGTCCTGACCGTTGAACTGGAAATCGCGGACGACGATAGCATCGGACATTGTTGTGTAGAATCCGGTTGCGCTGAAGTATGAGGTATTTCCGAACTCCTTGATGATGGTGAGCTCGCCGTTATAGGCGTACTCGGGCTTCAGATCGGGGTTCGGGACGATAATCATGCCTGGGGAGGAATCGAATACCTTACCGGCATCGTCGAGGTTCGGCGCCCGGAATCCGGAACCGAAGTTCACGTCGAACTGCCATCCGCAGCCCGGGCGCAGCACGGCGCCGATGCTGCCGTTGACGGCGCTTGCATCGATGTTGATTTCGCTGAACGGAAAATCGAAAAAGTCTTTATTGACCAATGTGGATTTCAGGCTGCTCTGGCTGAAACGCGCGCCTGCCGAGAGAAGGAGCAGTTCGGAGACGTCCCATTTATACGAGGCGTATGCCGCAAAGGAATTCAATGTGTTGTCGCCGTCGGGATAGCGCGTGGCGGCCGGAGTGCGCGCGCCGGTTTCAATGTTTTCCGTATATGCGGTCGAGGTAACGTCGTTCATCACCGCTTCGAAGCCGTAAAAGAGACGATGGACGTCTTTTGCCAGATCCTTGTCGACATCGAGGTTGATTGTCAGCACGTTGACGTCTTCTTCCTGATGTGTCTTGTCCGGCTTATTCAGGCTTCTGGAAATGCGGTCTTCGTCGATTGTCTGATATGCAACGGTCAAACGCGCGTGGCTTGCCACTTTGCAGTCGGGCTTGGCAAAGTTAATCCTGAGCGAGTTCATCATCCAGTTCTGCGGACCGTAATACCATTCGGCGTAGCGCAGTTTTCCGTTCTTATACTGAGTCAGCCGGTCGTAGCGCGGAATATCCGACGTCGTTGAATAATAGAAACCGTACTGGGCGTTCAGATAGTCGCTGAACCGGTACGAGACCTTTTCGAGAATGTTGAGCTGGTCGTATGCCGTGCCCTTCTGGACGTTCGGATCGTCGTTTTTCTTGATCTCGTCGACGCCGTTGACGCGTTCCACATATTCGAACCGCTTGCCCCAGTCGGGATAGAAGGGATTTCCGATTCCGCCCATGCGGAGGTCGTCGAAATCGGTGTAGGTCACGCTTGTCATGAACGCGAGGTCTTTCAAACCGATGTTGAAATGAATATGACCGGTTTTTTCCGCATTGGCCGTGGCATAGCGCGCAAACGCGCCGCCCGATACATCCAGACCGCCGTCGCGCGAATAGCGCGGACTCCACATATGGAAATCCATTACGCCGCCGAGCGCGTCGCTGCCGTAGATCACCGAACCGGGTCCGAACACTACTTCGGCATTTTCCATTGAAGCGGCATCGAACATAATCACATTCTGCAGGTGACCGCTGCGGTAGATGGCGTTGTTCATACGCACGCCGTCGACGACCATCAGCACTTTGTTTGCTTCATACCCGCGGATCACGGCGCTGCCGCCGCCCATCTGGCTCTTTTGGACGTAGACGCCGCCGAGAGTCGAGAGCATGTCGGCTGTGGTCTGCGGATTGGTGAATGCGATATCTTTCGGCGAGATCGGGACGATCTGCACAGGGATTTCCCTGCGGTCTTCTTCCCATTTGTTTGCCGCGACAACCACTTCGCCCATACTGAGCAGCCGCTCGGAAAGCAGCACGTCGCCGTTGTTGTTGCGGATATCGGCGGATGTCAATGTTTTAAGGTGATAGCCGAGATGAGAAATCCGGATCGAGTCGTCCGCGTTTCCAGCTGCAAGCGCCGCCTTGCCGTGCTCGTCCGTAATAGCGGAGGCGCCCGTGCGGATGTTCAAAATCGTTGCGCGTTCAATCGGTTGCAGCGTACTTCTGTCGCGCACTGTGATTTCCTGTGCGTGCAAGCTGCAAAATGCCGGAAGCAGAATTACTGCAAGCGCCAGCATCCGTAAACATTTTTTCATGGTAAATCCCAGTTGATGGTAAAACGAGACTTTCAACAACGCAACTTAGGTATTTGCTCAGTATCCGTACAATTACCCGGCGGAACGTTTGTCACCGCCGGAGAGGTAAGTTGCGTGATTTCGAGACTTACCGGGCAATGATCGGAGAAACAATTCTCGCGCCTGTTGAAGAATTCAACACAACCAGATATACGCCGGCCGGAATACTTCCCGCACTTACGGTCATTCTACTCGCGCCTGCATGTATAATACCGGAATGGAGCGTTCCAATCCGGTTGCCGAGAATGTTGTACAAATCGAGACGGATATCCGCCTGTGAACCGGATTCGAGTCCGACAACGAAACGTCCGTTGTGAGTATCCACGGGCGAAGGGTGGATAGAGCTAATTCTGATACTGCGGGCGGAAGACTGTGGCGCTTCAGCTGCGGTGCTCGCCGAACTGAACCGGTGAATCGTTCCGCCGAAGGTTGCAAAATACAGCTCCCTTGTTTCGTCCACACCGAAGGTGGATACATTCATGCCTGTATTCGCAATGAGTGTGTTTACGGCTGGCGTCGAGCCGTCGTATCGGAGCGACCAAATTCTTCCGGTTCCGAAATCGCCGTACAGATACTCGCCGAATAATTCAGGGACGCTGCCGCCGCGATAGACATGTCCGCCCGTGATGGATTGCCCAAGCGAACGCCCGTAATCGATAACCGGTTTTGCTAAACCTGCCGTATCGCAGCCGGACGATGGGTTGTAGCAGACGAACCCTTCCATGATGTTCCAGCCATAGTTCTTGCCTCGCTCGATGATATCTACCTCTTCGTATTTATTCTGCCCGACGTCGCCCGCCCAGAGCCAGCCGGTGACCGGATCGAAGCTCATCCGCCAGGGATTGCGTAACCCATACGCCCAGATTTCGCCGCGATAACCGGCTCCGCCTCCCAGGAAAGGATTATCGCCCGGAATAGCATAGTTCTTTCCGGGATCGGTGCTATCGACGTCGATACGGAGGATTTTGCCAAGCAATGTAGCGAGGTTCTGACCGTTACCCTGCGGATCGCCGCCCGAACCGCCGTCGCCGGTTGCGATGTACAGATAGCCATCCGGACCGAACGCTATCTGTCCGCCATTATGATTGGAATACGGCTGCTGAAATTCAAGAATCACGGTTTCGCTGGCCGGATCAGCCTTGCCGGGATCAGAAGACGAAACAGAATACCGTGCGATAACATTTCGCCGTGGATTGAGCGCTGAATAATTCACATAGAAATACCCATTATTCTTGTACCGCGGATGAAACGCCAGTCCGAGCAGTCCTTCCTCGTTTCCTCCAGAATTGACCGTCGACCGGATATCGAGAAACACCTCCGCCGCCGTCGTTGACGGCACGTTTGGGAAAACATATATGCGTCCCTCCTGCTCGACGACGAACAGCCGGCCGGTGCTGTCGCCGGCGTTCTGAATATCGACCGGACGGTTAAAATATAGATTCGGAAACGCGTTCTCTATCTGTATTTGCGATTGCGCGATTCCGGAAAAAAGGACGAACAGCGCCATCAGCGTTATGGTATTACATCGAAATTGCATTGTATTGCCCTGCCTGTAATGATGATACTACCGGCAAAACACCAACGTAAATCGAATGGTTCTATGGGGTTAGCAGAAATAAAAAAACCGCACGCGGGGAACGTGCGGTCTACCAAGCGTTTTTTCTGATCCCGGTAGGGAGGGCCGAAACCAGAGCTATTGGCACATGCAATTTAATGAACAGAAAGGTAAATGCAAAGTTCTAACGAAAAAAAAATTCTTTTGTTCATTCATTGCCGGGGAGGAGTTCATTCATCACTTCGAAGCCATACCGGAGATGAGGAATCACGATGGAGCCTCCGACGATAAGCGCAATGTTCATTGCCTCCATCAGTTCCTTCCGCGAGGCGCCTTCAACGATACTTCTATCGATATGATAGAAAATACAGTCGTTGCATCGAAGCGTCATCGATGCGACAAGCCCCATCAATTCCTTCATTTTCACAGGTATCGCACCCTCGGTATACGCGGCGGTATCGAGAGCAAAAAACCGTTGATACTCCTTCATCCCGGCGCTTAAAATCGCTTCATTCATCTCGTGCCGGTATTTGCGCGTCTCTGCGATGGACTTTGCCATGCTACGCCCTTTCTTCCCACACCATGGCAAGATTGATGATGGTAAGGACGGCTTTCTCCATGTCCTGCACGCTGACCCACTCGCGTTTGCTGTGGAAACTGTGCTCTCCGGCGAACAGGTTCGGACATGGCAGACCCATATACGAGAGGCGCGATCCATCCGTTCCTCCGCGGATGCTGCCGATTTCCGTCTCAAGGCCGATCCGGTGCATCGCTTCCTCGGCGCATTCAATAATTTGCGGATGTTCGTCCAGAATAAAACGCATGTTCCGGTACGATTCATCAACTTTCACTTCGACGCTCGATTTCGGATACCGGGCAATGGCGTTCTGCGCAAGTTCGCGCAACCGGGCTTCCTCGTCGCGCAGTTCGTGCACTTCGAACGAACGAAGCAGGAATTTCACGGTTGTTTCCTCGATGCCTCCGTTCAGGACATATGGATGTACATACGGCTCTTTCCCATCGGTGGTCTCCGGCGAGAGGGTGTCTTTCGGAAGCGATTCAATAAACGCCGCCGCGACCTTGATACTGTTCACGAGCTTATTCTTTGCGAATCCCGGGTGAATATTCACGCCTTTGAACGTAAACGTGATGCTGTCGGCGCAGAATGTTTCGTTTTCAATCGATCCCAGCTTTTCCCCGTCGATGGTGTACGCGAAGTCTGCTCCGAACTTCTCGACATTGAAGTACTTTGTGCCCTGCCCTACCTCCTCGTCGGGGGTAATGCAGACGCGGATTTTACCGTGCTTGAGTTCCGGGTGCTTGATCAGGTAATTCATCGCATCGAAGATCTCGGCGATACCGGCTTTGTTATCGGCGCCAAGCAGCGTGGTTCCGTCGGCAGTGATGATGGTCTCTCCTGCTTTTCCTGCAAGGTCGGGGTTATCTTCGACGGTGATGACGATCGAAGGATCGGCCGGAAGGACGATATCTCCAGCGTTGTAGTTTTCGTGAAGAACCGGCTTCACGTCCGCACCGCTGACTTCAGGAGACGTATCCATGTGCGAGATAAAACCGATCACCGGAACTCCGGTTTTCCCGGTTGTCGCGGGCAACGTCGCCATGACATATCCGTATTCATCCATCTCGGCGTCGGTCAATCCCATCGCCTGGAGTTCGCGGACGAGTTCCTCGCCGAGGACCTTTTGTTTCATCGTGCTCGGAAAAGTGTCCGAGTCTTCTGACGATTGCGTATCGTACTTGACGTATTTGAGAAAGCGTTCAACGCATGTGAACGTGATATCGGAGGGGATCATAAGAGTGTTCCTGAACTTGTTTCGATGGCGGCACAAACACATAATTTATCACCGCGGCGCAGCAATTGCAACGCCGCGAACCGGTTATATGTAGTACCTCGGTACCCGGGTGTTGATATTGGTGAGGATTTCGTACGGGATAGTGCCGCACAGTGCCGCCAGTTCCTCGCAGGTAATGGTCTGTTGTCCCTGGCTGCCGATCAACGCGACTTCATCGTCGATATATCCCGAATCCATCCCGATATCGACCATGCATTGATCCATCGAAATGCTTCCGGCAATGGGATAGCGGTTTCCGTTGAGAAGAACACAGGCTTTATTGGAGAGCGCCCTCATATACCCGTCGCCATACCCGACAGGCAGCGTGATGATGCGGGTATCGTCGCGGGCGGTCCATGTTCCATCGTACCCGATACGCTGCCCTTTGCGGACAACCTTGAAATACACGATACGGGTTTTGAATGAAAGCGCCGGCGTAAGCTGTACGGTGCGTTTTACTTCATTCGACGGGTAGACGCCGTAGAGCATAATCCCCGGTCGCACCATATCCAGGATTGCATCCGGGTGCTGCAGTACCGCGCCGGAGTTGGCAATATGCCGGACCGGCACGGGGACACCGTTTCTCGGGTACCATTCCAGGACGTCGAGAAACCGGCGGAGTTGCTCCCTCATGAATGCGCCATCGGAGGAATGAGAAGCAGCGAAATGCGAAAACACACCCTTGACCTGGCAGTGCTTCGACTCGGCAGCCGCCGCGAACAATTGCGGCGCGTTTTCTTCGCGTATCCCGATGCGCCGCATGCCGGTATCGATTTTTATTTGGATTTCCGCCGTTTTGCCGACAGTTGCCGCCGTTTCTTCGATCTGCCGAAGTTTGAAGACCGACGAAGCGGTCATCTGCAGGTTGTATTCGATAAAATGATTAATCTGGTTGCCGATGATGCCGCCGAGAACCAGAATCGGCGCGTTGACGCCTGCTTTCCTGAGCGCAATCCCTTCTTCGAGAAACGCCACGCCCAGTTCGTCGACGCCCATCGAGAGCATTTCCTTCGAGGTACGGATTAAACCGTGCCCGTAGGCGTTCGCTTTAACCACGCCCATGATGCGCGCTTCGCCGGCCAGACTCCTGACGGCGTCGATGTTGGACTTCAGCGCCGCCAGATCGACGAAAACTGACGTCGGACGCAGCGCAATAGAGTCGTCTTCAAGTACTGTATGTATCATGCCGTAGTCCTTGTTCGCAGCGCTTCCATCGGGAACGACGGAAGCCGCTTCGAGTATACGCAGATTGCAGGATAGAATTCAAACGTGAGCAAAAAAGCGGGGCACGGTTTCCGCCGCGTTATGCCGGCGTTCGTGCCCCTGATTGCGATAGTCGCGCATTTTCAAGCGCTAATACACCGGTTATTTTTTCGTGCGGGTCCGTTTTACGGGCGTCTCCTTTGCCGCGGGTGCGGATACCGCGATATCCAGCTCGGTTTGGTCCTTCGCCGGCGGCGTTTCCTTTGTGTTCGTTGTCTTTTCGTCCGGCTCCTTCGCGCCGTTTGCTGCGGGCGTCTCGGTCTTGTGCGGCGCTGTTTTGGCGGTTACGGTTTTCCGGGCATGACTTTTGGGCGTCGCTGTTTTAGCCGGAGGCGGAACTACCGCTTTCGGGGCTGCCGGAGTCTGGTATTCAACCGGAGGCTTTTCTTCGATGATGTTTTCCTGCAGCGGCACGGCGATAACGTATACGCCCCGCAATACGCCGGATTCGGAATAATCTCCCGTCAGCACGGCCGAGTATTCGATATCTTCCCCGGTTCGTTTGTCGGGCAGGGTGTACACGATGGATATGGACTCGCGTTTTCTCGCCGCGAGCAGATCCAACTGCGATGTAATCGGCGGCAGTTCCTCTTTCGGAATGCCGGCGAGAAACGGAAGCGCATGTTTAGCCATCGAGCCGGTTTTCAGTCCCAACAGATATCCCGCCGCCGGATTCGCATAGCGCACTTCCCGCCGCTCGAAACTGACGCTATATACGCCAACCGGCAACCGGTCGAGTACCATGCATTCCTCGCCGCGTTCCCGGCCCGTGGTTTTCACTGCGGAGTAGAGCAACGAGGTGACATTGTTTCCATGCATGATCGGGAACACAACCCAATTCCAGTGTTCTACGCCTCCGTTAAACGAGCGGAATTCGACATTTTCTTCCGATTGCGGCTCCACATCATCGATTGCGCGCATAAAGACATCGTACAAGTCGCGGTGAATGAGCGAATGCGCAATTTCCGTGAGGAGGGCGTCTTTCACGCCCGCCGAGCGGAAGGGTTCATCGAGCATCGAAAGGAATCCTTCGCTGTTGAAGGTACACATGAACGGCGGACGCGCTTCGAAAATGGCGACTGCCGCGTCGGTGCTCTGTATCAGGGTATCGACAAGCAGGTTGTTGAGGATGTTCCGTTCTTCGAGATGAATATTGGTATCTTTATCCCGAAGCGCCTGGATTCCAAACGAAAGGAATTGCGAGACTTCCTTCAATACCTGAATTTCGCTCTCGGTAAAATGGTTTCGGTCCTTCGCGGCGAGATTCAGCACTCCATACACATTATTATGTACGATAATCGGGAACGAGGCGAATGCCTGGAGGTTCGAGCGCTGCGCCTGCCGTTTCCATGGCGAAAATTCCGGCGCCGATTCGATATCGTTGATGATATACGGCTTGCGGGTTTTAATCGCCCGGCCGGTCGGTCCCTTTCCGAAATCGCTCGAGTCCGCGCGTTCCTTTACTTTCAGGAGATAATCGGTTGTATCGCCGGCGGAATAGCTGGGCTCGATTTTTGCGTCTTCGCTTTCCATGACGCCGACCCACACGACGCCGTAATCGGCGCCCTGCGCGAGCGTATCGCAAACGGCGCGTTCAAGTTCGAAAATGGTTGTCGCGCCGCCGAAGCGCCGTGCGATTTCGCTGAGCTTCTCCATACCCGGCGTTGCTTTCGACGCGGGTATATGCATTTCGCCGATCCCGCCCTGATACCGCATGGTGTACACCGCGCCTGTGAGCGTGCCCGCAGAGTCGAACACAGGGGCGGCGTTGATGAAGAGGTACTTCAAACCGCCGTCGGGTTGCATGACCGCCATGCGTTTGTTCGATATGGGCGTTTCGCTGACAAGCGCCACCGATACGGGATGGTCCGATATTTTGATTGTGTTGCCCTGCGCATCGACGAGCCGCCACCGTGGATCGACGTACGACCTGCCGATAATTTCATTCTTCGAATATCCCAGCATTCTATCGGCCGTGGCGTTCGTTTCGAGGATATCTCCCTTGCTGTTGACGAAAACGATCCCATCGGAAACCGTTGCCAGCAGGACGCGCATTTTACCGGACTGATCTTCCCCGCTGGTCATTATTGCTTCATCCTCGTCCGTATCGTCGAGCGCCTTCCCCTGGCAAAGGATATAGTTTTTGCCTTTGTAGGAGATATACGATGCGATGATAGCCATATCGATCGTCCCGCCGCCCTTGATTTCGAAACTCGTTTCGAATGTCAGCGATTTCCCGGCTTTTTTCAACGTCGAAACGAAATGAAGCCATTTGGCGCGGCTGTGTTTGGTATCGACCTCGGGAATTGTCCGTTCCATTATTTCATGGGGCAGATACGCAAGCTCGTCGGCAAAACGGTCGTTTGCGTAGACGATTCTTCCGGTATCCGTAGCCAGATAGAGTTCGTCTCCCGCACGCGGCGAACCGAGAGCGATGAGTTCTTCTTCAGAAAATTTGCCGTTCCCGCTATCGCCGGCATCGCCGGATTCGGGCATCATGCCTCGCAACCGGACAATTTCCTGAATTAATTCTTCTTTGTTTTTCTTTTCGAGGTCAGAAGCGGCATTGGTGTTCATACAACGTACCGTAGTGGCAGAAGTGGTCTATGGGTAATTCGAGAGTTTTGCTGTTCAGAAGAGTAGTTCGCCTGTTTAATCCTGCTGCGGACGTTGCCCGCCCCCGTGGCGTGTCCAGGAATTGTTCTCGTGCGTATCGATCCGTTGCAGTGCCCGCCTAGCAGTCATTAAGCGGCCGGATGTCGCACATGTCATGCGAAAGCAGACTCGTATATATATACAAGTCTACAATAAAACGTGGTTTTGTGCAATGAAAAAAATCTAAAAAATTTTAGTGGCTACACATGATCTGCCTGACGATGGTTTTTCCTCCGGAATGTGGCGACCCATCCGGCGATGCCGTTACCTTGCAGAGATACATCCCTGCTGCCGGAAACGTACCGCGTACCGCCATTGTTTGGCTTCCCGTTTCGTACGATGCAACAAGATTTCTGAACACTTCTCTTCCAAGCATATCATAGAAAACTGCCGATACAAGGCTCCGCTCCGGAAGCACGACCCGAATGAAGAGCTCGGTCGCTGTGCGCGAAGAAACAGGATTCGGATAAATGCTCTGGAGTCCGAATGCCGAAGGCAGCGAAGCAGCTTCCGAAGCGCTGGTAGGCATTCCAATTATCGCAGTGTGAACGCTCAGGTTCATGTTGTGCATTTCCGTCCAGATTGGACGGATGATACCATTATGCGCATCGACGCAGATATAGTCGCCGAAGAACACGAACGGCGCCGGGTAAAACGGTCGCGCGGTGAGACATTCGTTAAGGTAGGTCAGACCGCCATCGTTCGAACGCGCCAGGTACACGTCGGTCGAATCGGTGTTGTATTTTCTCCGGTCGTAAAAAACCACGCACAATTCGCCGGTGATTTTATCAACAGCAGCCCAGGTGAAGAACTGATCCTTTCCGTTTCCGGCAGGATCATCGTTCACGCGGATAGGCTCCGACCATGTTGTACCTCTATCGGTACTTTTGATGATGAAAACATCGTGATCGCCGTTTCTGCTGTCGACCCAGTTCACGTACACAGTTCCTCTCGACGGTGAATTGGAGATATCCGCGAGAGTTATCGGAAGCCCGTTACAGCGGCTGATCCCCTTGATTTCGAAATCCCAGCCGCCGGGCTGGCTGGCGATGATCCTGTCCTCGCCCCATGTAACGCCGCCATCAAAGGAACGATCGAAGTAGATTCCGTCCGGACCTGCCCAGGCAACGTATATCTCGCCATTGGGTCCGACCGCCGGGACTGCGCCTTCCATCGCGCTGTCGGAATCGACCGCAATTCCGGCTTTATCGGAAATCCGGACATAGCTTTCAAAGGTCGCGCCGGTGTCGATCGATCGGGCGAACACAATTACAGTGCTGTCGCTCGGCTCCTCGCTGTAATATTTGGTAAAGTCGGTCCATGTTGCGTAAACGTATCCCCGGTACGGGCTGGAGCTGTGGTCGGCGATGAGCCATTCCTTATCCTGAAGACTCGAGTTGAGCAGATTGCCGGCGCCCGGCACCGCCTTGGCGGAACTTGGACCGTAGAGCTTTACGTAGGGTCTCCAGGTTGCACCCTGGTTGGTGCTTCTGCGGCAGATAATAGCTTCCCAGGAGTAGTGCAGGTTCGCAAAGTAAGCCGTTCCGTCGGGTCCAAAATGAACACTGGGATCGCCCCAGGTTCCAGTCTGAAATTCGTATTCGTTCCAGGTCAGTCCTGCGTCGGTTGTGCGGTACCAATATGTAAGGTTAGCGCCTGCAAGCATGACGGCCGGATTGGCCGGATTGATTGAGATGGTCACTTCTTCGGGATCGGTTGCGTTCGGCGAGCTGATTTGAACGGTTTGATACTGTGCGTGGCATGTTGCAGAAAACAGGACGACCAGCAACAAAACGAGCGCCGGGTGGTACGAAAAGGTGCGCCGCATGATTGTACTCTCCACAGGTGTTCGATGTTGGTAACGTAAGGAATGACTAAGTGACGACTCGACCGGTTACACCTTCCGGCTGTCAGACGATTTGTCCCAGACGCTGGATGATGACGAAGGTAAAGTATACCCCGAAACCTATAATGGCGAGCGCCGCCACTGTTCCGGCTTTTTGTTCGAAATTCGGCGGGAGCATATGCCGTTTGCTTCTGACAAAAACGGCCAGTCCGATAAAGCACACGAGGCTGCCGATTCCGTTCGCCACTGAAAAGATCACTTTATCCGCCAACCGGTCTGCGAGAAGTCCGTTAGCGGTAATAAAACCGATAATAGCAGTATAGGACACGACGACAGACGGATTGGCGATTGCCATTGTGGCGCCGAGAAGGATGTTGAACCGTTTCTTTTCGAGTAGTTGCTTTTGCTTTACCAGATGCGGCGGCACTTCGCTTTCTTCAGCACGCGGTTTTTTCACCCGGTCGATGACAAGCATCTTTATTCCATACCCGATGACGAATGCCGAGAGCACAAGCTGCACAATGATATTCTGCAGGTAGGGCGAGAGGAGGGACATCAGTCCCATCGTAATAAGCAGGCAGTAGAAGACGTCTACCGTTACCGATCCCACGCTCACCGCAATTGCCTTTTTCATTTCTCCATGCAGGGCGCGTTGCACGACGTACACGGCGATCGGTCCCAGAGGGATTGTCACAAACACTCCGGTGATCAGACCAACCAGTAAGCTGACGATTTCGTGCATAGAGAATGGATGCGTGAGTCAAGTTGTCAGGATCGCAAAGATAAAAAGTACGAAAAAGACGTTTGTGTGCAAAATCAGAAATGGAGGGTGATACCGGTTTCCAGGACGATGTCTGTTTGTTCGATTCCTGCCGGCGGACGGCTGTCGTGACGGATTGTGAGCGCGTTGCGAAACGCGAAGAGTTTTCCGAGCTGGAAAACAAGATTCGCTTCTTCGAGAAGGCGGAAATCGCCGAACGAATCGAATCTCGGCTGATAATACACGGCATTGAAAAACGCAGTGCGGTCGTCGATCGAGGCCCGGAACACAAGATAGTTGCTCCACCGGTGCGAGTATATCTCCGGTTCATCCACGCCGCGCACCCAGGACGACAGCTCTTCGAATTCATACATATAGGCCGTGCCGGAATGCAGGTGCGTATCGGAGGTTTCGAACACCGCGTATCTGACGCCAGCTCCGATGAGCCATCGCTGGAGGAGGTTTGTGCTCCGGTTATTTTCCTCCTGCGCGAAAATTTCGAGCGTCGTTTCTTCCGAAAGCGGGGTATTCAGGCGGGCATGATAGAACCCGCGTTTGGAAAATGCGTCGTGATCCTTGCTGATGAGCCGGTAATCGGCAATGACGAAGAGCAGCATGAATTCCGTCCGGAAATCCACCCTGCCGGAGATACCGTAGTCCAGGAATTCGGTGTTCCCCGTGCGGTAGTTCAGCGTCACGCCGGCAGCCCCGGCAAAACCGAGGCTGTCGACATTGGTACGCATTTTTTCGGTATTTACCTGCGCAGCAGCCCGCCATGCCGGAAATACGGCAAGCGCAACAACTGCGGCGAAGAAGAATAGAACGGCGCTACTTTTTGGCAAGCTGAGTTCCAACGGCTGTGGTAATTTCATCGGACATCGGATCCGCGCGGCTGTCCCACCGGGCGACGACAACGCCGTGTTTATCTACAAGAAATTTATTGAAATTCCATTTGATATCGCCCTTGAACGGAGAATCCTGCGTCAGGTATTTGTACAGCGGCGCAATATCATCGCCTTTGACGCTTATTTTCGCGAACAGATCGAAGGTCACGTTATAGGCGGTGGAGCAGAACTCCTTAATTTCCTCGTTCGTGCCGGGTTCCTGCTGCCCGAAATTGTTCGCCGGAAAGGCGAGAATTCTCAATCCCTTCTCTTTATAGGTCTTGTACAGTTTTTCCAGCGGTTCATATTGCGGAGTATATCCGCATTTGGATGCGGTATTGACGATGAGCAGTACATTCCCTTCATAGCCCTTCAGGTCCGCCTCTTTCCCGTCGATGGTGGCTACAGAGAATGAATGAACATTCACCGCTTTCGCTCCTTTCTGCGCAAATCCCGTGTATCCTCCGAACGTCATGAACGCGGTTAAAAGGGCCGCAATACCGATACCGGTTCGTATATGGTGTTTCATTTGAATCCAATCCATTGTATGAACATGGTTATTTCTCAAATGAAACAGGCATACGGCGGCAGAACGTTTCAAGCGTCGCGTGAATTTCCGGAACCGTATTGAAGTGTTCCGGTTTCATCAGGCTGCTGCGGAGTACGGTGGTCCATTCGGCATCGTTTTCGACGCCGGGGTAATGTGCGCGCAACATTGCCGTCGGGACGCGCAGTTTGCTGAGATAGACGGGCGTTTGTTCGTCGTTCATCGCAACCTGAAACAGCATATCCGATCGGCGGCTTATTCCGCGCGCTGAAAACGGATCCGCTTTGGGAAAAAAAACGACAATATCGAGTTCCGGATCCATCAGGAGGTTGAATTCTTCGGATGAGCGCAACAGTTCGGCCCACCTGAGCGCGGCGCGCCTGCACTTTTCGAGAACGCCGCCAAGACCTTTGCGGGTAAGCGGAAGTACTTTCAAGGTCAGCCAGAGCGCGGCGGCGGCGGCGCCGGCTCGCGAACATTCCAGGCTGATTTCGCCGAGATGCAGATCGCCGGAAGTGAAATAGGTGTACGGCGAATCGTGTTTGTAGTGCCTGCCAACAGCGGGATTGTTGAAGAGCACGCATCCGCAGCCGTATGGTTGCAAACCGTGCTTGTGGGGATCGACGACGATGCTATCGGCGTAGCGCAGGGCGCGGAACGGTTCCGGCGCGACGAGAGAAGCGTTTTCATCCGCGAGCAGCGCGAAGAATCCGCCGTATGCAGCATCGACATGGATTCTGAAATCGATCGCGCTTCGCAGTTCCAGTACTTCGTGCAGCGGATCGAGCGCTCCGACGCCTGTCGTGCCGAGCGTTACCACGACCGTGCCGATCTGGTTCGACTGAACCAGTGTCTTCAGGGCTTCGATATCCATCGCACCGCGGGATGTTACGGTCACTTCGAATGCCGGGATGCCGAGCACTTCGCACATACGCCGGTGCGTGTAATGACTTTGGCTCGAAAAGGCGATTCCCTTACCGGTGCGTTCCTTCCAGCCGATCCACAGCGCTTCGAGATTGGCGATGGTCCCGCTGCTCGTCAGGTGACCGAGGAACGATTCGTAACCGAACAGCCTCGCCAGATCGGCGACGACTTCCTTTTCCAGCCCGCCGGTTGCCGGTCCGCCGTCGAGGGCGTGGTTGTTCGGATTGATCAGCATAGCGGCGAGATAGCCGAACACAGCCGCCTGATGGGGTGGCTTGAGCATTTGTCCGGCGTAATGCGGATGGAAGAACGGATAATTGTCCGTAAGCCGTTCGAACAGCTCGTTCGCAGCCGCTTCGAATGTCGCGTCGTCGACGCGCAGCGAATCGTCGGTTTCGAATGCGGCCCAGCGCCGTTCCCACGCCTCATGCCGGTTGAACAGTTCGTCGAGCCGCGAACGGAGGAAGGAATATCGTGATTGCATCGGCGTGATTCCGGTGAGGATCAGGTTGGGAGATTCAACGAAACGAGCAGGCGTCCGATCCGCTCGATCAGTAATGTCGGCGTCAGTGCGCCGTCTTCCGGGATACCCTGCAATGATTCGGGGAAGAGCTTGCCCCACACCGGTTTATGCGCGCCCCCTGTGCGCTGCCTGTGATCATGCAGCAGTTCTTTGATCTGCGTTTCGATGAACCCCCGCTTTTCCTCGATAACGACGACGGTATCGACCGACTCGCAGAACTCGACGAGAATTCCCGGCTCTACCGGCCAGGTGCATCCGAGTTTCAGAACCGGGAAAGCGCCGTCCACGCCCATCTCGTATCCGGCATGCCGGAGGTAGTTGTACGCGTTTCCGCTTGTGACGAAACCGATGGAGCGCTCCGCACCGGGATCGATCCGGTTGAGTCCCGATTCTCTGAGCGCGGCAAGAAACGCGGGCATCCGCCTGTCGATGATGTCTTTTTCAAGATACGCGGAATTCGGCGGCACGCTGACACGCTGGCGGAGTTGGATCGACTTCGTATCGACGGTGACGCGGTCGTTCATATTCACTTTGGGCGCGATGTTGGGCCGGAGGGTGACCGTTCCGCCGCCGTCGGCCTGGTTTGTGGTGATAATCACCCCGACAAGCAATTGCGAAGCGCGGGCAAGATTGAACGCCTCCCCGATCCAGTCCTTGATCTCCTGATTCGACGAGGGTTCGATAACCGGGATTTTCGCGGAATGAAACGTGTACCTCGAATCCGCGCCCACCTGCGTGCTCGAAAGCGCCGGATCGTCGCCGGAAACGCAGATGCTGGCGCTGCCGCTTTCCGGAATGGTGTAGTTGGTGATCGCCAGTCCGTCGAGCGCAACGTAGGTCCCGACGCTCTTGAACACCGTCATCGCCAGGACGCCCGGAACGGACATCGCTCCGTGCAGAATGGACGCCGACTGGTTTTCGTTGTTCGCGATGACGCCCTTGATACCCTTCTCGCGGAAATAATCCTGATTTGCCTCGATGACGTCGAACACATTGGCGACGGGCGATCCGGGATAGCCGGTGATCAGCGCAACGCCTGCTTCGAGGGCGCCTTTCACGATAAGTTCATTTCCGTCGAAGACGGCGACGCCCGATTCCTGTAAAAACTTTTTCTGTGCCATGTTCGCGACTTTCAGGTGCTCGTTCGAGTGGTGGATTTCCGCGTCCTGCGCGTGTATGATATAGTACTCAGGGTAGACCTTGACTTCGAGAGGAAAAATCGAAATTTTCCGGTGAATCTCAAATAATATAACATAAAAAGCTGCGAGCCGGTTGCCACCGGAGGGTGGTTGCCACCGGAGGGTGGTTGCCGCCGGAGGGTGGTTGCCGCCGGAGGGCGGGCGCCGGGGCGCAAGCGGGAATCGAATCACGAACCGGAATTGAACCACGAACCTCAGAGGCAGACCATGTCGGAATTCCGTCAGAACTTTGCGACCAAGGAATGGGTCATCATTGCGCCCGAACGCGCGAAACGCCCCGGAAACAATTCAAACGCGCCCGCCCCGGCTGCCGTATTGCCTGCCTGGTCCGATACCTGCCCGTTCTGCCCCGGCAACGAGGCGAGTACGGACGACGAGCGGTTCAGGATCGGAGGCAGGGAAGACTGGCGGGTGCGCGTCGTGGGGAATAAATTCTCGGCGCTTTCGCTTCAGCAGTCCACACACCGGACGCAGGATGGGAAGTTCATCAAAGCGGACAGCTACGGATGCGCGGAGGTGGTGATCGAGCATCCGGCGCACAACGCGACGATCGCCGATATGACGGAATCGGAGATCACGGATATTCTTACCGCCTACCATAACCGGATCAACAGCATCAGCGGCCACCCGAACATCGCGGTGGTGATGTTGTTCAGGAATTACGGTCCCAAGGCGGGCACGTCGCTGGAGCATCCGCATTCACAGATCATCGCATCGCCGATCATTCCGCCGCACATCCGCGACCCGTTTCAAAAAGCCGCGCTGCACTACGATACGTACGGTTTGTGCGTGTACTGCGATATGATTGAAGAAGAGCTGCGCCAGAAGGTGCGGATCGTGTACGAGAGTCCGCATTTCGTCGTGTTCTGTCCCTTTGCCTCGCGTTCGCCGTACGAAGTGCGGATTTACCCGAAGCGCCATGCAGCAAGTTATTCGTGGGCGATGGAGGAGGAGATACAGGATTTCGCGCGCGTGCTGAGCTATACTATGAAAGCGCTCCGCACGGTGATCGATTCTCCGTCGTACAATTACATCATCAGATCGTCGCCCGTCGGCGACGAAGATGTGCGGTACCTGCATTGGTACTTCGTTCTGATCCCGAAAATCTCCACTCCCGCGGGATTCGAGATAGGCAGCGGCATCTATATCAACACCATTCCGCCGGAAGTATGCGCCGCCGAATTCCGCGCCGCGATGCGGTAGGGGAAAGCGGCGATCCCCCTGAATTATCGCTCGAATTCGTCGCGATGATTCGTCTCCGTCAACGCCGGACTTCCAGCCCCAAGGGGGACCCTGTTGGAATGTCGCTTCGGCTCGACCGGTACGAAAGTTGAGCAGGATATCCGCTTGCCGACCCCCTGAAGTCGATGCGGAAGTCAACGCATCGACTTCGTCCCCCTTTCGAGGGGGAATAAAGAAAGAACAAACATGCAGTAAAACGCAGCAGATCGCGTAGCGCTTCCCATGCCCTCCTAATAGGAGGGCGGGATCGATGCTCATGCTTTATGCATCGATCCGGGAGGTACTTTGCCGACGCATAGACGCACCAGGTTGCCACTTCGCGGACTGTCACGGAAAATGCTGATCTGGGTAGGGGCGAATCATCATTCGCCCCGGAGGATGCGCGCTGTTCGCATTTTGATTCCCACGCCGCCGCTCCGTAAATTCAAGCTGTTTCTATTCATCTCTTTTGCATTACCGATATGACCGAACTCATCTGGGATGGCAAGTACAAGGACGGCAAAAAGGTTGCGCCGGTGCGCATTGCCCTGCCGTTTCAAACCATCGAGACTGTCAATGAAAGCGCCGAAGACCGCAAACGCACACTGGATATGTTTGCGCAGGGCAAACCCTCCGAGTGGCGCAACCGCCTTATTTGGGGCGATAAAAAGTACGTGCTTCCCAGCCTCCTGCCCGAGTTCGCGGGCAAGGTAAATCTGATTTACATTGACCCGCCTTTTAACGTAGGCGCGGATTTCTCCTTTACAGCCACGATTCCCGATAACCCGGAGACCGACGAGGACGAGACCACCAACTTCGTAAAAGAGCCGAGCATTCTGGAACAAAAAGCCTACCGCGATACCTGGGGGCGTGGTTTGGATTCTTACCTCCAGTGGTTCTATGAGACGGCGGTATTGTTGCATGAGCTATTGGCGGAGGACGGTAGTATTTACGTGCATTTGGACTATCACGTTGGGCATTATGTAAAAACAATAATGGATGAGGTGTTTGGGATTAATAATTTTCGAAGTGAGATAATTTGGAAAAGAAAAACGGGTAGAGGGCAGACGAATCATACTGCAACTGAGTTTGGAACACAAACAGATACGATATTATTATTTTCGAAATCTGTCCGAATTGTATTCCATAATCCAATAAAACCATTGAGAGATGAATATATTGAAACATTTTATAAATATTTCGATTCAGATGGCAGAAGATATCGTATAGCAGATTTATCAAGCCCCAGCCCAAGGCCAAATTTAAAATATGTATATAAAGGATTCCTGCCGCCTGATAAAGGGTGGGCGATATCATTAGAAAAAATGA
Organism: uncultured Ectothiorhodospiraceae bacterium; assembly: GCA_964408855.1. Lineage (GTDB taxonomy): Bacteria > Bacteroidota > Ignavibacteria > SZUA-365 > CAYPBB01. Next base: position 32,460 of record CAYPBB010000015.1, read on the forward strand.
TGCAATGGGACAAAGAAGGTCGTTTGTATTTTCCATCTAGTAAAGACGGACGTATACAAAGGAAAAGATATCTCGATGAAAATGAAGGAGAACTCGTACAAAATCTATGGGATGATATTTCAATGGTTGGACCTCAAGCAACCGAGAGATTGAACTACGATACCCAAAAGCCCGAAGCCCTCCTGGAACGCATCATCAAAGCATCCTCCAATGAAGGGGACTTGGTGCTCGATTGTTTTTGCGGCTCGGGCACGACGGCGGCGGTGGCGGAAAAACTGGGAAGGAAATGGATTACCTGCGACCTCGGACGGTTTGCCATCCATACGGCGCGTAAACGTTTGCTCCAAATCCCCGGCGTGAAACCCTTCGTTGTGCAAAATCTCGGCAAGTACGAACGCCAGCAATGGCAGCAAGCGGAATTTGAATCGCCCGCAGACCGCGCCTCCCTTGAACAACAATACAGGCATTTTATCCTTGACCTGTACCATGCGGAACCGGTGAACGGCTTCCTCTGGCTGCACGGCGCGAAGGGCGGGCGTATGGTACATATCGGATCAGTGGAATCGCCCGTAGCGCTCGGCGATGTAAAAGCAATGATTCAGGAATTCTGGAAGGCCGTAGGCAAGTCGAAGGATATCGCCACGAACGGTCTGGATGTGCTGGGCTGGGAATTTGCCTTCGATATGAACGAAACGGCAATGAATCTGGCGAAAGAAAGTAAAGTGGATTTGAAGTTCAAGCGTATCCCCCGCGAGGTGCTGGAAAAGAAAGCGGTAGACGCAGGCGATATCAAGTTCTTCGAACTCGCCGCGCTCGATGTCCGTGTCCGGAAAAGCGGGAAGAAAGCGGTTCTCACGCTTATGGACTTCATCATCCCTCCCGGCGATGTTCCGCAGGAAGCGATGCAGGCAATCACACACTGGTCGCAGTGGATCGATTATTGGGCGGTGGATTGGAATCACCGCGACGATACATTTCATAACGAGTGGCAAAGCTACCGCACAAAGAAAAATCCGAAAATCGAAACCGAAGTTGATCACCTTTATGAAGCGAAGGGCGATTATACCATCGTCATTAAAGTGATCGATATTCTTGGCAACGATACCACGAAAGCGGTGGGTGTAAAGATATCATGAAACCGGAGCTTCCGATATGAAACGCGCGCCGCAACACCGGGATGAGGCAGCATCCGGAGGAGAATTGATTGTCTACCAAACCGGCGAAGGAACCGTAACGATACACGTCCGTCTGGAAGGCGAAACGCTCTGGCTGACGCAACGCGGTATGGCGGAATTATTCCAATGCACGACAGATAACATCTCGCTGCATCTTCGCAATATCTACGATGAAGAGGAGCTTTCGCCCGAATCAACTACCGAGGAATTCTCGGTAGTTCGGAAAGAAGGCAACCGCGACGTTGGAAGAACCATTACCCATTACAATCTGGATGCAATCCTGTCGGTCGGATACCGTGTAAAAAGCATTGTTGCGACGCGGTTCCGCCAGTGGGCAACGCAACGGCTCCGCGAATACCTCGTAAAAGGCTTTACACTCGATGACGAACGACTGAAAGGCGGCGACAGCATTGCGGATTATTTCGACGAATTGCTTGGCCGTATCCGGGATATCCGCGCAAGCGAAGCCCGCGTGTACCAGCGAATCAGGGATATCTTTTCGCTTGCAATCGACTACCAGTCAGACAGCGCAGAGACGCAGAGGTTTTTCGCCGTCATGCAAAATAAAATGCATTACGCCGCCACTGGATTTACTGCGGCTGAAATTATCAGAAGCCGGGCGGATTCGGATAAGCCGAATATGGGGCTTACTTCATGGAAAGGCGGACGGGTACGGAAAGGCGACATCCTCACCGCGAAGAACTATCTCAACGAAACAGAGATAGATACGCTCAACCGGATCACCGTCATGTTTCTCGATCAGGCAGAATTCCGGACGCTGCGGCGTCAGAATATCCGCATGGGCGACTGGGAAACGTTTCTGGATAAATTCCTGACAGATACCGAGTTACCCGTTCTCGCGGATGCCGGGAGCGTGCGGCATGAGGCAGCTCAGGAATGGGCGGATAGCCAGTATGAAGCGTTTGCGAACCGCCGGCGGAAGCGCGATGAGGCGGAATCGGAAAAACGCTATCTCGATGACTTGAGGAATTCGGCAAAGCTGATTGAATCGAACCGTCAAGCGCCGGTCGCGAAAAGCGCGAACAAGCGAACAAAGAAGTAAGGATAGAACAGCGAACATTCCTGCGGGGGTACGATGGGCAAGAAAAAAAATCCGGCGCAGTTAAACGCCATCGATATCGACGATCAGATGAAAACCGCGGTTTGCGTTCCAGCTATCCGTGCCGCAATCGAGGCTTGGCGGGCAGGCGGGTATAAAGGAGCCACCGATACGAGCCGCGAACTGCTGCGGTATTGGTTTCATTCCGATCATAAAACATACGACGGATTGCCGTTCTCATACTACGCCGCCCAACAAGAGGCGGTCGAAGCGCTGGTGTATGCGTACGAAGTAGCGAAAACCCGCACCCGGAAGGCGCTGATTCAGGAATTCGCACATCATAGCGAAGGATTGCGGCTGCCTGCATACGACGAATACGCCCGCTATTGCATCAAAATGGCAACCGGGAGTGGTAAGACAAAAGTGATGGCGCTCGCTATTGCATGGCAATATCTCAACGCTGCACGGGAAAACGAAGAAGAATATGCAAAAACATTTCTCATTCTTGCCCCGAACGTAATTGTATTTGAGCGCCTGTTTACAGATTTCCACGGCGGGCGAATATTTTCTGTCGATCCCATCGTTCCCCGGACTATGCAGATGTTTTGGGATATGGGGTATTACATGCGCGGCGACGGCGAAAGGGCGCACAGCGACGGCGTTATATATTTAACCAATATCCAGCAACTCTACGAACGCGAAGAGAACGCGAAGAGCGGCGAACCGGATATTATGACGGCAGTGCTCGGACAAAAACCGAAGCCGCAACCAATGGAATCGGCGGATTTTAAAGAACGCATTGCCCGCCGCGACGGTCTTGTTATGGTATTGAACGACGAAGCGCACCATACGCACGACGAAGGCAATCAATGGAATAAAGTAATCAAAACGCTACACGAAAACCGTCCGCTTGCCATGCAACTCGATTTTTCCGCCACACCCCGGTATTCCAAAGGCGGTTTGTTTGCATGGACGATATCGGACTATCCACTGAAGCAAGCGATTATTGACAACATTGTGAAACGTCCCGTAAAAGGGATATCGAAAATTGAAGAGGCGAAATCCAATATCGCCAGCGTCAAATATCAGGGCTTCTTAACCGCAGGCGTGGAACGGTGGAAGGAATACCGCGAGAGCCTGAGTCCGTTCAATAAAAAGCCGGTTCTCTTCGTTATGCTTAATACGACAGATGAAGCGGACGAAGTAGGCGAATGGTTGCGGACGAAGTATCCCTCGGAATTCGCTGGTGATCGAACGCTCGTGATCCACACGAACAAAGTCGGAGAAATATCAAAGAAAGATGAAGAGATAGCCCGTGTAGCGGCGAAGAGCGTCGATGAAGCCGGTTCCCCGGTGAACGCTATAGTCAGCGTATTGATGTTGCGGGAAGGCTGGGATGTACAAAGTGTGACGGTCGTTGTCGGATTGCGTCCATACACAGCCAAAGCCAATATTCTTCCAGAACAGACCATTGGAAGAGGGTTGCGTCTGATGTTCCGCGGCTTTGGAAACGGCTATACTGAACGCGTCGATATTATCGGTAACGGCGCATTCATAGAATTTGTTGACGATCTTGAAAAGGTAGAAGGTTTCGAACTCGATACGTTTGAGGTCGGAAAAGACAAGCTACAGATTGTCAGCATTCAGCCGGTAGAAGAAAAACGCGCGTTCGATATTGGCATACCCGAACTCACTCCTTCGCTTGTTCGTAAAACCTCGCTGGCAGAAGAAATCGCCAGTCTGGATGTAATGAAATTCGATACTCCCGTATTCCCGGTAAAAGGAGAATTCAAAAAGGGAGAGAAATTTATTTATGAAGGCAGGGATTTGTTAACCGACGAAAAACTGCTGGAAAGAGAATACTCAGTCCCAACCGCTCAAACCGCGCAGGAAGTAATAGGATACTATGCCCGGAGAATAGCGCTCGATATCAAGCTTCCTTCTCAGTTTGCCGCCCTCGCTCCCAAGGTGAAAGAATTTTTCGAACATAAAGCCTTCGGTACAACAGTCGATCTGAGCGATGTAGCGATTGTGAAAGCGATGAGTCAGAATGCGGTAAGCTTTGTCGTGCTGAGGGAATTCGAAAAAGCATTACGTTCTGTTATCGTCACGGAAGCAACACCTGAACTGGCGCTTCCTGAAAAGCTGCTTTCCTCTACCGCCCCGTTCCCATATCTATCCTCGAAAAAACTCTTTCAATCGGGAAAGTGTGTATTCAACTATGTCGCATGCGATAACGAATTAGAGTATGCATTCGGAAGATTTCTTGACAGGGCGGAAGATGTAGATCGTTTCGCGAAACTACACGTTAGTTTTGGTTTCTCGATAGAATATCCCGATACATTGAGCAATATCAGAAATTACTACCCCGATTTCATTGTGGGTTTGAATGATGGCTCTCATTGGGTGATAGAAACCAAAGGTCGAGAGGATATCGAAGTATCATTGAAAGACGATGCCGCCCGCCGCTGGTGCGAAAACGCAACCCAATTAACCGGAACAGACTGGAATTATATAAAAGTCCCCCAAAAGGAATTCGAACAACTCCACCCTGCGAGCTTTGAGGAATTGATGTTGGGGCTTATATAATCTGAGAATCAATCGGAGGTGATATCATCACAATTGAATACGGCGGGATAATGAGCTTGCTGTCTTACTGCGTAGCCCTGATTTCAATTGCCGGTTGCAATCACAGTATCAAAATCAAAAGCATGTTCTATCAATCCAGTTACTCGTATCAAGTCTCAATGACCCAATGTTACGGAAGTCTATTACGAAATTGTCGATACGTACAGAACCCAATATCCCTACGCCCCCTACCGTTCATTCATCCTCCCATCGACTGCAACCGCGCTTGCCTTCCTACTGCCCCTCTTCCGCCTGAACAAGCTCTTCCTTTTTGCGGGCGACTGTGACCTCGTACTGCGTTCCGAGAATGCGGTCCCAGAGCGGCGAGCTCACGCCGAAGCCGCGCTCGGGCTGCTGGAAATGGTGCCGCATGTGGTGCTCGCGGAGTTTCCCGAACACGCTGCCCTTCACCGGGAAATGATGCACCGCGTAGTGCGTGATATCGTAAAACAGGTAGCCGACAAGAAATCCGGCCATGAAACCGGGCGCCCATGCCGCGCCGAACATGGCGCGGAACAGGAGATAGAAAAGCGTTGCAAGGGGAAGACTGACCGAAGGAACCATCACCAGCCGCAGAGGATCGCTCGGATAGTCGTGGTGTACCCCGTGGAACATCCAGTGGAAATTCCGTCCCCATTCCGTCTTGGGATGGTAGTGGAAAACGAAACGGTGCAGAACGTACTCGGTCAGCGTCCACACAAACAAGCCCGAAAGAAAGAGCCAGCTTATTTCGAACGGCGTCCGCCGGTCGACGGTAAACGCAAGATACAGGAAGCCGCCGATGATGGGGATGAACAGCCACAGCGGAACCGTCCAATGCACGCGCGAAAAGAACTCCATGAAGTCGCTCTTGAACATCCGGGGAGTTTCAGCCTTGTTCGATTGATAGAGTTTCATAAGGTACCGCCGTCCTGAAAAAAACGTTCCTGTTCTGTTCATCGTAATGGATATTCCCGCCCGGATCCGCGCCGCAAATGCCGGAGCAGGATATCCAATTAACACCCGGTTGTATTTCATCGGTTCCAGCATTGCCGATTCTTCTTTATTGCGGAATGGTTTTCATCTGGTTAGATTACACTGTTCTCCCTCACGACTTATGGATTAAAAATGAAAGTGAAACGTCTCCCGGTAATACTTGTGACAGTTCTTATCGCGGTGGTCATCGTCATGAACCTCCTTTCCGGCTTTTTCGCCGATTTGTGGTGGTTCGAAGCGATGCGCTTCGAAGGCACATTCTGGAAAAACATCGTCACCGAGTATACCCTCTGGATCGCCGGGTTCATCGTCTTCTTCCTGTTTATTTGGATGAATGTCCGCATTCCGATGAAAATGGAATCCAAAGCCGAACCCGACCCGCGGTTCGAAAAGATTCTCGAAAGCGTCGGGAAGGTATTCCGTTACGTCCTCTATGCCGGGATCCTGGTTCTGGCAGTCATCATGGCAGGTGTGATTTCCTCTGCGTGGAACGAATCGCTGCATTTCACGAATATGGAAGGATTCGGTATTGCCGATCCCGTGTTCGGGAACGACATCGGCTTTTACGTCTTTCAACTGCCGTTTATTGAAATCGTCCGCGGCTGGCTGTTCGGGATGCTTGTCCTGACGATTATCGCCGTGACGGTACTGTACGTCATCAAACAGGGAATATCGTTCTCGTACGGACATATCTCGATGAATGTTACCGTGCAACGGCATCTGGCAGTCCTGTTTTCGCTGGTATTCGTGCTGGTTGCCTATGGCTACTATCTTGACCGGTACTCGGTGTTGTATTCCACACGGTCGGGGAGTTTTTACGGCGCCGGATATACCGACGTGAACGCACAGATCCCCGCGTATTGGATCATGTGCTTCGTGTCGTTGATCGTGTCGTTCGGGATTGTGTACACGATGTTCCGGCGGAAGTACAAACAGCTTGTTTTCGTCGTCGTCGGATTCATCGTATGCGCCATCGTTGTGGGTGCGGCATACCCGATGGGCGTGCAAAGCTTCATCGTGAATCCGACCGAACAGTCGAAAGAGCGCCCGTACATCCAGAACAATATCAAGTACACGAGGCTGGCGTACGAAATCGAGCGGATAGCCGAAAAGTCCGTCGATCCGAAGTTCGATCTGACATTCCAGGATATTTTAGCGGACAGCATCACCATCAAAAACGTCATGTTGTGGGATTACCGCCCGCTCGCCAGTACGCTCGACCAGTTGCAGGTCATCAGGCTGTATTACGATTTCCCCGATGTCGATATCGATAGATATAAACTACCCGACGGCGATTACCGGCAGGTAATGCTCAGCGCGCGCGAGCTCAATCAAACCAAGCTGCCTTCCAATGCCCAGACCTGGGTAAACCTGAATCTGGTATATACCCACGGATACGGCATCGCGATGAGTCCGGTGAACGTCGTCACCGAAGAGGGATTGCCGGAATTCTTCATGAAGGATATTCCTCCCGTTTCGCCGGCGGGATTGGAGATCGAACGCCCGGAAATCTACTTCGGCGAACACACCAATACCCCGGTGATCACCAACGGCGCTATCGAGGAATTCGACTATCCGGTCGGCGACAAGAACCAGTTTACGAGGTACAAGGAAAAGTCGGGCGTGCTGCTGGGGTCGTTCTTCAAGCGGCTCCTGTTTGCGATGCATTTCGGCGATATGAATATGCTGATCTCGCAATACGTAACACCGGAGAGCCGGATTCACTACCATCGGAATATCTTCGAACGCGTAAACAAGCTCGCTCCCTGGCTCGAGTTCGACGAAGATCCGTACATCGTGCTTGCGAACAAGCGTTTGTATTGGATTTACGATGCGTACACCACGACCGACCGGTATCCGTATTCGATGCCTTATCAAGGCACATTGAACTATGTGCGTAACTCGGTGAAGATCGTGATCGACGCATACAGCGGAAAGACGACGTTCTACAAATTCAACGAGCAGAGCGATCCGTTTATCAGGGTCTACTCGAAAATTTATCCCGGCATGTTCCGAAACATCAGCGAGATGCCGGAAGAACTGCGTTCGCATATCCGGTATCCGCAGGATTTGTTCGATATCCAGGCGTCGATCTACGAGGTATACCATATGACCGATCCGCAGGTATTCTATAACAAGGAAGACCTCTGGAACATCGCCAACGAAAAGCTGAACGAAAGCGTCGCGAAGATGGAGAGCTATTACGCGCTCATTCGTTTGCCGGGCGAATCGAAGGAAGAGTTCATCCAGATGGTGCCGTACACCCCGAACCGCCGCGATAATATGATTGCATGGCTGTGCGCGCGCAGCGACGGGGAGCATTACGGCAAGATGCTGGTGTATAAATTCCCCAAACAAGACCTCACCTACGGTCCGATGCAGATATCGGCGCGGATCGAACAGGATCCGGACATTTCGCAGCAGTTGACGCTGTGGAATCAGCAGGGATCGAGCGTAACGCGCGGGAATTTGCTGGTGATTCCAGTGAAGAACGAGCAGCTCTATATCCAGCCGGTGTATTTGCAGGCAACGGAGGGCAAACTCCCCGAGCTGAAGCGCGTTATCGTTTCCTACTCCAACCGTATCGCGATGGAACCGACGCTTGATCTGGCTTTGACGCGGGTATTCTCCGTTTCGACCCGGGAAGCTGCACGGATCAAGTCGGGCGGTGTTCAGGAAATTCAGCCGATTGCCGCCGTGCGGAGTCTGAACCAGGTAGCCCGCGAGGCAATGCAGCGCTACACTCGCGCTCAGGAATACCTCAAAGATGGAAAGTGGGCAAAGTACGGCGAGGAAATCGAAGCCCTCAAGAAAGAGCTCGAGGAATTGGTGAAGCTGAGCAGCAAGTAAAGCAGCAGTATTGTACGATCGCGCAGGGGCGAATCCGTTCACAGGATTCGCCCCTTGCTTTTTAAGGGGACCGATTTTTCCGGGATGCTTTTTAGCATTGAATGACACTACCGCTATCGCTAGGTTTGCTCATACCGATCCAACATCCAGGAACCTTATGAACTACCGCACATTCACCGCATCTATCCTTCTTCTGCTGATCCAGACGATTTGTTACAGTCAGGAATTATCGCTTGGTATAATTACACTCAAGAACGGGACCACCAGGTCCGGCGTACTTGTTGCGGATTCGCCGGGCGAGTTCTGCGTATTGCGTGATGGGAGTGGGAGGGAAGAAGTGCATTGGTACACAGAAATTGCCGAGAAGGCTGAAACGTTGCTTCCCCCGGATTCGCCACTCCTGGATGAGTGGGCGCTCCGGTCAGCCGATGTGCTCTCGTCTGCCTCTGCGGTTACGTATGATAGCGTTCACACGGTTTATCTGAAAAACGGTACGGTAAAGAAAGGTGTGATTGTATCGGAGGACCGGCATCGCTCCATTGTGCTGTTGTATCCCAATGGCGAGGAATGGCGATACGACTACAAATACATCGACCGGATTGAAAGCGCGCCGATGCCCGAAGGAGTGCGGTATCTGAAAATCAGGCATTTCTCGCCGCCGCTGGCCGGGACTTGTTCGCTCTTTTTCCCGGGTGGAGGTCAATATTATAATGAACAGTGGCTGAAAGGCGTACTCTTCACCGCTGTAGAAGTGTGGGGTATAAGTAAAGGATTCTTTGGCTCGGACGATCTTAGAGATATGTTGGGAGGTATGCTTGTTTTACTCGTTGTGCACGTTGCATCGATTATGGACGCAGCCAGCACGGCAAGTTCGCGGGAGAAAGAGCGCACGGAATGGCAGCGCGAACAGAAAACGCGTTCTGCTTCCAAAACATCATCGATACACTTCAACCTGAACATGGCGCCAGTTCCCCAGGGCGCTGCGGTAGGGGTGAGTGTCAGGTTCTAAGTAACGCCGTATATACACAACATGAAAATATATTCCACATATCTGTATTCGTTTGTTTTGGCGGTTATTGCCTGCACTGCCACGTGTTATAGTCAGGATTTTGTCCGCGGAGTATTTTATTTCAAAGACGGGACGAATAAAACCGGCATTGTCCTCGCCAATCATCCAAACAAATTTGCCGTAATACGGGATTCGCTTAACAATGAGCTAATCATATGGTACGACGAGGTAGCGTCTTGCGACGTCATCTCACCTTCAATCGACAACAAGCTTTTAGATGAGTCTTGTTTTCGCTCCGCCAACGCATATTCTTATGCTATTGTTATGGAGTATGATAGTCTTGATCATATCTATCTAAAGAATGGAATTACAAAAACCGGCGTCATTATCGATGATTCTCATGCCGATTTTGTTATACTGCTTATGCCCAACGGCAGGGAATGGAAATACTACTACGCTAATATCGATAGTATCGCCGGCGAACCTATGCCCGCTGGAATGAAGTTTCTGAAGATTCCCCATGGTTATCCCGGCGCTGCCGCCGCGCTTTCTCTTTTCATTCCGGGTGGGGGACAATTAGCAAACGGAGACTATTCGATGGCGCTTGTGTTTGGATGCGGTACTATATTTAGTGTAGTAATGCTTGCATATCCTTTCAACGAATCCGCTTCCAGTCATCAGGGTCTTGACAAAATAGCTATGGGGATGCTCCTCATCTCCGGAATTCAGCTTGTTTCTATGATTGAGGCGGTAGTTACTGCCTCTGCCAGAGAAAGCGCGCGCAAGGAATGGCTATATAAATCCGAACAACTTCCCGCCTCCGAATCCGGACTTCAGTACGATTTCGGTATCGCACCGCTTCCGCAGGGCGCGGCGGTTGGATTAAACATCAGGTTTTGATGTAATTCACATCAGTCACACTACAAAGTTAGCATGCACATGACAGAACATCCCTTTTGCCGTTATGCCTTAATAATTATGCTTTGTGTATTTCTAAGTTCATATTTATGCTTCGCGCAGCGTGAACGAGCTTATACATTTACATTCGCGAGTGGCAAAAGTATCACAGGTGTAGTACTAGATAATTATCCGCCTATTTATGCGATTGTCAGCAGCAGCGATGGTGTCGACCACCTCGCCGATTATAGCATGCTCACTGAGGAGTCTTCAGAGCGTATAGCAAAAATTCCACCATTACGGTATGGTCCGTCTGCGTATCCTGAGATTGCGGGTGTTACAACATCGGAAAGCAAATACTTAGTTATCGACAGGGTGGATATGCGAGACGGGAAGGTTGTAAAAGGAATCATCGTCGAGGATTATCCGGGAAATTACCTCGTACTGCTCTGGCCTTCAGGAGAGGAATGGTACTGCTATTATTCGGATATCCATAGTCTTTCCAAGGAAACGCTTCCTACAGAGATGATCTTTCAGCGCTACAGACACTACCTATCCGGAAGAGCTTCCTTCTATTCCGTGCTATTACCAGGGGCGGGACATCTCAGTAATGGCGATTATTCGAAATCTGTGTTGTTTTTTACTGGTGGAATTGTTACTACTGTTGCAGCTTATTATTTTATGTTTGCATCGATGTTTGACCACGGAAGCCAAGTATTCTTCGCTCCTTTTGCTTTGCTATGCGCTGGAATTCGAATTTGGGACGTCGTTGACGCTTCGAATACAGCAAGCGACCGCAGCGATGCCCGCAAATCATGGATGCGCCAGCGCTGTGCCATCCGTAAACCTAAAGAAACAACCTCAATTGATTTCGGTATCGCACCGCTCCCAAACGGCGCTGCGTTGGGCGTGAGTGTGAGGTTTTAACGCAAAGGTCCCGCAGACATGCGCCTGCGGGACCTGAGTGTTCTAAAGACGAAGCTGTTAATTCAGCCGCATAAACTTCACCGTCTGCATTCCTTTCGGTGTAGTCATGCGAATGAAGTACATACCGGCGGGAAGCGCTGCGGCGCTGAATCCGGCGAGATGTTCGCCCGGTTCCGACATGCCGTCGTACACCTTCGCTACTTCCACTCCGCGTGTATCGAATACGGCGATATTCACCTGCATACGTTGATCTGCATTCCACCGGACGACGGGCACGGCATCCCCGGATACGGCGTTTGGTGCCAATTCGTGAAGTGTAAATCCATCCTCGGCAATCCGCGCTGGAGATACCGCATCCGGATTGGCGGCATTGTAGAGTACATTGATGATCGGCGGTTCGCTGTCGTCGAGGTAGGAAGTATCCGCCGCTATCATCGCAGTGGTACCGGCGGCGGTGTAGAAGAAATACTGCCTGCCGTTCGCCGCTTGCGTAAATCCCGTACCGCGGAACTGTGCGTTGACCCTTCTGCTAAGGACAAGGCATGGCTCGGTATAATGCGGCGTGATGAGCGTTCCTCCGGCGATAACATCGAATTGCTCGGTGAATTCGGCGGTAAAATTGTACGCCGGATTCATCATAATCTCGTCGCTGCGGTAAACGAACGATTTGCCCGCTTCGAGGGGAAATACGACAACCGGTTCCGGGGGCGTAACCCGAACGAATGCCCTTTTGCCTTGTGACGCGCCGGTCATACCCAAGCTGTAGAAGCCTGAGTCCGAAAGCTTGTAGTAATCGTATTGAGCGGTGGCTGCCGAAAAAACACAATGGGTCGCTCCCGGGAAACTATCGACAAATGCCGTCTGCGATGCATCGTAAAACTCGGCGACGCCGCCGAGCGCAAATTCAAACACGGTCAGATCGTATGTGTTATCGTATCTGTCCGGAGTGCCGAGATTGAAGGTTGCGCCCTCGAAGTCGACACCTCCATAGGTAGAGTACCCGCGAGCCAGTAACTGCTCGTACGCGTCGCGTTGAAGAGTTATCTGGGGGTAGGCAATAAATGGAAGAAAGAGCGCAAGGATTAAAAGTCGGCAACAAAAATTCATTAAGGTCCCTCCTGAAAAAGAATAGTTTGTGTGAATATATGCAATAGACGGGTTTCCAAATAATATGTTCCGGCGGAACAAGGGGAACCCCGATCGCCTAACGAGTGTTCGTTAGGTATGATTGAAACCACGACAAAGGATATTATCTATACGGAAGCGCGGCGGTTGTTTTCCCTGCGCGGGTATCCCGCGACATCCATCCGCGATATTGCCGATGCCGTCGGCATTAAAGGCGCGAGCATATACAGCCATATCGAGAGCAAGGAGGATTTGCTCTGGGATATGGTGATGCAAGTAGCAGATGCATTCCGGGAGCGAGTACTTCCCGCGTTGCATTCCGAGGCTCCGGTTGAAAGGCGGTTGACGCTTGCAATGCACGCGCATATTGGCGTTATTACAGATAACATTGAATCTGCGACAATCTATTTTCACGAGTGGCGCTATCTGTGCGAAGAACGGCGCGAAGAAGTGCTGCGCCGCCGCGACGGTTACGAACACGAATTCCGTCATATAATCGCCGAAGGAATGACGACGGGCGATTTCGCTCCGGGAAATCCGAAGTATGCGGCAATACTATTGCTTGCGTCCCTGAACGCGATCTATACCTGGTACAAGCCCAAAGGTTCGCTCGCAGCGGAAGCGATGGCTGAAATGTACGCCGGCCGCCTGATGAAATCGCTGAAATAACCTCACGCGATTGATTCCGGGGCGTTAAACGGATGATAACGAAATGGCTCAAGCCGTGGCCGAATGATGACTTTACGCCACGACTCGGGACGAAATGAATGGTTCCTATGAATGTAGCGGAAGGACGATGATACAATGAGCGAACAGCAACTCCTCGACGATTTCGAGGCGAAAATACAGCGGGGCGAACGGATCGAGCCCAGCGACTGGATGCCGGAAAATTACCGGAAGAACCTCATCCGGATGATCTCGCAGCATGCGCACAGCGAGGTTGTGGGTGCGTTGCCGGAAGGCACATGGATTCCCTACGCGCCGACCTTCAAACGCAAAATGGCGCTGATCGCCAAGGTGCAGGACGAGGTCGGACACGGTCAGATGCTCTATGAAGCCGCCGAAACGCTCGGCACTACGCGCGAGGAGATGATCAACGATCTTCTGACCGGGCGCGCGACGTATAGCAATGTATTCAACTATCCGGCTGAAACCTGGGCGGATATCGGCATTATCGGCTGGCTGATCGACGGCGCGGCGGTGGTGAATCAAACGAAGCTCTGCCTCGGCTCGTATGGTCCGTATGTGCGCGCCATGGAGCGTATCTGTTATGAGGAAGGATTTCATGTGAAACAGGGATACGACAACATCTGCAATATGATGGCGGGGACGCAGCAACAGCGCGATATGGTGCAGGATGCGCTCAACCGCTGGTGGCCTCCGATCATGATGTTCTTCGGACCGCGCGACAAAGACTCGGTGCATACGCGGGAGCTTATGCGCTGGAAAGTGAAAGTGAGAACCAACGACGAGCTTCGTCAGGAGTTCCTCTCCGGCTTCGTCTCGAAAATCCGCGCCCTGGGATTGACGATTCCCGATCCGGAACTGAAATACAACGAAGAAACAAAGGAATGGTCGTTTACCGAACCCGACTGGGACGAGTTCAAACGCGTCATCCGGGGCGGAGGACCGATGAACAAGGAACGTATTGCCGTCAGGCGGCTGGCCCACGACGAAGGACGCTGGGTGCGTGAAGCGCTGGAACGGTTTGTGGCGGCAGGTAAAAAAGCATCATAGGAGCGGACGCACATGCAGCAATGGAAATTCAATCCATACCATCAGCGCATCGAAGAAGCGGTGGCGCAAGCGCAGCAACCGCACGATGAAACCGATACCCAATGGGAGGAATTCGAGGTGTTCGTGCAATCCAAGCGCGGGGCATGCCACGAATGGGTCGGCGCGGTGCATGCGCCGGATCCGGAAATGGCGCTTATATTAGCGAAAGAAAACTTTGTGCGCCGGCAGCCCTGCGCCAATATCTGGATCGTCAACACCAAGGATGTTCACGCGACATCGTATGAAGACACATCAATGTTCGTACCGGCGTTCGACCGGAAATACCGCCTCGCGGCGGGCTTCAAACTCAACAAATCTGCATCGGTAGAGGAGGACAAGTAATGACAGATCAGCAACGCAACGCGCTTACCGCCATGCTCACCTGCCTTGCCGACGACGATTTCGTCCTCGGTCACCGCTTGTCGGAATGGACGGGACTCGGTCCCATCATCGAAGAAGATATTGCATGTTCCAGCATAGCACAGGACGAACTCGGTCATGCGCTGGCATACTACGAACTGTTGCATCAGCTCGGCGCACCCGATCCCGATTCGATGGCGTTCAAACGCGAGATTACAGGGTTCAGGAACAGCCTGTTCACCGAACTGCCTCGCGGCGACTACGGCTTTACGATGATGCGGCAATTCCTTTACGACGCTGCAAAATCGGAGCGCCTCAACGGATTGATGCACTCCACATACGAGCCGCTCAAGGATCTCGCCACGAAAATTCTTCAGGAAGAGCGGTACCATTGGGTGCATAACACCGGAATGGTGCAACGGCTTTCCATCGGCACGGAGGAAAGCGCGGTGCGGATGCAGAACGCCCTCGACGAGGCATTTCCGTATGCGCTGGGATTGTTCGAAGCATATGAGGGCGAACCGGAGCTTACCGCCGCAGGAATCGCCCCCGCCGAATCGGAAATCAAACAAAAGTGGCTCGACAAGCTGACGCCGATGCTCCAGAGTTACGGGTTGCGCGTCCCGTGCGTCAAGGTAAACGGCCACTGGAAAACCGACGTCATGCCGAAGAACGGCGGAAGAAAAGGGCAGCATACCGAGCACCTTCTCGGCATACTCGACGCCATGAAAACGCTTCACAAGGCAGATCCCGAAGCAAGCTGGTGAGAAGCGAAGAAACAACATTATCTTCATACCCCTTTAGCAAGGGGGTCGCTCCGATGCTCCTGTTATTGCATCGGAGCGGGGGGATTCTTATGCGATTGGATTCCCCTTGCGCACTCCTCGTCATTCATACATCGCCGTAAAGGGGCTGGTTATTGCCATGAAAGACGATCGGCATATATGGGCAATACTCGATACGGTCATGGATCCGGAGATCCCGATGGTATCGCTTGTCGAGCTGGGTGTCATCGATTCGGTTGAATGTGAGGGAAACGCCGTCCGGGTTGGGATGATCCCGACGTTTTCGGGCTGCCCGGCGCTCGATGTCATGAAGGAAGACATAGCGGGAAAACTCCGGGATGCGGGCTACCAGCCGACGGTCACGGTTGTTCGCAAACCGTGGAGCACCGACCGGATGTCGGATACCGCAAGGGAGAAGATGAAGCGCATCGGTCTGGCGCCGCCCGCCCTCCACGGCGGCAATGTTGAATGGGAAATGCACACGAAAATACCCTGTCCCTGGTGCAACAGCATGGAAACGCAGATCGAGAACCATTTCGGACCCACGCTCTGCCGCGCCATCTACTACTGCAACGCCTGCCGTCAGCCGTTCGAGCGGTTCAAGCAACTTTAGGAAAGCAGGTACTTTACAACCGCGTTTAAAATCAGTATCTTACGACCGAGCAGGGCTTTACTCTCAGCAACGTATAGCAAGGAAACAGCATTCAATGATTGGAACGGCAGTCACGATGAAACAGACAAACCAACACTCGCACAGTCACGATCTGATTGTGCAGAACATTCTGAACGCATGCGATGCGAAGAAAATTGTTCTCTTTGGATCGTACGCAAAAGGGAAACAACACGAAAAGTCGGACCTTGATCTTATCGTTGTGCTTTCCGATACCGCCCTCGACGAAACGAACAGATTTGCCCAGGAGGTGAAGATCCTCCGTTCATTCGGCGCCATGCCGATCCCGATCGATATTCTCATCTATACCGAAGCGGAGTATTCCTACTACGGTCAGAGGAGCGATCATATCGTCCGCCGCGCAACGGACGAAGGAATCGTGCTCTACGCGGCATAGCCCGGAGCCGGGACAATCCGAAGACCGTCCGGTGTGCGAGCGTTCCTCCGTTTGGTTTTCTTCACCCCTTGAAATTTGATTCCGGCCGCTGCAGGATACGGCGGCTGGAAAGCGGAATTCATCCCCGGCAGGGCAGCCTGCCGGGGATGTCGCTGTTATAAAGCTTCGCGTTCCAGTTTTATTGCTTTCGGATGCAGGATGTTGTTTTCGATGTGGATATGCGTATGCAGGTCCCGCTCGAAGGCTTCCAGCTCCTGGAACAGCACTCTGTAGGTCGTGCAGGCGTCGGTGGGCGGTTCGAACGATGAACTCAATTCATTGATGCGCCTCATCAGGTCCCCGGCGTGGTCGTGCTCGGATTCCATCATGGCGACGGGATTCGCGACTGTTCCGAAATGCGCGGGCGGCGGCATTCCTCCGGTGCGTCTTGCTGCCGCCAGTGAATCGATATACGGGAAAAGCACCCGCTCCTCTTTGAACATGTGCTGTTCGAGCTCTCTCAGCAGTTCCGTGAACAGGTCCTTTATCTCGATCGTTTCGGGGTGGCGCGATCCATGCACTTCGGCGACCTTTACCGCGAAGGAAAGGATCTGCGGAGCGTTGTTATTGATGTACATGTGATGATTGGCGACGATGTATTCGGTTAGCGCATCGAGCTCGAGGGAATCGAGCCGCGCAATACCGCCGGCTTCCTGTTCGGTCAACCGCAGTTCTTCGAGCATCGCATCGACATCGATGCCCCGCTCCTGGCAGGCGTTGTGAAGCGATTGTTTGCCGCCGCAGCAGAAATCGATACCATGCTTGTAAAAAACTCCGGCGGTTCTGAAGTTCTCGGTCACGAATGATCCGACTGGTCGTTCTTTGATATATTCCGGCATGTTGCTATCCTTGTTTCAGTTCTGGTAACCAATGTATGTTACTCCAACTTACTGCGGCGAGCACCGCCGCACTTTGACGTAAGTCAGATTTGACCGGTTTTTCCGGCAACAACACTGAAGGAAGGAACGCAGGCTGTACAATCAGCCTCCCGAACGCTGAAAACCCATGACACGCAACGAAATACTTGAAGGCTTACGCGGCATTCCTTTGTTTTCGGAATTGACGAGCGAGGACCTCGACGTTATCTCCCGTTCAACCTCCGATGTGGTGGCAGCGAAAGGAACAATCCTCTTCCGGACCGACGACGAGTATTATGGGCTGTATGTCGTTCTTACCGGCTCGGTCAAGGTGTATAAACTCACCGCCGACGGCAAGGAGACGATTCTCCATCTTATTCACCCGTTCCAGACGCTGGGGGAAATCCCGATGTTCGCGGGGGGCGGTTATCCCGCTTTCGCGGAAACGCTCGAGGACAGCTCGCTGTTATGCATCTACAAACAGGGTTTTCTCGATCTTATCCGCATGCATCCCGAACTGGCGATGAAGATGCTCGGCGGACTATCGAAGCGATTAAAATCGCTCGGCGCGCAGATCGAAAAACTCAGCGCGCTGGACGTCAAAACGCGTCTCGCCAGATATCTCATCGAGGAATACCAGAAGCAGCGGCATGCAAGACTCATTCCGGCTGTGGAATTGAGGGACTCGAAAACGCTCATCGCTGCCCGGCTCGGGACGGTGCTGGAAACGCTTTCCCGCACATTCAGAAAACTCGAACATGAAGGCTTGATCAAGCTGAAGGGAAAGACGGTGTTCATCGAAGATTTCCCCCGGTTGCTGTCGGAATACGGCAAACAATGAATTTCGTTCCGTTTGCCCGATTTGCAACGAATTAAAGAAAAGACTGGATAGTTACCCTTCGAAATCGTAGAATTGCACAGAATACAACAATCTGGAGCAAACATGGCTGATGTACATACATCCGGTGGTATTATGCGCACGATAATTTGGGTGCTTGTGTTCCTGGGCATTGCAGGCATCGGAGCCGGCACATGGCTGCTGAACTCGAAACAAAAAGAGCACATCTCTGTTCTCGAGAGCAAGGTATCGATGCTGAACAGCCGTCTCGAAAATGCCGAACAGATGGTGGTGAAGCTTTCATCGCAGGAAACGATTGTGACGGCGGTTGCTCCCGACGACAGGAATACCGCGACCATTCAACCGGGACGACCCGAACAACCGGTCGTCACGAGAGAACCGGAACCGAAAAAAACGACGCCGCAGAAAAAGGCCGAATCAGGAGAACGCAAGCGGCCAATAAAGAAAAGCACAGCACAGAGCGCCCGGCGCGCCGCGCGGAAAGCGCAAACTGAAACCCGGTATGGGACGCTTTCAACAGGCAGATGGGCGATTTATGTCGATTCGTTCCGCAACAAACGGCATGCGGAAATCACAAAAGCGCTGTTCGTGATGCGGTATCCTTCGTACATCGTCAAACGCGGCGGATGGTATACCGTCTACATTGGGAAGTACAAAAACAAGATCGACGCACTCGCCGATCTCGAACTGCTTCAGCGCGACTACGGTCCCTCTTGCCGGATTGTACAGGGATAGCGTACTATTCAATGAAATGCATACAAATCAAACGGGCGGTCCAGTTGTTGAACCGCCCGTTGTACATTTCTGGTAAGAGTATTTAGGGATAGAACCGGATTCCAATGGAAGGCATGAAGTCGAAGCCTATCTCGGGCGAAACACCCACGATGGGATCGACCTCGAAGAAGATATCGAGCGGGGTGCGGTTCGGGACGACGTTGATCCCGAAAGCGCCTCGGACGGCTAGAACGACAGAATTGTTGTTGTCATGGTACCAGCCGTTTTTCCGTTTGATAAACCAGCCGTCGGTTTCATCGCCGCGGAATCCGAGTATACCTCCGACGCCGGCATAGAGGAATACCACCTGCGAATTGAAGGCATCGGGAAAGTGCCAGAGATATCCGGCCTGGATATGGGGACTACCGAGATACGATGCTCCAATTGCCATATCCCAGGAGTTCAGCTTGCTTGTCCAGACGCGTCCGGTAATTGCCGACGGTTCGCCGAGCTGCAATCCGAAGCCGAATGAACGTCCCCTCGGACCCTGTGCGCGCATTTCCTGTGCGCTTGAGGCGAGCAAGAGAAGCGAGAGCGCAAAGGCATATATGATTGGTTTCAGTTTCATAGGTTCCTCAACTTTGAATGACAGTTTCATGTACCTGCTATTGAAGCGCAACCGTACCGATCTGGGTATCGTTTCCGGATGTGACTGGAATATCCTGCCTTGAGTACATCTTGCCGTCGGAATCCTCGATGGATATGCTGTAGGCTCCGGCGGGAAGATACGCCACCTTGAACGCCCCGGTCAAAGTATCGGCAAGCGTCGAACCAACGAGTTCGTTGTTCCAGTTCGTCGCGCTGACGATGGCATAGCGCCCGGGATTGGAAATCACGCCGGAGATCGATCCGGTGTTTTTTGCCGCGATAACGCGGATCACCGGCTGTAGCTTGTATTTTCCGTTTCCGGTTTCGACGACGGATTTCTGTGCGTCGAAATCAAGAATCAATTCATACGTCGAATCTGCCGCAATTTCGAAATTCGTGTTGAGCTTCAGACCCGTCTGTACTCCGCTCGGGATTTCCAGCGGGTATGTGACGCCATCCACCTTGATTGATGCGCGGTCGATGAGAAGGCGAATCTGGAGGATTTTACCGGGATCGATCTGTCCTTTCCCGATCAACACGGATTTCCCGTTATTCCATTCCAGCAAATCGACGGTCTGCGCCGTATCGAGGCGGATGGAAATCCAGCCTGCGGGCATGTTGATATCGATCTCCCTAAACGTGATATTCACTTCCTCGTAGGGCGCGGGAGCATCGGTCAACCTGAGGAGAACAGTTCCCTGGCGCACCGGTTGATCGTCGTCGTCGCTGCAACCGGCAAATCCGAGCGCCAGAATGAGGATGGCGGAGAGAGCGAGTTGTTTCATATCGATACCTGTGTAGTGGTACTGGTTCATTTCTAATATAGTGCAAATTGCGGGGAAATGTTCCTGTTGCTGTCCCCGGCGCT
The DNA here is from genome assembly GCA_964408855.1 of uncultured Ectothiorhodospiraceae bacterium. Taxonomy (GTDB): domain Bacteria; phylum Bacteroidota; class Ignavibacteria; order SZUA-365; genus CAYPBB01. Next base: position 53,079 of record CAYPBB010000015.1, read on the forward strand.
TCATTCCCGCTTCCCCTTCAACTCCTTTCTATACCGCGCGATGTGCGTTTTGAAAAACTCGTTCTTTTGCCGCAGATAGGAGTCGGTTGAATTCAAATACGCCAGTTCTCGTTTAAGTTTTTCGTAGGAGCGAAGCCGCGACGCGTCCAGCCGTCCATCGGTAAGCGCCGCCCGGATTGCGCAGCCGGGCTCGTTCGAATGCGTACAATCGAAAAACCGGCATTCCGAAATCAATTGCACGATATCCTGAAACGCGGGCTCAAGGTTCTCGGAATCGGTCCAGAGCGCAAGTTCGCGCATTCCGGGCGTATCGATGACAATTCCGGCTTCCGGTAGCACGAACATCGTGCGGCTGGTTGTCGTGTGTCTGCCCCGCGAATCGTCTTCGCGCACCGCGTTGGTCGTTTGCGCCTCCTTTCCAAGGAGGCGGTTGATAAGCGTCGATTTCCCCGCCCCGGAGGAGCCGGTCAATACTGCCGTTCGACCCTCGGGCACAAGCGACAGGATGCGGTCGAACGAAGCGTCGTGAAGTGCGCTAAGAAAAACGATGTGTTCAGGTTGGACGATTTCCTTTAACGCGTTGTGTATCCCCGCTTTGTCGCCGCGGAGGTCGGCCTTGTTCAGGAGAACGACGGGTTCCACACCCGCCGCCTTCGCCGTGACGATATACCGCTCCAGACGGCGGGGATTGAAATCGCCGTCCAATCCCTGAAGAATGAGCATGATATCGACATTTGCAGCGATGATTTGTTCGTCCGTTTCTTCCGGATCCTTGCGGGAAATCGCAGAACTTCGGGGCAGTACGGCGTGAATGATTGCTTCTGCATCGTTGAATGGCTGATATGCCACCCAATCGCCGACTTTGGGAAGTCCGCTTGAGCTTGTGGATGCGTATAGCACCCTGCCCGACGCTTCGGCGCGGAGTTCGCCTTGCTCCGAGAGTAAGTAGTAGTGACCGCGTTGTTCGTTTGATATACGTCCCGGAAGAAATCCGGCGTCGCGATATTCCCTGAAAGGCTGGTTGAATGCTTCCAGCCAACCGAGTTGCTGAAGTGTATACAATGCGATTGTTCCTTGCTATAATGAATAACCCAATAACCAACATCTCCGCAAACAGGACGGCTGTTCGCAGATATATAGCGTTTCGGTACTCGGTACCGGGAGGTTATTCAATCATAAGTCGAAACAATCCTTCAATCTGGTTTTACAAATTGTCGATGCAATATAGGTATTTCCGGTCAAGATGCCATGCGTTTGTTGAGTTTGCGCGCTCCGGCCCGCGTTGCCAGCGGTATGCATTGAAACGCGGGACGGAGTTAACGCAAATCAAATCAGAAGCAACCTATTTGCCCAGAGTGCGCACATGCGCTGCGATGAGCTTCAAATCCGTCACGGGGATACGGTCGCCCCATGTCGGCATGAGGGTATTGGGCCAGTAGTTCGAAGGATGCCTGATGACATCGAGCAGCCCTTCTTCCGATGGGTACTTGGCATTGGCTTTTGTCAGATCGCCGTATCCGTTTCCGGCTTTACCGTGACACGAAGCGCAACCGTACCGATAGTATAGTTTTTCGCCTTGACTCGCCGTAGCGGGGAGGTCGTATGCCGGACGGGGTTTGTTTTTTGTCGGAAGCGAAGGGAGGGACCGGAGATAGGCGACGATGCCGTTCAGTTCCTGCTCGGTGAGGAATTTCCCTCTGAGCATCGGATAATGCAGCGCGGATCCGTCGGGGCGGAAGCCTTCGCGAATTGCCGTTTTTACCTCGTCATCCGACCAGGCGCCAATTCCATGAGTTTTGTCGGGAGTCAGGTTACTTGAGTACACGGGAGTGCCGTTCATTTCGATGAGCTGGTTACCGCCGCCGTAGAATCCGGGCGTTTGTTCCGGGACCAGAACATTCATGGTTTTGAAGTCCTGGGCATGGCATTCGAAACAGCCGAACATCCCGTTTGCAAGATACTTACCGAATGCTTTCAAATCGGTGGTATCGGGACGGGCAATCGGTTTGTCCGGGTACGGCATCGGTTTGAACGCGACGCGCGCAAGCGCAAGCACAAGAAGCGAGGGGTCGACTTCTCCGTTCGCGACACGGGCAGGCTGTACCTCCGGTTCGGAGGAGCGCAAATACGCGATGATATCGTACAGGTCCTGGTCGGCAACGTGCGGGTACTTCGGCATCCATGGCGGAATGTACATGCCGTTTCGCTTCGGATTGATCCCGGTACGGAGGAAGTAGTACAACTCCCCGTCTGTCCAATTCCCGATACCGAATTCAGGGTCCTGCGTGATGTTTTTGGAGGACACGGTTCCGAAGTCGGAGGGAAGGTCGTCCATTCGTTTGCCAGTAAGCGTCTGGGTGCGGCTATCGAGATGACAGTGGCTGCACATCATGAGACTGAGCCTCTTGCCGTTTACGATTCGTTCAGGCGATGTATCGACGGCCACTTCGACGACCCGGAATTCGTACTCCGGAAGCCCGGAAGCGGAGAGGTAGATGACGCCTCCAACGACGACGACAACAAGAACGCCGAGAGCGATCAGGGCTATTTTAATAACCCGTTTCATAAGGCATATAATCCTTTCTTTACAAAGAATTGAAAGTGGTTACCAAACGCACACCCCAACAGCTCGGGGTACGCCGGCGATGATTTGCAGAATCTTCGAGAGTGTGATATGTCGTTGATATGACCCAATCATAATATGAAAAGCATCCCAATGATGCAACGGATATTTCTACGGATAAATATCCGAATTGTTTCACGTTTGTCCGGAACGCGACATAAATGATAGCGGAATTTTGGAAAATGTTGTGAAACAAAATGAATATCAAACGTATACAACGTGAAACGGCGCACCGGATTGGTTACGGATACCGGTCCAGGAACGCGTTTTCCCTTCCTCCGGCTGACCAGCGGCATTCGCCACGCTCTGCCAACCCGGCATTTCGGTTCGTACCTGTTCACACGTATCAACAGCAAAGAAGCATGATATGAACAATATTCTACACAGTCCATTTAAAGCAATAGCCGATCCCACCCGGAGGGAAATCCTCGCATTGCTCGTCGGCGCCGAAACGCCCCTCCCCATCACAACTATCACCGAACGGTTCGAAACCACGCGCCAGGCGGTGACCAAGCATATCAAGATCCTGAACTCCGCCGGACTAATCGAAATCCGTAAAAAAGGCAGGGAACGGTATTGCAATATCAACCCGGTCCCCTTGAAGGAAGTGTACGAGTGGGTAGCATTATACCGGGAATTCTGGGGTACGCAACTGCCCGAACTGGGGCGGATACTCGAACAACAGTAGCGCAACTGCCGGGTTTCGCGTATTCAAAGCGCGCTTCGCGCGTCCGCCGTTTGCGTCATCGCGGGATTTTTGCGTATTTATGGTTCGTCTCACAATCTCGATGAAGCATGCGTTTCTATTCCCACGGATGGCACAGCCCCTGCGCCGAGCGGTATATGGAATTTCTCCATTACGGTCATTCCGGCGCTCCGATCGTTGTTTTTCCCACCACGTCAGGCAATCATTATGAATTCCCCGAACGGGGTATGCTTGAGCCGTTATCCTGGAAAATCGAACAGGGTTTGATTCAGATTTTTTGCGTCGATACAACGCACTGGGACGGATGGTACAACGAGCACTGTCCGGCGCACCGGAAGGTGGAACTGGAGGTGATGTTCGAGCGGTATCTGATTCACGAGTTCCTCCCGTATCTCCGGCATGAAACCGGCAACGGGTATGTTACGTTGTTCGGGATTAGTTTCGGCGCCTATCATGCGATGAACTTTGCGCTCAAACACCCCGACCTGATAAGCAGGGTGGTGGCAATGTTCGGCTCGTTCGATATCAAGGGGCTGCTTCACGGATATTACGATGAGCAATGCTACTTCAACAATCCCGTCGATTATCTACCGAATCTTACCGATTCATGGTTTCTCGACCGCTACCGTTCCGGGCTGGAAATAGTTCTCATCACAAGCGACAACGATATCACACTCGAACGGAACAGGTCGCTTTCCTCGCTCTTGAATTCGAAGGGAATTCGGCATACATTCCACCAATGGAGCGGCGATTATCCGCACGATTGGCAAACCTGGCAACAAATGATACCACACTATCTGTAATATGGACGGCATCACGAGCATTTTTAGTTTTTTGTTGGCGCACCCCATTCTCATTGCGGTCCTTGCGGTGCTTGCCGTCGTTTTTATTATAATCCTGATAAACAAAATTATAAAAGCCGCCAAAAACGCCTTTATAATTTTTATAATAGCGGGCGGGGCAATTATTCATACTGCCGGTCAGGCGGTCGAAAATCGCGGAAAGGAAATCATCCGCGAGTTACAAGAGGATATCCCAAATCCCTGAACTTCCAACTATCGGCGGGAGGTCTTATGAACAGCATGTTGAAAGCGGTTGCCGCGACAGTCGCAATTATTGTGGTTTTTGCGGGATGCGACAACCCGGAAACTCCTTCGGCGTCCAAAGGACGCGTTATGTATTATGCCGTTGCCGGGAATAAACCTGGCGCTGAAAATGTAGGTTTCTTCGGCTGCAATCTCGAGAATGGAGTTTGGTCGAGCCTCTACGCAAAGCCGGTCGTTCATTGCACGCAACCTTCGGATAATGGGATAGTCCTCTTTGAAGTGGAAAGCTCCGAGCATAGGTTATTCGGGAAGTGCGAGAACGGCAGTATTATCCCGGTGCCGTTCCCTGAATCCTCCGATCCGGCGTACTTGTATAAATACGCAATGCCGCCGTTACTTCAACTTGGCTCGAATGGACATCATGCCGTCTATCCTGTCGAGCGGGTCCTTGCTGGTATCCCGAATCCGTCGAAACGCGAAGCGGCGCTGGTCCGCTTTAATTGCGCACAGTGGAAAATGAATCTGATTCCCGTCGATAGCATCGTGCTTGCATCGATGACTCATCTGAACGTAACCCAGGCGCGGACGAGCGGTACGAATATTCTCGTCAGTCCTGACGGCAAATCGGTGTGGTTCACCGCCGTGGGACTCTCAGGTACGTCGCAGCTTCGAACGGAAGGGTATGCGCTCTATGAGTGGACCGAAAAAGCTACGCGGATGATCGGCGATATTTCCTCATCTCCGATCTTTCTGGAAGGATTGAACGAGAGAACGAAAACAATCCTGTACCGGACAAACGACCAGCACAGGAGTCTCAATCTGACCGCCGGATGGAGCGCGGAGTTCCCGTACGCCGGTACCGAAGCGATCGAACCAAGGCAGGTTTGCATGTATGCCGACGCCGTCGTTCTCTGGGACGAACGCGGCATCGTTGCGAGGAAGGCCTCGACAGGCGCCGAGATATACCGTATCATCGATATCGATCGTCTATCCGCGACCTACGGTGTGGAGTATTTACGGAATGCAGCCAATTCGTTGAGCATCTCCAACGACGGCAAATGGGTTGCGTTTACTCTGACACAGAAGAGCGAGCCGGACTTCTGCGATGTGTTTGTCGTAAGGGGGAACGGCTCAGAGTTGGTTCGAATGGCAGCTACGCGGCATCCTGGGACGGTGGTCGTCGGTTTTTAGCCGTTCAACCGTATACCTGACATATTGACGGGAGGAGTGGGATAATGCATCGGCGCGCTGTGCCCGTAGCAATTGTCGCTTCCATTGCCGCAATTAGACAATCCTGCCGGTGTTTGCCTTGTTAGGCATTCAAATAGTTGATATCTTTAGTATCTGTGATTCATCCTTCATTATGGTGCAACGCCATGAAACAATCTGCTCTACTGTTTCGCTTTTTCTTGTTTGCTCTATGCGGTTTATGCCTGACCTCCATTTCCAACGCTCAGATAGGATATTGGACGCAGCTCACCCACCCGCCCCGAATGGAAGCCATCTACGATATGGACATGTACGACGCGAATTTCGGCGTCTGCGTGGGTCCGACGGATGCAATGAATTTTGCAACCGGCATATGGGTCACTACCGACGGCGGCAACCTTTGGATCCCTGTCGTGAACGACAGCCTCTTCATGATACCCCTTGTTCCGAAATACGGCAACTTTCGCTCTGTGCATATTCAGTCGCCGAACAATATCTGGGTATGCGGCGATAGCGGCCTCGTCTATGTTTCGCACGATGGCGGCAATTTTTGGCAGGGACTTGACTCGCTATACATCGGTCCGCGATGTACATACCGGGATATTTATTTCGCCGACGGTCAGAACGGTGTCATCGTTGGCGGGGATAGCTTCGCGTCTTCGCCTGTCCGTCCCCCTACATTCTTCCACCCGCCGGTCATTCTCCACACGTACGATGGGGGAAATAAATGGGTCGACGAATCTCCCTCAGGTCCACCGACGCCGGACGAACCGGCGCTCTATAAAGTGAAGGAAAAGCTCGGGCACTGGTTTGCAGTCGGCGACTTCGGAACGCTTCTCGAATTCAGCGGTTCCGGCTCGCAGTGGAATTGGCTCATGCCGCCGCGTAATACGAACGACCAAATGTTATCCAACGTCGAAATCATCGATTATCCTGCAATTGCTGTATCCGGCTCGACAAATGCCGTCGGTTCCGGTCAAGGCATGCTCCTACGAAATTTTACCTGGAGCAACCGGTTCAGCGATGTCACGCCGGCAGGCTTGAAAGCATCGACGCAGAATAATTACGCAATGCAGTTCCTGACCACGGAATTAGTGTGGACGGGTTCCAATATGGTCGATATTTTCGTATCAACTGACGGCGGCGGCAGGTGGAAAGCGCTTGGTATGCCAGCCATGCTTGCAACCGGTCCGATGCGTGTGATTGATTTTATCGATTCTTTGAACGGATGGGCAATGGGATTCGATCCGGGGACTAAAACACCCTGGATGATCCGCTATTACGGAAAGCCGCCGGTTTCCGATATCTCAATTACGAAAACCGATGCCGCTTTCCCTGATGTCAGATGCGAATCGTACGTTGAAACAGAGGTGATAATCAAGAACACCGGAAACGGCGAACTTATTATCAACAGCGGCGAAATTTCGCTTTCATCGAATGAATACTCACTTATCGGCGTGTCGTATCCCATCCGTATCCCGCCGAAAAAGAGCCAGAAAGTGACCATCCGCTGGACGCCCTCGCTTACCGCTGTCGGACAGGTGTCGGGTTCGATGTCGATCTATAGCAACGACAAGGACCACTCCCCGTGGACGGTGACGCTCACCGGCACGCGGTATCATGGGTATCTCGATGTCAATCCGCTCGTGGAAGTGTTCAACGGGAAGTGTCTTGGCGATGCCGAGGAGTTTTCCACATTCGTGGAGCCCCGTGGAAACGAAACGCCGACGTTTATCAGCATTGCGTTTGTTTCGGGCAAATCTGATTTCACCCCTCTATCGCCTGCGCCGATGACAGTCATCGATAAAACGACGGAATTCAAATTCCGTTTCGCGCCAAAAGATACCGGCGTAAGACAAGCGGTATACCGCATTATCGGCGGCAATCCTGCATGTCCCGATACGTCGTTTGTCACGCTCCGGGGCATGGGGCTGATTACGCGCGTCCAGGCCTCCCAGACGGTGCTGGATTTCGGGAATGTGTGCATCGGTCAGACGAAAAACATGACGATCTCCCTGAAGAATGTCGGCAATACATATGCCTTCGTCGATGTACAGCAGTTTGTAGGAGGCACGCCTGTCTTCCCGCCGCTCTATTCGAACTCGCTTGTTATTCTGCAGGATAGTTCTAAACCGTACGAGTTCCAGTTTGCGCCACAGGTAACCGGATTCGCGCAGGCGACGATCCGTCTGGTGTCGGTTCCCTGCGGCGATACCGTTCTATTCACATTGAGAGGAACCGGTATATCCACAGAGGTAAAATATTCGCCATCCGGCGCGGTTACTGTAGGACCGACAATCGTCGATAAACAGCTTTCAAAATATGTCCGCATTAAAAACACCGGTCAAACCGACGCCTACCTCACATCGGTAAAGCTGGACCGCGTCATTCCAGGACTGCAATTAAAGAATCCAAACACAATTCCCAGGCTGCTCTCTCCAACGCAGGAAATCGAGGTAGAACTCGATTACAAACCGCTTGCCGTGGGTTCCTGGTCTGCCAATCTGGTGACGAAATGGAGCAGCGTCTGTTCGGACAGCGCGGTGCTCGAAGTTTCAGCTGAATGCGTTCCGAATCCCTATATCGAATATCCGCTTTCGATGGATCTCGGAACACAAGCATGTCCGTGGGCAGAATTCGATACGTTGTACATCATGAATAAAGGGAATGGACCGCTGGTATTTAGCGCTCAGGATATTATCGGCGTCAATCCCACACACTTTACGCTCGTCAAACCGTTGCCGGGCGATACCGCATTCGCGAAGGATTCCATTCCGTTGATCGTCAAGTATCAATCGCCGGTTGCAGGTCCGAGCCGGGCAATCCTGGTTCTGGGTCATAACGACGCCGAACGGATGCCCACGCTGATCAACCTCTTTGGAAACCGGACGGTAACAGAGTACACAGTCGCCGGCGACAGCGCAACGGAGTTCTTTACAAGACTCTTCGTTGCCGAAAACCGGCAGTTTACGATTATCAACACGAGCGGTTCGCCGGTGCAAATCACTTCAGTGGATGTGGTGAAAGGCGCGTCGGTGTTCGCCGTAACGCCCTCCGGTACGCTGCCGATTACATTACAACAGGGCGGACAAACGACTTTCAATGTTGTCTTCACACCCAATGCGCGGGGGCCCTTCACCGGAATTATCCGGGTGAGCGGAGAACCGTGCAGCCAGACCTATCTGATTACTCTGACCGGTAAAGGCGATACCGACGGGTTGAGCGTCGATAAGGGCGAGATGGAAATTCTTTCCTCGCCATGCAGCTTTACTCGCACCTGCGATACCATTCGGTTGGCAAACCAGGGACGCGAAGCCATCCAGGTTACGAGCATCGATCTCCAGCAATCTTCGCCTGCGATGAATGTTACTGCTCCGGCAATCCCATTCTTCGTCCAGCCGGGCGGAGAAGTGCCGGTGATTGTTTGCGCCGATCCCTCATATCAGGGCGCGAATACGGCGATGCTGGTGATCAAGAACAACGATCCGGCGTATCCGGAATTCCAGATACCCGTGAGCAGCCGCCGCGATTCGGTGAATCTCCAGCTTTCGACAACGGACATTGACTTCGGTATGCTCGCTACTTGCGCCGTCGCACCGTCGTCGACATTCAGTATTACCAATACCGGCGACGCGATGGAAAGGATTGAGATCACGCGCGCCAATAACAGTCCGGCATTCACGATGAACCTGCAGAGCGGATTCGGACTTCAGCCGGGGAAAGTGGCGCCGTTCAACATACAGTTCAATAAAGCTGGTTTCGGCGAATTCCGCGATACAGTGTATATCAAGGGCAGTAGTTGTCCGCTGGTTTATACGGTTATTGTACATGGAAGCTGGGAAGATCAAACGTACTCGGTAACGCCGGGTTCCATCATCTTCCCGAGCGTAAACGTTGGCTCGAAGACGCAGCGTTCGTTTACCGTCGTCAACGGCGGAGCGTTTCCGGGCACGGTTTCCTCGATTACAATAACGCCGCCGCCGGGATTTGCCGTTATGGCGGGATATCCCACTTCCATTGCGGCGGGATCGAACGGCGTATTCCAGATCGAATTTGAACCTTCCGCCGAACAACGGTATCAGGCAACGGTGTGCGTGGTATTCAACGCACCCTGCGCCGATACGGTGTGCGTAACGCTCGACGGATCGGGAGTCCAGGGCGATCTCGCTCTGTATCCTCAGACTCTGAATTTCGGCGCGTTGGCGCAATGCGAAGAGCTGACGCTCAGCGACACTCTCCGCAACGAGGGCAGCGGCGAGGTATCGATTCTTTCATCGATCGTGAACGGATCGAACGCAGCCGCGTTTACCGTACTGAATCCGGTTACTTCAACCGAAGTACTCGGACCGGGCAATGAACGCGTCTTCTCTATCCGGTATCAACCCGCGCTCGTCTCGACCGACGGAGCTGTTTCTGCTGTGCTGAGCATCCAGACCAACGACACCCGGCAACCGGTGGTCGATCTGCCGCTCGAAGCGGTGAAGCAGACGTTCGCAGCAGCCGCGGATATCACGGTGAATTACGGCGCTATCGAGCCGAACAAACCGTCGACGCAAACCGTTACCATCACCAATACCGGCACCGCCCGCTACTGCTACCAGCAACCGGTGTTGCCCGCAGGCGTGACGCTCAACGTGACGTTCCCGTTCTGCCTCAATCCCGGCGAGTCGAAAACCGTCGAATTCACTCTGACGCCCGCTATCGAAGGAGCGTACCAGAGCCGGTTCGCGATGCCGATAACCGCGCCCTGTACCGATTCCACTGTCGTCACGCTGAATGCGAATGTCATCGAAGGAAGCCTGGTGCAGACCGACCGGATCGAGCCTCCGGCAATGGCGTTCTGCCTCCCGCAAACCTTTACCATCGATCTGAAAAACGGTCACATCTATCAGGCGACGGTGGACTCGATACGGCTTACCGGCGCCGATGCATCGATGTTCACGATGATAAATCCGCCCGCGACGCCGTTCCCGGTCGCCTCGGGTGCGACGCAGGTGTTCTCGTTCGAGTTTACCGGCGTCAACCAAAGCCGCATCTACACGGCGCGGTTTACGACGTATGCCACGGTAAACGGTCAGCAGTTCACAAAGGTCACTGATATCACGATGGAAACCGTCGCGATAACGATCGGCGTCACCGCAGCCGTATTCCCGCCGACAGTCGTGACGATGACCTCTGCCCCGGCGCTTGTAACGGTAAGCAACAACACGACGATTCCAGTCGATATCGCAAGCATCGTATCGAACAATCCCGAATTCGTCATCACGCAAATGAATCCGGCGCCGCCAACAACGTTGCAACCCGGACAGACCATTACCGCGACTGTGGAGTTCCGTCCCACATCGGTGGGAATCAAGTCCGCTGAAATCCTCGTTCAGTCCAATTCGCCATGCGTCGTCGGCGCAACAGGCAATGCGAGCGGCGAGGGCGTCGGCCGGACCATCGTATCCGCGAACCTCTCTATTGGCGCAATCTCCGGTAAGGTAGATGAGCTGGTCCGCATTCCGTTGCTGCTCGATCAGGACCTCGCCGGGACGGATGTAACGTCGTGGTCGGGCTCGCTGACGTTTAATAAATCGATGCTGTATCCGACCCGCGTCGTGACAACGAACACCCGTTCGCAGGACATGACGGTGGATATGAGTTACGATTACGCCGCAGGCCGCGTCACGCTTTCGGCAAACGGCGGAACGGTCAGGGGAGGACTTACCCCACTCGCGTACGTCGAGTGCCTGGTGCTGATCGGCGACAGCGAGAGCACGCCCATCGATCTTTCGGACGACTTCAACCTCACGTCGGGCTATGGGCGCTTGATCGGAAGGGTACCCGGTACCTTTACCCTCAATGCCTTCTGCAATCCGAAGGATAGACTGATATCCGGCGGCACGACGTTTGCGCTGCATCAGAGCAATCCGAATCCGGCGTCCATCTCCGGAGAGAGCAAGACGGCGATCACGTATCATCTCCCGGTCGAATCCTCCGTGCGCATTGCTCTTCACGATGCAATGGGCCGCGAGGCTGCGGTGCTCGTCAACCGTCGCGAAGCGGCGGGCGATCACTCCGCTGCCGTGGATGTATCCGGATTGATGCCGGGCGTGTACTACTACACCCTCACCGCCGACGGCTACACCGCCACAAGGAAACTGGTGATCGTGAAGTAGCGGAAATCCTCGTTTCATTTCATGTCCGGTCGGCGCAAGCTGGCCGGACATTTTTGTTTGCTTATGAAAAGAAAGTCCGGCGGCGCCGGACTTTTCTGAAAACGATACTTCTACACCGTCTTATTCCTCAGTTTTTCGATTTCTGAATCCACGAGCGTGGCAAGAAGCTCCTCGCCGGCTTTGCGGTTGGCGTACACCATGCGGTGATGCAGCGCCCAGTAGCTCACGGCTTTGAAGTCGTCTTCCGTTGCGTAGGCGCGGGCGTTGAGCAGCGCATGCGCACGGATGAGCTTGATGAGGTAGATACCCGCTCGCGTCGATGCGCCGACCTGTATTTCCTTCTTGCTCTCCCGGGTGCGGTGGATGAGGTTGTTCACCGCGCGTATGATGGAATCGTCGGTATGCACATTGAACGCCACATCCTGCATCGCGATAATCTCAGCGGAGGAAATCACGGGATACACGGTCCCCTGAAGATCGAGGATGGAGTTGAGATTCTTGAGGATTTCCAGATCGGTGTTGTAGTCCACCTGTCCGAGCGGAATCTTGAAATAGAACCTGTCGAGCTGCGCCCAGGGCAAGGGGTAGGTCCCTTCGGAATCGATCGGATTCTGCGTGGCGATAAGGAAGAAGAGATTCTCGAGCGGGTACGTGCGCTCGTCGACGGTGACCTGCTTTTCGGCCATGCATTCGAGCAGCGCCGATTGCACTTTGGGCGATGCGCGGTTGATTTCGTCCGCCAGCAGGATGTTGCTGAACACCGGCCCTTTCTTGAAGACAAATGTATTATGCGCCGAATCGAAGAAGTTGAAGCCGACGATATCCATCGGCAACAAATCGGGCGTGAACTGAATGCGCTTGAACGACACGGTATCGCTTTCGCCGCCGATGGAGAGACTCAGCGTTTTTGCGAGCGTGGTTTTCCCGCTTCCGGGATAGTCTTCGATCAGCACATGTCCGCCTGCCAGCATGGCGGTCAGTACCAGGGTGATCTTATCGTCCTGTCCGCGGATAATCTTTTTGATGTTATCGTGCAGCCTCCGCAGTTTCGGAGCGGTTTGCTGCACCAACGGTTCAACTTCCTCTCGCGAGAGTATTCGCATGAGTCTTCTCCTCAGTATGGAATCGAATATTGAGTACACTATATGCCAGTTGTTTCGCCGCAAGAACCGACGGGAGGTTTGGCGCGCCTTCTTTGTCCATCGTTACGGTAATGGTTCCGCTGTTGCGGATTCCTCCGTCGAACTTCACAGCGTAGCGGATATCGAATCCCGCTTCCGAGGCCGCCGGTTCAATGGTTAATACGGGGACGCCGGTGCGCGCCGGCGTGAAGTCGAAATCGAACTGCTCGAGTTTATCGCGCATTTCCTCGAGGTATTCGTCGGCTTCTGTTCGCAGGGTTGCGGTAGGTTTGTACCTGACTGTCAGCGGCAGGGTATAGCCCCAGAGGTACACCGCCTGCGGGTACCAGCGGTAGATATTGAGGACATGCTCTTCCTTGCGCGAGCCGTCGGCCTGGGCGCGGATGGTCATATCTTCCGCCATTGCGATGAACAGCTTTTCGTATGCCGTATCGGCTTTCGCCGTGAGGGCATTGCCGGTGATAACGGAAAGCGCCTCGCGGTTATCGCCCTTTTCGAGCAGGAATCCCGCGCGGAACAAATCGTAAAACTTCTTCGCGCGGATGCGTTCGTCGCGCCGTTTCGCCTCCGCGAGCCGCTTCAGATGCCAGTCGGGATTCAGATTCTTCAGAATGCTCCAGGTCTGGTAGTAATCAGCCGGATTTTCGGTATAGAATACCTTGATGTATTGCTCCCGGTCGACGATCTGTAAATAGGCGTCTACCGCCCAGTACTCGTGCAGGTATGCCATGATCCAGTGATACAGCTTCAGGAAGAAATTCTTGATGCCGATCAATGCCTGTTTATACCACACTGTTTCCAGTACCGGCTCGAATTCAAGCCTGCGGATCTTTGCCTTGTGTACGGCGCTGAGCTGAATATGGATCTGCATATCGTAGTGCTGGCGCGTGAACGATGTATTTCCGAATACCTCGGGGTAATCGTAGGCGCGTTTCAGCATTCGCTCGGCTTCGTCGAGGTTGCCGTTCCAGTACAGCATCGTGCCCTCCCACAGCATGCCCATGCCCCGCCACTGCTTATACTTTTCGGCATAATCGTCGAGATAGGTGTGCGCTTCGTCGAGCGCACCTTTGTAGATCAGGATGTTCTTGTACGCTTCGAGCGCTTCGGGGTCGGATAGCACGGCGACGGGTACGCCTCCGGGCTTGCCGGCATATTCGAACTGCCGTTCCGCGGCGCGGTAATTTACGTCCGACAGATAGAGGTATGTGCCGTTCAGGCGCAATTTGAACCATTCCGGCATCTTCTCATAATAGGTGATCGATGAATCGATCTGCCAACCGACGCCGTAGGCGATGGAGATGATGTTGTTCGCTGCGTTCTCATACCACGTTGTCGTGTAGGAATCCATCCAGTACCGCGGAAACGAGTACTTCGCGTTGACATACAGTCCGATTTCCCGTTGTTGCTGTTTGGCGAGACGGATCGCCTCGGTGATGTTCGCCGTGCCGGACGGTTTGAGGAACTGCAGTTTCCGCTCCGCGGCTGCATCGCGGTACTTATAGAAGATCCACGCCATGCGGGTCATCGAATAGAAATCGTAGGCAAAGCGGTCGTCCCTGAGTTGTTTCATCAGAGCGTACGATTCCGCAGGCATGTCGAGTTCGAGGTAGACGCTTGAAAGCTCGTATTGCAATTGCAGATAGTAATACGTCATGAGGAAATGAACGGTGCGTTCGCGTTCGGGGACGTTGAGCGCCGTTTGCGAGGCGAGCAGCGCGTCCATGCTTCCGTGATACGGCGGAAATGCCTGCGTATCCCACAACGACAGCGCCAGGCGGAGTTCTTCGAGCGCCTTCCGGTAGCCGAGTTTATCCGTCGCGGTATGCGAAAGGTACCAGCCTTTCAGATATCGTCCGGCGAAGCTGCCTGGATCCTTGTCCAGAATCTGCGCTCCGAGTATGTACAAATCGCTGGTCGTCCAGGGAGTTTTGTCCAGCACATCGATGACGGCTGCGGCATTCACCGAATCGCGCACGGAGTCGTACTGCTTCGATTTCAGCATTTCGCGGATGGAGGCGAACGCCTGCTCGCTTCCATACGTCTGGGCAATGGCAAACGAAGACGCCGAGAGCGCCGCGCAGATCAGGGCGACGATGTGTTTCGCTTTCATCATGCCGTCTTCTTCCTGTTGATCACACGGAAGTACTCCCACAGGTGAATGCGCGACCAGAACCGCAGTGCGATATTCCGTTTCAGCTTCAGGGCCGAGCGCGCGTTTCCTATCGTTTCGGCTGCGAGTTCCTTCGAACCGGGCAACGCGGAATGGTAGTATCGGGAACGGTGATACGCCGAGACAAACGCGGCGAGATTCACGCCGGGGTCGGCGGCAAGGCGCGCCGCGTATTCGGAATCCGTTTCGTTTTCCGTGGAATAGCCGTTGATGTGAAACAGCATGATCAGCCATTCGCGGAGATAGGCGAGCCGTTTGATATCGTCGTTCGTACGGAGCGCCCGGCGCCGAAGTTTGCGCAAATGCAGCGTCGGGATGCTGTGGATGATGAATAGAATGACCGCTCCCGCCGTCAAGTACAGCCATAGAGGAATTTGCGGAAGCGCAAGTCCCTGATCCTGATTCTTCGCCGCCAGGCTGTCGCGGTGCCGCTTTTCCAGCTTGCGGATGGAGTACCAGGAAAATCGCTCGAAGGAACACGCCGAAATGCCGGGATTGGTATCCTCGCGGCCGGTAAGAACAACGGTATCGCCCGGCTCTACGGTCGATAATACCGCCGTTGCGCGTTGCAGGTTTCCGTATGCGGAATCGAACTCGCACCGGATTTGAGAAAAGGCAAATGTTGTGCAGAGCGGGATGTCCTCCTGTTCGGTTCTCTGCAGAACCTGCTCGGGGGCGATGAACAGGGGCTCCGCCGCGCCGGCGATGCCGCGCAACTCGAATACCGGCTTGGGCGGGACGGGCGGTTTCGGCGGCGACGGATCGGGAGGAGGAGGCGCCATTTCGCTCTCGCCTCCGGGAGTAAGGTCTACGTCGAGCCAGCCGAGATTCGGACCGAGGTACACTTCCGTCCACGCATGTCCCTGTTGGGAATACACGTAGTACCAGCCGGGATTCTTCTTGCTCGTTTCGCCCGGAACAAATCCGATTGCCACGCGCGCCGGGATTCCGGCGACCCGGAAAAACAACGCCGCGGCGGTGGCATAATAGGTGCAATAGCCACGCCGGTTCTTCATCAGAAAGTAATGAAGCATCGTTTCGTTCGGGTCGGAGGATTTGCCGGGGTGCACGTCGTATGTAAAGACCGGTTCACCGGCTTCATTGGTCGCAGTGAAGAACTTGAACACGGTCTGCATCTTATCGGCGAGCGTTTTCTTGCCGTTCAGCATTGCCTTCATCGTGTCGACGATGTCCCGTTCCAGTCCGGAGTAATTCAAATACTGCTGCGTGAACGAACGCGGGATCGATTCGGGATTGTAGAATTCTTCCGCCCGTTCGAGAATCACCTTGTTGTAATCGAAGTCGAAATACAAACCCGACGTGCCGACGGGAATAATGTTCAGCGTACTGATGCGGTTGAACAGCCGGTACACGCCCAGAACGGGCATGGTTTTCTCGCCCACCATGACGCTGTCGTCGGCGGGATAGGCGACAAACCGGTATGTAAGGTTGTTGGCGAAACTTTGTTTCGTATCCAGCTTCACGTTGTAGATAGTGGCTGTCCCTTCGGTGCGCAGAGCATACGGTGGCAGAATCGCATTTCCAGCCAGGTCGACAGCCAGATGGCGCGGCGCGCCGACGTCGCTGGTAATGTCTACCTGGCGAACAAAGAAATACGGATCTTCCATTTCGTCGCTCTGCGAATTGAATTCCGCCGTCTGGGGATCGTAGTTATAGAGCGAATGGAACTTCAGGTAGTACCCGATATGCTCTCGGTTTCCGTACAACATCGTCGGCGCGATGTTTGCGATGAATACCAGTTCCTTCGAATCGAGCGGAATACGGAAATCCTCCTCCATGCGTGCGCGGTCGTCCATTACGTACAATCCACCCTGCGACGACATCAGGCTGTACGAGCGGGTGATCTCCTCCTGCCGTTTCGAAATACCGCTCAGGAAGCCGAACAGCGTCGCCAGAAACAGAATCAGGATAACCGCCGCGTACTTCAGAAACAGCGTCGTTTTGTCCTTCGTGTGGAGGGGTTGGAGGAATGCGTAGTCGAACAACATGATATAGAGCGAGTACGCAACCAGAGGGAGCGAAAGCCCGATTGCTTCTTCTATCGGCGCTTCGATTCCGGTGACGATCACGATAAGCCAGACGGCGTTCAACACGGTCAGTTCGCCGATGTACCAGATTCGCGATGCCAGAAACCAGAAGTTGTTGAACAGCGAGAAAAGAAGGAGGAGCAGAATGAATCCGACGATGAACGAGACATAGAAATGTCCCGCTTCGCCGGGGAACGACACAATAAACGTCAGCGCCCAGAGCAGCAACGCGAACAACGCGGTAGCGGCGAATACATACCTGAAGCGGACGCGCTTGTATGCCGCGTAGGAATGCAGGAATGCAAACACCGCATACATCCCCATCAGCGTCCAGATGTACGTATGGAGCGTCGGGATTTTCTCCGTGAGGAAGAACATCAGCAGCGCCACGATGCCGGTGTGCGGCAGAACGCGTCCCAGGAACAGACTGAGGACGGTTCCTTTCGGAATGACGGTGCGTTCAACGAGCGCCACGGTTCCCTCCGCTTCCACCGGTGGGCAACACAGCGCTGAGCGCTTCCGTGTTCCGCGCAATCTTTTTTCTGATATCTCTCGATACGAACGCCCTGAGCGCCGCCCGTTCCTGCCGCTCCGGCTTGATGAGCCAGCTCTTTTGGGCGACAATGGGATGTTCGATCTGAGTTTCCTTTCCGAGCATCCGCACGAGAGTGAACTGCGGGAGCTCATCTACAGGCATGACGGCCGGATTGATATACGGATTGATAAGAAGCAGACGCTCGCGGTCGGGCGAACGTTTTTTATTGATCAGCCGGATATAATCGGCGGGTGCGATATCCCGGTGCCAATAGTTCGAGACCATGCCCCGCCGGATGTTTTCGATCTGCGTCAGCTGATGATCGTACTGGTAGGGCATCGCCGTGTTGCTGTCGCAATGAATGAACACGTTCAGCGGACGCGAGATCATCAGGGATTGAAGGAACGAGGCGATATCCTGAATATACGTATCGAACAGCGTCCGGAAGGTTTCGTTGTCGCGGATGAACAGCGAGTTGTAGAACAGGATGTACACATCGACATCCGCCTCGATCGAGGAATCCCGGTCCGGGATGCGTACCAGCAATTGCCGCGTGCGGGAATACACCTGCCAGAGCATCCGCCGCGAGTCGTCGCTTGGTTCGTACCGCTTGGTATCGAAGAAATCCTCCGTCACCCGGTAGCTCTGTTCCGACGACTGCGCTACCTTGCGTTTGATCACGTAATACGGGGCAATTTCGGGAGAGGGCAGCGCAGGTACGCTGTAGATATAGAAATTCTTTTCTGGATTCAGGTTGTCGTATTCCTTCTCGATGATCGGGAAGGAGAACAATCCGAGGGGATCTTCGAATTTCACCACCGAATACCGCGTCCTGAACCGGCCGAGATGCCTGAAGTGCATCCCGAAACTGCCGATCGCGCCGCGCTCCGCCGACTGGAAAAGCACGCCGCGGCGCTTCTGACTCTGCATGAGAAAGTACCAGTCGGTTGTATCGTAATTGAAGAACACAAGCCGGAATTTGATCACCCCGAACAACAGCCGCATCTTTTTCTGAAGAATGGCGTCGACTGCGAATTCTTCGCCGAATGAGCAGGTATCTTTGGGAAACTTAAAGAGAATTTGATTCCGCTGGTTTCTTAACAGATAATAATTCAGGAAGAACCAGAGATACGGTAAAATGACGGCCAGAAGATAGAAACCGATCACCGCCAACAGAAGCAGCGCAAAGGTTTCGAAAAAACTCTGCGGATCGAAAAACGTAGGAAGATCGGGATTGGGACGCGCGAGAACGACAATACAGCCCGCGGCAACGGAAAGGACAAGTATACCGTTGAGCCGCACCACTGCGGCTGTGTTTCCCCAGAATTTCAACATTTTCAGATGGTCGAGGAGGGAATCGAGCCATGCCCGCACGTTGCACACTGCCTTTTCAACGAGTTCATCTCATACCGAATGTGCGCAAAATACAAGCCGCCGTGCATCTTCTGCAAATGCACGGCGGTCATTTTTCGTGAAAATATTGGATTTATTCTAGCGCCAGGAGATAATCGGCAAGAATCGAGAGGTCGCCGTCGCTGACATAGTCGTAATCGGGCATCATCGTCGGGAATTCGCTTCCGCTTGCCTTCAGCCGTTCGTCGGTTTTTGCATACTCCGTCGGATGCTTCAGATACTCGATGAGGTTTGCCTTCTGCCAGTTTGCTTTCAGATCGCGCAGCGCCGGTGCGTTGGGTTTTCCTTCTCCGTTTGCACCGTGACAGAGTCCGCAGTTGTACTTCTCGAACACCGCGCGACCCGGCATGGAGCTCGCCTTCTCGACGGAACTCTTGCCGCACGAAATGAGAAGCGCAGCGCTGACAAGACCGATACCAAGGATGACGCGTATCATACCTACCCCATCACTGCGATACAGGCAACTTCAACCAGTCCATCTTTCGGGAGCTTGCACACTTCCACCGCCGCCCGGCTGGGGGGATTTTCAGTGAAATACCCGGCGTAGACTTCATTCATCGCGGCAAAATCGTCCATGCTTTTCAAATACACGGTGCAGGCTGTGACATGCTGCAACGTAAACCCGGCCTCCTCGACGATGGCTTTCAGGTTGGTCAGCGCGCGGTTGGTCTGCTCCTTGACTCCGCCTTCGACAAATGCGCCTGTTGCCGGATCGAGCCCAAGCTGCCCGGAAACAAACAGCATGTTGCCGGCTTTTACCGCCTGGCTGTACGGTCCGATGGCTTTCGGTGCATTTGCGGTTGAAATGATTGTCTTTGCTTCGCTCATATCATACTCCAGAATAATCCGTGATAATGTACGTTCGATGTTTCAATCCATAAATCTGCCGAAAAACCGGATGGATTTCAATACTAGTACGGAAATGCAGCCATCGCCGCTTGATAAACCGGCGGCGAATCAGCTATTTTACCGGATCATCATTCCATAGTCTGAGAGACGTATGTCTGAGACCATCTTTACGAAAATTATCAACAAGGAAATTCCGGCCGCGATTGTCTACGAGGACGAACACGTCGTGGCGTTCCGCGACATCGATCCGAAAGCGCCGGTGCATGTTCTGATTGTGCCGCGGAAACCTGTGCCCACCGTCGACGATCTGGAAGAGGACGACGCGATTCTCGTGGGTCGTATGGTGCTTGCGGCGAAAAACATTGCCGGCGCCGAAGGGCTCGATGGATACCGCCTCGTGATCAATTGCAAGCAGAGCGGCGGTCAGGCGGTGTACCATCTGCATCTGCATCTGCTCGGCGGACGGGATATGAAATGGCCTCCGGGCTGAAGGAAGCGGCAATTAGACGGCCAATTGGGATTGTTTTCATTCGGTAATACTTGAATAGGAGCATGAACGTGCCACGCTACACGCATCATCTTTTCATTTGCGAGAATCAGCGCGAGAATGATCATCCTCGCGGAAGCTGCATACAAAACGGCTCAGGGAATCTGAAAGCGGCATTCAAGCAGGCGCTGAAAGAGCGCGGATTGCTGGCCTCGATACGACCAAACGGCGCCGGGTGTCTCGATGCGTGCGAGTTCGGACCGGTCGTCGTCGTGTATCCCGAAGGCGTGTGGTACGGCGGCGTGAAGGAAAGCGATGTGGAGGAGATTATCGACGTTCATCTGATCGGCGGGCAGCCCGTTCACCGGCTCATGATCCGCGATCCGAAGTTCGGACAGCCGCCCGTTACTTCACCTTCGCCACCAGAAAAGTGACGTCGTCGCCGATGGTATCGAACGACTGAAAGCGCGATAGCGAGCGGTACAATCCCCGCGCGGCTTCTTCCGGGTATTGATAGCCAAACTCGAGCGTTTTCCTGACGCGATCGATTCCGAATTGTTCTCCCTTTGTGTTCTCAGCCTCCGAAACGCCGTCGGTATACATCAGTATCATAGCGCCCGGCGTTACGGGCATCCGTTTCATCGCAAACGACCGTTCGGGATACAGACCGATGGGAATCGCGGTTGAATGCAGTTCCTCGATTGCGCCGTTTTCATTCCGCAGGAAAACCTGCGGATGCGCTGCGGAAATGTACTCCAGGGAACCGCGGTGTACCCGCATGAAGACGCCTGTAGCGTAATACAGCTCGTCCTTCTCTTTCAACGCCCTGACGAATAACGTATTGAGACGCGCGGCGAAGGATTCGAGATCTTCGAATTCCACGATCTGATCGATGATGGTTTTCAGCACCGCCGAAAGAAGACCTGCCTTCAACCCATGCCCCGAGATATCCAGAATCCAGAGCAGAAACGAATCGTCGGCAAGAAATCGCCAGCCAAGAAGATCGCCGCTGAGGTGGCTGTACGATTCAAGCACCGTCGCCAGCCCGACCGGCGCGCGTTGCGGGCAGTACGACGGCAGGAGGTTGAACTGCAGCTTATGCGCAAGCTGGAGTTTCTCGTCCATCCCATCGTTGAGATGCGGACGGTAAAAGAAATGCATGCACTCGCGCTGCAATGCCGAAATGGATGACGCGATATCGCTCGCCTGCCAGGCAACCGAAGGATCGGCGTGCGCCTGATCGAGTAGATCGGCGAGCGCATCGCCCAGCGTCCGGTTGCCGCAACGAAGGGAAAAATCTACCAGGTTCGAGAAATCATCGAGTAAGCGCTGCATGAGAAGGTACGAACGTGAATGATATGCACTTCGGATCCCTGTAAAATGCCATTTTACCGGAAAATTAGAAAAACCATCGATGTCCGGTTGTCGACATGCCGGAACATGAGCCAGCGATAAGGATGGATGCGGAAGGCGTAAAAAAGAAAGGGTACGGCGCGAACCGTACCCTTTTTCAGTCATGTCTGCTGCAGTTAGCGCATCAGTGTAACCTGCTTTACCTGAACCGCATTGCCGTGATGCAGGCGCAGGAAGTAATTGCCTGCGGGGAGGTTACCGAGATCGATGAACGCCGAATGGTTGCCCGGGGCGAGCGTTGCGCTGAACGCCGTTCCGACATGGCGTCCGACGTAATCGAATATCTGCATTTCGGTTTCGCCCTGTTCCGGCAGCGTGAACTCTACCGACACGCCGCGAAGCGACAGGTTGGCGGGATTCGGGTACACGCTCGTGATGGCAAAGCCGTCGATCGATCCGGCTTGCGGACCGACACCGACGGTTCTCAGGAACGGTGTTTTATAGTTGAAGAGATAGGCGCCGCCGGCCCACACGTACGTCTGACTGTTCTCTTCATCGACGTAGCTATCGGAACAGGTCACTCCAAACGAAGGAGGAGTGGCGACCATTGTCCATGTTGCGCCGAGATCTGTTGAGACGTAACACAGACCGCCGGTCATCACCCAGAGACGCTGACCGTGGCGCTCCATCTGCATCTGTCCGCCCGAGCTGACATCGATGGTGGAAAGCGTCGTCCATGTCATGCCGCCGTCTGTCGTGATACCGAGGCCGTCGATATCGCCGGCAAGGGTGCTGGTGTCGGACTGACGCGAGTAGCGGATGGCTCCGACATTCTGATCGCGGAAGGAAATGCCGATAGAGTTTTTACCGGGCGTCGGATACGATACCCAGGTTTGACCGCGGTCGACCGATTTGTAGATCTTGAAATTATTCGTGCCGAACCATACCGTATCGCCGAGCGCGGAGTAGGCGTTGTTCCATCCCATTTCGTCTGCCGGAGCCGCGATTTGTGTTGCGAGCTTTGTCCATGTCGTGCCGCCGTCGGTGGTAGTTGCGATGCCCCACTTATCGTTGTACGGATCGCCCTGGAACATTCCGTTGTCCATGTCGAACATATGAATGAAGTTGACGAAACGCGTGATGCTCGATACGAGGACGCCCTTCCAGATACCGCCGCGGTTGGAGGTTTTGTAGATCATTCCTCTTGTTGTCGTGCTCAATCCAAACAACGCCGTATTGTCGTCGACGCCGTGGATGCAATAGATGCCGGTGTTCTGGGAAGGCCAGCCCTGTGTTTCACTTGTGTGTGCATCGATCCACGTCTGCCCGCCGTCGGTGGTGACCCATGCGTCTTCTGCGTTGCCCATTTGTTCGATGCGCGAGATTGCCCAGGTAACATCCTTATCGACGGCACAAATTGAGTTGTAGATGGGGCGGTAGTTGTTATCGGAGAAATGCCATCCGTTCGAAACATAGATGTCTCCCGATACCGGCAGGTAATCCACGAGTTCGCCGTCTTCGATCCGGATGCGGAAGGGGATGGTTCCTTCGGAATAGTACGAGGTATCGGCATACTTGACGGAGAAGGTCAGATCGATTGTGCCGTTATGAGGCACGACGCCGATTGTTTGCGCGCCGCCTTGCGGATAGATGAATCCCTGATCGAATTCCAGCGTGGCGGACGCCGACGCCGATGTCGGAGCGAGGAGGTTCTTGAGACGGACCGTGAAGCTTGACGTCTGACCGAGCGCGTTGAACATGACATTGTTCGGGTACGGCATCGTCACGTTCTCGATTTCGAGACCGGGGATATCGCTCAACGTGGCATTCTTCGTGACAGCCGCTTCCGCATCGATTCTTCCGTAACGCTTCGCGCTGCTCGATGCCGGGCGGTAGGCGGTGACGCGGATCTGCTTCGCGACCATTTCCGGGGTCCAGTCGGGATGCACGGAGAACACCAGCGCGGCAACGCCGGCAGCCAACGGACAAGAGAACGATGTGCCCTGCGTGCTGGAGTACGAGCCGTCATGATCGGTGGTAAAAATGTTCGTGCCGGGGGAGTAGACATCGACCGTTGCGCCATAGGTGCACCAGGTCGAAAATGCGCCGTTCGGTTCAACCGAACCGACATTCAGCACGCTCCGGAAGGACGACGGATAATGCGCATAATAATCATTATCGATCGGATCGTTACCGGCCGACCCCACCACGAGGGATCCGCGCGAAAAAACATAATCCATGATCGTTCTGATTGCCTGTGATTCGGCTCCAACCGATCCCCAGCTACAGCTGATGACCTTGGCGCCGGCGTCGCAGGCGTATTTGATTCCTTCGTATCCATGCGTAATTCCCGTCGCGCCCATATCCGGGGCTGCTTTGACGGGAAGAATCTTGCAGCTGAAACCTGCTCCGGCAATACCGACGCCGTTGTCGGCAACAGCCGACGCGCAGCCTGCAGTCATGGTGCCGTGATAGGTCGTCGATCCGCCGGCGATGACGCCGTTATCCATCGGGTCGTTATCGTCGTCGCCCAGGTCCCAGCCATGATAATCGTCGATGAAGCCGTTGTTATCATCGTCGATCCCGTTATTGCTGAGTTCGCCGCTTGTACCCCACTCGCCGGGATTTCTGTAGATGTTCGCTTCGAGATCGGGATGATCCCATTCAACGCCCGAATCGACAATGCCGATCACAACATCGGGACTGCCCTTAGTGACTTCCCATGCCTCTTTCAGGTTCATGACATTGATATACCATTGATTTCCCAGACGCGGGTCGTTGGGAGTATAGTCGAACTTGAACCAATAATACGGTTCGGCGAACTCAACCGCCGGATTATTGGATAGCTCCGCGCAAAGCGCATAGGAGTCTTCCGGCGATCCGAATTGAATCTTGAACATCCGCGACAGCCGTGCGGCCGGCGAGTTGCCGTCGCCTTTATTCAACGCCGCACTGTTATGAAACGAGCGGATGGAATTGGCATTGATGCGGCGAAGAACATCGTCGAGTCCTGCGACGCCAAGCGATGCGCCCGAATTATTATAGACGGCATCGGCTTTAAGCATCACGATAATAATACCAGGGGCCGCTGTCGCCCGTTCCGGCGCCGGCGCCTGTTTCTTCAATTGTTCAACGCTGATCGGCGCTGCCCACGCCGAAACACAGAGAAGGAGCATACAACCCAGGATACTGCTCCTGAACATCGTACCATTCATAATAGACCTGTATTTAAGACAAAAGAACTGAGATTCAGCAAAGTAACATACGCGTTTTTCCCCACCTGCCGAAACGAAAAGTTGCCGGATGAAAGGGATAATGTGCAATAATTCCATTGCAAACCGGTTGCGGTCACCCATATGACACACAGCAAGCCGGTTTGGTTATACCGCTATAAAAAAAGGCTGAACGCGCATACGCTCAGCCCTTCTCATTATTTGCGGTTAACTACCGGACAACGTTCAGTAGCGTTGTTCTGAACAGTCCGCTTTGCGACAGCCGGACGATGTATGTACCGGAATGAAGCGTTTGTGTGCGGATAGATGCGGAATGTGTACCCGGCGCGAGAACCGCATCGAGCGATTTCATTACAAGGCGTCCGTTCATATCGTAGACTGCAATTTCTGTTCTGCCGGAGGCAGGGAGCGTGAATTCAATCGTTGCAGGCGCGCTTCCGTTTCCTGCCGGATTAGGATACAGCGTATTGAGGCTGAATGCATCCGGCGAGCCGACGGGTTCAGCCGATGTGCCGGTGTTTTCCTGCCAGGCGGAGCTGTACGTTGTAAGATTCTTCCCGCCTGCATAGACAACCGTTCTGCCGTTGCTGGTGGTGTTCGTGAATATATCCATCGACTGGGTGCTGTCGAAACCCCTGGGCACGGCTTCCACTTTCCACGTCTGACCCAGATCGCTGGAGATGTACACGTCGTTCCAGTTGACAGCCCAGAGCCGCTTGCCGCGGCGCTCGAATCCGACATATCCCGGAGCGTCGAGTTGGATGGTGGCGAGCATCGACCAGGTTTGTCCGCCGTCCGACGTGATCCCGATTCCATGGTTGCCCGTGGTGACCGTATCCTTGTCGGTGTACTGAATAAACCGCGCGGCGCCGGTCAGCTCGTCGCGGAACGAAAGACTGAACGAATGCACTTCGGGAGTAGGGAACGAACTCCAGGTATTTCCTTTGTCCGTACTGCGGAAAATCCGGCTTTGGTTCGTTCCGAACCAGATGGTGTTTGCATATGCGTCGAAGCTGTTTGCCCAGCCTGTTGCGCCGGAATCCGCTGTAACGGGAGTTGTAATCGCGGTCCAGGTAGTGCCACCGTCGATGGTTTTTGCGATGCCCCACTTCTTGTTCTTTGGGCTGCCTGCGAGAATGCCGTTCGATGCGTCGTACATATGGATGCCGTTAACGTCGCCGGTAATGGTACTCAGCACGGCGCCGCTCCAATTTGCGCCCGAATTTGTCGTACGATAGGCGACTGCGCTTGCCGTTCCGCCTGTTCCAATCACAGCTTTTCCTGCGTCGATTCCGAAAATACACTTCACTTCGCGGGTCGAAGGATAGCCAGAACCGTCAGAATCGGTCCAGGTGGTTCCGCCGTTGATGGATCGGCGGCAGTAATTGCTGCGATCGCTTTTCGCCACCGACCAAATATAGTTTTCACTGATGACGTGGATCGCGACAAAACGCGTTTCGCCGGGAAGGTTCTCCGGCGTGTATTTTGTGCGCCAGGCGTCGTCGATGAGAATATCGAAACGGCGCACTTCATAGTCGATATATTCGCCGTCGGTGAAGACAAACCGGATCGGCATCTGTCCTTCGGCGACTTTCACGTTGTTTGTGAGCGTCACTTCGAAAGTCACCTGAATGGTGTCGTTTGTATTCAATGCTCCCAGCGTGAACTGATTCGGATTTGCCGTCAGCTGATCGGCGTCGTCGAAATACAACTGAACTGCTGCATTCGCCGACGTCGGCGCGAGCGTGTTCTGGAAGGTCACGGTGACGACCGCTTTCTCTCCGGGTTTTCTGAATCGGTTGAACGGCGAGTTCTCGGTTTTATACGAGAATCGTTTGATGGTCAAACCTGGGAAATCGGCGAAAGTCAGGTTCGTCGTCAGCGCGCGGTACGCGTTCATATATCCGAAATACTGCGGATCTCTGGTCGCAGCGAACTTACTGCTCGATAGTTTGAGTTGTTTGCGGATCTGCGCGGGCGTCCAGGTCGGATGAATCGACCATAACAAGCCTGCGACGCCCGAAGCAATCGGCGCCGAGAACGATGTGCCCTGTGTGAATTCATATCCGCCGCCGTACAGAGTGGTCCGGATCACGGAGCCGGGCGCAAACACATCGACCGATGCGCCGAAGACCGACCAGTCGGACGGCTCGCCGCCGGGCTCCTGGGAGCTTACGGATAGGACACCGTCGAATGCGCTGGGATAATGCGGCGTGAAGTCGTTGTTCAGGGGTTCGTTCCCCGCCGAACCGACGACGAGGCAGCCTCTGGATGTCGCATAGTTCACGATGTCCTGCGCAATCTGGCTGTATTTGCCTCCTCCCCAGCTATTATTGATCACCTTGCAGTTCATATCCGCGGCATACTTGATGCCTTCGTAGCCGTTGGACATTCCCTTGCCGGCGTCTTCCGCCGCTTTCACGGGCAGGATTTTGCAGTTGAATCCGGACGAGGCAATTCCTAGGCCGTTATCTGTCGCTGCGGAAGCGCAGCCGGCAACGCCTGTTCCGTGGTAGGTAATCATCCCCATGATGTCTTCCGGACGGTCCATCGGGTTATTATCGTCGTCGCCGCAGTCCCAACCGTGCCAATCGTCGATGTATCCGTTTTGATCGTCGTCGATACCGTTGCTTTTCAGTTCGCCGTTTGTCCCCCATTCGCCTTTATTGATGTAGATGTTCGCGGCGAGATCGGGGTGGTCCCACTGAACGCCCGAATCGACGATGCCGATGACGACGTCTTCGCTTCCCTTGGTGATTTCCCACGCCTGTTCGAGTTGCATCATGGCAATAGCCCACTGCATCGAGACCTGGGGATCGTTTGGAGTATAGTCGGGATAGCAGATTTCGTTCGGTTCGGCGATTTCAACTTCCGGTAAATCGGTCAGTTCCTTTGCGAGCAGCTCGGGATCGGTTTCGGAACCGTATTTGATGATCAGCACCCGGCTGAGAATTTCTGCTTCGGGGCTGAGGCTGCTTTTATTCAAAAGCTGAGGTCTGCGTTCCAAAGGCTTGATATCGTTCACAAACTCGCGCGCGAGGATCCGGTCGATCGACGGGACGCCTGTTTCCGTTCCGTTGATGTTGAAACGGACGCCGCGCTCGACTTTGACGAGTACTTTCCCCGGTTCGAGTACAGGGGGTTTCATTCCGACATATTGCTGCGCCTGCGCCTGTCCGGCGATAAAAGCGAACGCGCATAAGCTGGCAATAGCGAAGACAATACCGGTTTTCAAACAATTCATACTACATACCTGAAGTTGAAACAGTTCTTCGATTGTATATCCTGTAAATCTTGACATTTTTCATAGAAATACCAACAAAGGAAATGCAGCGTCTGCGTTTCCTCTATAAAATGACCGATACAAAGGGCGAAAAGTTGCACCGAATTCAACGTCATTGACGTGCAAATATTACAAGACGGGGCAGAGCGGACGCTATTTTTTTTGAAGCAGCCTGTGTGTGTGCGGAAAATCGCTCTGGAGGGACGATTCGTGATCCGCTGTTGAATGCGCGAAGAGCGGGGACGATTCCAGTACCGTCCGGAAGGATGTGTGTCCCGCAAAGCGCGTTTGGAGAATGTAGAGAACGACATGCCTGAGCAGGGTTTCGTATTGACCGCGGTAGCGCGATACTTCCGTCAGGTACCTGAGCAATACTTCTTCATCCTGTTCCGAAGTTGCCAGCGTCAGGGTGAGCGTTGCCAGAACAGTATAGAATGAACGCTCGGGGAGCCTGGCGAGGCGTTCGAGTTCTTCCTTGATCCGCAGGTCGAAATTGCCTTCCTGCAACGCGGCCAGTGCGAGCAAAATCGTGAGAAGCGGATGCACATCGATCTGCCGCTTTTTCAGGGCGGCAATCCGCAGCCGGACGTTTCTTCCCGCGCTCAGGTAATCGTTGTTGCGGAGCTGTTCGAGCGATATCAGCAGGAATGAAGTGAGGGAATCTTTCATCACCGCGGTTTCAGGATCTTCCTGAGGAACGAAGGGGATACTGGCGCCTTCGGCGCGGTGAGTAACGTACGGAGCCATCTGAGTCACCGAACGGTATTGCAGTTCCAGATCGCCGGCGGGCTTCCCGAGATGCGGCGAAAGCTCGTTGATCCGGCGCACGATATACTCCTCGTCCACCGGTTCGGAAGAATTGCGCGCTTTCAGGAGGAGCGAATCGTATTCCAGTTGCGGATCGTTCCCGAGATGCGCGTGAAGCGCAAGCGCGGACGCGACGGAATTCAGCACTTCCGGATTTTCGTTGCTCGCCAGCCGGAGTTGATGCAGATACCTTGCGATAGCCCGGTGAAGGCTTTCCTTTTCTTCGACGGTGAGTTCGTTGTACAGCGCCGTGTGAATCGCATGCTGACTGAACCGGTACACGGTCGATTCCTTCCCGTTGATCAGCTTATACCCGATCGGGGCGCACAATCCGAAGAGCGAATTGATGCGCCGCAGCTTCCGGATGAGTTCCAGAACCGCGTGCTGAGTGAGATACATCAGCTCGTGAATGGAGAATTCGTACCCAAGCACTGAAGCCGTCAGCAGCAAAATGAGATCCTCTTCGGGAAGGGATTTCATCAGCCAATTCGTGACAAGCCGGATTTCCGCGGGCATGCCCTTGTACGACAGCACGTCGGCGAGTTGTTCGCCTTCCTCGCTGAGAATTTCCTCGAGTACAAGGTGCTTGAGATAGGAACTCAGGAAAAACGGATTCCCGCCGGTTTTCTGTTCGAGCCACAGCAGAAGGTCGCTGGATGGGGCTGCATTCGGAAAGCGGAAACGGTAGTACTGCTCTATCTGCGACGAGGTAAACGGCGGCAGATGAATCTCCAGCGTTGCGTCGCTTTTCACGGTGAGATTATATAAATCGAGGAGCTCGGGTTTGCTCTTTATTTCGTCGTACTGACCGGCCAGGATGAGCATGACGCGCTTCGTACCGAGGATGTTGCTGCTGAACAGCCGGTGTAACACGGAGATCGATTGCCGGTCGGCCCACTGAATATCATCGATAACCAGCAGCAGCGGCGCCTCGACGGAGAGCTGAACCAGCGTTTGCAGATACTCTTCCTCGAATTTATCGAGTTCGACATCCCGTTTCCCGGATTTGAACTCCTTCAAATCTCGACGGATTTCCTTGATTCCGTAGGCGATATCGCCGACAAAAGGCACGCAGGCGAGCACCGTGAGCGATATATTCTTTACGAGATTCTTATGCCGGCGGAGGTTGTCCTTCGATGCCAGGAGGTCTTCGATGATATCCTTCAGCGGTTGGTGCGGACGCAGTTCCGCCGTCGATTGATTGCCTATGGGGGAGACGCAGGCGGCGTATGATGTCAGAAGTTCTTCTCTATGAACATCGAGAAAATGTTTCAGGAAATGCGTTTTACCCTGACCGGTTTCGCCGATAAGCCATACCAGTTGCATATGGGATTGAGCGGACTTTGCCAGCACAGGCGCAAGCGCCTCGCTGACATCCACTCTTTCGATAAAAATGGAATCAGACTCCATGCTTCCCCTTTTGACGCTCCAATTGCGCCAACATCTGGTGGAGAAGCTCGTCGAGCAGGCGTCGTTCCTCGTAATCGGCGATAGATTCCAGAGCCGTTTTTCCCCCGCTTGCGCCGTTGGTCTTTCCCAGCATTTCGTGCAGGGTCGTCGTTTGCTGCTTGATGGCGTCCCGCTGTTCAGCTTCAAGCTCCTTGACGACGCGGTCGAGCCGTTCTTCCTGCGCGGAGCCGGCAAATGTAATCATGAGTACGATGAGGAGGATAAACTCAAGCGATAGCGCCATCAGAATAATGGAGGGTTCTTCGGCAGGGATGAGCTTCAAACCGCGAAGACCGATAATGAAGATCAGCACGCCTGCGCCGCCGGAGACGAAGCCCTGGATAACGTTGCCGTACGCCGTCGAAATCCTGTAGCGGAAATAGAACTTGATCGGAGTCACCGGATTGTTCGTGGCGCCGTTCAGCCAGCGGTGCATATCCACAAAATCCTCCACCTCGTGGATCACTACTTCGGGAAGCGTGGAACTGCGGATATATTTTTCGCGCGTTTCGTTATCCATCGTAAGCACCGGATCGAAGTCCAGCGCATGCGCGATGAATTGCTTGCGCAGAATCAATTCATGGCGGGCGTATTCGCGCATCACATTCAACCGTATCCAACTCAGGCTGCTTCCTCCGGGGATGAACATCGAAAGAAGGAACGCCAGCACGCCCGCGAAAAACAGGTGCATGGGGATAAAGGCGATGTATGGATTCACGAAATACAGCGTTTGCCGGGTTGAAAACGCGTATTCCTTCAACCGGTTTTTACCAGTCGCCGAATTCACTTCGGGATCGCCGGAATACTCGCGGTCGCGGATCGCGTCGATAAGATTGCGCAACCGCTCGCTTCTGATCGCATAATCGTCGCCGCTTCCGACGGAATTGGTGATGATGATCCATTCATTCGGCAGCACGTCTGTGACGATGGAGTAGTTCGGAAAAACATTGTAGATGACGCCTTTGACCACCCAGGTCTGGCTGGCGAGCGAACCGAAGAGAATTGCGAGGTACAGCAGTCCGAAGATGAAGAAGCCGGCTTTATTCGAAGAGGGATTCGCCATGAGATCCTTGTTACGCCGTTTATCGCGGCTTCGGGTATTGCAGCCGGAACAAGCGGTTTTTATGCTGATTCGAAAAATTCAGACTTGAAAGTAGAGAAAACAAGTCAACATTTCAACTGAACAATCCCGGGAAACCAGTAAAAGCTTCAAAATCCGCCGTCATTTCATTACCTTCTGGATCGAGATTTGTTGTAGCATTCCGATGGCGTTATGCAGTATTCCTACATATTTGGTCCCGTACCCTCGCGTAGACTGGGGATTTCCCTCGGTTTGGATATCACGCCCGCGAAAAACTGCACATTCAACTGCGTTTATTGTGAATGCGGTAAAACCGAAGATCTGACGCTCGAACGAAAGGA
This sequence comes from uncultured Ectothiorhodospiraceae bacterium, assembly GCA_964408855.1. Taxonomy (GTDB): domain Bacteria; phylum Bacteroidota; class Ignavibacteria; order SZUA-365; genus CAYPBB01. Next base: position 85,018 of record CAYPBB010000015.1, read on the forward strand.
ATACGCTCCAACCGGCGATGTCATTGCCGAACTGAGGCGGTATCTCTCGGGTTCTCCTCATCTCGACAGCATCACCTTCTCCGGCTCCGGCGAGCCGACGCTGCATTCCGGACTGGGCAGGATTATTGAATTTCTCAAAGATGAGTACCCGCAGTACCGCGTGACCGTCCTCACCAATAGCAGCCTCCTCTCCGATAGCAGCGTGCGCGCCGATCTGCAGCGAGCCGATCTTGTGGTTCCCTCGCTCGATGCCGTATCGGAAGAGGCGTTTCGAATCATTAACCGTCCGAAAAGCTCCCTCACAAGCGCAGGTCTGATCGATGGATTGCGGGAATTCACCAGGACATTTCCCGGAACCATCTGGTTGGAGATTTTCGTCGTGCCCGGCGTGAACAACACTCCGGAGGAGGCGGCGCTGTTCAGGCAGGTGCTCTCGACGCTGCGGTTCGATAAAGTGCAGTTGAATACCCTCGACCGCCCCGGCGTGGTGGACTGGCTTGTCCCTGCGGTGTACGAGGCGATGGAAGAGTTCGCCGACAGCCTCGATATCGAGGTGGAGATTGTCGCCCGGAAGCAGCCCCGCCATTCCATGCCTGCCCCGATACTCAATATCGAGGACCGCATTCTCGCGACGATCCGTGTACGACCATGCACGGTGGAGGATTTGACCTCTGCGCTGGGGATACATGAGGATGAAGTCGTTTCCTGCCTCGACGATATGATTCAGTCGGGCGCCGCCGAATTGCACCGCGTCGAGCATTCGATATTCTACCGCGCGAAGTAAGCCCGAAAGGCGTGCAATGATAACTCGAACAGCGAGAGCGTTTCTGGTGGCGGCATTCATCCTGCTGCTCTGTGCATTCGACACCGGAGCGCAAATCAGTCATGTTCCGAAAGGCTATTCGAAATTCGAAGGAGCATGGTTCGATATCCTCTGCCCGGAGCGCTTCACCCCGCGGGTATCCCTCGTTTCGAGCAGCTCAGGCGAAAGGAAAGCCGAGAGCGCTTTCTTCGGGTCTCCCGGCGGCGAGGTTGAGTTTTACGTCTTTTCGCCCCAATGGAGCGGCGAGCCGGCCGATATCGCTCTCGATCCGGCAACCGAAATCGAGACGGAGAGAACAACTGAACAGGACAGCGATAAAACAATGACGCTTTATACAATACAGGCGAAAGACGGTTCGTATAGCCGTTCATACAGGGATACGAAAACGGCGAACACCCGCTGCGTAACGGGCATCCGGTACAAGGATAAAAAGGCGTATAATAAATATAGAACCGCCTATCTCAGGTTCAGGAATTCGCTGGTTCGATACGCCGACTGAAAAATCCGGATGTCTTATACGGCGGGACGGATTGATCGAAGTTCTGCAGGGCCGCGGCCGTCCTGTGCAAGGAAACACGCCGGGCTTCGACTACGTATCAGAGGTAGAGACAGAGATGATACGATGACAACGATACGCCAATATGCGGAAGACCTTCGGACAGGGAAGAAGAAGCTCAGCGATATTCCTCCCTCTCTTAGAAAAGATGTGATTTCCATTCTTCGCGAACTTCTCGCCGTCACCGAAGCGGAAAACGAAAAGGAGCGCAACAGCGTGCATCGCGAAGGCGTGAAGCGCGAAAGGGCAATCTGACGGCAGGGAGCGATCAACCCGCACATATGCTGCACGATTCCGTTCCACGGCAGAGTGAGAGCGGATAATTTCCATTGCATCCGGGATAGACAATCGGTAGTTTCGCTGGTACATACCCGCTCACGGGCGCCCGTACGCAACATTGACAGGAGGGGATTATTATGAAGCAGTTGTGTTTTATGGGTTTTACTGCATTGATACTACCGTGCATGCTCGGTGCACAAGTCCGCCCCGTCTACCCGCCGAACGCGCAAACGCGCGATGCGGCATACGAATATCTCGAACAAGTCATGGACAAATATCACAACAGGCTCGATGTCTTCACCGACCTCGATGCAGGCGGCAACCATTTTATTCCGTCAGGCTGGATCGGCGATTACGGCGATATCCGCTATTCTGCATCGGTGAAGGATACAGCATGCGGGCTGACATCCATCAGACTGGTGTATGCTCCCGGAACCGCTCCGCTCAATGCGTGGGCCGGGATTTACTGGCAGACGCCTGGCAATCAACTGGGCGATTCTCCCGCTGCCTACAATCTCACCGGGGCGACGGAACTCCGTTTCAAGGCGCGGGGTCAGTATGGCGGAGAGAAAGCGGAGTTCCTTCTCGGTGGAATCAACCGCCAACCGAACCGCGATTCGGCAAAATCGTACCAGGACAGCTACGATACATACGGTACGGGAATCGTGACGCTGGACAGCGATTGGCAGGAATACTGCATCGATCTGATCTCACCGACGTGGTTTTATATTTATTCTGACCAGTCCGCGAGCCGCAACAACCACTATGTTCCGACAGGTTGGTTTCATACCGGCTGGAATATGTCCCTCGACGAAGGCTGGACGGTCGATCCCTACCAAGGTTCGACTTGTATCCGGTATTTCTGGGATGGGATAGTACCACCCGGTACTCCGCTGTGGGCGGGCATTCTCTGGCAGCATCCCGGACATAACTGGCTTCACAACCGCCCCGGCTACAACCTCGAAGGTGCGGATAGTCTCATCTTTTATGCACGGTGCAACAGAGATACCGCCGAGGTGGATTTTATGTTCGGTTCACCCTACGATTCATGCGGTCAGACGAAGATTACATCTTATCTGGACCGGCAATGGCGTAAGTACTCCATCGCATTGCCCGACTCGGGACTTTCGGATGTCAGTAACGCATTCGGCTTTACCATCCGCTCGAGCGATTATCCGGATGGCGATAGCGTTGTGTTGTATTTCGATGAGATTTACGTGAACAAGCGTTTGAGCAAGGACCTCAGCCATATGATCGGCGGATTTTGCTGGGTAACGGATACGGCGAGCAATCCGAACGGAGCGACCATTTATGTCGACGATATTCGGTTCAATCTTCCAAGACTCGATTCCCTGCGGCTGCTCACAAGCTACGAAAGCGCCGTCTATCCCTACGATGCGCCGGTCATGAACATGGCGAATACCTACGACAACGCGCTCGCGATGCTGGCATTCACAGCTCGCGGGGATTTGGATGGAGTCCGACGGGCGCGCATCATCGGCGATGCCTTGGCATACGCGCAAACGCATGACCGCTTTTTCGGCGACGGCAGGCTCCGCAATGCCTATATGTCCGGCGATCCGAGCGTCCCGATGAATCCGAACGTCCGACTCCCCGGCTGGTGGGACGAATCCAACGCCCGCTGGTTCGAGAATACGACGTTTGTCAGTACGCATACGGGCAATGTCGCCTGGGCGATACTGGCATGGATGTACTTCGACAGTTGCACCGGTTCGACGCGGTACAGGAATAACGTCATCGATGCGGCTCATTTCGTCGTCAATCACTGCTTCGACAGCGCCGGGATTCCGGGATTCACCGGGGGATACGAAACGGTGAACGATACGCTGCCCGTGCGCCTTACCTATAAATCGACTGAGCATAACATCGATCTGTATGCTGCATTCACAAAGCTCGCGGCTGCGACCGGCGACCAGCAGTGGACGGAGTGGGCAACGCGGGCAAAGGTATTCGTCGATGCAATGTGGTACGAGGATGCCGGCTTCTACTGGACCGGAACCCGAGAAGATGGGGCAACGATCAATACGGATGTCATCCCGCTCGATCCTCAGACGTGGTCATATCTTTCCGATCCTTCGGAGCGGAATAGACGCGCTGTTGAGTACGCGTATGGAAGCATGGCAGTCGAGGAACAGGGATACGCCGGATTCGATTTCAACAACGACCGCGACGGTATCTGGTGGGAAGGAACGGCTCAGATGGCGGCGGCATTCGGAGTGATGAGCGATACCCTGCGGTACAACAAGTACATCGGCGAGCTGGAACGCGCGCAGGCGCAGGCGCCGCGCAACAACGGGAAGGGGATTGTCGCCGCAAACCGCGACAATGTGACGACGGGATTCGACTGGATGTATCATAACCGGCTGCATGTCGGCGCGACGGCGTGGTATATCTTCGCAAGTGCGGCCGTGAATCCGTTCGATCCCATCGCGACGGGGATCCAATCTCCGCCGCTGCCGTCGGAGCTTTGGCTTTCGGCAGCGCCGAATCCCTTCGGCGGCGCGACATTGGTTACCTATTCCCTGCCGAAGACGGAGCATTCCGCGATCCGCGTGTACGACCTGCGTGGCGGGTGCGCGGCAACTCTGGTAGAGGGCGTTCAACCCGCAGGGAAGAATGCGGTATTCTGGGACGGGATCGGCAGACACGGCGCGCCATTGCCCAACGGAGCGTATCTCTGCACAATGATCGCCGGCTCCCAAATGCGATCGGTGTTGCTGATATTGATGAGGTAGGAGGGAAGAGATCTCAATTTAAAGCAGCTTCCATTTCTGTATAATGATGAGCGGCTCCGTGGAATCCGGTTGCTGAAGCGCGACATTATGCCGGAGTGCAACGCGATGCCGTATTGTGCGGCTTGGACGAATGACAATCGTATCGATCCTGCTGACAAGATTTGTGGATGAGAATACGAGGATATGCCGACCGGGCGTCAGATTCCGGATCGTATATCTGCCTTTGTAGTCGGCATAGGTGTGTAGCGTATCGTCGACCGTAATGTCGGTATAGCAAAGCGGTTTCCCGGTTTCCGCCTGCGTGATGCGGCCGGTAAGGCTGCCTGATTGCGCCAGGACCGGGGCGGAAAGGAGAAAGATGAAAATGAGTGGTTTCATTGGTGAGAAAGATAGTGTTTGTCGAAGTATTACTCAACGATATCTGACTGATATTCTAAGTCTATTTCGTTTGCGATCACTCTATTCTCTTCGATCATTGCTTCAAGAAAGAAGCATAAAATGTAAGCAGTATATCCCGAAATCTCCACAGATGGATTTCTACTGACATAAAGCTCTAATTGTTCTATGCAGTGAAATATCATATCAGCATCTTCCAAATCGTTGCAATTCCTTTGCTGCAACATTGTTCTGTATGAAAGGAATGCTTCGGAAATATTTCTTATATGGTAGCTCCCCATAGCAATTCGACCTTGTCCGCGACAGATTAATCGAAGCTGTTGGAAATCATAATTTATAGTAGATGGAAAGCAGTTGATTATTTTTTTGGATCTATAAAGGGATCTGTGAGCAAGTTCTCTTTCAGTAAGTGTCCGAATTAATTCGCTTAATATATTGAGTACTTGCCCTTTTTGGTTTGATACAGTTTCGTGCAATTTAATAGTATTAAAATCAGGCTCCGAATCATCAGAAAAATAGGTGTGCAGATCGAACCCTTCAAGTGTCAGGGTTGGTCTCGATATATGATTAAATGTTGTGTATTTTGAAGTGTTACGACTTTGATTTGTTGGATGTGCAATTGAACGATTCCGAAGGAGTCTGATTCGTGTAAATTCGTCGCAATGTTTATAATCAATATTTAGTGATTTGTGCATCGATTCGATTGCGTCTTGTTGAGTCTCTAATGCTTGTAGTAATCCATAAACGAGAAGGTATAGGGCTCCCGGTTCTTCATTTTCTATCTTTGAGTAAGCGTCCAACGCTAAAGTGGTATCCTCAATGACATCCATGGAGCTGCACAACATGTCCCATGCATCTTTCCTTTCTAATAATGTATTAAGGAATCTTGTACGATTCACGATTTCTCTGATTCGTGACATCAAATACTCTATCGTGCTGCCAGTAGCCCCTGTTATTTCATCAACATGTTGTTCTTCCATATATATCTATCGCTCATTTACAATACTGAATGCCTCTGGTTTATTGGTGCTTCAAGTCAAGTATCTAGTGCAACACGTGT